>NZ_ARVW01000001.1:5204500-5878500 GCF_000384315.1 Amycolatopsis nigrescens CSC17Ta-90 | reverse complement strand
GGCACGTCGTACTCGACGCACGGCGAGCCGATGATCCCGATCTACATCTTCTACTCGATGTTCGGGTTCCAGCGGACCGGTGACGGGCTGTACGCGGCGGCGGACCAGATGACCCGCGGGTTCGTGCTCGGCGCCACCGCCGGGCGCACCACGCTGACCGGCGAGGGGCTGCAGCACGCGGACGGGCATTCGCTGCTGCTGGCCGCCACCAACCCGGCGGTGATCGCCTACGACCCGTCGTTCTCCTTCGAGATCGCGCACATCGTGCGGGACGGCCTCCGCCGGATGTACGGCGAGACCGGGCCGGACGGCAACGGCGAGAACGTGTTCTACTACCTGACCATCTACAACGAGCCGTACCAGCAGCCGGCCGAGCCGGAGAACCTGGACGTGGAAGGTCTCCTGAAGGGCCTGTACCGCTACTCGGACGCGCCGGACGGCGAAGGCCCGAAGGCGCAGATCCTGGTGTCCGGGGTGACCATGCCGGACGCGCTCAAGGCCCAGCGGATGCTGGCCGAAGAGTGGGGCGTGCAGGCCGCGGTGTGGTCCGCGACCTCGTGGAACGAGCTGCGCCGCGAGGCCGTGGAGATCGACCACGACAACCTGCTGCACCCGGCGGACTCGCAGCCTCGGGTGCCGTACGTGACCCAGGCGCTGCAGGGCGCTCCCGGTCCAGTGGTGGCGGTGTCGGACTGGATGCGCGCGGTGCCGGACCTGATCCGCCCGTGGGTGCCCACCGACATGCTGACGCTCGGCACGGACGGGTTCGGCTTCTCCGACACCCGGCCCGCCGCGCGACGGCACTTCCTGGTGGACGCCGAGTCGATCGTGGTTGGCACGCTCAGCGCGCTGTCCCGCCGCGGCGACGTGGAACAGGCCAAGGTGACCGAGGCCGCGCGCAGGTACCGGATCGACGACGTGTCCGCGGCGGGCCCGCAGACCTCGGAGTCCGGCAACGCGTGACGGCTGGTGTGCTATTAAGGGACCCGTCGAAACATCTGATGTTTCTCGTTTCGGCGGGTCCCTTCACCTTGCCCAGGGAGATGATCGCGTGACGAAGCGCCGGCTGCCCCGCCCGAACGAGCTCGCCCAGATCCTGCGGCCGAAGCCGATCGTGCTGAACCCGACCGACCGCAGGCTCGCAGGCGCGCACACCATCGCCGACCTGCGCATGATCGCGCGCAAGCGCAGCCCGCGCGCGGTGTTCGACTACACCGACGGCGCGGCCGAACTGGAGGACAGCCTGCGCCGGGCGAGGCAGGCGTTCCGCCGTGTCGAGTTCCATCCGAACGTGCTCCGCGGGGTCTCGGACGTGGACACCAGCACGGAGATCCTCGGGCAGCGGTCGGAGCTTCCGTTCGCCTTCGCGCCGACCGGGTTCACCAGGATGATGAACCACGAGGGCGAGCGCGCGGTGGTGCGGGTCGCGCAGGAGACCGGCATCCCGTACGCGTTGTCCACGATGGGCACCACCTCGATCGAGGACGTCGCCGCCGCGGCGCCGGAGGCGCGCAAGTGGTTCCAGCTCTACGTCTGGCGCGACCACGCGGCCGGCGAGGATCTGATGAACCGAGCTTGGGAAACCGGCTACGACACCTTGATGCTGACCGTGGACACCCCGGTGGGCGGGGCCAGGATGCGCGATGTGCGCAACGGGCTCACCATCCCGCCCGCGCTGACCCTGCGCACCTTCGTCGACGGCGCGATGCATCCGGCGTGGTGGATCAACCTGCTCACCACCGAGCCGCTGACCTTCGCCTCGCTCAGCTCTTGGGGCGGCACGGTCGCGGAACTGCTGAACAAGCTGTTCGACCCGACGCTGAACTTCGACGACCTCGACTGGGTGCGCGCCACCTGGCCGGGCAAGCTGGTGGTGAAGGGCATCCAGAACGCCGACGACGCCCGTGAGGTGGTCAAGCACGGGGCCGAGGCGGTGATCCTGTCCAACCACGGCGGGCGCCAGCTGGACCGGGCGCCGACCCCGCTGGAGCTGCTACCGCCGGTGCTGGACGAGGTCAACGGCGAGGCCGAGGTCTGGCTGGACACCGGCATCCTCTCCGGCGGCGACATCGTGGCCGGGATGGCGCGCGGCGCGGATGCCTGCCTGATCGGCCGGGCCTACCTGTACGGGCTGATGGCCGGCGGCGAGCGCGGGGTCCGGCGCGCGGTGGACATCCTCCGCACCGAGATCGTGCGCACCATGCAGCTGCTCGGCGTCCGCCGGATCGCCGACCTCAGGCCCACGCACGCCACCCTCCGGTGACGAGCCGATAGGCCATACGCGTCAAGTTCTTGACGGGACGTGTCGTTTGTGACGAAGATCTCGGCCTAGTACGAAAAGTAGTTTTCACATTGTGGAAACGAGGTCGGGTCACATGTTCGTCCAGGAGCTCGTCCCGCTCGGTTCGCTCTGGCTGTCCGCACTGGTCGCGGTGTTGCCGCTGGCCACTGTGCTGGTACTGCTCGGCGTGGTCCGGATGAAGGCGCATCTGGCCGCGATGATCGGGCTGGCGGTGGCCCTGCTGGTCGCCGTGCTGCCCTTCGGCATGCCGCTGGACCAGGCGCTCTCGTCCGGGGTGCAGGGTGCGGTGTTCGGCCTGTTCCCGATCATGTGGATCGTGCTGAACGCACTGTGGATCTACCGGCTCACCGTGCGCACCGGACACTTCGACGTGCTGCGGCGCTCCTTCGGTCGGGTCTCCGACGACCCCCGGATCCAGGCGCTGATCATCGCGTTCAGCTTCGGCGCGCTGATGGAGGCGCTGGCCGGGTTCGGCGCCCCGGTGGCGATCTGCTCGGTGATGCTGGTGGCGCTGGGCTTCGCACCGGTCAAGGCCGCGGTGGTCGCGCTGGTGGCCAACACGGCGCCGGTCGCGTTCGGCGCGATGGGCACCCCGGTGGTCACCTTGGCCCAGGTCACCGGCCTGCCGCTGGACACCGTCTCCTCGATCGTCGGGCGGCAGACCCCGCTGCTCGCGCTGGTGGTCCCACTCCTGCTGGTGTTCATCGTGGATGGCAGGCGCGGGCTCAGGGAAACCTGGCTGCCCGCGCTGTGCTGCGGCGTGGCCTTCGGCGTAGTGCAGTTCCTGGCGTCGAACTACGTCTCCGCGCAACTCGCCGACATCGGTGCCGCGCTGGCCGGCGCGGCCGCGCTGGTGCTGCTGCCCGCCTCCCGCAGGCCGGCCAAGGAAGAGGTGCGCACCGCGGTGCTCACCGGCGCCCGAACCGAGGTGCTGGACAGGCCGGAGGAACGCGGCGAGATCTTCAAGGCATACGTGCCCTACGGCCTGATCATCGTGATCTTCTCGATCGGCCAGCTGCCGCCGGTGAAGAAGCTGCTGGACTCGGCCACCTGGAAGTTCGACTGGCCGTTGCTGAACGTCGCGAACGCCGGCGGGAAACCGGTCTCGGCCAACACGTTCTCGCTGCCGATCCTGAACACCGGCGGCACCCTGGTGCTGGTCGCGGGCGTGCTCACCGCGATCGTGCTGCGGATCTCCGCCAGCGCCACGCTGACCGAATGGCTGGCCACCGTCCGCGAGCTTCGGTTCGCCATCCTCACCGTGACCAGCGTGCTCGCGCTGGCGTACGTGCTGAACCTGTCCGGACAGGCCACCACGATCGGCTATCTGATCGCCGGCGCCGGCGCCGGGCTGGCCTTCCTGTCCCCGGTGCTCGGCTGGTTCGGGGTCGCCGTGACCGGCTCGGACACCTCCGCGAACGCGTTATTCGGCGCGCTGCAGGTCACCGCGGCCGGCCAGGCCGGGCTCCCGGCCGACCTGCTCGCCGCCGCGAACAGCTCGGGCGGGGTGCTGGGCAAGATGATCTCGCCGCAGAACCTGACCATCGCGTGCGCGGCGGCCAACCTGAACGGCGAGGAGGGCAACCTGCTGCGGAAGGTGCTGCCATGGAGCATCGGCCTGCTGCTGGTGATGTGCCTGATCGTGGTCGGTCAGAGCACGCCGGTGCTCAGCTGGATGCTGCCCTGAGCGCCGGACTGTTCGGCCGACCGGTTCCAGCTCCACCAGCCCCGCACCACCAGTGCCGCGAAGACCAGGTAGATCGCGGCCGAGAACCACAGCCCGGAGGCGATCTGCAGCGGCACGCCGATCCCGTCCACGATCAGCCAGACCAGCCAGAATTCGACCAGCCCGGCGCCCTGCGCGGCGAACGCGACCAGGGTGCCGACGAAAATCGCGGCGTCCGGCCACGGCGCCCATGAGGCATCGAGCGCGTCCAGCACCAGCGCCATCGCGGTGGTACCGGCCACGAAAGCGCTGAGCATGGCCAGCCGCTCGCGAGCGCTGCCCTTGCGCACCACGACGCCGTACACCGGGTCGCGGCGGCGGGTCCACGCCCACCAGCCGTAGAGCGAGATCAGCAGAATGGCCACCTGCCTTGCGGCGAGCCCACCGAGGTGCGCGGAGAGGTACACCGAGAACAGCAGCACGGTGGCCGCGACCTGCACCGGCCAGGTCCACAGGGTGCGACGCTGCGCGAGGAACACCACCGCCAGTGCGGCCACCTGCCCGGTCAGCTCGGCCAGCGAGACCTGTTGACCGAGCATGGTGAAACCGTGGTGCAGCAAGAAGTCCACCGCCCACCCCTTCCGTATATCGATCCCAACATGGGCCAGGAAGGGGACATTTCCCTAGCGACTGTGAGACTTGGAACATCCCAAAGACCGGACACCCTCGGCACCCCGCGCACACGTCCGGCCCGGCGACCTCCGCGGTCACCGGGCCGGACGTGGTGGGTCAGCCGGCTGGGCTGCCGGTCAGCGGCTGACCTGGCCGAAGCCGTGCGGCGGGGTCGGCGTGTCGACCCCGGCTGCCGGGCCGTTCGCCGCCGTGTGGCCGTTGCCCTCGCGGTCACGGACCTGGCCGCGCTCGGTGCCGCCGCCCTTGCCGAGCTGGCCCTGCATGTTCGCCAGCCAGCCGTCCCAGCGCTGCTGCGCGGGTTTGATCAGGCCGCCACCGAAGCCGACCACGATCACCCCGCCGATGGTCGCCAGCACCGCAACCAGCACCGGGGTGGTGACCGTGGTGGCGATGTTGATCTGGTTCAGCGCGGCGATGATGCCGAAGGCCATGATCAGCCAGTAGGCCACCGTGCCCAGCAGGCGACCGGCCGGCCTGGTGGAAAGCGCTCCGTGCACCATGTTGCGGACCACGTTCGCGATCGCCGCCGCCACGATGATCAGCACCAGCGCGACCACGATCCGCGGCAGGAACGCGATCACCTCGTTGAGCAGCTGGCTCACCGGATTGCTCTCGCCGAACACGCCGAACGCCAGCTGCAGGGCGATCAGCAGAATGAAGTAGTACACCAGCTTCGCGATGATGCCGGTGGCGTCCGTATTCGATTGTTTGAGCGTGCCGGAAAGCCCGGTCTTGTCGATCAGTTTGTCGAATCCGAGCTTGCCGAGCACCAGCGTCAGCGCCTTCGCGACCGCCTTGGCGATAAGCCAGCCGATCAGCAGAATGATCAGGAATCCGACGAGCTTCGGGACAAAGGTGGCCACCATGTTCCACGCTTGGCCCAGCCCATCCTTGAGCTGCTCACCCACAGTTCCTCCTCGTGTCCGCGAATTGAAATCGTGCAGCGATCGTTTAACAGCGACCGATACGCGGCAACTCGAGCGTTCCACGATTGGGTGAGACCAGTAGCGGGAGAAGATCGACACGGGTCATAGTGGATATACCGGTGGGGACCGGGGAGACGAAGCCGCCCGGCGCAGCGAAAACCGCAGCGCCGGGCGGCTTCGGGCGTTTCGCGAAGGTTACGCCGTGGTGAGCGCGTCCCGCAGCTTCACCTTCGCGCCGGTCCGCATCACCGCGTTCCGGTAGATCCTGGCGGCGAGCCAGATCAACAGCGGGATCAGCACCACCACCAGCCCCACCGAGAGCACCGCCTCCCAGGCCGGCACCCCGCCCATGGCCAGCCGCATCGGCATCAGCGTCGGCGCGAAGACCGGGATCACCGACAGCACCTCGGCCAGCGTGTTGCCGGGGTCCGACGGCAGCACCGAGACGCCGACGACATACCCGGCGATGATGAGCATCAGGGCCGGCGACACCGCGCCGCCCACGTCCTCCTGCCGCGACACCAGTGCGCCGAGGGCGGCGAACACGATCGAGTACATCAGGAAGCCGAGCAGGTACCAGACGACCAGCCAGATCACCGTGCTCGCCGCGGCCGAGATGGAGATGGTCAGTACCCCGGTGGCCAGTCCGGAGGCGATCCCGACCACCCCTATCGCCAGCATCTGGATCAACCCGATCGCGCCGATGCCGAGCACCTTGCCGGTCATCAGCTGCCACGGTCGGATGGTGGACAGCAGCAGCTCGACCACCCGGCTGGTCTTTTCCTCGACCACGCCCTGCGCGACCGACTGGCCGTTGAGCAGCAGCGAGATGTAGATCAGAATGCCGGCCAGGATGCCAAGCACGAGCTGCTGCCCGTCGTAGGAATACGGCTGTTCGAGCGGTTCGACCTGCACCCCCGCGCCGCTCACCGCCGCCTGCACGCTCGCCGGGTCACCACCGAGGTCGGTGATCTGCTGGTTCAGCGCGAGCTGCCCGGCCAGCACGTTGAGCGCGTTCTCCAGGTTCTTGTCGAGATCCTTCTCCACCACGACCTGGATCCGCTTGCCGTCACCGACCAGCAGCGCGTCCAGATTGCCGGCGGCCACCTCCGACCGTCCCGCCGCCTCGTCGGGCACCTGCTTGGTCGCCACGTCCTCGCCGATGGTCTTCGCGCTGACCTGCAGCGGTGCGGCCAGCGGCGCGGTCGGCGTGGTGAAACCGATAGTCGCGTCCGAACCGGTGCCGGCCAGCAGTTTCATCACCAGGGTCGCGCCGACGATCAGCACCAGCAGCACCAGGGTGCTGACCACGTAAGCCTTCGACCGCAGCCTGGTGCTGATCTCCCTGGACGCCACCAGCCAGACCGCGGACATGGCGCCTGCGCTGTCTTCAGGCTTGTTCACGGCATTCACGCGGCGACCTCCTCGGTGACGACGTTGCGGAAAAGTTCGGTCAGCGACGGCAGCCGCCGGGCGAACTCGTGCACCGGGCCGGTCGCCAGCGCCGCCCGCAGCACCGCCTGGTCGTCCGCCCCCTCGCCGAGTTCCAGCTCGGTCTTGCCGCCCTCGTGCCGCAACACCGCGACCCCCGGCAGCCCGGCTGCCCAGCCCTGCGGCGCCGCCGGCGCGTCCACCACCAGCCCGACGGTCCCGCCCGCGCGCAGCTCGTCCACGGTGCCCCTGGCGACCATCTGTCCATTGCGGACGATGCCGATCCGGTCGCAGAGCCGCTCGACGAGATCGAGCTGGTGGCTGGAGAAGACCACCGGCACCCCTTCGTTCGCCTTTTCCCGCAGCACCTGGCTCATCACGTCCACCGCGACCGGGTCCAGACCGGAGAACGGCTCGTCGAGCACCAGAATGGACGGGTTGTGCACCAGCGCCGCGGCCAGCTGCACCCGCTGCTGGTTGCCGAGGCTGAGCTTTTGCACTTCGTCCTCACGACGCGAAGCCACGCCGAGCCGTTCGGTCCAGTCGTCCACCGACTTCTTCGCGGTCGCCGCCGGCATGCCGTGCAATCGCGCCAGATATGCGAGCTGTTCTGCCACTTTCATCTTCGGATAGAGACCGCGCTCCTCCGGCATGTAGCCGATGTGCCGCCGGGTCTCCAGGGTGATCGGCCTGCCGTCCCAGCGGACCTCCCCGGAATCGCTGGACAGCACCCCCAGTGCGATGCGCATGGTGGTGGTCTTCCCCGCCCCGTTGCTGCCGACGAATCCGAACAATTCCCCGGCCCGGACATCGAAGGTCATCTCACGCAAAGCGACCACATCGCCATACCGTTTGGAAATCGCGTCGATCTCCAACTGCTGTTCCGGCACTCGTCCGCCTTCCCCTCGCCATTTCCTAAGTGGAATCGTAGGGAGCGTACTGACCGCGGGGCCAGCAACCTTAGTTGTCACCCGGTTCGCGCGGGTTGCGAGTTCGCCGGGGCACGTAGGATCGCCGCATCATGACTGAGAGTCCCCGCCAGAAGCACCACGGGCTGTCCGCGAAGACGCTGCGGCAGCTCGAGCGCGCCTCGGGACGGCTGGCCTCGGCGAGCGTCACCGCGATGGAGCGGCGGCTGCCGTGGTTCGGCAGGCTGCCGGCCGACCAGCGGGCCAGCGTGTTGCTGATCATCCAGACCGGCGCCGCCGGGTTCGTCTCGTGGCTGCGGGACTCCAAGGAGGCGCTCAAGCTCACCACCGAGGCGTTCCGGGGCGCACCGACCGAGCTGTCCCGCTCGGTCAGCCTCCGCCAGGCGGTCGGGCTGGTCCGCCTCGCCATCGAGGTTTTCGAGGAGCAACTGCCCGAGTTCGCCGCCAACGAGGCGGAACGGGCCGCCCTGATCGAAGGGATTCTCCGCTACGGCAGGGAAATCGCCTTCGCCACGGCGAACTCCTACGCGGCAGCCGCGGAGGCGCGCGGCGCCTGGGACGCCAGGCTCGAAGCGCTGGTGGTGGACGGCATCGTGCGTGGCGACGCGGAGGAGTCGGTGCTGTCCAGGGCGTCCGCGCTGGGCTGGGACCCGGCGGCCAGCGCCACCGCGCTGGTCGGCAACCCGCCGTCGGACGACCCACCGACGGTCGTGTTCGAGGTGCGCAGCCGGGCGGCCAGGGTGAGCAGGCCGGTCCTGCTCAGCGTGCAGGGCTCGCGCCTGGTCGTGGTCGTCGGCGGGCCGACCGACGGCACCGCCAAGGACAGGGAGATCCTGGCCAAGCTGTCCGCCGCGTTCGGCGAAGGCCCGGTGGTCGCCGGGCCGACCGTGCCCAGCCTGGCCGAGGCCCACCAGAGCGCGGCGGAGGCGCTGTCCGGGCTGCGCGCGGTGGTCGGCTGGCCCGCCGCTCCCCGGCCGGCCAGGTCCGCGGACCTGCTGCCCGAGCGGGCGCTGTCCGGGGACGCCGAAGCCGAGCGGCTGCTGATCGAGGAGATCGCCAGGCCGCTGGAGCAGGCCGGCCCGACCCTGCTGCAGACGGTGGAGACCTACCTGGAGGCGGGCGGGGTGCTGGAGACCTGTGCGCGCACCTTGTTCGTGCATCCGAACACGGTGCGCTACAGGTTGCGCCGGGCCGCCGAGCTCACCGGGCGCAACGCCGCCGACCCCCGGGACGCGCTGGTCCTCCGGGTCGCGCTGACGGTCGGCAGGCTGGCCAGGGCGCGCGGTCTTTGGTAATGGTCCCGGTGACGGATCGTAGCCGTCGGCCAGTGACCCACTTCACTTCTGAAAATACCTGAACCCGACAAGACCTTCCCGTTACGGGCGTTTATCAAGGCCCGGCGTTTGTAGGGTTCCTACAACATCGCCTTGAGTACTTGGTGAGCCGCGGCATCACGATCGAGGCCACGGACCGTGTTCCCTAGACGGGTGACTGCAGTCCTCGCCCCCGGACAGGGCTCCCAGGCCCCCGGCATGTTCTCGCCCTGGCTCGAACTCGACGGCACCCGCGACCGCCTGCGGCAGTGGTCCGACCGGGCCGGGCTCGACCTGGTCCACCTCGGCACCGAGGCCGACGCGGACACCATCCAGGACACCGCGATCGCGCAACCGCTGATCGTCGCGCTGTCCCTGCTGGCCTACGGCGAGATCGAGCGCCAGAACCTGGTGCCCTCGGACACGCCGGTCGCCGGGCACTCGGTGGGCGAGCTGGCCGCCGCGGCCATCGCCGGGGTGCTGGCCCCCGAAGAGGCGGTGGCACTGGCCGCGGTCCGCGGCGCCGAGATGGCGAAGGCCTGCGCGATCGAGCCGACCAGCATGGCCGCGGTGATGCTGGGCGAGCCGGAACGGGTGGTCGCCTGGCTTGCCGACCACGGCCTCGCCGCGGCGAACCAGAACGGCGCGGGCCAGATCGTGGCCTCCGGCGCCGCCGACGCGATCGAGCGGATCGTGGCGGAGCCGCTCGAAGGCACCAAGGTGCGTGCGCTGAAGGTCGCGGGCGCGTTCCACACCTCGTACATGGCCCCCGCCGAGGAAGCACTGCGCGAGCACGCCGCGGGCATCTCACCCGCCGACCCGAACCGCCCGCTGCTGTCCAATGCGGACGGTTCGGTGGTCACCAGCGGCGCGGAATACCTCGCACGGCTGGTGAAGCAGGTGACCAGCCCGGTGCGCTGGGACCTGACCATGGACGGGCTGGCCTCGCTCGGCGTCACCGGGACCGTGGAGCTGCCGCCCGCCGGCACGCTGACCGGCCTGGTCAAGCGGCAGCTGAAGGACGTCGTGACGAAGCCGATCGCATTGAAGACCCCGGAGAACCTGGCCCAGCTGGCCGACCAGGAGGACGCTCGATGACCGATCGGCCGACACTGCGGCTGAAGCAGGGCCCCACCGCGACGCGAGTTCTCGGCGTCGGCAGCACGCAGCCGGACCGTGTGGTCACCAACGACGACCTGTCCGAGATCATGGACACCAGCGACCAGTGGATCCGGGACCGGGTCGGCATCATCGAACGCCGGTTCGCCGAGAAGGACGAACTGCTGGTCGACATGGCCGTCACCGCCGGCAGCAGGGCACTGGCCGACGCCGGGGTAGATCCGTCCGAAGTGGACACGGTCATCCTGCCGAACTGCACCATGCCCTCGCCGATCCCGAACGCGGCCGCCCAGGTGGCCGACCGGATCGGCATCTCCTCGCCGGGCGCCTTCGACCTGAACGCGGCCTGCGCCGGGTTCTGCTACGGCCTCGGTGTCGCCTCCGACCTGATCCGGGCCGGCTCCTCGGGGCAGGTGCTGGTGATCGGCGCGGAGAAGCTGACCGACGCGGTGGACCCGACGGACCGGGCGAACGCGATCATCTTCGCGGACGGCGCCGGTGCCGCGCTGGTCGGCGCGTCCGAGGAGCCGGGGATCGGCCCGGTCGTGTGGGGCAGCGCCGGCGACCTCGTCGACAGCATCTACATGCGCGAGCACAAGTACATCTACCAGGAGGGCCAGTCGGTCTTCCGCTGGGCGACCACGCGGATCGCCCCGATCGCGATCCGCGCGCTGGAAGCCGCCGGACTCGAACCGTCCGATGTGGACGTTCTGATCCCGCACCAGGCCAACCTGCGGATCGTCGAGGCGATCGCGAAGAAACTGCGCGCCAAGGGCGCCAGGGAGGACATGGTCGTCGCCGACGACATCAAGTACTCCGGAAACACGTCGTCCGCTTCGATCCCGATGGCGCTGGACCACATGCGCGCCGCCGGCACCGCGAAGAAGGGCGACGTCGTGCTGATGGTCGGGTTCGGAGCCGGACTGTCCTACGCGGGTCAGGCCATCATCTGCCCGTGATATCAGTATCACCGGCGGGTGCCGTGCCCTCCGAAATGAACACAGTGAAGACCAGAACCCCAGGAAAGGGAACTTCAGTGGCAGAGAAAGAAGAGATCCTGTCCGGCCTCGCCGAGATCGTCGAAGAGGTGGCCGGCGTCGCACAGGACGACGTCAGCACCGAGAAGTCCTTCGTGGACGACCTGGACATCGACTCGCTGTCCATGGTGGAGATCGCCGTGCAGGCCGAGGACAAGTTCGGCGTGAAGATCCCGGACGACGAGCTCGCGAACCTGAAGACCGTGGGCGACGCCGTGAACTACGTCGCCGCGAACTCGAACTGAACTTCTCAGGTCGAGTCCCGAACTAACCAGTAGTCAGCAACACAGGCGCCGACCTTGGGAGACTCCAATGCGCAACATCGACGTCGTGATCACCGGGCTGGGTGCCACCACACCGCTCGGCGGGGACGTCGCGTCCACCTGGGACGGTCTGTTGGCCGGGGCCAGCGGGATCCGCACCCTCGAAGCCGAGTGGGCCGACAAGTTCGACCTGCCGGTGAAGATCGGTGCGCAGCTCGCGGAGGAACCAACGGAACGTCTGCCTCGCGTGCAGGCGCGCAGGCTGGACCGTTGTGAGCAGGTGGCCATCATCGCGGCACGTCAGGCGTGGGCGGACGCGGGGTTCACCGAACCCACGGACGACCACCAGGACGTGGAGCCCGAGCGCCTGGGGGTGACCATCGGTACCGGTGTCGGCGGTCCGGTCACCCTCATCAACCAGAACGAACTGCTCAAGGAGCACGGCATCCGGAAGGTGTCGCCGCTGACCGTGCCGATGCTGATGCCGAACGGCCCGGCCGCGCACGTCGGCATCGAGCTGAAGGCGCGCGCGGGCGTGCACTCGCCCGCGTCGGCCTGCGCTTCCGGCGCGGAAGGCATCGCCACGGGTTACGAGATGATCCAGTCCGGCCGGGCCGACGTGGTGGTGGCCGGCGGCGCGGAAGCCTGCATCCACCCGATCACGCTGGCCGGTTTCGCACAGGCCCGCACCGTCTCCACCCGCAACGACGACCCGGCGCACGCTTCGCGGCCGTTCGACGCGCACCGTGACGGCTTCGTGCTCGGCGAGGGCGCCGGCGTGGTGGTGCTGGAACGCGCGGACCGCGCGAAAGCCCGTGGCGCCAAGATCTACGCGACCCTGAGCGGGTTCGGCATCACTTCGGACGGCTACCACATCACCGGCAACCACCCGGAGGGCATCGGCCAGATCGCGGCCATGCGCGCGGCCATCAGGATGGCGGACCTGAGCCCGGCGGACATCGGCCACGTCAACGCGCACGCGACCTCGACCGTGGTCGGCGATGTCGGCGAAGCCGCCGCCATCCGCAACGCGGTCGGGGATCACACGGTGGTGACCGCGCCGAAGGGCGCGCTCGGCCACCTGGTCGGCGGTGCCGGCGCGGTGGAGGGCATCGCCACCATCCTGGCGCTCTACCACGGCATCGTGCCGGCGACGCTCAACCTGGAGAACCTGGACCCGCGGGTGCAGCTCGACGTGGTAGCCGGCGAGCCGCGCAAGGTCGACCTGACCGCGGCCGTCAGCAACTCCTTCGGGTTCGGCGGTCACAACACCGCCTTGCTTTTCACCGCGGCGTGAGACCCACGCGCGGAAGGATCCGACTGGGGGACCGAACATGACCTCGCTGGCAGCTCCGCCCGACAGCGAACCGCGCAGGATCGACCCGCGCGAGCCGGAGGTGCGGGTCGCCGCGCTGCTCGACGAAGGCACGGTTTCCGCGTTGCGCCCGGCTGACTCCAGCGGTGTCTACACCGTACGCGGCCGCATCGACGGTGCCAAGGTGATCGTGTACTGCACCGACGCCACCAAGATGGGTGGCGCGATGGGCATCGAAGGATGCCGGCACATCGTCGAGGCGATCGACACCGCGGTGCGGGAACGCTGCCCGGTGATCGGGCTGTGGCATTCCGGCGGCGCACGACTGGCCGAGGGCGTCGAGGCGCTGGACGCGGTCGGCCAGGTGTTCGCCGCGATGATCCGCGCCTCCGGCCGGATCCCTCAGCTGTCCGTGGTGCTCGGCCCGGCCGCCGGTGGCGCCGCGTACGGCCCGGCGCTCACCGACGTGGTGATCATGGCGCCGTCCGGGCGGGTGTTCGTCACCGGGCCGGACGTGGTCCGCAGCGTCACCGGTGAGCAGATCGACCAGGAGGGCCTCGGCGGCGCCGACGCCCACGGCAAGAAGTCCGGCGTGGTGCACGTGCTCGCCGAGTCCGAAGCCGACGCCTACGTGCGGGCCAGGCGGATCACCGGCCTGCTCGCCAGGCCGGGATTGTTCGACCTGCACGCGGTGCGGGACGAGCAGAACCTGCGCGCGCTGCTGCCCGAGCAGCCGCAGCGCGCCTACGACATCAAACCGGTGCTGCGCGGCATCCTGGACGTCGACTCCGCCGGTACCAGCATGTTCGAGGAGCTCCAGGCCAAATGGGCGCCGAACATGGTGATCGGCCTCGGCAGGCTCGGCGGCCGCACGGTCGGCGTGCTGGCGAACAACCCGATCCGCAAGGGCGGCTGCCTTGACTCGCTGTCCGCGGAGAAGTCCGCGCGTTTCGTCCGGATGTGCGACAGCTTCGGTGTCCCGCTGCTGGTGCTGGTGGACGTGCCCGGTTACCTGCCCGGCGTCGGCCAGGAATGGGACGGCGTGGTCCGCCGGGGCGCGAAACTGCTGCACGCCTTCGCCGAAGCGGTGGTGCCGCGGGTGACCCTGGTGCTGCGGAAGTCCTTCGGCGGCGCCTATATCGCGATGAACTCCCGCTCACTCGGCGCCACCGCGGTGTTCGCCTGGCCGGAGGCCGAGGTCGCGGTGATGGGTGCCAAGGCGGCCGTGGGCATCCTGCACCGCAAGAAGCTCGCCGCCGCGCCGGAAGAAGAACGTGAAGCACTGCAGGCCGCGCTGGTCGCCGAGCACGAGCGCATCGCCGGCGGCGTGGGCAGGGCGATGTCCATCGGCGTGGTGGACGAGGTCATCGAACCGCCGCGCACCCGCCGGGTCCTCGCCGAGACACTCGCCGCCGCCCCCGCCGGCCGCGGTTCCCACGGCAACATCCCGCTGTAGCGGCGTGTTCAGCCCGGTGCGACGAGGGAACGTTTCTCCCCGCGTAGCCAGCCGCTGACCCACCAGGCGAGCTCGACCAGCACGATGCCCACCGCACCGCAGGCGAAGGCGATCCCGGTGAACCGCATGTCGCTCGGATCGAGCTGGAGCACCTCGCGGGTGAACGGGATCAGGAACGCCGCGGCGCTGAGCACGACCATGCCCGCGATCAGCCCGATCTTCCACCAGGCGTAGGGCCTGGCCACGATCGCCAGCACCCACAGCGCGATGGTGATCAGCGTGATCAACGCCGTGGTGCCGGCCCGCATCTTGTCCACCTCGGTGGCCGCGGCACCCTGATATACCAGTAGGTACGAAACGAAGGTGGCGGTCGAGATCACCACCCCGGCCGGGATCGCGGTGCGCATCACCCTGCCCACGAACCCGCTGCGGGCGCGCTCGTTGTTCGGCGCCAGCGAAAGCACGAACGCCGGCAGGCCGATGGTGAACCAGGCGGTGATGGTCACGTGCCGTGGCAGGAACGGGAACGGAACCGCGGCGATGCCCACCATCAGCGCCAGCAGCACCGAGTAGACGGTCTTGACCAGGAACAGGTTCGAGACCCGCTCGATGTTGCCGATCACCCGCCTGCCCTCGGCCACCACATGCGGCAGGGTGGCGAACTTGTTGTCCAGCAGCACGATCTGCGCCACCGCGCGGGTGGCCGGGCTGCCCGCGCCCATCGCGACGCCGATGTCCGCGTCCTTGAGCGCGAGCACGTCGTTGACCCCGTCGCCGGTCATCGCGACGGTATGTCCCTTCGCCTGGAGCGCTCCCACCATGGCCCGTTTCTGCATCGGGCTGACCCGGCCGAACACCGCCGACTCCTCCACCGTCTCGGCCAGCCGCTCGGCGTCCTCGGGCAGTTTCCGGGCGTCCACCGGGCGGTCCGCGCCGGCCAGGTCCAGGGTGCCTGCCACCGCACCGACGGACACCGCGTTGTCACCGGAGATCACCTTGACCGTGACCGACTGGTGCGCGAAGAAGTCCAAGGTGTCCTTCGCGTCCGGACGCACTTTCTGCTCGAGCACGACCAGCGCGACCGGCGTTATCTCACCAGGCCCGCTCGCTGTGTCGACCGCGTGCTCGGCACTGGCCAGCAGCAGCACCCGCAGCCCCTGCGCGCCGATGCGCTCGGCCTCCGCGCGCTCCGGCTGCTCCGCGGTGAGCAGCACATCAGGTGCACCGAGTACCCAGTTCCCCTTGCCGGTGAAGCTGATGCCGCTCCACTTGCGAGCCGAGGAGAACGGCATGATCGCCTCGGTGCGCCAGCCGGGCGCTTCCGGGAACGCATCCAGAATCGCCTGCAGGCTCGCGTTCGGCCGTTCCTCCGCGGCGGCCAGTGCGGCGAGCGCCTCGGACACCGCCACGTCCCCGTCCGCCCCGCGCACCGGATGCACCTCAGCCAGCCGCATCGCGTTCTCGGTGAGCGTGCCGGTCTTGTCCGCGCAGACCACGTCGACCCTGGCCAGTCCTTCGATCGCGGGTAGCTCCTGGACGAGGCACTGCCGCTTGCCGAGCCGGACCACGCCGACCGCGAAGGCGACACTGGTCAGCAGCACCAGCCCTTCCGGCACCATCGGGACCAGGGCGGCCACCATGCCGCGCAGCGCGTCGGGCAGCGCCTGGTCACCGGCCAGCTGGTTGTAGATGGTCAGCGCGCCGGCCGGAACGAGCAGGTAGGTGATGAACTTCAGGATCTTGTTGATGCCGGTGCGCAGCTCGGACTTCACCAAGGTGAACTTGCTGGCCTCCTCGGCCAGTTTCGCCGCGTAGGCGTCCTTGCCCACCTTGGTCGCCCGGTACGCGCCCGAACCGGCCACCACGAAACTCCCGGAGAGCACCTGGTCACCCGGTTCCTTCAGCACCGGGTCGGACTCGCCGGTGAGCAGCGACTCGTCGATTTCCAGCGCCGCCGCGGTCAGCACCACGCCGTCCACCACGATCTTGTCGCCGGCGCCGAGCTCGACCACGTCGTCGAGCACCACTCCGGCCGGATCGATCTCGACGCTTGCCCCGTCCCGGCGCACGGTGGGCCGCGCCTGCCCCACGATGGCCAGCCGCTCCAGGGTCCGTTTCGCGCGCAGCTCCTGGACCATGCCGATCGCGCTGTTCACGATGATCAGCCCGCCGAACAACCCGTCCAGCAGGTACCCGGTGGACATGATGATCGCGAAGAGCACGCCGTAGATCGCGTTGATCCGGGTGAACACGTTCGCCCGGATGATCTCGCCGGTGGTGCGGCTGGCCTTGGTGGCCACGTCGTTGGTCTTGCCGGCGGCGACCCGCTCGGCCACCTCCGCCGCGCTCAGCCCGTCGGCCACATCCCGCGGAAGTAGGTCCTGGTCGCTCGACATGCGGGTGACTCTATGCGGCCGCGGTTCCCGGCGCGTCACCCTTCGGGACGACGATCAGGTGCCACCACGGTCTGGCGGACCCATCGCCTCACCTGTGCGGCACTCAGCACTTGGTGGCTTCGGACGTACTTCCGGCCGGCAGGGTGTCCAGCTTCCACTGCCCGCCCTCCTGCGCCAGCGGCCAGATCAGCTTCCAGTGGATGCAGGTCTCCGGTAGCTCCGGCGGTGCGTAGCGCGGGTCCTGCGTGCTGGTGAAACCGACCAGCACGCGGAGCCGCCGGTCCGGCGCGGGCTCGATCCGGTACACCAGGATGCTGCCGTCCCTGGTCGTCCGGTAGTCGTCGCGCCACTCCTCCGCCGGTTTCGCCTGCACCCGCTGCCTGGTGACGGTGCTCTTCCACCGGTCGTAGTCGCGCGAGTTGATCGCGTCGAAGTAGGTCTGGAGCAAGCGCCGGATCGAGGTCTCCTGTGGATGCGCGGCCGCGTCCGGAGTGAACTCCACGGTGGGCGACCCCGGCTGCTGACTCGGCGCCAGCGGGGTGCTGACCGCCACCGTCGCCTCGGGCTCCGGCTCGCCGCCCGGCTGCCGGTAGAGCTCCCTGGCCAGCAGGCCGCCCCCCACGGTCACTGAGATCACCACCACGAGTACCGGCAGCAGCCAGCGCAGTCGGGTGGTCGAGGCGGTGGGCACACCGTCAGCGTAGTGGGACCGTTTTTCAGCCCACCTGGTGCAGCCAGGTCACCGGCGCACCGTCCCCGGCGTGCCGGAACGGCTCGAGCGCCTCATCCCAGTTCGCGGCGAGCAACTCGTCCAGCTTGTGCGCCAGCGACTCACCCGCCCTGCTCCGCCCGACCAGGGCACGCAGCTGGTCCTCGCCCACCACGATGTCGCCATTGGCGCTGGTCCGTCCGTGCCAGAGACCCAGGCCGGGCGCGAAACAGAACCGCTCGCCGTCCACTCCGGGGCTGGGCTCCTCGGTCACCTCGAAGCGCAGCATCGGCCATGCCTTCAGCCCGGCGGCCAGCTTGCCGCCGGTACCTGTGGGCGCGCTCCAGCTGCATTCGGCCCGGAGCTGGCCTGGAGCGGCTGGTTGCGCCGTCCACTTGAGATCTACTCGGGTACCCAGGGTGCCCGAAATGGCCCACTCGACGTGCGGACACACCGCAGACGGCGACGAGTGGACGTACACCACGCCACGGGTGTTTCCACGGGTGCTCACTGCTGACCTCCGCTGCTCGACGAGGGGCGTCTTCCCCTACGACCTCGCGAGTTGCGGTTGTCCCTGTCCGTGGTTGCCAGTGACGTCGCTGGGGTCATTCAACACCCCACTCACCCGTTTGGCCACACGAAACCCATAAATCACATCGAGAAGTGAGCGGGGAAGCCGCACTACTCTCGGTAGACAACGCGGCTTGCCCGCTCGAATGCACCAATCGACACCGTGCGTACCGAAGCCGGGCAGACTCGCACCCCCACTACCGACGAGTAGAAATCTCGAACCGGTGACCTGGACGAGGGTCTGCGGCTACCTTCCGCTGAGCAGGTCGGCTCGGCCGCTCGATCGACGGTAACCCGACCGGCCGAGGTGGCCATACGCAGCGCAGACGTGATCTAGCGCTAGCGTGGAACAGCCGAAGGAACCGGATCGGGGAGGTGCGACGTGCGGTTGGTTCGCCTGGCGAAGGAACCGTCTCGGATCGCCGACGACATCCGTGCCGCGCTGGCCTCGCTCGGCCGCGGCAGCACCGTGGTCGGCGGAGTGGCGTTGATCGGGGTACAGCCGCCCGACTGCGAGCAGCCGGTGGATGCCGTAGTGCTGCTACCGCGAGGTGTGCTGATCGTCATCGGCGTGGACCTGCCGGACCCGGCGCTGCGGCTGCACGCGCCGCTGGAGGAGCAGTGGCAGGCGGACGGCTGGCCGCTGGTCAGCGCGGACGACACGGTCAATCCGGCCACCGAGGCCCTCCTGCTGTCCGAGTCGATCGCCGAAGGACTGCGTGGCGGCCTCGCCGAGCCGCCACCGATCGGCACCGTGGTCGCGGTGGGCCCCTACGTGGAGACCGTCGACCAGCCCGCCGCAGACCTGGCCGGTTCGGTGCGGGTGCTGCACCCCACCCCGACCAGCATGCTCGCCGCGACCGTCTCACTAGCCACCGCATCCGAAGCCTGCTCCATCGACCAGGTGCGCGCGCTGCTCGACATGCTCGCGCCCGAGGCGACCAGGCAGAGCGACGAGCAGTTGCTCGGCGAGGGATTCACCGCCTCGACCGCGGAACACCCGCTGGCCGCGTCCGCGGTAACCGTGCCCGCCGAGCATCCGCCGGTCCCGGCCAAGCCGACGCCCTCTTCAGCACCCGCACCCGCACCGGTCGCCGTGGTCACCGAACGACCGGTCCCGGCGGCACCCGCGCCGAGGCCACCGAGCGATCCACCCGCCGCACCTACCGCGGCCCCCGCCACCGCGGTGACCGGGGCACGGTCACCTTCGCGCCTGGTGCGGTGGCTGCCGCTGGCCGCGATCGCCCTGCTCGCCGTGCTGCTGGTGGTCGCGATCGTGCTAGCCACCAGCGGCGGCAGCGACCAGGCCCCGCCCAAACAGGACCCGCCGACAAGCGCCCCGGTGGCCCCGGCGGGCCAGACCGCGACCGGTATCCAGTTCACCCAGCGAGCCGCGGCGGCCGACCAGCGGTGCGCGTCGCACGCGTCCGGCGACATTCAGGCGAGCCTCCAGCGCACCAGTTGCAGCGGAGTACACCGGGCCAGCTTCGAGCTCGTCGTGGACGGACGACCGGCCGCGGCCACCGTGGCGGTGATCAACTTCCCGGACACCGAAGTGGCCGGCGCGTTCAAGAAGACCGCCGACCTGCCCGGAAGCGGCGGAATCACCGACCTGGCCACCGAAACCGGCGGGTGGACCGCGGCCGTACCCAAGTTCGAGGGGTCCGCCTACGGCAGCGCACCGGAGGGCACCGGCATCCGGCTGGTCCAGGCCTGCTGGCTGAACGGGCCGTCCACGCCGGATGATCCGGCCCTGCTGCGAGCCGTGGAGGCGGCCCTCACCGTGCCAGTCGGCTAGGCCGGCCCGAAGTTCGAAGGTTTCGGACCGGCCGTACGGCGGTGCACGGTGCGCTAGAGCCCGTACTCCTCAAGCAGCCGCAGCCACACTTCGCTGATGGTGGGGAACGCGGGCACCGCGTGCCAGAGCCGGGACAGGGGCACCTCGCCCGCTACCGCGATGGTCGCGGAGTGCAGCAACTCGGCGACGTCCTGGCCGACGAAGGTGACGCCGACCAGTACCTCGCGCTCGGTGTCCACCACGATCCGCGCCTTGCCCTGGTAGCCGTCCGCGTGCAGCGACGAGCCGGCGACCGCGATGTCCAGGTCCACCACCCGGTGCGGCTCGCCGTCGACCGGACCCGCCAGCCCGACGGACGCGACCTCGGGGTCGGTGAACACAACCTGGGGCACCGCGTGGTGGTCCGCGGTCGCGGCATGGGCGCTCCACGGCTGGGAGTCCGGCCGCTCACCCCTGGCCTTCACGGCGATCACGTCGCCCAAGATGCGTGCGGCGTACTTGCCCTGATGGGTCAGCGGCGCCCGGCCGGTCACGTCCCCGGCCGCATACAGCCATTCACCGTCTACTTCGGACACCAGGCCGGAGTCGTCCGTGGCGAGCGGGTTGCCGGCGGCGAGCCCGAGCGCGGCCATCCCGACGTCGTCGGTGGCCGGCCTCCTGCCGGTGGCCACCAGCAGTTCGTCCACCGTCAGCGCCTCGCCACCGCGCAGTTCCAGCCGGATCGCTCCTTCCACACCGGACACCCTCTCCAGGCCGGAGCCGAGATGCACCTGGACTCCGTCCTCGCGCAGCCCTTCGACCACCGCGTCACCGACGAAGTCGGCGAGCCGCGGCAACGGCCGCTCCCCGCTGACGATCAGCTCGACCCTGGCACCGAGCCTGGCCCATGCCTGCGCCATCTCCACGCCGACCACACCGCCGCCGAGCACGCCGAGCCTGCCCGGCACGACACTGGCCGAAGTGGCTTCGCGCGAACCCCACACCCGTACATCCGCCAGCCCGGGAACGGGCGGCGTCTTCGGCACGCTTCCGGTGCAGACCACCACGGCATGCTTCGCCCGCAGCACCCTGTCACCGTCCACAGTGACCTCTCGCTCGCCGGTGATCCGGCCGCGCCCGCGTA
This sequence comes from Amycolatopsis nigrescens CSC17Ta-90, assembly GCF_000384315.1. Lineage (GTDB taxonomy): Bacteria > Actinomycetota > Actinomycetes > Mycobacteriales > Pseudonocardiaceae > Amycolatopsis > Amycolatopsis nigrescens. Next base: position 5,857,454 of record NZ_ARVW01000001.1, on the reverse strand, counting down.
CCGGCTCGACGCCCGCACCCCTGGCCCAATCCACCTGCGACGAATCGTCACCTTTGCCGGTGAACCAGTCACGTCGCTGGAAAACCTTCGCCGCGTCGAGCCCGGCCCCGACCGGGACCCCGGGCAGCCGCCGTGCGGCGGCCAGTGCGTTTCCGGGTCGCAGCAAGGCCTTACTCGGAATGCAAGCCCAGTATGAACATTCGCCCCCAAACCGTTCGTTTTCTACCAATGCCACACTGAGCCCGTGCTGGGCCGCACGGCCCGCCGCGTTCTCGCCGACCGGTCCGGCCCCGATCACCACTACGTCGAAACTCTCATCCGCCATACGATCAGCGCACACCAGTGCGGCGACACGCGCAACCTCGGCGGTATCCTCTCTTCGAGATACAGAAGGACGGCGCCGGAGTGAACCACGATGGTCGCCGTGCCGATCGACTCGACAACGACGAGCACGGGGAGGTTTCGTGGCCAAGAACACAGCGGTGCAGTTACTGGACGACCTGAACGGTGAGCCGGCTGAAGAAACGGTTCGTTTTGCGCTGGACGGTGTCGAATACGACATCGACCTCTCCGGAGAGAACGCGGACAACCTCAGGGAAATTCTCGATCAGTATGTCGAGAATGGACGGCGGACCGGCGGCCGGAAGCGAGCCGCCAGGGTCATCGCGCAACCGCGGCGCGGGCGTGCCAAGAAGCCCGCCGCGAAAAAGGAAGAACCGGCCAAGAAGACGGTAGCCCCCAAGGCCGAACCAAAGCGCGCCGGGGCCAAGAAGGCGGCGCCGGTCAAAACCACCGCCGTGAAGAAGACCGCCGCGGCCAAGGCTCCGGCCGCGAAAGCTTCCGCCACAAAAACCGCGGCCGCGAAGAAAGTCCCTGCGAAAGCCAACACCCGGGCCACCGCCAAAACGGCGGCCACCAAGGTGAGCGCCGCCAAGGCAGAGCCGAAGAAGAGCACCGCGAAAAAGCCGGCCCAGGCCAAGACCCCGCAACCGCGCAAGACGGTCCGCCGGGCCCCGATGCCGAAGTTCTCCTCGGCGAACTGAACGCCGAACGGGGCCGCTTGACCAGGGCGGATATCAAATCCGCACCGGCCAGGCGGCCCCGCGTCGGAGAGGCTTGCCGTTGCCCGTCGGCGTCCTAGAGCGCCTTCAACTCCTCCACGATCTCACCGACCGACGATTTCGCGTCGCCGAACAGCATGCTCGTCTTGGGGTCGTAGAACAGATCGTTGTCGATTCCGGCGAATCCGGAGCTCATCGAGCGTTTGAGCACGATCACCGAACGACTGTGGTTCACCTTGAGAATGGGCATCCCGTAGATCGGTGAACCCGGATCCGTTTCCGCGGCCGGGTTCGTGACGTCGTTCGCACCGATCACCAGTGCGACATCGGTCTGCGCGAACTCCGAGTTGATCTCGTCCATTTCCTTCAGCTGGTCATACGGCACGTCCGCCTCGGCCAGCAGCACGTTCATATGCCCCGGCATACGCCCGGCCACCGGATGAATGGCATAGGCGACGCTGATCCCCTTGGCCTCCAGCAACTGGGCCATCTCACGAACCGCGTGCTGTGCCTGGGCCACCGCCATTCCGTAGCCCGGTACCACGACAACCTTTCCGGCATAAGCCATCTGGATCGCCGTGTCCGAAGCGCTGGTGCTCTGCACCGGCCGGTCTTCGGCGGAGCGCGCGGACGCCACCGCGCCACCGCCACCGAAGCCGCCCGCCACGATCGCCGGGATGGACCGGTTCATCGCCTTCGCCATCAGGTTGGTCAGAATCGAACCCGAGGCACCGACGATCATGCCGGCCACGATCAGCGCGGTGTTGTCCAGCGCCAGCCCCATCGCCGCCGCGGAGAGCCCGGTGAGCGCGTTGAGCAACGAGATGACCACCGGCATGTCGGCTCCGCCGATCGGCAGCACCACCATTACGCCGAGCACGCCCGCCGCGATCAGCAGCCCGATCATCAGCAGCTCGTTGTCCACCCCGGCCGCGATCGCGACCGCGCAGCCGACGGCGAGCAGCAGGAGAACGGCGTTCAACGGCTGCTGCAGCCTGCCCAGGGTGATCGGCCGCCCGGAGATGAGCTCCTGGAGCTTGCCGAAGGCGATATTCGAGCCCCAGAAGGAGATCGACCCGACCACCGCGGCGAACAGTGACGCGATCGCGACATGCGTCGCCTCGTGGCCGTACCCCTCGGTGGTGCGGAACTCGACCCACGCGATCAGCGCGACCGCGCCACCGCCCACGCCGTTGAACAACGCCACCATTTGCGGCATCGCTGTCATCTTCACCTTGCGCGCCGATGGCACCCCGACCAGGACACCGATCCCCACACCGAGCAGGATCAGCAGCCAGTTGCCCATACCCGGGGTGAGCAGGGTGGCGACCACCGCGATTCCCATCCCGACCGCGGCGATCCAGTTGCCGCGCACCGCGGTGCGCGGACCGGTGAGGCCCATCAGGCCGTAGATGAACAGCGCGAAGGCGATGATGTAGAGAACGCCGATCAGGTCGGTCATGACTTGGCCTCATCGGTCTCGGTCTTCGCCGGCACCTTCTTCGCCTTGAACATCGACAGCATCCGGTCGGTGACCAGGAACCCGCCGACCACGTTGATGGTGCCGAAGGCGATCGCGATCACCAGCAGGATCTTGTTCAGCACCCCGTCCGCGCCGAGGCCGAGCACGATCAGCCCGCCGAGCAGCACGATGCCGTGGATGGCGTTGGTGCCGGACATCAGCGGCGTGTGCAAGGTGTTGGGCACCTTGGAGATCACCGCGAAACCGACGAATCCGGCGAGTACCAGGATGGCCAGGCTCTGCACCAACATCAGCCGTCTCCCTTCTGCCGGCCAGCCACGCAGGCACCGGCCACGATCTCGTCGTCGAAGTCGATCGCCCGCCTGCCTTCTTTGTCCACCAGCAGCTCCAGCAGCTCGGTGAGATTCCGCGCGTACAGCTCGCTGGCATGCGTCGGCATCTCGGTGGGCAGGTTCAGCGGCGAGCAGATCGTGATGTCATGCGCCAGCACGTCCTTGCCGGGTTCGGTCAGCTCGCAGTTGCCGCCGGACTCGCCCGCCATGTCGACGATCACGCCGCCTGCCGGCATACCCCGGACCGCCTCGGCGGTGACCAGGATGGGCGCGGTCCGGCCCGGCACCAGCGCGGTGGTGACCACCACGTCGAACCGGGTGATCGCTTCGGTCAACCGCTGTTTCTGCTCAGCTCGCTCCTCCTCGGTGAGTTCACGCGCGTAGCCGCCTTCGCCGACCGCCTCGATACCGAGGTCCAGCCACTGCGCGCCGACCGAGCGGACCTGCTCGGCCACCTCGGGTCGCACGTCGTAACCGGTGGTCTGCGCGCCGAGGCGGCGTGCGGTGGCCAGTGCCTGCAGTCCGGCGACGCCGGCCCCGAGTACCAGCACCTTGGCCGGTGGCACGGTGCCGGCCGCGGTGGTCAGCATCGGGAAGAACCGGGGCAGCCGGTCCGCGGCGAGCAGCACCGCCCGGTATCCGGCGACACTGCTCTGCGACGAAAGCGCGTCCATCGCCTGTGCACGGGAGATTCGCGGAATGGACTCCACCGCGAAGGCTGTCACTCCTGCCTTCTCCAGTGCCGCGACACCCTCTACATTGGACAACGGGGCGAGGAACCCGATCAGCACCGTGCCAGCCGCCAATCGGGTGACTTCCGCGTCGGTCGGCGGCGTCACCTTGAGCACCACGTCCGCGTCCCACGCTTCGCCGATCTTCGCGCCGGCCGCCTCGAACACCTCGTCTGACAGCCGTGCTCCTTCGCCTGCCCCGGACTCGACCACGATCTTCAGGCCTCGTCGGGACAGTCTCTCGATTAGTTTGGGTACCAGCGCCACTCGCCGTTCACCCGGTCTTGTCTCTTTCACCACGCCGACGGTGAGCGGCTCGGTTTGCACCACTGTGCGACCTCCAGGAGTGGTTTGTCTCCTTTGGAGAGAACCCTAGTGAGTACTGCGCCAGTTGGGCACCCCAAGAACGATCAAGCGGAGTTTTTTTTCCGCGGTGCGGACTATCCGTTTATCGTTTTCACTATCCCCTGAATCGACTTCGAGCAGCTCAAGCACGGTGGCCAGCATCGCGGTGACGATGAGATCGGCCATAAGGTGCAAATCTTCGTTACTCCAGTCACGGAGGTACTCGAAACGCGCCAGGTCGATGGCCAGGTCGCTGGAGAACAGCCGCAGCTCGGTGGCGATCGCCCGCTGCACCGGCCCCGCGCCCGCGTAGCGTTCCCTGGTCAGGAACCGGAAGTGGTCCTCCTGCGCGCGCACGTGCTGGTGCAGGGTGCGCACCGACACGCGGATGATGTCGGCGTAGGTGCGCGGGTCGCTGCGGGCGGACCGGATCATCTTGCGCAGTGTGCGCATCGACTCTTCGACCAGCACGACACCGAGCTCTTCCATGGACGCGAAGTGCCGGTAGAAGGCGGTGGGCACGATGCCGGCGTGCTTGGTCACCTCGCGCAGGCTCAGACTGGCGAAACCGCGGTCCGCCAGCAGTTCCAGTGCCGCGTCGAGCAGCGCCCGACGCGTGCGCCGCTTGCGCTCCTGACGGCTCACCGGCACCGGCGGTTCTTCGGTTGGCTCCGACACGTCGGTCAGCGTACGGGTGGGCACGGTATTGGCCACGTCACATCACATCGCCCCGGGTTGACAGTCATCTGGTCATGCACTCCACTGTTTAGTGTACAACTGTTCACTGGAACTGGAGGTGCCATGAGCAGACTGGCGTCGATCGCCGAAGCCCTGCTCACTCCGCACGGCATGGACCGGTACCTGGAGCTCATCAACCCGATGCTGGTCCGCCGCGAACTTCGCGGAGCGGTCACCGCCGTGCGCCGGCAGACCAGCGACACGGTGACCATGACCATTCGTCCGAGCAGGGCGTGGCGCGGATTCTCCGCCGGGCAGTACGTACGCGTGTCGGTCGACATCAACGGCGTGCGCCGCACCCGCTGCTACTCCCCCGCCTGCTCCCAGCACCGGCGGGACGGACTGCTGGAGCTGACCATCAAGGCCGACCCGAAGGGCCTGGTCTCCCGTCACCTGCACCAACACGCCGAGGCCGGGATGGTGCTCGGGCTGTCCCAGCCGGATGGCGACTTCACCCTGCCAGCAAGCCGGCCGGACCGGATCCTGCTGATCAGCGGCGGCAGCGGGATCACCCCGGTGCTGTCCATGTTGCGCACCCTCGCCGACGAACGGCACCCCGGCGAGATCGTGTTCCTGCACTACGCGAACACCGCGGACGACGTGCTGCATCGCGACGAGCTCGAGCGGCTCGCCGCGGCGCATTCCGGGATTCGTGTGCTGTTCGGCTACACGCACGCCAAGAAGGGTGCGGACCTGCACGGCTTCTTCTCCGCGAAGCACCTGACCGCGGCCGCGCCGTGGTACCGGAACGCGCAGACCTATCTCTGCGGCCCGACCCCGCTGATGGACTCGGTGCGGGAAGTCCTCGGCGCCGACGGATTGAGTGAACAACTGCACACTGAAGAGTTCACTCCGCCGGCGCTCCAGTTCGACGCTGCCGACGCGCACGGACAGGTCCGGTTCGCGCACAGCGGCAGGGAGATCGCGAACTCCGGCAAGCCACTGTTGGAACAAGCCGAAGAGGCGGGCCTCAGCCCGGAACACGGCTGCCGGATGGGCATTTGCTTCTCCTGCACCAAAGTCAAGACCTCCGGCTGCGTGCGCAACGCCAAGTCCGGCGAGATTTCCCAGGAAGAAAACGAAGAGATCCAGCTGTGCATCTCCGTCCCGGTCGGGGACGTCGAGATCGCATGCTGACCCCATCCCACTTTAGGAGTGACCCCATGACCGGCTTGCAGGACCGCCTCACCCCGGAACAGATTGAGGAGTTCGGCCGCGAACTGGACGAGATCCGCCAGCGGATCGTGGCCGACCTCGGCAAGGAGGACGTCGACTACATCCACAAGGTGATCAAGACCCAGCGCGGGCTGGAGGTGATCGGCCGCGGCCTGCTGTTCGCCGGCTTCTTCCCGCCCGCCTGGATCGCCGGCGTCGGCGCCCTCTCGCTGGCCAAGATCCTGGACAACATGGAGATCGGGCACAACGTCATGCACGGCCAGTACGACTGGACCCGCGATCCGGCGCTGAGCTCGCAGAAGTTCGAGTGGGACACGGTCGCACCGGCCGAAAACTGGCGCCACTCGCACAACTACATCCATCACACCTACACCAACATCCTGGACAAGGACCGGGACATCGGTTACGGGATCCTGCGAATCGACCCGGCGCAGAAGTGGCACCCGTACTACCTCGGAAACCCGGTCTACGCGACGCTGCTGGCGATCCTCTTCGAGTGGGGAGTGATGCTGCACGACCTGGAGTTCGACCGCATCGCCAAGGGCGAGCGCAAGTGGTCGGAGTTCAAAGAGGTGCGCGCGAAGATCCTGCAGAAGGCATCGCGCCAGATCGGCAAGGACTACCTGCTGTTCCCGCTGCTGACCGGTCCGCTGGCACCACTGACCCTGCTCGGCAACGCGACCGCGAACCTGACCCGGAACCTGTGGGCGTTCGCGATCATCTTCTGCGGGCACTTCCCGGCCGACGTGGAGAGCTTCACCGAAGAGGAGACCGAGCAGGAGACCAGGGGTCAGTGGTACCTGCGGCAGATCCTCGGCTCGGCCAACATCAGCGGCGGCAAGCTGTTCCACATCCTTTCCGGCAACCTCTCGCACCAGATCGAGCACCACCTGTTCCCGGACATCCCGGCCCGGCGGTACCCGCAGATCGCCCCCGAGGTGCGCGCGATCTGCGAGAAGTACGACCTGCCCTACAACACCGGCGGGCTGACCAGGCAGCTCACCTCGGTGGCCAAGAAGATCGTCAAGCTGGCCCTGCCCTGGAACGGTGCGCCGCGTCAGCCGGAGCCCACTACGCTGAAGCGCGAACGGGAACTCACGGCGGCCTAAGGACACTCAATGGTGGGTCAGTTCGAAAGCAACAAGGACACGGTGCAGGTGCTGACCGAGTCGGCGGCCACCCACATCGGGAACATCGCCACGATCATCACCGGCGCGGTCCGTGACATCGCCAAGGAGACCGGCGACTGGCTGACCGAAATGATCGAGATGCGGGAGGCGGCGCAGCGGGCACAGCAGGACGAGCAGAAGCTCCGGCCCGCCGACGACCTGGACTGACGGCGCACGCACATCCTAACCTACTCACAAGTAGGTTAGGATGTGCGCATGACCGGTCCGTACCCGCGGCTGCTGAGCCCGCTCGACCTCGGCTTCACCACCCTGCGAAACCGGGTGGTGATGGGGTCCATGCACACCGGCCTGGAGGATCGCACCCGCGACCTCGGCAGGCTCGCCGAGTACTTCGCCGAGCGCGCTCGTGGCGGCGTGGGCCTGATCATCACCGGCGGCTACGCGCCCAACCGCGAAGGCTGGCTGCTGCCGTTCGCGGCCTCCTTGACCACCCACGGCGAGGCGAGGGCCCACCAGCGGGTCACGTCGGCGGTGCACGAGGCGGGCGGCAAGATCGCCCTGCAAATCCTGCACGCCGGCCGGTACGCCTACCACCCGCTGAGCGTGTCCGCCTCGGCGAAGAAGTCACCCATCACGCCGTTCCGGCCCCGGGCGATGAGCGGCCATGGGGTACGTCGCACCATCGACGCCTTCGTCCGCTGTGCGCAACTGGCCAAAAAGGCCGGTTACGACGGCGTCGAGATCATGGGCTCTGAGGGCTACCTGATCAACCAGTTCCTCACCGAACGCACCAACCGTCGCACCGACGAGTGGGGTGGTTCGTGGCAGGGAAGAATGCGGCTGCCGGTGGAGATCGTGCGGCGCATCCGGGCGGCGGTGGGACCGAAATTCATCCTCGTCTACCGGTTGTCCCTGCTCGACCTGGTACCGGGTGGGCAGAGCTGGGACGAGGTGGTGGAGCTCGCGGTAGCCGTGCAGGAGGCCGGCGCGACGCTGATCAACAGCGGCATCGGCTGGCACGAGGCGAGGGTGCCGACAATTGTCACCTCGGTGCCACGCGCCGCGTTCACCACGCTGACCGGCAGATTGCGGCCGCAGGTGGACATTCCGGTGATCGCGTCGAACCGGATCAACATGCCGGAGGTCGCCGAAGGCGTGCTCGAACGGGGCGAAGCCGACCTCGTCTCGATGGCGCGGCCGTTCCTCGCGGACCCGGACTGGGTGGCCAAGAGCGCCGAGGGCCGGGACGACGAGATCAACACCTGCATCGCGTGCAACCAGGCCTGCCTTGACCATGTGTTCAAGCACCGGACGGCGAGCTGCCTGGTGAACCCGAGGGCGGCACACGAGACCCAACTGGTCATCCGGAAGGCCGACAGCGCCAAACAGATCGCGGTGGTTGGCGCGGGTCCCGCCGGACTCGCGGCAGCCACCACGCTGGCCAGGCGCGGGCATACGGTGACCGTGTTCGAGGCGCACACCGAGATCGGCGGGCAGTTCAACCTGGCGAAGCGGATCCCCGGCAAGGAAGAGTTCCACGAGACGATCCGATACTTCTCCCGTCAGCTCGACCTGCTCGGGGTGCGGCTGCATCTGAACTCCCGGGCAAGCGCGGGCGAGCTGGCCGGCGGCGGGTACGACGAGGTGGTGCTGGCCACCGGAGTGGTGCCCAGGGTGCCGTCCATCCCCGGCATCGGCCACCCGAAAGTCGTGTCCTATGTGGATGTCCTGAACGGTGCCGAGGTCGGCGCCACCGTGGCCGTGATCGGCGCGGGCGGCATCGGTTTCGACGTCTGCGAGTACCTTACCCACGACTCCAGCCCAGCGCTGGACGTCCAGGAATGGCGGACCGAGTGGGGAGTCGGCGACCCGGCCTTGGCACGCGGAGGAGTGGAAGGTGTCGAGCGCAGGCCCGTCGCCTCGCCCCGGCGGATTCACCTGGTGCAGCGCAAGACCAGCAAGATGGGGGCCGGCCTTGGCAAGACTTCCGGTTGGGTGCACCGCACGACTCTGAAGAACAAAGGCGTGGAAATGATCACCGGCGCCGGCTACCGCCGGATCGATGACGAAGGCCTGCACCTGACCGTCGGCAAGGACACCGAACTGGTGCTGAATGTGCACAACGTGGTGCTGTGCACGGGTCAGGAACCCATGCGAGAACTCGCAGACGACCTGCGTCGGGCCGGGATACGCACCCACCTGATCGGCGGCGCCGACGTGGCCGCCGAACTGGACGCCAAACGAGCCATCGACCAGGCCACCAGGCTGAGCATCGAACTGTAGGGAAAACCGGATGGGCGAGCTTCAGGCCTGCCCGGCAAGCTGTAGCGGTGAGCCTCTTCCTGACCGCATGGCTGCGCCGCCGGTGGTGGACCGAGCTCGCCTGGACTCTGACCGGAGTGCCGCTCACCCTGCCCTGCGTCTTATGTGTGGCGTTAGGACTGGCGGCAGGACTGGTTTCGGCGCCGGTGTTCGTCGGTGTGCTGCTGATCGCCGGCACCCTGCTGCTGACTCGGCGTCCCGGGCGGGCTGTACTGCTGTTTTCGCAGTACGTGGAGACCCGATACGCCGCTGACCTGCTCGCCGACCGAGCCGGTGGCGTGGGCTACCTGCTCAAGGACCGCGTCGCCGAGGTCTCCGACTTCCTGGATGCGTTGCACCGCGTGGCCGACGGTGAGACTGTGCTCGACCCCGAGGTGGTCAGCCAGTTGTTCGGCTCGACCCGGCAGACCGATGCGTTGGCCACGCTCACTCCGCGTGAGCGTGAGGTGCTCGGGCTCATGGCGGAGGGCCGTTCCAACGCAGCCATCGCGGCGACGCTCTTCTTGTCCGCAGGATCAGTGGAGAAGAACGTCACCAATATCTTCGGAAAACTCGGGTTACCGCCGTCCGAGGGTGACAACCGCCGTGTACTGGCAGTATTGCGATATCTAGAATCCTGATGAGGGTCGACGGGTCGCCATCTATCACGTGCATGTCTAGCAGTAAGACTCTTTCCTTCTTATCCTCGATGCGGGCGGTTTCCAACGCATTCTCGGTAAGGAGCTGTGCATGAGCAAGCTGATGGCAGTGCTGCTGTCGGTGGTGACGTCGGTCGGTGGCCTGGTCTCCGGCAATGTGGATAACAACGTGGACAACGTCGCACCGCAGCAGATCTCTTGCACGGCCACCGACGAGGCGATCTACACGCCGCCTGCTCAACTCGGCTCCGGCCCCGGCGACGTCCTGGCTTGCATGCCGGCCGCGTTCCCGAAGATTCCAGACCAAATTCCGATGAAGTCATGGAAGGTGCAGTACCAGTCGACCGACGTGCACGACCAGCAGGTGGCCGTTTCCGGGATGGTAGCCGTTCCCGAAGCGGCGTGGCCGGGTCCTGGGCCACGGCCGATAGTCGCGTTCAACCCGGGCACAGTCGGCCTCGGTTCACAGTGCTCCTACTCCAAGCAGATGTCCGGCGCCTACGTGGACGCCTACGAGCTCAAGCAACTGGCTGCCGCGCTGAAGGCAGGCTACGCCGTGGTTGCGACGGACGGTGTCGGCTACCTGAACGGTCAGCTGCACAGCTACATGGTCGGAGACAACTCTGGGCGCGCTCTGCTGGACGGCGTGCGCGCCGCGGTGAAGGTGCCGGAGTCGGGCCTGGACGCCGCCGCGAACGTAGCCCTTTGGGGCTACTCGGAAGGTGGCCAGGCTGCGTTGTGGGCATCCCAGCTCGCTGCCTCGTACGCGAGCGAACTGAAGATCGTCGGTACAGCTGCCGGCGGTGTACCCGGGGACCTTCGGCTGGTCGCGAACAAGCTCAACGGTAGCGATTTCGCGGGCTTCGCGGGAGCCGCACTGGTCGGGTTCCATGCCGGCTACCCCGACATGCCGTTTGACGGACTACTCAACGACGTCGGCCGTGAAGCCGTCACGACGCTGAAGAGCAACTGCCTGATCAAGACGATCTTTGGCTTCCGAGGCGCGAATATCGAGGACTACACGACCGATCATCTGACTATCGAACAGATCTTCGCCCTCACCGGCCCGGAAGGCGTTACCTGGGGCCAGATCGCGGACAGCCAGAAGGTCGGAGTCGACATCGGCACGGCAGGGTCCGGTGCGAAACACGAGATCGCGTTCCCGACTTTCCAGTACCGCGGAAAGACTGAGCAGATCATTCCGATCGAAACCGAAGAGGCGACCATGCAGGCCTACTGCGCCGCCGGAGTCCCGACCAGGTGGAAGGGCGACGTGGAAGGTGACCATCTGGGCGCGGCCAGCTCGGTGATCCCGGAAGTGATGACCTGGTTCGCCGATCGCTTCGCTGGCAAGCCAGAATCCGGCAACTGCTCCGCATGAGTCTGCACTGGTGGGAGGTAAGGGTTTCTGGAGAAGCCCTCACCTCCCACCAGTTACACGTTCGGGTGACATGCGCTCGGCCCTCGCGGCTGCTCTGACCGGTTTTGTCGGTAGCCCGCTCTAGCGTGGCATCATGCAGAAAACAGCCGAAGAAATGGCCACTGACATCGTCCAGGCAGCGGAAGTGGAGATCCTGACCAACTTGGTGGATCCATCGTACAGGGAGCCGCTCCGGGTGGATCCCGCAATGCTGGAGACCATGACGGACAAGGGACTGCTCCGGGTCATCCACGGAACCGAAGTGGAGATCGCCCGCCAGCAGGCCCTGCGTGCCCGCGCGATCGCCACGCTGAACGAACGTCCAGGCCGATCCTCCACCGTGCCCACCGAACTGGCACTCACACTGTCCACTACGGAGGGTGCGGCAAAGCGCCTTGTCGAGCACGCGGAGACTCTGACCACGCGACTGCCCGAAACACTGCTCGCCATGGAACACGGAACCATCGACTGGCACAAGGCCGTCAAGATCTGTGACGCCACCAGTTGGCTCGATGACGAGAACGCCCGGTCAGCCGACCGAATTCTCGCCGGCCGGCTGACCGGGAAGAGCGCCAGCGCGATCCGCCGAGCTGCCGGCAAACTCGCCGAAAAGCTCGACACTGAAGGCTTCGCCCTCCGGAGCAAAGTTCGTCGAGCAGAACGCAAAGTCACACTGGTTCACCGAGGCATGGGCACCGCTGCCCTCGTCTCCGAGTTGCCCGTGGAGCGTGCGGCTGCCATCTATCGCCGCATCGACACAGCCGCACGTGAACTGAACACCCGCACCGAGAAACGCACCCTCGACCAGCTTCGCGCAGACGTATTCACCAACCTCTGCCTCGGCAAGCCCGCGCAGTCGGGACCGGCAAGCCGAAACCTCCGTCTTCGTCATCCTGCGCACAGCGGCCGGACCGATCACCGGACTCGCCGATCACGGTCAGTCGGTCATCCGGTCCATAAAGGCAACTGCTTGCGATCCAAGAACTCGGCATCGACGTCTCAACGCCGACACAGGAACCAGCCAGCCGTCCCGAATCACCTGGACCAAGCATCCCTTGCGAGACGGCCTGAGCAGGCAAACGTTGCCGAGCAAACTTGACGGCCACACCACGGTTGGCGCCAGCCGCAGGACTCTGCGGCCACGGGTCGACCGGACCATTGCGGCGGGTGTCACAACAGCTCTCACAACCAAAACATCTGCTCGGCCCAAATTGATCCATGGCCAGCATGCCAAGCCTGCCACGGTTACCGTAGTGGCCATGTACTCCACGGAAATCGAGGTCCGCACCGGCAGCGAGGCCGTGGTGCACGACCTGACCAAGGACGCCGAGGCATTCCTCCGGGACAGCCAAGCGGAGGACGGCCTGCTGCACGTCTGGGTACCACACGCCACCTCGGGGCTGGCCATCCTGGAAACCGGTGCGGGTAGCGACGAAGACCTGCTGACCGCGTTGAACGATCTGCTCCCTCGTGACGGCCGCTGGCGGCACCAGCACGGCAGCCCCGGCCACGGCCGTGACCATGTACTGCCTGCGCTGCTGCCGCCCTATGCGAGCGTGCCGGTACTCGGTGGGGTCATGGCGCTGGGCACCTGGCAGTCGGTCTGCCTAGTGGACACCAACCTGGACAACCCCGTTCGCCGAGTGCGATTCAGTTTCCTTCCCGGATGACCCGACCAGTCGCGTGGGCGCGGTCGCCCAGCCTGGCCAGAGCAGCACAACCAGGCTGACCAACAGAAGCCCGCCGAACACCCAGACCCCGGTGAGTACGTCCGGCGCATCCGGCGTGCCTTGCAACAAGCTGCGGAGGCCCTCGGTGGAGAACCGGAATGGCGTCCACGACCACAGTGCCGCGCGGTATCCGGGGTGCAGCAGCTCGGGAACCTGACCGGCCACAGCGGGTGCGATCAGGTACAGCGGGGTCAAGATGGCCATCGCGCGGAGGCCGAGCATGCGGAGCAGACCACCCTGCAGAGCGGCTAAGGCAGCGGTGCTGAGGAAAAGGAAGCCGAGCACGTCCCAGCCGAGGGGCAGGGTCGAGTCCCATAGCTTCAGGAAGCCGGCGAGCACCGCGGTGACGAGGACGCTGACCCCGGCAACCTGCGACAGCCGCGCCCAGGCGCTTGGTTTGCGCCCGGCCCGATCGGCCAGAAGGGTCAGTGCAGCACCGCCGACCAGGCAGCCGATCCAGGCCAGTGCGCTGACGCCCAGTGGTGCTGATCGTCCGGCCATGCTTGCCGGGTGCAGGGTTTCCACCTGCACCGGCGAACCAGCGGATAGTGCCTGGCCGGCAGCGGTCAGCGCCTGCTGGGCGACCTGCGTGCCGGAGGGATTGATCGCGCCGGACACCACCACTTTGGCGACCGTACCGCCGGGGCCGGGAGTTAGCTCGAGCACGCCGTAGACCTGCTTGTCGTGCAGCAGCCGATCGCTCTCCGTCAGCGTGGTCGACTGCCAGCTCAGTGCGTCGCCGGTCTGCGCGGCGAGACGGTCGGCGGCCGCGCGCGCCGGGCCGGCGTCCGGCGCCGCCACAGCGACCGGCACTTGCTCTGGTGAGACGCTGGCCTGAGCGCCGAAGGTCAGGAACCCGAGCACCACGGCCACGATCGCGCCGGCCGCAGACGCGATCGCGACGAGGGTCCACGACCCCCGTGGGATTCGGCTTGACATGACATCCTCCATTTATTCTTCACTCGTTGAATTATGACCAAAGGTAGGTTGCCATGGAGCAGAAGTCAACATGCGTTGAAAAGCGGCTCGGTAAGGTCGGGCACGTGCGCACTGCGAAGCACCGGCTGGTGCTCTGGGACATCGACCTGACGCTGGTGGACCTGCGGGGAACCGGGCAGGCCTGGTACACCAGCGCGCTTGCCGCGGTGACCGGGATCCCGCTGAGCGAAATGCCGTCGTTCGGCGGGCGGACCGAGCGGGCGATCACCTCGGAGCTGCTCGTGACGCATGGCATCGAGCCGACCGAAGAGATGATCCAGAAGATCTGGGCCGAGTTGACCGAGCTCTCCCTGCGCGCGCTGCCCGAGCTGGCTGAGCGCGGCCAGGTTCTGCCGGGAGCGGCGGCGGCGCTGGCCACCATGGCCGGCCGCGACGACGTGGTGCAGACCGTGGTCACCGGCAACCTGCCGGAAGTCGCCAGGCACAAGCTGACCGCCTTCGACCTGGACGGGCACATCGACTTCGAGATCGGCGGCTACGGCACGCTGTCGCTGCAGCGACCGCCGATGGTGACGCACGCTGTCGAGCTGGCCACGCGCAAGCACGGGGTGGAGTTCGACCAGGAGTCCGTGGTGGTCATCGGCGACACCCCGCACGACGTGGACGCCGCACTGCACCACGGCATGATCGCGATCGGCGTCGCCACCGGCACGTACAGCGTCGAGGAACTACGTGACTCCGGTGCGCACGCGGTGCTGACCGACCTGTCCGACACGACGGCCGTGCTGGCCACGGTGCTGGGCTAGTTCGTGGTCGAAACGGTGGTGCGGCTGCTCTCCGGCACGATCCGGTAGCTGCGCAGCAACTCGGCCAGCTGCTCCCTGGTCGTCTCACCGGGGTAGGCCTGGTCGAAATAGGCGACCAGGACGGGACTCTTCGCGTCCGTCTGGTCGCCGGGTTCGATGGCGATCGCGCCCACCAGTGCCCTGGGCGGCATGCAGGACTTGTCGTTGCCGGCGACGGTCACTTCGGCCACCGTGACGCTGGCGTTCCGCTTGCCGCCGGCACCGTCGTCGATCTGCGCCGGTTCCGGTGATCCGACGGCGAGCGCGGGCTGCGGACCACCTTCCGCGGTGTACGCCTGCTTCGCGATCAGAGTGACGGTTTCGGCCGCGGCCAGCGCGTAGTCGCGTTGCGCGACCGGCGCGACCCCGCTGCCACCGCGGTCCCGATTCTTGTCCGTGGGGCAGTACTCCTGGCCGGTGAACGCGCTGGCCACCAACGTGATGCCGGGACCGTTCGCATCGGCGTTCCAGCCGTGCACGGTGTCCGGTTTCGGAGTCCAGCCCGGCGGCACGTCATAGGCGTACAGACCGTCCCGCCCTGCCACGGACTGCCAGCCCGCGACCGCGGGAGGCACCACGACCTTCGGCCGCGGCGTGTACGAAGTGGCCGAGGAGGTGGACGGCGCGGGCGCGTCGACCTCGTCCCGCGAGGTCGACCGGCTGCCGACGTAACCAAGGCCGAGCAGGACCACGACCGCGAGCAGACCATAGGGGGCCTTGGACCGCCGCCGTTTCGGTTTCGGCGGCTCGGATGCGGGTGCGGGCACCGGCGTGCCCGTGGTCGCCGCATAGGACGCCGGTTCGTAGCCGCCGAAGCCCTTGAGCGCGGCGTTGTCCTGGTAGCCGGGCAGGTCCGCACCGGACATCGCGGGCTACCGCCGGACGAGCTCGGTCAGGTGCGCCACGACCTGGTCCACCGCGATCTCGTCGCGTTGCCCGGAGGCGCGGTCCTTGACCTCGACCACGCCGTTGGCCAGCCCACGGCCCACCACCAGAATGGTCGGCACCCCGATCAGTTCCGCATCCGCGAACTTCACGCCGGGAGTGGCCTTCCGATCGTCCAGCAGCACCCGAATACCGGCCGTGTCGAGCTCAGCGGCGAGTTTTTCGGCACCGGCGGCGACCGCGTCGTCCTTGCCCGCGATCACCACGTGCACGTCGGCGGGCGCGACCGCACGTGGCCACACCAGGCCAAGCTCGTCGAAATGCTGCTCAGCGACCACGGCCACCAGCCGGGAGACACCGACGCCGTAGGAGCCCATGGTGATCCGGATCGGCTTCGAGTCCGGGCCCAGCGCGTCCAGCTCGAACGCGTCAGCGTACTTGCGGCCGAGCTGGAAGATGTGCCCGATCTCGATACCGCGCGCAGCGACCAGGGTGCCCTTGCCGTCCGGCGAGATGTCACCTTCGCGCACGTCGGCCGCCTCGATGGTGCCGTCGGGGGTGAAGTCCCGCCCGGCGACCAGGTCCACCACGTGGTGATCGGCCTTGTCCGCACCGGTCACCCAGGCCGTGCCGGACACGATCCTGGGGTCGGCAAGATAGCGGATTCCGTTGTCCTGCAAAGCTTTCGGACCGATGTATCCCTTGACGAGGAAGGTGTTGGCGGCGAAGTCCGCCTCTTCGAGCAGGGCGACCTCGGCCGGTTCGAGAGACGCTTCGAGGCGTTTCATGTCCACCTCGCGGTCGCCCGGGATGCCGACGCCGAGCACCTCCCACTCCTTGTTTCCGGGCTGGCGCACCTTGACCATGACGTTCTTCAGCGTGTCCGCAGCGGTGAAGGTGCGGCCCAGCCCGGCCGCGTTCAGGAAGTCCACCAGCGTCTCGATGGTCGGCGTGTTCGGCGTGTGGTGCACCTGCGCGTCGGGCTTGCCCTCGACCGGCTGTGCCGCGGGTGCGGGCGTGACGACCGCCTCGACGTTGGCGGCGTAGTCCGAGTCCGTGCTCCGCACGTAGGTGTCCTCGCCGGTCGGCGCCACCGCGAGGAACTCCTCGGAAGCGGAACCGCCCATCGCGCCGGAAGTCGCCGCGACGATCACATAGTCCAGCCCTAGCCGGTCGAAGAGCTTGATGTACGCGGCACGGTGCTGCTGGTAGGAACGCTCCAGGCCCTCGTCATCGAGGTCGAAGGAGTAGGAGTCCTTCATCACGAACTCGCGGCCGCGCAGGATCCCCGCGCGGGGACGCGCCTCGTCCCGGTACTTGGTCTGGATTTGGTACAGCGCAAGGGGATAGTCCTTGTACGAGCTGTACTCGCCCTTCACCGTGAGCGCGAAGAGCTCCTCGTGCGTCGGGCCGAGCAGATAGTCCGCACCCTTGCGGTCCTTGAGGCGGAACAGGCTGTCGCCGTACTCGGTCCAGCGGCCAGTGGTCTCGTAGGGCTCGCGGGGCAGCAGCGCGGGGAACTGGATCTCCTGCGCACCGATCGCGTTCATCTCTTCGCGGACCACGGCCTCGATGTTGCGCAGCACGCGCAGGCCCAGTGGCAGCCAGGAGTAGCCACCCGGGGCGACTCGGCGGACATAGCCGGCGCGCACCAGCAGCCGGTGGCTGGGCACTTCGGCATCCGCCGGGTCCTCACGCAGGGTGCGAAGGAACAACGACGACATCCTGGTGATCACTACTGGACTCCTAGGTGCGAACCGCGCATAGACGTTTCGCGAAGCGTAGTCAATAGCCCCGGGTCCGCTTCAACCGGTTATCGCCACGCCGGAAACTGTCGGTCCCCACGCATAGCCTCCGGTGCATGACTCTTCAACTTGGCATGGTCACCATCGACTGCGCGAACCCGCAGCAGCTCGCCGGGTTCTGGATCAAGGCACTGGGTGTGCAGGTCGACCAGGACTACGGCGAGTACCTGATCCTGACCGCCGCCGCGGAGGGAGGTGCGAAGCTGGCCTTCCAGAAGGTGCCCGAGGCACGGATCGGCAAGAACCGGGTGCACGTCGACTTCGGCACCGATGATCACGCGGCCGAGGTGCGGAGGCTGGTCGGGCTCGGCGCGACCGAGGTCGAGGAGCACTCCATGCCCGGTATGGGCTGGACGGTGCTCACCGATCCCGAAGGAAACGAGTTCTGCGTCGGCGCATACCACTGACCGGACGGCACTACCGGTACGGCAGGACCGCGGCCAGCTCCCTGGCCGCGGTCCGCAGCACGGGCACGAACCCGGTGAGCTGCTCGACACTGGTCCGGAAGGCGGGCGCGGCGGTGGACAGGGCGGCGATCGCCACGCCGTCCGGGCCGCAGACCGGCACGCCGGCCGCGCGGATCCCGGCTTCGTGCTCCTCGTCCGCGATCGCGTAGCCCTGAGTTCGGACCAGGTCGATCTCGCGCTCGAAGGCGGCGCGAGCCGTGATCGTGCGCGGTGCGAGCCCGGGCAGGTCGAGTTCGGCGACCAAACGAGTGCGTTCCGGCACTGACGCGAACGCGACCAGGCACTTGCCCATCGAGGTGCAGTGCAGCGGCCCTCGCGTACCTGGTTCACCGCGGATCTGCACCTGGCGGCTGCCGGGCACCGCGTGCACGTAGAGCTGGTCCGAGCCGTCTCGCACCGCGAGCAAGGTCGGCTCGCCAGTGTGCGCGGACACGCGCTCCATCACCGGAAGCGCAACCCCGGCGAAGCCCCTGGCGTGCGAGACGCGCTGCCCGAGCTCGAACAGCCGCAGGCCCAGCGCGTATCGCTTGGACTCCGGGTCGCTGCGGACGAAACCCTCGGCCTGCAGCGAGCTCAGCAGGCGGTGCGTGGTGCTGACCGGGAACCCCGCCGCCCGGCCGAGCTCGGACAGCGCGACTCCCTCGGGGTAGTCACCGAGCAGGGACAACAGGCGTAGCGCCTTCCCGACCATGTCGGCCATGCCTGCTCCCCTCTTGACGTGACGGCGTGATCCTCCGACACTTCATTGACCGTATAGCGGAATTGCTTTCCATATTACGGAAAGCGGCGATCCGGTCAAGGGTGACAGGAGGTCCGATGGACGTGCATCCGGTGGCGCAGACGGCCACCCCCGGCCGTCAGCGCTGGCTGCGGCTGATCCCGATCGTCTTCGTCACCTACAGCCTCGCCTACCTGGACCGGTCCAACTTCTCCATCGCGGCGGCCGGCGGTATGGCCGAGGACCTCGGCATGACCAGCGCGACTTCCGGGCTGGTCGCCGCCTCGTTCTTCGCCGGCTACTTCCTGCTGCAGGTGCCCGGCGTGCTGTACGCGGACCGCCGCAGCGTGCGCGAACTGATCTTCTACTCGGTGCTGGCCTGGGGCGTGCTGGCCACCGTGCAGGGCATGCTCAGCTCCATCCCGGCGCTGATCGTGGTGCGTTTCCTGCTCGGCGCGGTGGAGGCCGCGGTGCTGCCGGCGCTGGTGGTGCTGCTGGCGCGCTGGTTCACCAAACCGGAGCGGGGCCGCGCCAACGCCTTCCTGATCCTGGGCAACCCGGTGACCGTGCTGTGGCTGTCCGCCGCCTCCGGCTATCTGATCGAGGCCACCTCCTGGCGGGGCATGTTCATCATCGAGGGCGTACCGGCGCTGATCTGGGCGTTCTACTTCCGCGCCCAGGTGCGCGACCATCCGCGCGACGCGCGCTGGCTGAACCCAGCCGAGCGGGACCTCGTCGAGTCCACGATCGCCGCGGAGCAGGCGGCGCTGCGCGAGGTGGCGGCGCCGGCGGAACGCCACCCGCTGGTCGAGGCGCTGCGGTCGAAGGCGGTGCTGCTGCTGTCCGCGCAGTTCCTGCTCTGGAGCATCGGCGTGTACGGGTTCGTGTTCTGGCTGCCGACGATCGTCAAGGCGGGTTCATCGGCCGGTATCGGCGCCACCGGCCTGCTGTCCGCCGTGCCCTACGCCTTCGCGGTCGCGGCGATGCTGTTCAACTCACGCGGCTCCGACCGGACGGGGAGGCGGCTGCGGTTCGTCTGGCCGTGGCTGGCGCTCGGCGCGGTCGCCTTCTACGGCTCGTACCTGCTCGGCCAGGACGCGTTCGGGTTGTCCTACGCGCTGCTCATCGTCGCGGCCATCGGCCTGTACGCGCCGTACGGACCGTTCTTCGCGATGATCCCGGAGCTGCTTCCCCAGCGGACCGCCGGAGTCGCGGTCGCCGTGGTGAACACCTGCGGCGCGCTCGGCGGCTTCCTCGGCACCTATCTGGTGGGCTGGCTGGACCACGCGACCGGGACTTCCGCGGCCTCGTTCCTGATGCTCAGCTCGACGATGGCCGCGGCCGCGGTCATCCTGTTCGCGATCCGCACACCACAGCTCAGGGAAAGGCGCGCATGACACCACGAGTACTGCTGCCGTGGCGGGACATCGAACTCCCGGCCGGGCTCACCGCCGGCTACTACGACGGGCGCGAAGAGCCGCCGGCCGCGCTCGATCAGGTCGAGTTCTACGTGCTGCCCTACGACCAGGGGTCGGAACCGGCGAAACTGCTGGGCCGGCTGCCCGGCCTGCGCGCGGTCCAGTCGCTCTCGGCCGGTGTGGAGAACCTGCTGCCGCGGCTGCCCGAAGGCGTGCTGCTGGCGAACGGCCGCGGGCTGCACGATCTCAGTGTCGCCGAGCACGCACTCGCGCTGATCCTTGCCGCACAACGGGATCTGCCGCGATGGCTGCGTCAGCAGCAGACCGGATCGTGGATCCGCGAGCACACCAGATCGGTCGCGGACAACCGGGTGCTGCTGATCGGTCACGGCTCCATCGGCAAGGCGATCGAACGTTATCTGTGTGCCGGCGAGGCCGAGGTCGTGCCGGTTGCCGGCACGGCGCGGCCGGACGAGGGCGTGCACGGGGTGGTGGAGCTGCCGTCGCTGCTGCCGTCCGCGGACATCGTGGTGCTCGTGCTGCCGGAGACGGACGCGACCCGCGGCCTGCTCGGCGCCGACCAGCTGGCCGCCCTGCCGGACGACGCGCTGGTGGTGAACGTCGGCAGGGGCAGCGCGATCGACACCGACGCACTGGTCGCCGAGGTGTCCAAACGCAGGCTGCGCGCGGCGCTCGACGTGATGGATCCGGAGCCGCTGCCTGCCGAGCATCCGTTGTGGAACGCGGAGGGCGTGCTGATCACCCCGCACATCGCGGGCGGTTCGGCTTCCTTCTACCCGCGCGCGAAGCGGCTGGTCGCCGATCAGCTGCGCCGGTTCGCCGCCGGGGAGCCGCTGGTGAACGTGGTCAACGCCAGCGCGTCCGGTGCACCAGCCAGCGACGGGTGACCGATGCGAGCTGCCGCTGATGCGCCCGCATCCCGGTGGTGCCCGGCGGCTCCGGCAGCCGGGCGCCGCGCTCGGCGTGCCCGGCCAGTGCCACCCCGAACGCGGTGACCGCCCAGGCCGGCACGCCGGCCAGCACCGGCCGCCGGCGCAGCAGCCGGTCCACGTCCTCCGGTTCGTGCCCCGCATCGAGCAGGTGCGGCACCAGTGACACCAGATCGAGCCAGGCGGCACCGCGGGCGGGATAGCGCCAGTTGACCACCCGCACTCGGCCCGGCCCGGTCAGCACCAGATTGCCGGGACGCAGATCGTTGTGCAGCAAGGTGTTCCCGGCCGCCCACGGGTGCCAGGAGGTCTCCATCGCGACCAGCGAGTCCAGGTTGCGGACCGTCCACTCGTCGAGGTCCGCGGGCGGGTCGGCACGCAGCTCGTGCCAGCCGCGCAGCAGCGGCCCGAGGTCGTCCAGCGCGTCCGGGGCTCTCGGCAGCGGACACGGGGTGAGCGTCCTGGCCAGCGCGCCGAGCGTGGTGATCACCGCGGACAGGTCCGGTGAACCCGGCCTCAGCTTCGCCTGTGCGCCCTCGACGTCGGAGAACACCAGTACCAGCCACTCGTCGTCCACAGTGGACAACAGGGTGGGCACCGGTGCGGCGGCGGGCAGGCTCGCCGCGACGTCGGCCTCCACGTAGTAGGCACCAATGCGGGGGCTGCCCGCGGGCAGCCCCTTGGCGAACACCCACCGGCCGTCGGCCAGTCGCAGGCGCACCGCGAACCCGCCGTCGAACTCGGGAGACTGCCGCAGTGAGCGCACCACCGGCGACCCCAGGCTACGTTCGACCGCCGCGCGCACCGCTGTCGGTAAGTCCTGCCAGGCCGGGCGCGCACCCGCCCGCACCACCGCCCCCATACCCCGCCCCCATCACTGTTTCGCGAGGATCAACACTACCGAGAATCGCGGGGGTGACCTGGCCGCCTCGGTACTGCTCAGTAGCTTCAGCGCCGGCGCAACCCGATGCGCCCGCCCTGTCCGCCGCCGCGGTGTTTTCGCCGGTTACGCTGGTCGCGTGCTGGTGCTGCTCCCTCCTTCGGAAACCAAGGCCGCCGGCGGGGACGGCCCGCCGCTCGACCTGGAGGCCCTCTCCTTCCCGGAGCTGAACCCGGTTCGCCGCAAGCTGGCGGACGCGCTCGTGGAACTGGCCGGTGACGTGCCGGCCGGGCTGTCCGCACTCGGCCTGTCCCCTCGCCAGGAGGACGAGCTGGCCCGCAACGGAGCGCTCTGGTCGGCGCCGACGCTGCCCGCGCTGGAGCGGTACACCGGCGTGCTCTACGACGCGCTGGGCATCGGCGGCCTCACCCGCGCCGGCAGGGCCAAGGCCGGACGGCGGCTCGCGGTCGCATCGGCGCTGTTCGGTGTGGTCGGCGG
Source organism: Amycolatopsis nigrescens CSC17Ta-90 (assembly GCF_000384315.1). GTDB lineage: Bacteria > Actinomycetota > Actinomycetes > Mycobacteriales > Pseudonocardiaceae > Amycolatopsis > Amycolatopsis nigrescens. Next base: position 5,834,943 of record NZ_ARVW01000001.1, on the reverse strand, counting down.
GGCCGACCGCATCCCGGCCTACCGGCTTTCGGGCGGCAGCAGCCTGCCCGCACTGGGCACCCTGCGCCCGCTGTGGCGACCGGCGCTGGAGCCGGTGCTGGCCGGACTGGACGGGCTGGTGGTGGATCTGCGCTCCGGGGTCTACGCGGGACTGGCCGCCATCCCCGACGCGGTGACCGTACGGGTGGTGACCGAGGTCGCGGGACGACGTACCACCGTCAGCCACCACAACAAGGCCTACAAGGGAAAGCTCGCCGGGGTGCTGGCGACTACTCGCGCCGAACCGTCCACTGTGGAGGGTCTACTGCGGGTGGCGGCCAAGGCCGGGATCGAGCTCGAGCGCACCGGCGACACCGAGTTGGAACTGCTCACCTCGCACTGACCCGGCCGGGCCGGTAGGGCCACAGGTCGGCGGTGGGGTCCTCGTCGAACGCGAGCGCGGCGACCAGGCTGCCCGAGTACGGCGCCAGGGTGAGCCCGGCCGGCCCGAACCCGGTGGCGATCAGCAGCTCGGGATGACCGTCGACCGCGCCGAGCAGTGGCGCGCCGTCGCGGGAAGCGGGTCGGAACCCGATCCTGGTCTCCAACAGGGTGGCATCGGCCAGTCCTGGAGCCACCGCAAGCGCTTGCTCCAGGACCTCGAACTGGCCGGCCGCGGTCACCCGGTGGTCGAAACCGGAGCCGGTCTCCCTGGTCGCACCGGCCACGACCCGCGAGCCGGGAAAGGCCAGCAGGTAGTGGCTGGACACCGGCAGCACCACCGGCCAGCTCGCGGTGTCCACGCCGGGCAGCCCGAAATGGCTGATCTGGCCGCGCTGCGGCGCCACGTCCAGCGTCAGGCCGAGCGGCGCGAGCAGCTCCGCGCTCCACGCACCGGCGGCGACCACGATCCGGTCCGCGCCGAGGGTTTCCCCGTCCACCCGCACCCCGGACCCGGCTAGTTCCGCCTGTCCAACGCGTATCTCCACACCTCGGCGCTTCGCGGCCTGAAGCAGCGCTTCGCGGACTTGCCTGCCGTCCACCCTGGCCGAACCGGACAGGTGCACCGCACCCAGCTCCGGGGCCAGTGCGGGGAACAGTTCCCGCGCCTGCGCGGGGTCCAGCCGCCGTACCTCGCCCGCGAGCGGCGACGCGGCGGCCCGCGCGCCGATCCGCTGCTCGGCCTCGGCCAGCTCCCGCTCGTCGGCGGAGACCACCATGCCGCCGACCACCTCGTACGAGCTCTCGGTCTGCCCGTCCTCGGCAAGCTGCGCGACCAGTTCCGGGTAGTAGGCGGCGGCCAGCTCCGCGAGCCGGAACTCGGCGTCGGTGCGCCGGGTGGTCCACGGCGAGACGATGCCGGCGCCGGCGGCGGTCGCCACACCCGGCCGCTCGATGTCCACCACCACGACCTCGGCACCGCGCAGCGCCAGGTGATAGGCGGTACTTGCGCCCGCGATGCCCGAGCCGATCACGATCACACGCATGATCCACAGCTTGCCCCGCCGCGGGCCCGCTGTCGAAAAGTTCCGTATCCCTACGGGCACATGCCCCGGTTGTTCCGGCACCGTCCGTCGCCGGAAATGGACGTGACGCGATCGGAAAGGAACCCCCGTGAAGAGAACAACGACCCGATTAGGGCTGCTCGCGATGGCGATGGCCACCATCGCCGTGCCGATGGCGACCAGCATGGCCGGTGCCGAGGAACCCACCGCGTACCGGGCGGTCGCCCCGACCGACGAGGCGCATATCCCGCCGGGCGCGCACACCCAGATCTACAACGGCGAAGACAGCTCGGTGGCCGAGTTCCCGTTCATCATCGGCGGGCTGCGCGAAGGCGGGACCCGGCCGCAGGGCCAGACCTGCACCGGCGCCGTGGTCGCGCCGCGCAAGATCCTGACCGCCGCGCACTGCAAGGACGCCGCCGGAGAGAAGAGCTACCTGTACGGCCTCGACGACCTGAACGCGGGCGGCGGCAGCCGGATCGGGGTGGCGAGCTACGACAAGCACCCGAAGTACGTCAACTTCGACCAGGGCTACGACGTGGCCGTGGTGACCACCACCAGCGACATCCCGGTGCCGAACGGGCAGTACGCGAAGTTCGCCACCTCGGCGGACACCGGCCTGAACAGCCCGGGCAAGCAGGGGGTCGGCGTCGGCTACGGCAAGAAGGACCACAACGACGACTCGCGGGACGTGACGGTCGACAAGGCGACCTTCCCGATCCGCGAACCGTCGAACTGCAACGGGGTCGGCGCCGGGTTCAAGGAAGCGACCATGATCTGCGCCGGGTTCCCCGACGGCAACCCGACGATCCTGCCCGGCGACAGCGGCGGCCCGCTGATCGTGGACGGCAAGGTGGTCGGCGTGGCGTCCTGGAGCCGCAGCGACTTCCACTGGTACGGGGTCTGGGGGCGGCTGAACAACGACATGGGCGACTGGGTGAAGGAGCAGGTCGGCAACCCCGGCCCCGGCGACGGCAAGTTCGCCATCTCCGTCTCGCCGTCCAGCCTGACCGTGGAACCGGGCAAGCACGTCTCGGCCACGGTCACCACCACCGCGGGCGACGGAGGCCCGGAGGACATCGCGCTCACCGCTTCCGGCCTGCCGGAAGGCGCGAAGGCCACGTTCCAGCCGGCCACGGTCAAGTCCGGGCAGACCGCGAAGCTCACGATCGAGACCTCGTCGTCGACGCCAAAGGGCAAGACCTCGGTGACGGTGAACGGCGCGGCGACGTCGGGCAGCAAGGCCGCGACCGTCGGGCTCACGGTCGGCAGCGCGGCCGGTGAGATCGCGGTCGCGGTCAACCCGGGTTCGGGCAGCGCGCGACCCGGTTTCTTCAGCACGGCCACCATTTCGGTCACCGGCGGCTCCGGCCAGTTGACCCTTTCCGCCAGCGGGCCAGGCTTGCCGTTCCCGCCGTTCTTCAACCCGTCGACGATCAGCTCCGGTGGCAGCTCGACCATGCAGCTGGCGGCACCGTTCCAGCCCGGCAGCTATCAGATCACCATCACCGCGACCGACAGCGGCGGTGTGTCCGGCACGGGCACGTACACGCTCAAGGTCGCCTGAACCGCGTCGTGCGTGGAGGTCGTGAGTGGAGAGCGCCGTCCGGCGCTTTCCACTCACGGCGTCAGCGGGGCCAGGCGGCGCTCATCGCGGCGAACACCTCGTCGAGCACGGCGGCGGGCCGCAGGTAGACGTCCACCCTGGAGACGCGTTCACCCGCCGTGGTGACCACTTCGGCGACCTCGACCGGAGATTCCCCGACCCGCATGGTCCACAGCAGCACCGACTGGTTCCCCTGCCCTGCCACGGTGCCGCGCAGGGTGAGCCCGGAGAAGGCGCCGGCGCGTGCGATGTAGGCCGAACGCAGGTGTTCCGGGGTGTCGAACAGGGAGAACGGGCTCTGGAAGACCGCGTCTTCGGCGAGCAGTCCGGTCACCACCTCGATCTTGGCGTGCTGCACCGCGTCGGTGTACTCGGCGACCAGTGCGTGATGCGGGTTGGAGGTCATGATCCTGTCTAGCAAACTTCGGCGAGCAGGCCGTCCCGCGGCCGCATCGCGGCGAAACCCCTGGCACGGACGCGCTGCGCCGGCAGCCGCAGCGACGCGCCGGCCAGCAGCCGGGCGAGCATCACGGTCAGCTCGGTGACCGCCAGCACCGAGCCGACGCAGCGATGCTGGCCGCCACCGAACGGCAGGAACTCGTGCGCCACCGGTTTCCGGTAGCCCGGCGCGGCCGGGTCCCAGCGCTCCGGGTCGAACCGGGTCGGTTCCGGCCACAGCTCGGGCAGCCGGTGCGTCACGTACGGGCTGAAGATCAGCAGGCTGCCGGCCGGGACCCGGCGGTCCGCGAACTCGAAGTCCCGCGTCACCATCCTGGCCCCGATCACCGCCGGCGGGTAGAGCCGCAGCGTCTCGTGCACGACCCCGTTCAGGTAGGTCAGCCGGCTCAGGTCGGTCCCGGCGGGCGGCCGGTCGCCGAGCACGTCCCGCACCTCGTCCCGCGCCCGGTCCCAGACCCCTGGGGTGCTCAGCATCGCGTAGACGGCCCATGCCATCGCGGCGCTGGTGGTCTCGTAACCGGCCGCGATCAGACTGACCGCCTGATCGCGGACCTCCAGGTCGGTCAGCCCCTCGCCGTCGTCGCCGCGCCCGTGCACCAGGGTGGCGAGCACGTGGTCACCGTCATCGGCGTCCCCCGCGCGCATCCGCGCGATCTCGGCGTAGATGCGCGCGTCCACCTTGTTCCTCGCCGCGACCGCGCGCCGCCACGGCGGCAGGTGCAGCCGCTCCAGCACCGCCACCGTCTGCGGCAGCCGGTCGACCAGGTCCAGCAGGGGCTGCAACTGGTCGCCGAAGAACTCGGCGTCGGCGGCGAGCCGCCCGCCGAACAGCGACTGGATGGTGCTGCGCCGGATCGCGGCACGAAACGCCTGGTAGACCTCCACCCGCTGCCCTGTGCGCCAGGAGCCGACGACGGCGTCCGCGTTCTCCGCCATGATCCGCAGATAGCCGTCGATCTGCCGGTGGTGCAGCGCCGGCTGCACCAGGCGGCGACGGCGGCGGTGGTCGTCCCCGTCGCTGACCGGCAGCGAGGTCTCGCCGTCCACCGGGATCAGCCCTGCGTAGGCCTCCCGGTTGCGGAACAGCGGCGAGTTGGCGAAGACGAACCGGTTGGCCTCGGCACCGAGCAGGTAGACGAACCGGTTCCGGCCGGCTCCGGCACTGACCACCGGGCCGAACCTGCGGTGCAGGGCCAGCAGCAGTTCGGCCGGGGTGTACTTCCCCGTCCGGCCGAGCAGGCTGTGGTCCGCGTAGGCGGTGCCGGTTCCCACCGGGATCGAGGTCATCGTCGAGCCTCCTGTTCGCTACACCTGTAGCAACCAGGCTAGCGGCTGCGCGGACCGAGCACCATCGTTTCGACCGCGCGGCGCAACCGATCGCGCTGGTCGCCGCCGAGAAAAGGACGGGCCAGCGCGTCGTAGAGCACTCCGTCCAACTGGATCAGCAGCACCCGCGCCGCCTCCTCCGGCTCCGGCACACCGGCCGCCCGCAGCCCGGCCGCGGTGAAATCCTGGAACCGGCGGTTCGCCGCCTCCAACTCGGGCAGCAGCTCGGCGCGCCGGGCGGCGTCAAGGTACAGCTCTAGCCGCGCCAGGGTGCGCGATCTCGCCGGGCCGAGGCAGTAGACGAGCAGGTCGGTCAGCGCGTTCACCACGTCCTCGGCCCGCCAGCTGGTGGGCGGCATCCGCGCCAGCACGACCTCCTCCAGCTCGACCATCCGGTCCAGCACCCCGGCCAGCAGCTCCAGCCGCGTCCGGAAACAGCTGCTGGTGCTGCCCGCGGGCAGGCCGGCCGCGGTGTCCACCGCCCGGTGGGTCAGTCCCCGCAGGCCATCGGACGCGATCACCTCGATCGCCGCGTCCGCCGCCCGCTGCCGGCGCGGCGCCTCCCGTCCAGCCACTGCGCTCATGGCGCCTCCGCGGGAAAAAGTGCGTCGTCGGTGCTCATAGGACCCCATGATGCGGTAACCGGCGGGCCGGTTGCCAAGACCGGCCCGCCGGGGAAGGCGGGGAACTCAGAACTTGATGCCGAAACTGTCGATCGAACCGGAGTCGTAGGCGTAGACGTCGGTCACCTGGAGCTTCCAGATGCCGTTGCGGTTCTCCGCCGACGTGTTCGCCGAGAACGACCGTCCGAGGTCGACGGTGCTGGCGCCACCCGGCTGCTTCAGGTTGGTCACCGCACCGCTCGGCGCGATCAGGTCGATCTTCAAGTCGGCGGTGTACGGGTGCTTGATCGCGACCTCGACCGAACTGGCAGCGGAGCCCTTGCCGTCGCAGCCGCTGACGGTCACCGCGCTGGACACCGCGGCGCCGGCGTCCGGGATCGCGACATCGTCACCGTTGGTGCCGCCCTCGCAGGACGGCTCCCCCGGGCCGCTGCCGACGAAGCCGCTGTAGAGCAGTTTGTTCGGCGAGCCGCTGCCCGGGTTCTTCACCTTGCCCGCGGTCGCGTTGTCGGTCAGCGCCTTGCTGACCGCGGCCGGGTCGGCGGACTTGTTCGCCTGCAGGTACAGCGCGGCAACGCCGGCGCCGTGCGGGCTGGCCATGGAGGTACCGGACATGTTGGTGCTGCCGCTGTCGCTGCCGTTGGAAGCCGAGGTGATGTTGTTGCCGGGCGCGAACAGGTCCACGCAGGTGCCGTAGTTGGAGAACGACGCCCGGTTGTCACTGGCGTCGGTGGCGCCCGCGGTGATCACCTCGGGCAGATAGGCCGGTCCGGTGTTGCACGCGTCGGCACCGCTGTTGCCGGCCGCGACCACGGTGGTCACGCCCGCCGCGACCATGCCGCGCATCGCCTGGTCACCGACGTTCTTGGTGTCGAAGGTCAGGCTCATGTTGGCCACCGCGGGCTTGACCGCGTTCTTGGTGACCCATTCGATGCCCTCGATCCCGTCCGAGTCCGGTGCGCTGCCGCCGCAGCCGAGCACCTTGACCCCGACCAGCTTGACCTTCTTGGCCAGCCCCCAGGTCTTGCCGCCGACCGTGCCGGACACGTGCGTGCCGTGCCCGTTGCAGTCGTTGGCGTCCGGGTCGGTGTCCACGAAGTCGTAGCCGCTCTTCGCCCGGCCTTCGAACTCGTTGTGCGAGTAGCGGATTCCGGTGTCCAGGATGTAGGCGGTGACGTCCGCGGCGGTGTTGTTGTAGGTGTACTTCTGGTCCAGCGGCAGGTCCCGCTGGTCGGTCCGGTCGATGCCGTAGGTGGCGCCGGTCTGGGTGTCCGCGACACGCGCGGTGCCGTCCTGGAAGACCTGTCCGACCGCGGGGTCCGCGGCGAGTCGGCGAGCCTGTGCTTCGGTCATGCCGCGGACCGCGAAGCCGTGCATCGACGCGGTGAACGTGGACTTCAGCTCGCCGCCGTACCGTGCCACCAGCGACGCGGAGGCCTGCTCGATGGCGGACGCGCCCGCGGTGAACCGGGTGCCGTCCTTCAGCGCCACCACATATCCGCCCGGAGTCGGCTGGTTCGCTTGCACGACAACGCCTTCCGGCTCCGCGGCGGCCGCCGCGGAGCCGCCGGTGACGATCGCGAGCAGCGCCGCGAACGAGCCGGCGCAGGCCACCGCCTTCAGGGACGATCTCATTCTGCTTCCTTTCCCAGAACGGGCGTGAGATTTCACTGTCGATCCCCCGATATGGCCGAACAAGCGAGGCTTCGCTACGTAGGGCTACTTATCTATTGCCGCCCTACGAAAGTTCCGTGCCTGGCCCGAAACGTTCCGACATTCCGGTCAGGCACTTAAGCTCCGAACCACCGGACGATGTGGTCCGGTAATCGGGTGGGAGCTGGCAGAGCGGGAGCTGGCGATGACACACGGGACGAAAAAGGCCAGGACGAACCCGGCACCGGCCGCGGTGCGGACGAGTTCACCGGTGCTGGTCGGGCGGTCCGAAGAACTCCGCACGCTGATCTCGGTCATCACCCGGCCGCCGTCGGTGGTCATGCTCGAGGGCGAAGCCGGGGTCGGCAAGACCCGGTTGCTCACCGAGCTGCTCGCAGATCGCCAGGCCGGCCGCCGCAAGGTCCTGATCGGCTACTGCCAGCCGCTGCGTGAGCCCTTCCCCTACGGCGTGGTGCTCGAAGCCCTGCGAAACGCCGGTGACACGGTCAATCCCGCACTGCTGAGCCCGGTGACCGGCACGCTCCGCGCCTTCCTGCCGGAACTGGCCCGGTTCCTGCCGGAGGCGCCGCTCCCGCTCGGTGACCCGAGGGCGCAGCGGCACCGGCTGTTCCGGGCTGTCCGCGAGCTGCTCGCCGCGCTGGGCCCGGCGCTGCTGGTGGTGGAGGACCTGCACTGGTCCGACGACGGGTCGCGGCAGCTGCTGCGCTTCCTGATGTCCGAGCCGCCGCCGAACCTGAGCCTGGTGGTCAGCTACCGCGGCGAAGACCTGCCCGGCGGAGTACCGCTGGGCAGCGCGTTCCGCCCGGCTGCGGGCACCACCAGCGCGCTGGTCGGGCTGGATCCGCTGGACGTGGCCGGGGTGCGCGGGCTGACCACGGCGATCCTCGGCGAGGGGCCGGTGTCGGCCGAGTTCGCCGCGCGCCTGCACGAACGCACCGCGGGCATCCCGTTCGTGGTCGAAGAGACCCTGCACGCGCTGCGGACCGCCGAAGGTTCGGTACGCACCGACGGCTCCGCCGCGCGGCGGCTGCTGGACAGCGTCGAGGTGCCCGCCCTGCTGCGCGAAGCGATGGCCGAGCGGCTGGCCTGCCTGCCGGTGGCGGTGAAACGGCTCGCCCAGGCCGCCGCGGTGCTCGGTGTGCCGGCCTCCGGTGAGCTGCTCGCCGCCGTGGCCGGGGTGCCTCCCGGCCGGGCAAGACAGGCCTTGATCCGCGCGCTGCGGGGCAACGTGCTGCGAGAGATCCGCGACTGCCGGTACGGGTTCCGGCACGCGCTGGCCCAGCAGGCGGTGTACCGGACCGTGCCGGGACCCGATCGCCAGCAGCTGCACCGCCGCGCCATCGAAGCCCTGCGCGCGGCCGACCCGCAGCCGTTGGTCCAGCTGGCCGAGCACAGCCGCCGGGCCGGTGAGTCCGCGGACTGGCTCCGTTATGCCGAGGCCGCCGCGGACCAGGCGTCGGAGGTCGGTGACGTGTCCACCGCGACCGAGCTGCTGTGCTCCCTGCTGGACGGTCCCGCCCTCGCCTTGTCCGATGTGGACAGGCTGGCGGTCAAGCTGAGCCGGGTCTCGCTGAACGGCCTCGCCGAGCACGAGGTCAGCGCGGCGCTGGAACGGCTGCTCGCCGACCACCGGCTTTCCGGCACCCTCAGCGGCGAGGTACGGCTGACTCTCGGCCTGTTGCTGGTGCGGCAGGAGAACGGCCTGGAGGCCAGCCGGGTGGAGATCGAGCTGGCGATGGCCGATCTCGCCGACCGCCCCGAGCTGGCCGGTCGCGGCATGGCCGTGCTGGCCGAACCCTTCGTCGGAGACACTCCGCTGTCCGAGCACCTGCGCTGGATGGACAAGGTGGACGAGCTGATCGCGCAGTCGGACGACCCGCTGCTGGTCACCACGCTGCTGGCGAACAACGTGTCGAACCGGCTCAACGCCGGCGACCCGGTCGGCTGGGCGATGCTGGACAAGGTGCCGGAGCGGCTCGGCTCGGCGGCCGAGCAGCGGCAGCTGGCCAGGCTGCACTGCAATGTCGCGGACGCCTGCTCGTGGATCGGCTACCACCGCAGGTCGGACAGCATGCTGCACAGCGGCATCCAGCTGGCCACCGACTGCGGCGCGCCGAACGTGGTCAGCGCCGCCCGCTCCACCAGGGCGCATGTGGACTGGCTGGTCGGCAACTGGACCGGCCTGGCCGAGCGCGCCACCCGGCTGCGCGACGAGTACCGCGACCTGCTGCCGGTGGCCAGTGAGCTTTCGCTGATCCTCGGCATGCTGGCGGTGGCCAAGGGGGAATGGGAACGGGCGGCGGCCCGGTTCGCCGCGGCCGGTGTGGCCACTCCCGGCAACGCGTTCGCGCCGGTGGTGCTCGCGGCACACGGCTGGATCATCCGGATGTTGCTGCACCAGGACTGCCACGAGGCCGCCGCACTGGAAGCGGACCGCGGGCTGGATCTGTTGCGGCGCAAGGGTGTCTGGGCATACTCCGGGGAGCTGGCGCCGGCCGCGGTGGAGGCGTACTGCCGGGCCGGGCGGGCCGTGGAGGCCGGGGTGTTCGTCGCCGAGCTGGCACGTGAGGTGGCCGGGCTGGATGCCCCGATCACGCATGCGGCACTGGCGGGCTGCCGCGGTGAGCTCGCCGCCTGCGAAGGAGATCTGGACGCCGCGATCTCCTACCTGGAAGACGCCGAAGCGCGCTACCAGCGGCTGCCCGCGCCGTACTACGCCGCGCTGGTCGCCGAGCGGCTGGCGGGCTGCCGGCTGGCCGCCGGGATGGACGGGCAGGCCGAGGCGCTGGCCGCCCTGGCCGGGGAGTTCGCCGCGCTCGGCGCGACCAGGGACGCGGCGCGCTGCCGTCATCTGCTGCGGGTGCGGGGCGCCGGTCAGCCTTCCAGGCGCGGGCGACGCGGCTACGGCGACGAACTGTCCCCGCGCGAACGGGACGTGGCCAGGCTGCTCGGGCAGGGGCACACCAACCGGGAGATCGCCGACGTGCTGTTCCTGTCGCGCCGGACGGTGGAGCAGCACGTGGCCAGCGTGCTGCGCAAGCTGAAGGTGAGCTCACGCGGCGAGTTGCGGCGAGTTGGATAAATCGGTTGCCCGTCGCGTCACGGCCGCGAGATCCTTTCTCCCGACTGAGCCGGTGAACCGGCGGATCCGAAGGAGGTGCCCGATGTGCAACGCCGTCCTGGGCGTCCTCTTCGCCCTTCCGCCCGCCCCGCCAGGCTGATCGTGTCCGGTGGGGCAAGCATCCACCGGAGATATATCAGTGTCACAACACTCGTACGAAGAGTTCGAAGAGTTCAGCGACCGGCAGTCCCGCCGTGCCCGGCGACGCCGGTTCGACGATGAGCGTCAGCCCGCCCGCGGCGGCAGGCTGACCGAAGAGGAACGCGGTCGGCTCGCCCGGGTCCGCGAAGACGCCTACACCGAGCCGACGGTGCCCGGCGGCGCCGACCGGTACTCCACCTGGGCCGACGCCGACCGCGGCCCGGCACCACATCCGAACTGGCTGGTCACCGAACTGGCCGCGGTGGACACCGAGCTCGGCGTGCTCAAGACCGGCAAGGAAGCCGACGTGCACCTGATCCGGCGCGGGCTGCCGGACCGTTCCCGCGAGTGCCTGCTCGCCGCCAAGCGCTATCGCAACGACGAGCACCGGCTCTTCCACCGGGACGCCGGCTACCTGGAAGGCCGGAAGCTGCGCCGCTCGCGAGAGTCGCGGGCCGTGCGCAACCGGACCTCGTTCGGCCGGAACCTGATCGCCGAGCAGTGGGCCGCCGCGGAGTTCGCCGCGCTCGGCAGGCTGTGGCAGGCCGGCGCGCCGGTGCCCTATCCGGTGCAGCGGGACGGCACCGAACTGCTGCTGGAGTTTCTCGGCGAAAACGGCGAGGCCGCGCCAAGGCTGGCCCAACTCCGGCCCGACCCGGACGAGCTCCACGAACTCTGGCTCCAGGCCGTTTCCGCGCTGGAGCAGCTGGCCGGTGCCGGCGTCGCGCACGGTGACCTGTCCGCCTACAACGTGCTGGTGCACCACGGCCGGCTGATGCTGATCGACCTGCCGCAGGTGGTGGACGTGGTGGCGAACCCGCGTGGCGGTGAGTTCATGGTCAGGGACGTGCGCAATCTGGCGAAGTGGTTCTCCGCCCGCGGCCTGACCGGGGACATATTGGACACCGACCGGTTGATCAGCACGCTGGTCCGCGCCGCGGAGCTGCCGTGAACGGGCCCAGCTGCGCGTCCTTGGTCACAACCGGTGCCTCGGATTGGGCCCTCCGAGCACACTCCGGTAGGCTGATCACAGACCGCAACCGGCGGCGTGGACGAGTGGTGTTCTTCGCGGCCAAGCCAACCGAATGGCTCGCGGTATCCACCCGTAAACGGCGCACCACGCGCCGGGTTCGTCCCTGTGAACGCCCTAAGCAACACCATCTTGCCCTGCCTGCGCGCGGGCAGCCGGGCCTCCTTGCGACGTGCCACGTCCGAGAGGCATTTGTGACAGTCACGCTCAATTCCGAGAACACCTCCGCGCGTCCGGCCCGCAGCAAGCCGCGGCACCGGAACACGGCGGCGGACTCGGCGCAGGACCAGGGCACGGCCTACACCGGCCCGACCAAGAGCTTCGCCGACCTCGGCCTGCCGGAGCCGCTGCTCCGGGCCCTGCGCGAGGCCGGCATCAACAACCCCTTCCCGATCCAGACCGCGACCATCCCGGACGCGATGGCTGGCCGCGACGTGCTGGGCCGCGCCCAGACCGGTTCCGGCAAGACGCTCGCCTTCGGGCTCGCCCTGCTGGCCAGGCTGGACGGCGGCAAGGCCAGGCCGAAGCGCCCCCGTGCGCTGGTCCTGGTGCCCACCCGCGAGCTGGCCATGCAGGTGGCCGACGCGCTGACCCCGCTGGCCAAGTCGCTCGGCCTGTGGTGCCGCACGGCGGTCGGCGGGATGGCCTTCAACCGCCAGGTGGACGCGCTCAGCCGCGGCGTTGACCTGCTGATCGCCACCCCGGGCCGGCTCTCCGACCACGTCCGGCAGGGCACCGCGGTGCTCTCGGACGTGAACTTCGTGGCGCTGGACGAGGCCGACCAGATGGCCGACATGGGCTTCCTGCCGCAGGTCAAGGAGATCCTCGACCTGACCCCGGCGCGCGGCCAGCGGCTGCTGTTCTCGGCCACCCTGGACGGTGACGTCGGCAAGCTGGTCAAGGCGTACCTGAGCGACCCGGTCGAGCACTCGGTCGCGCCGGTAACCGCCAGCGTCACCACCATGGACCACCACGTGCTGCAGGTCTCCCACCAGGACAAGCAGGCCGTGGTCACCGAGATCGGCGCCCGTGCGGGCCGCACCATCATGTTCGTGCGGACAAAGCACCACGTGGACCGGCTGGCCGAGCGGCTGCGGGCCAGCGGGGTGCAGGCCGCCGCGCTGCACGGCGGCAAGACGCAGGGGCAGCGCAACCGGGTGCTCGCCGACTTCAAGGAGGGCAACACCCCGGTGCTGGTCGCCACCGACGTCGCCGCGCGCGGCATCCACGTGGACGACATCAGCCTGGTGCTGCACGTCGACCCGGCCGCGGACCACAAGGACTACCTGCACCGGGCCGGCCGGACCGCGCGGGCCGGTGCCTCCGGCGTGGTGGTCACCCTGGTCACCCATGACCAGCGGCGGACCGTGCGCCGGATGACCGAGCGGGCCGGCGTCCGCGCGGAGAGCACCGTGGTGCGCCCCGGTGACGCCGAGCTGTCCAGGATCACCGGTGCCAGGGAGCCCAGTGGCGAGCCGGTACCCGAGCTGCGCCGCGAGGCTCCGCCGCGCCGCGGTGGCCCGCGTGGCCAGGGCGGTTTCGGTGGCGGCGGCCGTCCCGGTGGCTTCGGCGGCCGTGGCCGGCAGGGTGGCGGCTTCGGCGGCAACCGTGGCGGCGGCCGTCCGCAGCGTTCCGGGCCGAGGCCGGCGCGTCGCGGTCACTCGCACGACTGACCGACTGGATCAGCAGACTGATATATCAGAAGCGCGGCCGGTCCTCGATCGGCCGCGCTTCTGCTTGTCCTAGAACGAAATGAGCTCGAACCCGCAGGCGAGCCCGCCGCCGAAACGCGTTCCGGTCTCGCTGGCGTACTCGCGCAGGAACTGGTCGGGGTCGCCGGCTTCGTCGCCGAGACCGGCCAGGTACGCGCGGTGCTCCAGCAGCGACGCGACCGCCAGGTCCATCGTGTCGGTGACGTCCTCGGCGTGCGTGATGTTCGGCGAACCGTGCACGGCGAGCCAGCGCACCCCGCCCCATGGCTCCAGGCCGAGGTCGCGGAAGATCCAGCGGTTGCCCGCGTCGCCGATCGCGTCCAGCACGGCCTGGCCGACGTTGCGGTGGTCCGGGGTGTTCGGCCAGCCACCCTCCCAGGTCTGCTGGTAGTTGGTGGTGATCACCAGCTGCGGCCGGTGCCGGCGAATCGCGGCGGCGATGTCGCGGCGCAGCGGCACGCCGTACTCGATCACGCCGTCCTGGTGGTCCAGGAACTCGACCTCCCGCACTCCGACCACCGCGGCACTGGCCAGCTGTTCCCGCTCGCGCACCTCGGCGCACTCCTCCGGCGCCAAGCCGTCGATCCCGGCTTCGCCACGGCAGGCGAGCAGATAACGCACCTCGCGCCCCTTGCCCGTCCAGCGTGCGATCGCGCCGGAACTGCCGTACTCGAGGTCGTCCGGATGCGCGACGACGGCCAGCGCACGCTGCCAGTCGGCCGGCATCGGCAGCAGTTCGGTCATGCCCTCACTCCGTCATGGGGAATCGCCAGTGCGAGACTGCCAGGCGTGAACGCACCCGGTCCAGGCACCACCCCGACACCACCCGAGCAGACCTTCGACTGGATCGACGTCGAGTCGGCCAAGCGTGCCGAGGCCGGGTTGCTGCGACGGCTCACCCCGCGTGCGGCCAAGTCGGCGGAACTGGACCTGGCCGGGAACGACTACCTCGGGCTGGCCAGGGACAAGCGGGTCGCCGGTGCGGCCGCAGCGGCCGCGCTGCGCTGGGGCTCCGGCTCCACCGGTTCCCGGCTGGTCACCGGTTCCACCGAACTGCACGCCGAACTGGAGCAGGAGCTGGCCAAGTTCTGCGGCACGCAGGCGGCGCTGGTGTTCTCCTCCGGTTTCACCGCGAACCTGGGCGCAGTCACTGCGCTCTCCGGCGCCGAGTCGGCGATCGTCACGGACAAGTACATCCACGCGTCACTGATCGAAGGCTGCCGGCTGTCCCGCTCGGACGTGGCCGCGGTCGCGCACGGCGACCCGGCCGCGATGAAACACGCACTGTCCACCCGGCGCAAACCACGCGCGCTGGTGGTCACCGACTCGATCTTCTCGGTGGACGGCGACCTGGCCCCGCTGAACGAGCTGGCCACCGCCTGCCGCGAGCACGGAGCCGGCCTGCTGGTGGACGACGCGCACGGTTTCGGAGTGCTCGGCGAAGGCGGCCGCGGGGCCGTGCACGAGGCCGGCCTGTCCGGCTCACCGGACGTGGTCACCACCATCACCCTGTCCAAATCCCTTGGCGCGCAAGGTGGTGCGGTGCTGGGGCCGCGCCGGGTGATCAAGCACCTGGTGGACACCGCGCGCAGCTTCATCTTCGACACCGCGCTTGCGCCGGCCAGTACCGCGGCCGCGCTGGCCGCGCTCGGCGTGCTGCGCGCCGAACCGGAGCTGTCCGGCAAGGTGCTGACCGCGGCCGGCGCACTGGCCGAGCAGCTCGGCGCGGCCGGGTTCACGGTCAGCACCCCGCAGGCCGCGGTGATCTCGGTGCGCGCACCCTCGCCGGAGGACGCCGTCGCCTGGGCCGCGCGCTGCGCCGAGCAGGGTGTCCGAGTCGGCTGCTTCCGGCCGCCTTCGGTGCCGGACGGCGTCTCGCGGCTGCGGCTGACCGCCCGCGCCGACCTCACCGAGTCCGATGTGGAGACCGCGGTCAAGGTGATCACCGAAGCCGCTCCGCAGGGCGCCCGGTAGCGGCCCAATGTGACGTTTGGTGTCTTCTAGGGACCGAACGTCACGTTGGGCTCGCTGGTCGCGGCGGCTTGGCCTCCATGGCGATGATGGCCAGCGCCATCACGCCGGCGCCTACCCAGCCGAGGGTGGACAGCCGGTCGCCGGCCAGCCAGAAACCGAAGACGCCGGCGAACACCGGCTCGGTGGCCAGGATCAGCGAGGTCCTGGCCGGTGACGTACGCAGCTGCGCGAACGACTGCATGAAGTAGGCCAGCGAGCTGGCGAACACCGCGGTGAACAGCAACGCGACCCAGACCTGGCCGCCGCTGGGCACGCTCAGGTCGCCGGTGAGCGCGGCCAGTACCAGTGCCACCAGCCCGCAGACGGTCAGTGAGACGGCGACCAGCGGCCCGACCTCGAACCGCCGGACCACCCGGTCCGTGTACAGGATGTGCAGCGCGAAGGACACGCTGCAGACCAGCATCAGCCCGTCGCCCAGTGGGTGCCAGCCGCCGCCGAAGCCGGAGAGCAGCAGCAGGCCGACGGTCGCCGCGGCCACGCAGGCCCATGCCCACGGCCGCAGCGCCTGCCGCAGCAGCACCCAGCCCAGCAGCGGGGTGAACACCACGTACAGGCCGGTGATGAACCCGGCGCTGGAGGCCGTGGTGTGCGTCAGTCCGATGGTCTGCGTGACGTAGCCGCTCACCAGCAGCAGCCCCAGCACCACCCCGGCGAGCCAGCCCTGCCCGGAAAGCCGCCGCAGCCCGGCCGCGAACGGCGCCGCCATCAGCAGCCCGGCGACCAGGAAGCGGTACGCCACGAACGCCAGCGGCGCCAGCACCACGACCGCGTCCTGAATGACCGTGAAGGTCAGCCCCCAGGCCGCGGCCACGCCGACCAGCCCCAGCTCCGCGATCCACCGGCCGCGCGGGCCGCGGGCGGCGGCCGGGCCGGTGAAGACGGGTGCGACCGCGGAGTCCTCCGCCATCAGACGGCGAACCTGGTTCCGGTCACCCTGCCGTCGTACCGCGCGACGAACTCCGAACGGCCATGCACCGCGCGCCGGTTGCCGATGATCAAGACGTCCCCCGTGTCGAGCCTGGCCGACCGCTAGGTTAGCAGCGGGACGTACGGATCGCCGTCGAGTAACGGCTCACCAACTACCGGCCGGAAAGCGATGTTCATGCCTTTGCCGCAGACCAGTACCCACGTCGGCTACCCGGCCGGTGCCGTCGACGGTGACGCCACCGTGCTCGCCGTGCTGCCACGGGAGACGGCGGGCGAATGGCTGGTGATCACCGACCGCACGCCGTTCCATCCGCTGGACAGCGGCTGGCCCGACCAGCCCGCCGACACCGGACAGCTGGTGCTCGGCGACCGGCGGCTGACCGTGCTGGACTGCCTGATCGGCGCGGCCGCCGAGGACTCCGATGAGTTGCTGGTGGGCGAGGACATCCCGGTGCGGCGCGGCGAGCAGGGCTGGCGCTGGCTGGTCCTGCACGTGGTCGAATCGGATGCCGACCTGACCGACCTGGCCGGCGCGCCGGCCGGACTGCAGGTGGACGCCAGGCGACGGCGGGAGCTTTCCGCTGGGCACACCGGCTGCCATCTGATGGCGCTGGCGCTGAACGCGGTGCTCGCCGGCCGGTGGCGCAAGGAGGTGCGCACCGACGGGCTCGGCGCACCGGACTTCGACGCGCTGGCGATCACCTCGTCGCGCATCCACCCCGGCGGCAGCACGGACACCTACCGGATCGGGAAGTCCTTGCGCAAGAAGGGGTTCAGCACCGACGGGCTGGCCGGCGAGCTGCCCGAGCTGAGCGAGCGGGTCAACGGCCGGCTCGCCGGCTGGCTGGCCACCGACGCGCCGGTGGAGCTCGCGGCGCCCGGCCCGGAGCTCACCGCGCGGCGCACCTGGAGCTGCCTGCTCCCGGACGGGACGCCCACCATTCCGTGCGGCGGCACGCATCTGCGGCGGCTCGGCGAGCTGAGCGCGCTGACCGTGCGGCTCGAACTGGCCGAGGACGGCAGCACGTTGGTCGCGAACACCATCGCCGAACTCGCCTGACGACAAGCGAAAGCCGGCTTCACCGCCATCGCGGGAAGCCGGCTTCCGAGGTTCGGCTCAGCCGAAGATACGCAGGCCGGTCTGCTTCTTGATGTCGTCGGTGTACGCGGCGACTCGCGTGTAGACGCCGGGCCGGTTCGGCACGGCGCAGCCTTCGCCGTAGGACACGATGCCGATCACCGTGTCACCGACCAGCAGCGGGCCGCCCGAATCGCCCTGGCAGGCGTCCTTGCCGCCTTCGTCATAACCGGCGCAGACCATGTTGCTCTTGTCGTAGCCGGGAAAACTTGCCTTGCAGCTGTCGTCGCCGACCACCGGCACCACGACCTTGCGCAGGTAGTCCGAGCGCTCGCCGCCTTCGGAGGTGCGGCCCCAGCCGACCACGGTCGCCTTCGTGCCCGCCTCGTACAGCGCGCGGTCGTCGGCACTGGGCACCTTCGCGGACCCGTACGGAACCCGACGGTTCAGCTTGAGCACGGCGATGTCGTTGCCCTTGCTGGGATCGCTGAACTCCTCGTGCACCCAGACCTCCCCGACCTGGACCGAGACGCCCTCGCTGGTGCGTTTGTCGTCGCGCCCTGCCACCACTCGCAGGTCCGTGCGCTTGACCGCCTTCGCGCAGTGCGCTGCGGTCAGCACCGCGGAGGACGAGATCAGCGTCCCGCCGCAGAACTGGTTGCCGCCCGCGTCGGTGAGGAACACCGCGTACGGGAAGTCCTTGACCGACGCCTGGGTGCCACCGACGATGTACGGCTGGACATCCACGCGGGGATCGGCCGACGCGGCGGAGGGCAGGAAGCCGGCCGTGGCGGTCAGCACCGCGGCGACGGCGAACGCCCGACGATTCTTCTTGGCCATTGCGAATACCCCTTCGTCGGTGCGTGCTCATCTCACGAGCTGCGCGCGACCGGCACCAAAGGCGCGTCCTTGGCCCGGGTACCGCGCCTTCTCAACCGCAAACACCCTAGTCCGAACGCCTTCGATCCGGTGTCGCTGAAACGGGTGGACTCCGAGGCGCCGGATCGCTCTGTCAAGCTGGTGACGTGGGACTACGGACTTCGACGGCCTTACTGTGCGTAATGGCCTTCCCGCTGGCCGCCTGCGCCAACGAGGAAACCCCGCCGCCGGCCCCCGCTCCCCCGGCGACGAGCGCACCCGCGACCACGGCGAGCACGACAGTCACGACTACACCGCCCGAGCCGCCTGCCCAGCCGGAGTGGCGGGTCGGCGCACGGCCGCTGCCGCTGCGCCCGGACGGCTACGGCGAGGTGCTGCCAACACCGGACGTGCTGGTGAACCGCAATCTGCCGACCGGGGACCTGCTGCCGCCGCCCGCCGACGGCCGCTACTCCGCCCAGGTGCAGGAGGTGCCCCCGGACGTGCTGGCCCGCAGCACCTGGCAGCCCGCCTGTCCGGTGCCTGCCGCGGCGCTGCGCTACGTGACCATGTCCTTCCGGGGTTTCGACGGCCGCGCGCACACCGGGGAGATGCTGCTCAACGCCTCGGTGGCGCAGCCGGTGACCCGCGTCTTCGAGCGGCTGTTCGCGAACGGGTTCCCGATCGAGGAGATGCGGGTGACCCGCGCGGACGAGCTGGACGCGGCGCCCACCGGCGACGGGAACAACACGGGCGCCTTCGTCTGCCGCCCGGCCAGGGGACAGACGAACTGGTCCGCGCACGCCTACGGGCTGGCCATCGACCTGAACCCGTTCTGCAACCCGTACCTCAAGGGCGACCTGGTGCTGCCCGAGCTCGCCTCGGCCTACGTCGACCGGTCGAAGGTCCGGCCCGGGATGGTGCGCGCCGGCGACGCCACCACCGGAGCGTTCGCCGCGATCGGGTGGCAGTGGGGTGGCAGCTGGACCAACCCGAAGGACATCATGCATTTCACCGCGAACGGCAAGTGACGC
This sequence comes from Amycolatopsis nigrescens CSC17Ta-90, assembly GCF_000384315.1. Classification (GTDB taxonomy): domain Bacteria; phylum Actinomycetota; class Actinomycetes; order Mycobacteriales; family Pseudonocardiaceae; genus Amycolatopsis; species Amycolatopsis nigrescens. The sequence continues at coordinate 5,815,836 of NZ_ARVW01000001.1, read as the reverse complement.
GGGAACAAGTCCCGGCCGGCACCGGTTGGGCCTGGTGGTGACTTCCGACAGCGTGAGGATGAGCAGCGTGCCGCACTACGACCTGGTGATCGTCGGTACCGGATCAGGGAACTCGATTCTCGATGACCGGTTCGCCGGCTGGAAGACGGCCATCGTGGAGAAGGGCGTTTTCGGCGGCACCTGCCTGAACGTGGGCTGCATCCCGACGAAGATGTTCGTGCACACCGCGGATCTCGCGGCCACCCCGTCGGTCTCCGGCAGGCTCGGCGTCGACGAGGAACTGCTCGGGGTGCGCTGGACCGACGTGCGGGACCGGATCTTCGGCCGGATCGACCCGATCGCGGCCGGTGGCCTGGAGTACCGGGCCAAGCACGAGGACAACGAGAACGTCACCGTCTACCAGGGCGAAGGCCGGTTCACCGGGCACAAGGAGCTGACCGTCACGCTGCCGGACGGGCGGGTCGAGACGGTCACCGCGGACAGGTTCGTGCTGGCCGCCGGCGGACGCCCGGTGATCCCGGACATCCCCGGCCTGGACGAGGTCGAGTACCACACCTCGGACACGGTGATGCGGCTGGACGAGCTGCCGGCGCGCGCGGTGATCATCGGCGGCGGTTACATCGCGGCCGAGTTCGCGCACGTGTTCGCCTCGTTCGGGGTGCGGGTCACGGTGGTGAACCGCTCGGGCGCGCTGCTGCGCTCGGAGGACGAGGACATCAGCGCCCGGTTCACCGAGCTGGCGAGCCAGCGTTTCGACGTGCGGCTCAACCGCAAGGTGCTGCGGGCCGGCAAGTCCGACACCGCCGGCGTCGGGGTCGCGCTGGAACTGGAAGGCCCCGACGGCCGGGAGACGGTCGAGGCCGAGCTGCTGCTGATCGCCACCGGACGGCGGCCGAACTCCGACCTGCTGAACGTCTCCGCCACCGGAGTGACCACTGTGGACAGTGGCCATGTGCAGGTGGACGAGTACCAGCGCACCGGGGTGGACGGCGTATACGCGCTCGGCGACCTGTCCTCGCCCTACGAGCTCAAGCACGTGGCCAACCACGAATCCCGTGTGGTGCAGCACAATCTGCTGCATCCCGAAGAACAGGTGGCCGCTGATCACCGGTTCGTGCCGCATGCGGTGTTCACCTCGCCGCAGGTGGCGTCGGTCGGGCTGACCGAGCAGCAGGCCCGCGAGCGCGGGGTGTCCTACGTGACCTCGAAACAGGACTACGCCGGGATCGCGTACGGCTGGGCGATGGAGGACACCAGCGGTTTCGCCAAGCTGCTGGCCGACCCGGCAACCGGGCAGCTGCTCGGCGCGCACATCATCGGGCCGCAGTCCCCCTCGGTGATCCAGCCGCTGATCCAGGCGATGAGCTTCGGCCTGGACGCGCGCAGCATGGCCCGCGGCCAGTACTGGATTCACCCGGCGATGCCCGAACTGGTGGAGAACGCCCTGCTGAACCTGCCGCTGGACCCGGCGGCTTCATAACGCGAAAGGTCGCCTCCCGGCGTCGCGGATAACGGTTTCACCGATCCGGCTACCCGGTGTGCCCGGCTCGATAAGCTTCCGGTGCTCTGCCCGCTCGCACTGGAGGTGCCGTTGTCCCGGCTCACCGCCTTTCTCGCCTGGTCCACGCAGGCCGATTCACCGGATGCCGTGCAGAAGGCGCTGACCGTGATGAAGCGCAAGCTCAACGAGCACGGTTTCGAGTACTACGACTGGAACGAGAACCAGAGCGTCAACAAGGACATCGGCGCCAAGGTCAGCGACGAGCTGCTGAAGTCCGACCTGGTCATCCTGGACGGCAGCACCCAGCGCCCGAACCTCGCCTACGAGGTGGGTTTCGCGCACGCGCTGCACCTGCCGCTGGTGGTGGTCAAGCAGGCTGGCTCGGACCGGCTGCCGGAGAACTTCGGCGAACCGGACTACCTCTCCTACCCGGCCGAGGCCGAGGACGGGAACGGGTTCGCCAGCTTCGAAAACCGGTTCGGCGACTGGCTGGTGAAGCTGTCCAACACCACCCTGTCCCCCGGCCAGCGATCCGCGCGACGGGGCCGGAACGCGCTGGACGAGCAGGTCAACAAGTTCATCGACAGCTACCCCGAAGAGCACGCCAGCCTGCACCTGCTCGGCGGCTGGGCCGGCGCGCTGGCCCGTGAGCTCGACTCGGGCGGGGCGTCGCAGCTGGTCGTCGACGCCGACTACTACCTGCCCAGCTTCTCCAGCCTCGGCGGCTGGGACGGCGGCCAGATCCGTGCGATCGCCGACCTCACCGACGAGACCGAGCAGTTCTGGACCCCGGAACATCCGGAGGAGATGACGGCCAACGTCAGCGAGCGGATCTTCCTGCTCGACTGGTCCTGGTTCTTCGAGGACGAAAGCAAGCTCGCCAGGCAGATCGACCTCTGGCGGCGGCACCAGGCCCGCCACCGGACCGGGCCGTACGACATCTACATCGCCACCAAGGAGGAACTCCGGCCGGGCGAGGTGCACCCGATGGGCCCCGGCGCGCTCGGCCACCACCTGCTGCTGGTGGATCCCGATGTGATCGGCAGCTACCAGCCCAACCCGGGCCGGGTGCACGCGCGGCAGCTGGTGATCGAAAGCAACTCGCTGCGCTTCGCCAGCGCGGTGCAGTTCTACGAGTCGATCAAAAGCCGCGCGGTCCGGTTCGACCCCAGCATGAAGGCCGCGGACCTGCGACGGGCCTGGGTGGCGCGGACCGGGGTCGGGCACTGGGACCAGGACTGGACCAGTGAGACCGAGTTCCGCACCCCCGACTACTTCGAGGTCTACGACCGGCACATCCGGTGCTGGATCCCGCGCTACTCGCAGATGATCCAGGACAGCGCGGCCACCGTGTTCCGGGAGATCCTGCGGATCTACGCGGACAGCATGCGTTCGGTGGACGTGCTGGAGATCGGCTACGGCACCGGGCGGCTCACCACCGAGATCGTGCCGTGGATCCGGAACATCAACCGGCCGTTCTACGACCTCGAGCACCACGGGCCGGTGCGGCAGTACCGCGGGATCGACCGGGCCGAGCAGATGACCCAGTACGCGCGCGACCTGCTCCAGCCCGAGCAGCAGACGGGGCTGGACATGCGGCTGGTGCGGGGCACCGCGTGGGAGGACGTCGACGGCCAGTACGACGTGGTGTTCGGGTCGCTGGTGATGCACTTCCTGATCGGGCCGGATCCCGCCGACGAGGCGCTGGACGAGTTCTTCGCCAACTGCGCGGAGCACACCACCGACGAGGGCACGCTCGTGTTCGCCGACGTGTTCGGCGTGAGCGGCGACCGGGGCGGCGCCTCCCCGATGGACCGGTGGCGGGACTGGATGATCCGCTACGGCCTCTCCGAGGAGGAGGCGGACGGCTACCTGGCGGGCAACGCCGACATGACCGCGGCGGCACCGATCGCCAAACTGCGCACGGCCGCCGAGGCGCACGGCTTCAAGACCAAGGTCAAGGTCGTCGGCGCGCCCACCCTCCCGTTCCGCATCGTGGTCTTCTCCAAGCAGCCCGGCAAGAACGGATGACGGTGTCCCCCCGCGGGAAGGGACAAGGCACCTCGCGGACGGTGAGCGGCGTCCGGGTGCTGTTCGCGGTGTTCGCGCTGGTTTCGCTCGTGCTGGGCTACTTCGGGTTGGAAGACTTCCTGGACTCGCAGACCCAGTACGGGCACCGGGTCCTCGACCTCGTCTACTACGACCTGCAGCTGTTCGTCATCGACTCCGGGCCGGTCGGCGAGGGCGGCCCCTATCCGTGGCCGCTGGAAATCGCCCGGTTCCTGGCCCCGGCGGTCACCGGCTACGCGGTGTTCGAAGCGGCCAGGGCGCTGTTCGCCACCGAGATCGCCAGGCTGCGGGCGCGGCGGCGGCGCGGGCACATCGTGGTCTGCGGCGGTTCCGTCGCGGCGAAGACACTGGCCGCGCACCTGACCGAAGTGGGCTATCCGGTGGTGGTGGGCGGCGACACGCGGGACGCATCGGCGCTCACCGCGGTCGGGCTGGCCAGGGCGACCCGGTTGTACGCCTGCGCGGACGAGACGGCCGCCAACATAGCCACCGTGCTGGCGGCCGTGCAGGTCGAACGCAGGTCCACCGTCCCGCTCGAGATCTACGCGCACGTGTCCGATCCCGAGCTCGGGGACGCCCTGCGCGCCGGGGAGTTCGCCGGGCCGCACCGGGTGGACTTCTTCTCCCTCGACGGCATCGCCGCCAAGGAGGTGGCCGCCGGTGAGGGCGACCGCGGGGCCCAGCTGGTGATCGTCGGGCTGAGCGCCTTCGGGCGTGCGCTGCTGCTGGAGTTCGCGCGGCGCGCGAACCGGGCCAAGGCCGGTCCGGTCGAGGTGCTGGTGGTCGATCCGGACGCGCGAGTGGTGGTGGCAGAGCTGAGCGGCCGGTACCCGTTCTTCGACGAGGCCTGCGTGGCCACCGTCCGGCCCGTCTACGTTCCGGAGCCGGGTGTGCACCGGGTGTTCATCTGCCACGACGACGAGGAACGCGCACTTCGTGACGGGCTCAACGTAGCGGCGACAATGGACGGAACTCGCAGTACGGTGATCGTGCGGATGGCGCGGCTGGCCGGAGTCGGTGAGATGATGGTGCAGCACGGTCACGACGACCGGTTACGTTTTGTGGGAGTGCTGGACATGGCGAGTGCGTACCTCTCCGAGCGAATCAGTGATTCGCTGGCGCGCGCCGTGCACCGGCGCTACATCGACGACCAGACCGCGCAGGGGCACAGCCCGGAGACCAACCCGTCGCTGGCCGACTGGGACGATCTCCCGGAGACGCTCCGCACCGCCAGCCGCGCGCAGGCCGCCGACATCGAGCACAAGCTGGAGCTGATCGGCTGCGCCGCGGCCCCCCGGCTGGAGGATGCGTCGTTCACCTTCGAAGGCGACGAGGTCGAGCGGCTCGCGATCATCGAGCACGAGCGCTGGGTGCGGGAGCGCCGGGCCGACGGCTGGCGGTACGGGCCGGTCCGCGACAACTCGGCGAAGATCCACCCCGACCTGCGGCCGTGGGAAGAGCTGGGCGCCACCGAGAAGCAGAAGGACCGCGACGTCGTGCTGGCGCTACCGGAGATCCTCGCCGACGCCGGCTTCCAGATCGTGCGCTGGGACGCCACCTGAGCGTCAGACGAAACGCGGACGCCCGGCGATGGCGCCGGCGACCATCTGCAGGACCAGCACGACGATCAGCATGACGAACGGCACGGACCAGCCGCCGGTCAGATCGTGCAGCATGCCGAACAGGAACGGGCCGACCGCGGCCAGCAGGTACCCGAAGCCCTGAGCCATCCCGGAGAGCTGGGCGGTGTCCTGGCCGGTGCGGGCCCGCAGCGCGATCGTGGTCAGCGCCAGCGAGAACACGCTCATGCCGAGGCCGAGCAGGACGGTCCACAGCAGCGGCGACGCCGACGGCGCGAACAGCAGGCCGGCCAGACCGGCCAGACCGAACAGGCCGAGGCCGACGATCCATCCGCTCTGGCTGCCGCTGCGCGCCGCGATCGGCGGCACCACCAGGCTGATCGGCACCGCGATCAGGGACAGCAGGCCCAGCAGCAGGCCCGCGTCGCCGCGGCTCACCCCGGCATCCATCAGCACCTGCGGCAGCCACCCCATCACCACGTAGGCCAGGAACGCCTGCAGGCCGAAGAACACGGTGACGACCCAGGCCAGAGGGCTGCGAAGGAGCGACCGCGCTGGCTTTCCGGCCTGCTCGGGGTCGACCGCCCTCGGTTTGCCACCCCGCGAGGCGACCAGCCACACCACCAGCGCCAGCACGGCGAGACCGGCCCAGCTGGCCAGCGCGGGCCGCCAGCCGCCGAGCGCGTTGTCCAGCGGCGGGGACAGCGAGGAGCCGAGCGCGCCACCGCCCTGCAGCGCCGCGGTGTAGACACCGGTCATCAGCCCGATCCTGGCCGGGAAGGACTCCTTGACCACCACCGGGACCAGCACATTGGCGAAGGCGATACCGGCGGTCGCCACCAGGGTGCCGCCGAGCACCACCAGCGGGCCGTCCAGCACCCGCAGCACCAGCCCGCAGGCCAGCACGCCCAGCGCGACGGCGACCGCGGCGGACATCCCGGCCCGCCTGGCCAGCCAGGGCGCGGCCAGCCCGGCCGCGGCGAAGCACAGGCCGGGCACGGTGGTGAGCAGCCCGGCCCAGGTCGCGGACGCGCCGAGCGAGTCGCGCGCCTCGTCGAGCAGCGGGCCGACGCTGGTGATCGCCGGTCGCAGGTTCAGCGCGGTGAGCACCACCGCGACGGCGAGCAGTGCCCCGCCGGTCAGTACCGCGCCGCGACCGCGCGAGCTCGTTTCGACGGCGCCCTCCAGCTCGAGTTCGAGACCGTGGACGCCGTCCGGACCGGGGACGCGGGATTCAACAGGCACGGCCCCACTATGGCAGACATAGGATGATTGGATGAACCCCCCTGTGACGGTATCCTCAATGCGGCAGCGGGCGCATGGGATCGTGTCCGTTCGGAAGTGACCTGAAGGGGTATCGCTGTGCCATTGGCCACCACGCGCCGGACCGGCCTCGTCGACCAGGTGATCGCGCAGCTGCGCCAAGCCGTCGTGCAGGGCGAATGGCGGATCGGCGAACGGATTCCCACCGAACCGGAGCTCGCCACGTCACTCGGCGTCGGCCGCAACACGGTCCGGGAGGCGGTCCGCGCGCTGTCGCACAGCGGCCTGCTCGAAGTGCGCCAGGGCGACGGAACGTACGTGCGCGCCACCAGCGAGGTCTCCGGCGCGGTACGCCGGCTGTGCGGCTCGGAGCTGCGCGAGGTGCTCCAGGTGCGCCGGACGCTGGAGGTGGAGGGCGCCCGCCTGGCCGCGGCCGCGCGCACCGACGAGGAGCTGGCCAACCTCCGCGCCCTGATGGCGGCACGCGACGAGGCGCAGGGGGCCAAGCGGCTGGACGAGTTCGTGCGGCTGGACGCGGAGTTCCACCTCGCGGTCATCCGGTGCGGGCACAACGGCCTGCTGACCGAGCTCTACCGCGGCCTCACCGAAGTGGTCACCGCGAGCGTCGCGGCCACCACCAGGGAGGGTGGCGTCGGTGGCGCGGACATCGAGCACCACGACCTCGTCGAGGCCATCGCCGACCGCGACCAGGACCGCGCGGTGGCCGAAGCGGGTGGTTTCCTCAACGAGCTGCTGACCGGGCTCGATCTCGACCCCGGCGAGCTGGCCTGAGCCTCAGGGCAGGGTCAGGATCTCCGCGCCGGACTCGGTGACCACCAGGGTGTGCTCGAACTGGGCGGTCCACTTCTTGTCCTTGGTGGTGACTGTCCAGTCGTCGTCCCAGACGTCGTAGTCGATGGTGCCGAGGGTGATCATCGGCTCGATGGTGAAGGTCATGTCCTGCTCGATCACCGTGGTCACGGACGGCTCTTCGTAGTGCAGCACGGTGGGCACGGTGTGGAACGCCGGCCCGACGCCGTGCCCGGTGAAGTCCCGCACCACGCCGTAGCCGAAGCGCTTGGCGTAGGACTCGATGACCCTGCCGATCACGTTCAGCTGCCGGCCTGGCCGCACCGCCTTGATCGCCCGCATGGTCGCCTCGTGCGTGCGCTCGACGAGCAGCCGGGCCTCTTCGGAGACGTCACCGGCGAAGAAGGTGGCGTTCGTGTCCCCGTGCACGCCGCCGATATAGGCGGTGACGTCGATATTGCAGATGTCCCCGTCCTCGATCACCGTGGAGTCCGGGATCCCGTGGCAGATCACCTCGTTCAGCGAGGTGCAGCAGGACTTCGGGAAGTGGCGGTAGCCCAGTGTCGACGGGTAGGCCTTGTGGTCGAGCAGGAACTCGTGCACCACCCTGTCCACGTCGTCGGTGGTGGCGCCCGGCTTGACCGCCTTGCCGCCCTCCTGCAGCGCCTGCGCCGCGATCCGACTCGCCACCCGCATCGCCTCGATCACCTCGGGCGTCCGCACCCCGTTGCCGGTGTCGCGTTTCGGGGAGGGCCTGTCCACGTACTCGGGACGGGTGATGCTGGCGGGGACGGCACGGCGCGGCGACTGCACGCCGGGCTTCAACGGGGCACGCACGGACATGCCCCCAGCCTACGACTCGCCCGGCGACGCCGTCGGGAGACCGGCCTGTTGCGCGGCGTCACGCAGCCTGCGGTCGTAGCAGACGAAACTCTCCAGCTCTTCCCTCACCTGCAACGCCGAAGCCAGATGGATCGCGTCCAGCGAACGCAGCATCCCCGGCAGCGCACCCGCCGTGTCGAGCAGGGCCGGGGTCATCGGCAGCTGGAGCAGGTCACCCAGGATCACCTGCGACCGGAGATAGGCAAGGTCACCGCCCTGGCGGACCGCGCGCGGCAGCTCCACCCTGGCCAGTGTCGAACTGCCCTTCCGCGACCCGGCGTGCGCGACGAGCCATTGCTCCAGGTCCGGGGTCTCGGCCTCCTTGAGCACCAGCTTGACCAGCGCGGAGGAGTCGAAGTAGATCACCAGCGCTCCTCGTCACGCAGCCGCGAGAGTTCGTCGGAGGCGCTGAAGCCGAGATCCAGGGGTTCGGGCAGGTTCCCGCTGAGCGCACCGGTAGGGCGCTCCGGCGCGAGCAGCTCACCGCGGGCGATCATCTCGTCGACGCGGCTGCCCCGCACCGGCGGGCCCAGTATCGCGACCGGGGTGCCGCGATCGGTCACCGTGAACGACTCGCCCGCGGCGACGCGGCGCAGGTAGACACTGGCGTTCTGCCGCAGCTCGCGGATGCCGATCACAGTCATGTGCTACAAGGTAGCACATGACTTAATGAACGGCCTGCAGAAACCGGCCGGACGCCTCCACGGCCGGAGTGGACGTGCCGGCACCGACCAGCAGCACGGCGAAAGCGAGGTCCCCGGCGTAGCCGACGAACCACCCGTGCGACTGGGTACCGTCGCCGAACTGCGCGGTACCGGTCTTGCCGTGCACGTCCGGCAGTTCGGCGAGCACTCCGCCGGTGCCGTCGGTGACCACCGCCCGCATCATCCGCCGCAGCCCGTCCAGCACGTCCTGGTTCAGTGGGCGGCCGAGCTGCCGCACCTCGGTCCGCCCGCCGCGGAGCAGGGTGGGCACCGGCGTCCGGCCGGAGGCCACCGTCGCCGACGCGATCGCCATGCCGAACGGGCTGGCCAGCACGGTGCCCTGGCCGAAGCCGTTCTCCGCGCGCTGCACCGTGTTGCGGCCCGGCGGCGCCGAGCCGGTGATAGTGGTCAGGCCCGGCAGCACGAAGTCCGCGCCGATACCGAGATCGCGCGCCGCGTCGGTCAGCGCGGACGGCGGAAGCCTGGTGGACACGGTCGCGAAGGTGGTGTTGCAGGAGTGCGCGAAAGCCGAGATCAATGGCACCGTGCCGAGGCCGAACATCTTGTCGTTGGGGATGACCCGGCCGTCCACCGTGGTGGTCGGCGGGCAGTCGACCGGGGTGTCCACCCGTACCTGCCCGGTGCCGAGACCGGCGGCCGCGGTGGCCAGTTTGAAGGTGGAGCCCGGCGGGAACCGCCCGGTGAGCGCGATCGCCCCCTGTTCGTCGGCGAGCGCGTTCTGGGCGACGGCGAGGATCTCCCCGGTGGACGGTTGCAGGGCGACCAGCGCACCCGGCACCCCGACCGGCCCCAGCGCCTCCTGCGCCGCGGCCTGCGCCCGGCGGCTCAGCGTGCTGAGCGCGGCCCCGGCCGGCTGCGCCGGGTGCGCGTAGAGCTCGGCGGCCTCCGTACCGGCCGCGTTGACCGTGATCACCCGCCAGCCGGCCAGCCCGGCGAGCTGTCCCTCCACCGTCGACCGGATCGCCGGCAGCACCTGCCCGGCCAGTCCCTTCTCCACCGGCAGCAGCCGGGTCTGCTGCGGGAAACGCACCCCGGGCAGTTCGTAGACGGCCGCCTTGACCGACTGGTAGTCACTCGCCCGCAGACTGGCCACCGGATAGGAATCGCCCGGGCGCAAGGCTTTTACACCATCCATAATGGACTGTTCGGTGATCGTGCCGTCCAGCGGACGCAGCGCGGCGGCCAGCTTGCCCGCAACCTGTGCCGGATCGCCGGCATCGGCCGGGTCGAGCAGCACGGTGACCACGGTCTGCGGCTCCAGCAGCGTGGCCCCGTCCCGGTCGAGCACCGGAGCCGGCTCCGGGGTCTCTTCGCGCAGCGCGACGGTCTGCTGCGCGGCGAGGTCCGGATGCAGGGTCGACGGCGTCCAGTGCAGTTTCCACTGCTCGTCGGTCGAGACCAGCGTCGCCCTGCTCTCGTAGGCCCACAGCCTGCCGAGCGGGAGGTGCCAGGCGAGCTGGAAGTCCGCGTCGGCGGTACTGGCCCCGGTGGCACCGTGCACCCGCCGCACCGTCACGTCGATCTTCTCCGGTCGCAGCGCGCCGCGAACCTGGTCGAGCAGGTTCTTCGCGGACTCCGGCGCGTCGGTCAGCCCGGCCGCCGAAGTGCTGTCCCCGGCGGAGAGCGCCGCCAGGAACCGGCCCATGACGTCCTCCGGGCCTTCCGAACCGAACAGGCCACAGCCCGCCGTGCCCGCGGTGAACACGATCGCGAGCAAGAGACCGGCCACCGGACGGAGTCTGTTACGCACAGCGGAGAAGTATTCCCGGCGACGGCCCGGTTTCCGCGGTGCGCAACGCGGCGACGAATCAGAACAGGTCAGAACAGGACGGTGGCGTACCGGCCAACCTGCCCGAAACCGATCTTCCGGTACGAGGCCAGCGCGGGCAGGTTGTAGGCGTTGACGTACAGGCTCGCCGTCCGGCCCATCCCGCGCACCAGGCGGTTCACCACGGCCGCGGTGCCGGCGGTGCCGATGCCGTGGCCGCGGCGCTCCGGATGCACCCAGACCCCCTGGATCTGCCCGACACTGGTGGACAACGCGCCGATCTCCGCCTTGAACACCACCTCGCCGCCCTCGAACCGGGCGAACGCGCGCCCGCCCGCGATCAGCTCGGCGACCCTGGCGCGGTAGCTGGCGCCGCCGTCGCCGGCCCGCGGGTCGACGCCGACCTCTTCGATGAACATCGCGATCGCGGCCGGCAGGTACCTGTCCAGCTCGTCCGGCCGGACCGCGCGGACCAGCGGATCCGGCGACAGCGATGGCTGCCCGTCCAGTGCCATCAACGGCTGGTCGTGCCGGATTTCGCGAGCGGGCCCCCATTCGCCGGAAAGCTCGTCCCACAGCCCGAGCACCTGTTCGGCGGGGCCGACCAGCGACGAGCAGCTGCGCTGTTTCCGCAGTGCCCGGTCGGCGAAGGAACGCAGGGCGGAGGCGTTGCCGCGCAACGGCACCAGGTTCGGGCCGGAGAAGCACAGCCCCTGCACCCGGCCGGACCTGGACGTGCGGGAATCGGCGGCCCACAACTCGCCGCCCAATCGCCAAGGGTCCAGCCCGGCAACCTCGACCCGGGCGCTGACCATGCAACTGCCCACCGGGTCCGCGGCCAGGATCGCACGCACCGCCGGATAGTCCCGATCATCGAGCAGCCGCGCACCAGCAAGCCGCAACACGAGGACAAGCGTGCCAGATAATCGCCGGTAACGGAAAACATGCCCGTTGGAAAACCAGCGCCGACCCATTGGAGTCACCCATGCAGCGCTTCGCCTACCGCGTCGTCGAGCTCCGCGAAAAGATGATCGGCGGCAAGATGTCCGGCGACCGGCTGGAGAAGATCCTCAACGAGAACGCCGCCCAGGGCTGGCAGCTCAAGACGATCACGTCCGCTGAGGTGAAGGGCAGGGTCGGCCCCGGCGGGGTGGACGGGCTGCTGCTCACCTTCGAAAAGCCGGTCGGCTAGCTCAGAAGGTGAGCACGATCTTGCCGCGGGTGTGCTTGCCGGCGAAGTCGCGCACGGCGAGCGGCGCTTCCCCGAACGGGTACTTGGCGCCGATCTCCACGACGAGCCCACCGTTCGCGGCCTCGTCCGCGAGCCGGGCGAGCCTGCCTTCGGCAGCGGTCATGTCGACGAACTCTGCGGTGACGCCGCGCTCGAAGGTCGCCGGCATGCTGATCGGCGAGAGGATCCGGCCGCCATCACGCACCGCGGCCGCGGTACCGGCCAGCGCCGGGCCCATGGTGACCAGGTCGACGGCGAGGTCCACCCCGTCTGGCCGCAGCCGACGGGTCTCCGCGACGGTGTCCGTGCCGGTGTAGTCGATCACTTCGGCCGCGCCGAGGTCGCGCACGAACTCGGCGTCCCCGGGCTGTGCGGTGGCCAGCACCTCGGCCCCGGCGTGGGCGGCGAGTTGCACCACGAACGAGCCGACCCCACCGGTGGCGCCGATGACGAGCAGGCCGCGGCCGTCCAACGGCCCGGCCCGGTGCACGATGGTGGCCGCGGTGATCCCGGCCAGCGACAGTGCCGCGGCCCGCTCGACGTCCAGTCCCGCCGGTCGCTTGACCACCTGCGGGCCGGCGTCGACGACCGTGTACTCCGCGATCGTCCCGGCGGTGAAGCCGGTGTAGGCGAGCACCTCGTCACCGACACTGAACCCGGTGACGTCCGCACCGGCGGCGGTGACCACCCCGGCCACGTCCATGCCGAGCACGAACGGGTGCTCGATCGGCATGATCTCGCGCATCACACCGAGCGCGAGCTTGGCGTCCAGCGCGTTGAGCGCGGCGGCACCGACCCGGATCAGCAGCTGGCCGGGACCGGGCTCCGGAACCGGCACCTCGGCGATTTCGAGCTGCTCGAGCGGGCCGTAGGAGGGGGCGATGAGAGCCTTCATGATCGTCTTCCTTTTCCACTGGTGAACTACCTGCCCCCACCTTGCGCCGACCGCGATCTTCGCCGCCCCGCTCTTTCGAGCTGATCGACCTAGCCGAACGACCAGGCCGCCCGCCCGTCGCCAGGTCTACCTTGGAGGTCATGGACGAGACCGGTTTCGGCACCCCGGACCAGGCGCTGGCCCGGGCCTTCACGGTGCTGAACGCGCCGATCTGCGACACCTTGCCGGAGCTGTCCTCGGCGCTGGACGGGCTGGTCCCGCACCGGGCGGCCGCCATGCTCACCGGTGACTGCTCTCGCGCGCCGCTCAAGGTGCACGGCGCCCCCGCGCTGACCGAGAAGATCACCAGTGCCGAACTGGGCCACCTGGTGGGCACGATCGAAGTGGGACGGCCGTGGCTGGGCGAGGCAACGCTGGCCGGGCGGGCCACCACGGTGCTCGCGGTGGCCTCCGCGCCCCCGGAGTCGCAGGGCGCGCTGCTGGTGCTCGCGCTCAGCGGACCGGAACCGGGGGAAGCGGCGAAACGCACCGTGCAGCGGATGTGGGACCTGACCACGCTGACCCTGCTGGAGCGCGCCGAAGCCGTGCCGCCGGAGGGACAGGCGGAGAACCGGGTCGCGGCGAGCGAACGGGCCAGGGCGATCGCCGAGCTCGGTGACGCGCACGCGGCCGCGCTGACCGGGATGCTCGGTGTGCTGCGGTCGAAGTCGCTCGACGACGTGAGTGCCCGCCGCGGTGCGACCGACCTGGCGGTCGCCGCGCTGATCGAGCTGCGCTCGGCCGGCGACCGCGACCGCGCGCTCAGCGAGGAACCGGCCGGGCGGGCGTTCGACCGGCTCGCCGAGAAGCTGCTGCCCCTGACCAAGTACAGCGACGTGCACCTCGAGCTGGTCGCACCGGAGGACACCAGGCGCGGGCTGCCGGCGGAAATCGCCAACGCGGCCCGCGCGGCCGTGCGGGCGATCGTGCTGGCCATGCTGGAACAGTCCGAGCTGCACCGGATCCGGGTCGCCTGGCAGGTCGGCGACGAATCACTGCGGGTGGCCGTCCGCGACGACGGACCGGGCAGGTTGGTCGCGGACGCGCTGACCGTGCACCGGCTCGGCGAACGGCTCGGCGCGCTGGAGGGCACCCTGGCCGTGGACGCGGTGGAGAACTGGGGCACCACGGTGACCGCGACCCTGCCGCTGGCCGCGCCGGAACTGCCCGATGCCGGACCGCTGAACGGGCTCAACCCACGCGAGCTCGAGGTGCTGACCGAGCTGACCAGGGGTCATCGCAACCGCCAGATCGCCGAGGAGCTGCACATCAGCGAGCACACGGTGAAGTTCCACGTGGCGAACATCCTCGGCAAGCTGGACGTGGGTTCGCGGGGCGAGGCGGCCGCGATCGCCCGTGGTGCCGGCCGGGGCTGAGGCGGCCGCGGCAGCACTCGGCGGTACCCGAGCGCCGCCGCGAACGGTCTCGGTCAGGCCCCGCGATAGGTGCCGAACGTCCACATGTTGCCCTCGAAGTCGGCCATGGTGAAGGTGTGCGAGCCGTAGTCGGTGTCGTTGAGGTCCTGGCTGATCCGCGCGCCGGAGTCCTTGACCCGGCGATAGATCTCGTCCACCCGCTCGGTCACCACGTAGACCGAGCTGGTCCCGGCCGGCAGCCGCGCGCAGTCGCCGTCGGCGAGCTTGGTGTCGCCCAGCATCACCGCGCCGCCCTCGGGCCAGCGCAGCTCGGCGTGCACGATGGTCGCGCCCTCTTCGTCGGGGACCACGAGTGCCTCGGTGAATCCGGCGACGCCGGTGAGGAAGTCCACCGCGGAACGCGGGTCGTGGTAGCGCAGGCAGGGCCAGACGGTGCCTTCCGGTGCCGCGGTTCGTGTCGTTTCTTCAGTCATGCCCCCATGTTCGTTCGCGACCGATCTCGTCGTCTTGGAGAAACGGGAGCTCCTCGGCGATCCAGGTGCCCGGTGCGCAGCCGGCCAGCGCCCGCCACTCGTTGCTCAGGTGCGCCTGGTCGTAGTAGCCACAGTGGACGGCCAGCTCGGCGAGGTCGACGCGGCCGTGGCGGCGCAGCACCGCGCCGGCCCGCTCGAACCGGAGCACCCTGGCCGCCTGCTTCGGGGACAGGCCGACCTCGCGGCGGAAGATCTCGCCGAAATGCCGCCGGCTCCAGCCCACTTCGGCGGCCAGCGACCCGACCCTGAGCAGTCCGCCGGTGCCCAGCATCCGCCGCCAGGCCAGGTCGAGTTCGGGCGCCGGGTCCGGCGCGTCGGTCAGCACCGCGCGGAACACCTCGTCCAGGATCGCGAACCGGTGCGGCCAGCCGGTGACCGAGGCCAGCCGGTCCGGCAGCTCGGCCAGCCTCGGCGAGCCGAGGTCGGCCAGGTCGACCACGTACCCGGTGAGCTCGGCCGCCCCGACCCCGAGCAGCCGCCGGGCACCGAGCGGTTCGATTTCCAGATGCAGGCCCTCCTGCACCGGCTCCTGCGCGATCAGCGCCGGGCCGGTGTGCATTCCGCCGACCATCGCCCGCAGCTTCGCCGGTGCCTGTTCCGGCCGCGGCATCCTGGTGATCCGGATCGGTGCGTCCAGCCCGATCACCAGGGTCAGATATCTGGACGGCAGCCCGCGGTGTACCCCGTGCGGAACGTTCTCCTGGCGGTAACCGATATAGCGCGCCACCAATCCCCGCAGCGCGGGATGCGGCCGCGCCACGGACCAGTCCACGCGCTGCTCCGGCACGCTCCCAGGCTAACCCCGGCGTCCGACGAAAGTCGGAAGGTTCACAACGGTTGGGACGCGAGGTGAAACTTTCCCGGCATTCTCCCCGATGGGTGATTATTCGTACCTGAACGGGTGCGCGGTATACCCATTGACGAGAGGTCGATGTAGTGGGTCAACAACGAACACGCCGGCGAGGCCGGATCGGAATCACGGTACTCGCGACCGCCCTCGGGGCGTCCGTACTCGGTTTCACCCCGGCGCTCGCGCAGACCACGACGCCGGACGTCCCGGCGCCGGCCGTCGGGCAGGACAAGGAACTCGACCAGCAGGACAGGGCGCTGGTCGCCGAGGCCGAGCGGGCCGGCAGGCCCGAGGTCACCCTGCTCGTCGCGGCGCAGCGAGGGCGCGCCGAAGCCGCCGCCGGTGAACTGCGTTCGCTCGGCGGCGAGGTGCAGTCGACCGACACCAAATTGGACTATCTCAAAGTGACGGTGCCGGTCGCCGCCGCGGCGAAGGCGCCGAAGCTCGGTTCGGTCGACGCGGTGGACGTGGACGGGCTGATCCAGCGCGACGAGCCGGCGCCCGACGGCGCCACCGACCCGATCCCGCAGCCGGCACCCGGCCCGCAGACCCCGCGGGTGAACCCGTACCTGCCGACCGGTGACACCTACGCCGCCCAGTTCGGCCGGCTGTTCCCCAGCTGGGACGGGCGAGGCACCAAGGTGGCCGTGCTCGACTCCGGGGTTGACCTCGACCACCCCGCGCTGGCCACCACCAGCGACGGCAAGCGCAAGATCGTCGACTGGTACACGGCCAACTCGCCGACCTCCGGGGACGGCGGCTGGGTGCCCATGTCCACCGCGACCTACACCGGCGGCTTCACCGCCGGGGGACGCCAGTGGACCGCGCCCGGCGCCGGCGGCCCGTTCACCTTCGGCACCTTCGTGGAGACCGCGCAGGATCTCGGCGGCGCGGGCAGCGAAACCGGTGGCGACCTCAACCGCGACGGTGACCGCGCCGACTCCTGGGGCGTGCTGCAGGACACCGCCACCAAGGAGGTCCGGGTCGACCTCGACGGTGACGGCGACTTCACCGACGAGAAGCCGATGATCGACTTCAAGGTCAAGCAGGACTCCGGGTTCTTCGGCACGGACAACCCGGCCACCGAGATCGCCGAGCGGGTGGCCTTCGTGGTGCAGACCGACAAGCCGGGCTATGTGAATCTGGGCTTCGCCGGCGCCGCGCACGGTTCGCACGTCGCCGGCATCACCGCGGGCAACGACCTGTTCGGCGGCCAGATGGACGGCGCGGCACCCGGTGCCGAGCTGATGTCGGTCAAGGTCTGCCTGACCACCGCGTCCTGCACCTCGAGCGGGCTGATCGACGGCGTGGTCTACGCCGCGGCGAACGGCGCCGACGTGGTCAACATCTCGATCGGCGGGCTGCCCGCGCTCAACGACGGCAACAACGCGCGGGCCGAGCTGTACAACCGGATCATCGACGAGTTCAACGTGCAGCTGTTCATCTCCGCCGGCAACAGCGGCGCCGGCGCCAACTCGGTCGGCGACCCGTCCGTGGCGACCTCGGCGATGAGCGTCGGCTCGTACATCACCGACGACACCTGGCTGTCCAACTACGGCTCGAAGACCAAGGCCGCGGAGGGGCTGCACCCGTTCTCCTCGCGCGGCCCCGCCGAGGACGGCGGCTTCAAGCCGAACATCATCGCGCCGGGTGCGGCGATCTCGTCCACCCCGCGCTGGCAGCAGCCGGGCCCGTTGCCGGGTACCTACCCGCTGCCGGCCGGCTACGCGATGTTCAACGGCACGTCGATGGCGGCTCCGCAGGCGACCGGTGCCGCGGCCCTGCTGGTCAGCGCGTACAAGGCGCTGCACGGCGGCGAGCGGCCGCCGGTCGCTTCGCTGCGTTCCGCGATCACGTCCACCGCGCGGTTCGTGGACGGGATCCAGGCCAACGCGCAGGGCGCCGGTCTGTTCAACGTGGTCAGGGCCTTCGTCGCGTTGCAGTTCAACCCGAAGGCGGACGCGGTGACCACCTCGGTTCCCGTGCAGACCGTCCTTTCCGGACTGCTGAAGACGCCGAACACCGGCGTCGGCATCCACGACCGCGAAGGCGTGACCACCGGGAAGCCATACACCCGCACCTACACCCTGACCAGGACCACCGGCGCCGACCGGCCGGTCCGCTACCAGGCCGGCTGGGTCGGCAACGACGGCACCTTCTCCTCGGGGCGCACGGTCTCGCTGCCGCTGAACAAGCCGGTGTCCTTCGAGGTCAAGGTGGACCCGAAGACCGCGGGCTCGCATTCGGCCCTGCTGCGGCTGGACGACCCGGCCACCGTCGGTGTCGACGTGCAGACCATGAACACCGTCTTCGCGCCGCTGGAAGTCAACGCGGGCAACGGTTTCAAGGTTCAGGCGGCCGGGAAGGCCGGGCGCAACCAGGCGAGCAGCGTGTTCGTCCGGGTGCCGCAGGGCGCCAGCGCGCTCAAGATCGACATGGCCGCCGGCGGCCAGGAGCCGGGCAAGGGCCAGGTGCGGTTCCTGCGCTACGACCCGACCGGCGTGCCGATCGACGTCACGTCCTCCACCAACTGCTACCACCCGGACGCGGGTGCGGGCTGCTCCACGGGCTCCCCGACCAGCCGGACGGTGACCAACCCGCTGCCGGGGGTCTGGGAGCTGGTGGTGGAGGCGCGGCGCACCTCGGACGCGGACACCGCGCCGTGGTCCTTGACCGCGGCGGTGCTCGGTACCGCGGTCGCGCCCAACCCGGACGAGATCGCCTCGGCCGCGGTGGGCGTGCCGGTGGGCCGGGACTACACGGTGACCAACTCGCTCGGTGAGTTCACCGGGCGGCTGACCGGGGGCACGCTGGGCAGCGCGAGCATCCAGCGGCCGACGATCGCCAACCTCGAGCAGCGGCAGTTCCCGGTCACCGTGTCACCGGGCGCGACCTCGCTGACGGCGACCATCGGCAACACCGCGGACCCGACCGCCGACCTGGACCTGGCGCTGTTCAACTGCACCAGCGGCAGCTGCGTGCAGGCCGGGCAGAGCGCGGACGGCGACTCCGAGGAGTCGGTGACCGTGGCCTCCCCGGCCGCGGGTGCCTGGGTCGTGCTGGTGGACGGGTACGCGGTGCCCGCGGGCAGCACGGAGTACGACTACCTGGACGTGTTCGTCTCGCCGTCGTTCGGCTCGGTCTCGGTGACCGACACCAACGCGCCGCGCGCGGCGGGCAGCTCCTGGGCGGTACCGGCCACGGTGACCGCGAACGCCGTCCCGGCTCCGGGCCGGGTGCTGCGCGGCGTCACCACCGTCCGCACCGCGGACAACCTGGCCATCGGCGGCGGCGCGGTCATCGTCCGCTCCGTCACCGGCTAGCCGAATCCGTGAAGGGCACCTTCCCTACCTTGGAAGTAGGGAAGGTGCCCTTCACGGACAAAGCTGGGGAGTCAGCTGACGGTGACGACGGGGTCGCCGGAACCGGCGGTGTCGCCTGCTTCTTCGGCGATGCGCATGGCTTCTTCGATGAGGGTTTCCACGATCTGGTGTTCGGGGACGGTTTTGATGACCTCGCCCTTGACGAAGATCTGGCCTTTGCCGTTGCCGGAGGCCACACCCAGGTCGGCTTCGCGGGCTTCACCGGGCCCGTTGACCACGCACCCCATCACCGCGACCCGCAGCGGCACTTCCATGCCCTGCAAACCGGCGGTGACCTCATCAGCCAGCTTGTACACATCCACCTGCGCCCGCCCACACGAGGGGCAGGACACGATCTCCAGCTTGCGCTGCTTGAGGTTGAGCGACTGCAGGATCTGGATCCCGACCTTGACCTCTTCCACCGGCGGCGCGGACAACGACACCCGAATGGTGTCCCCGATCCCCTGCCGCAACAACGCACCGAACGCCACCGCCGACTTGATCGTGCCCTGAAACGCCGGACCCGCCTCGGTCACCCCCAGATGCAGCGGATAGTCACACTGCTCAGCCAACAACTCATACGCCCGCACCATCACCACCGGGTCGTTGTGCTTCACCGAAATCTTCAAATCATGAAAATCGTGCTCGGCGAACAGCGACGCCTCCCACAACGCCGACTCCGCCAACGCCTCCGGGGTCGCCT
The DNA here is from genome assembly GCF_000384315.1 of Amycolatopsis nigrescens CSC17Ta-90. Classification (GTDB taxonomy): domain Bacteria; phylum Actinomycetota; class Actinomycetes; order Mycobacteriales; family Pseudonocardiaceae; genus Amycolatopsis; species Amycolatopsis nigrescens. The sequence goes on along the minus strand of NZ_ARVW01000001.1, from coordinate 5,796,248 downwards.
TACCGTGCTTGGCCAGCAACCGCTTGTCCAGCGACCCCGCGTTCACCCCGATCCGGATCGGCGTCCCATGATCCTTCGCCGCCTGCGCGATCTCCTTGACCTGGTCATCGAACTTACGGATGTTGCCCGGGTTCACCCGCACCGCCGCACACCCCGCCTCGATCGCGGCGAACACGTACTTCGGCTGAAAATGAATATCCGCGATCACCGGGATCTGCGACTTCCGCGCGATCGCCGGCAACGCCTCCGCATCATCCGCACTCGGACACGCCACCCGCACGATGTCACAACCCGACGCCGTCAACTCCGCAATCTGCTGCAACGTCGCATTCACATCCGACGTCAACGTCGTCGTCATCGACTGCACCGACACCGGACTCTCACTACCCACCCCCACCGCACCAACCTGCAGCTGACGGGTCTTACGCCGCTCCGCAAGCACGGGCGGGGGAAGCGCGGGCATTCCTAACGAGACGGAGGTCATCTATTCCTCTGCAACCAGGGTGCATAAACGCTTGTCGCCGTCACGATACCCGCCGCCCGGCGACCACCGGCAAAACGGCCGTCCGCCTAGTCAAGTCCGGCAACGGCGGAACGCTACTGGGAGATGCGAATCGGGTTGACGATGTCCGCGGTGATGGTGAGCAGGGTCACCGCACCGCCGATCAGCACGAGCACCACGGTGACCGCGGAGAGCTTGGTGTAGTCCACCGGCCCGCCGGCCGCCTTGCCGCGCAGCTTGCGCAGCCAGTCCCGCACCCGCTCGTACCAGACCACCGCGATGTGCCCGCCGTCCAGTGGCAGCAGCGGCAGCAGGTTGAACACGCCGATGAAGAAGTTCAGGCTGGCCAGCAGCAGCAGGAACAGCTCCCACAGGCCCTGCTCCACCGCCTCGCCGCCGATCCGGCTGGCGCCGACCACGCTGACCGGGGTGTTCGGGTCGCGTTCACCGCCGAAGATCGAGCTGACCACCGCCGGGATGCGTTCCGGGAACTCGATCAGCCGCTGCCAGGTCTGCACGAACATGTCACCGGTGAACGCGGTGGCACCACCGAAGGCGGTGGCCGCGTTGTACTCGAACATCTTGGGGAAGGTGACCCCGATCGACCCCGTCTTGGCGATCTCCGGCGGGGCGTCCGCCGGCGCGTCCGCGCGCCGCACCGGCCGGTCCACCTGCGGCACGTCGACCACCAGCGGGACCATCGCGCCGTCGCGGTCCACCACGAGGTTGGTCGGGCCGGAGGCGCGCTGGATGATGTCGATGACGTCGGCGTAGGTCTTGGTCGCGGTGCCGTTGACGGAGACGATCTCGTCACCGGCCCGCAGGTCGGCGGACTTGGCCGGGGCGGCGTCACCGGGCCGGCACTGCGGGTTGCTGACCTGATCGGTGGTCCGCGCGTCCTGCACGCAGTTCGACACCGCCGCGACCTGCGGGGTGCCGGTGATGTTCGGCAGGCCCATGGTGGCCGCCATCAGGTAGAGCACGATGAAGCCGAGCAGGAAGTGCGTGACCGAGCCGGCGACCATGACCACGGTCCGCTTCCAGGTCTTGAACCGCCACATCGCCCGCGGCGACTCCTCCGGGGTGACCTCGTCCAGCGCGGTCATCCCGGCGATGTCGCAGAAACCGCCCAGCGGGATCCACTTCAGGCCGTACTCGGTCTCACCCCGCCGGAAGGAGAACACCGTCGGGCCGAAGCCGACGAAGTAGCGGCGCACCTTCATGCCGAACCACTTGGCGGTGACCATATGCCCCGCTTCGTGCAGCGCGACGGACACGCAGATGCCCAGCGCGAACAGCACGACCCCGAATATGTAGGCGAGCACGCCCTACTTCCCTCCGGCCTTGATCATCTCAGCGGCGCGGGCCCTGGCCCATTGTTCCGCAGCGAGCACGTCTGCCACGTCGCGTGGCGCGCGACGCCAGTCGTCGGCGGCTTCCACCACCTCCGCAACAGTGTCCACGATGGAAGTGAAGCTGGCGTTCTGCACCCGGAACGCGGCCACGAGCTCCTCGTTCGCCGCGTTGAACACCGCCGGCAGGCAGCCGCCGACGGTGCCGGCGTGCCTGGCCAGCTCGACCGCCGGAAAGGCGTCGTTGTCCACGGGCTCGAAGGTCCAGGACGACGGGGTGTCCCAGGCGCACGGCACGGCGGCGCCGGCGACCCGGTCCGGCCAGTTCAGCGCCAGCGCGATGGGCAGCCGCATGTCCGGCGGGCTGGCCTGGGCCAGCGTGGAGCCGTCCACGAAGGTGACCATCGAATGCACGATCGACTGGGGATGCACCACCACGTCGATCCGGTCGCCCGTGATGCCGAACAGCAGGGTCGCCTCGATCAGCTCCAGGCCCTTGTTCACCAGCGTCGCCGAGTTGATGGTGACCACCGGCCCCATCGCCCAGGTCGGATGCGCCATCGCCTGCTCCAGGGTGACCCCGGCCAGCTCGGCCCTGCTCCGGCCGCGGAACGGGCCGCCGGACGCGGTCAGCACCAGCCTGGCGACCTCCTCGGCCCGCCCGCCACGCAGCGCCTGCGCCATCGCGGAGTGCTCGGAGTCCACCGGCACCAGCTGGCCGGGCCCGGCGGCGGCCAGCACCAGCGGGCCGCCCGCGATCAGCGACTCCTTGTTCGCCAGCGCCAGCGTCGCGCCGGTGCCCAGTGCACGCAGGGTGGGCGCGAGGCCCTGCGAGCCGGGCATGCCGTTGAGCACCACGTCCACCGGCACCGCGTCGATCAGCTCGAGCACCGCGTCCGCGCCGGCGAAGATCCGCGGCATCCGGAACTCACCCCGCGAATAGCCCCGCCGCTGCGCCTCGGCATACAGCGCGAGCTGCAGGTCCTCCACCACGGTCGGCCTGATCACGGCCAGCGCCTCGACCCCGTGCGCGAGCGCCTGCGCGGCCAGCGCGGCCGGGTCGGACCCGCCGGCGGCGATGCCGGCCACCCGGAACAGATCCGGGTTCCTGGACACCACGTCCAGGCCCTGGGTGCCGATGGATCCGGTGGAGCCGAGCACGAGCACGGTTCGCGGAGCGTTCATGGCGGCGATTATCTCGGATCGGCGCGCACCGGCGGCGCGGGTCATCGGCGAGGCGGCCACCGTGGTGTGGGATCATCGTCGTGGAAGCCGGGTACATGGTCTCGAGGAGTGGTCGTGGCGCGCAGGAAGATCGTTAGGAAGCCGACTTCGGGCATCGGTGTCGTCGACCCGCAGGAGGAGCCTTCGGCCGACTGGGGCTGGCACGGCAACTTCTACAAGTTGTCCAGGGGCGCCGGTTTCCTGAGCGCCGTCGCGCTCATCCTGATGACCATCGGCAACCACCAGCACAACACCGAGAACATCTGGCTGATCGGGATCGCGGCCGGGCTGATCCTGCTGCTGGCGCTCGACGTGCGCAAGCGGCGCACCGCCTGGCGCAAGTAACCCGGCGGCCCTTCCGGTACGCCGAAGAGTTCTCCGGCCCGCTTCCGCGGGCTCCGTCCCAGGGCTGACTTTCGTCAACACCGGTTCGGACTTCGGTCCGATGTGCCGAAGGCATGCCACCCGCGACCGTGGGTGGCATGCGCTTACTGCTCCCCTTCCTGCTGGTCGCGTCGCTGCTGACGGCCGCACCGGCCGTCGCCGCCCCCGCGAAGACCGGTTTCACCCTGCCCGCGCCGACCGGGCGTTACGCCGTCGGCAGCACCGAGCTGCACCTGGTGCAGCCGGACCGGCCGGACCCGTGGCTGCCGGCGAAGCCCCGTGAGCTGATGACCAGTGTCTGGTACCCGGCCCTGCGAACCGGGCTCCCCCTGGCCCCGTACGTCCCACCTGCGCTGGCCGAGCACTACGACACCGAACCGCCGATCGGGCTGCCGGCAGGCCGGGTCGACTGGGCCGGCGTGCGCGGTCACGCCCGCACCGGCGCGCCCGTGCTCGGCGGGCCTGGCGGCTTTCCGGTGGTGCTGTACTCGCCAGGCGTCGGGAACTCGCGCGTGTTCGGCACCGTGCTGGCCGAAGAGCTCGCCAGCCGTGGCTACGTGGTGGTCGGGGTGGACCACACCTACGAGACGACGGTCGCCTTTCCCGGTGGGCGGGTGGAGCCGGACAGCGCGTTCGACCTCACCGACCCGAATGACCCAGACGCGATCGAGCGGGCCAAGCAGCGCCTGATGGACGCCCGCGAGTACGACAGCCGGTTCGTCCTCGACCAGCTAGAAACCCTTGCGGCGGGCGGAAACCCGGACGCGGAGCGGCGTGCGCTGCCGGCCGGGCTCGGCAGGGCGCTGGACCTGTCGGAGGTCGGCATGTTCGGCCACTCCGGCGGCGGCGTCACCAGCAGCCGCGTCGTACAGGCCGACCGGCGGGTGGACGCCGGGGTGAACATGGACGGCTGGTACTCCTTCGGCGACAACCGGCCGGAGCTCGGGGTGGACCGGCCGTTCCTGCTGATGGGCGCCGGCTCGTCGCCGGACCTGCCGCCGCTGTACGGCAAACCGCGTACCCACCTGACCGAACCGGACTGGGGCAGGTTCTGGCGGGCGTCCACCGGCTGGCAGCTCGACCTCAACGTGCCGGCCGGGCGGCACTACACCTTCACCGACGCGCAGTGGTTCCTGCCGCAGCTCGCCGGCCCGCTCGGCCTTGACCTGCGCGACAGCATCGGCACCGTGGACCCGGTGCGGATCGTCGACGCCCAGCGCGCCTATCTGACCGCGTTCTTCGACCAGCACCTGAAGCACCGGCCGCAACCGCTGCTGCGCGGGCCTTCGCCCGAGTACCCGCAGGTGGAGTTCATCCGCTAACGGGCAGGCCCGACGACCTCGCTCGGGCCCGCTCCGGACTCGCCCGCCACCGCGGCCAGCTCGGCGCCGACGCTCTCGCGTTCGCCGCCGGCCGCGGGTTTGGTGTCGCGGCACAGCAGCGACGCGACGGCGCCGATCACGCAGACGGCGATGGCGAAGGTGAACGCGATCGCCAGCCCCTGCGAGAACGGCCCGGAGATCAGGTTCGGGAAGAAGCTGCGCCCGGTGAGAAAGCTCGCTTGGTCCGGCGGCAGGGTACCCAGCTGACCGCCGAGCAGCTGTTGAATCGGGTTGTAGCCGAGGAAGGCGGCGAACAGCACGGCGACCGCGGGCAGGGCGGCGATCTGGTCCGCGGCCCCGGCGGACACCCCGTGCGCGACCAGGCCCTCGCGCATCGCGCCGGGCAGGCTGCCGGAGAACCCGGTGATGATCAGGCTGAAGAAGAACCCGATGGACAGCACCATCGCGGCGTTCTGGAAGGTGGTCATCATGCCCGAGCCGGAGCCGCGGGCATCCGCGGGCAGGCTGTTCATCACCTCGGCCCGGTTCGGCGAGGAGAACATGCCCATGCCGATCCCGTTGAACACCAGGATGGTGGCGAACGCCCAGTACGGGAAGTCCACCGGCAGCACGATCAGCAGGCCGAAGGTGACCGCGGTGATCAGCAGGCCGCCGGAGGCCAGCAGCCTGCTGCCGACCCGGTCGGACAGGATGCCGGACGCGGGCGCGGAGATCAGGAAGCCGACCGTCATCGGCAGCATGTAAATACCGGCCCACAGCGGGGTCTGCTCGAAGCTGTAGCCGTGCTGCGGCAGCCAGATGCCCTGCAGCCAGATGATCAGGATGAACTGCAGCCCGCCCCGGCCGAGAGAGGCGGAGAAGTTGGCCAGGTTGCCCCAGGAGAAGGACCGCAGCCGGAACAGCGACAGGTTGAACAGCGGGTTGTCCACCTTGTTCTCGATCACCACAAAGACGATCAGCACCGCCACTCCGCCGAGCAGGCAGCTGAGCACGAACGGGCTGCCCCAGCCGGTCGGCGAGCCGCCGTAGGGCTGGATGCCGTAGGTGATGCCGACCAGCACCGCGATCAGCCCGACGGCGAAGGTGAGGTTGCCCCACCAGTCCATCTCGGCGTGCTTGCGGACGCCGGTGTCGTGCAGCTTGACGTAGGCCCAGATGGTGCCGATCACGCCGAACGGCACCGAGACCAGGAAGATCAGGTTCCAGTTCACCGGGGCGAGCACCCCGCCGACGACCAGGCCGAGGAACGAACCCGCGATCGCCGCGACCCCGTTGATGCCCAGCGCCATGCCGCGCTGGTTGGCCGGGAACGCGTCGGTCAGGATCGCCGAGGAGTTGGCCATCAGGAAGGCGCCGCCGACGCCCTGCACCACCCGCCAGCCGATCAGCCACAGCGCGGCCGCGTCGCCGTCGAACCAGGTGATCGCCAGCAGGATCGACGACACGGTGAAGATGGCGAAGCCCATGTTGTACATCCGGGCCCGGCCGTACATGTCGCCGAGGCGGCCGAAACTGACCACCAGTACCGCGGTGACCACCAGGAAGCCCATGATCATCCACAGCAGGTAGCTGGTGTTCGACGGCTCCAGCGGGTTGATCCCGATGCCCTTGAAGATGTCCGGCAGCGCGATCAGCACGATCGACGAGTTGATCGTGGCGATCAGCATGCCGAGCGTGGTGTTCGACAGCGCGATCCACTTGTACCTCGGGCCGAGCTCGGTCGCCGACCTCCGCCGCCGGTCCACCGCCGTGTCCACCGTCATCCGGTCACCCACCTCGCTTTCACTTAGCAATGCTAAGTATTAGCCGCGAGGCAGACAACAAGGTAGCGGGAATTCAGCGGAGAGGCCGGTCACAGAATTGCGGCACAGCCAGGAAATGAAAGGGATTCTTTGGCATTGGTCTCATAATCCTTTGCGGACTCTTTGGAATCCAGCCCCGGCCGTCTCCTCGCGGCGACGAGTGCGCCACCACGCGGAGACGGCCGCCACCGGAGACCTCACTCGCCTTCCGGGAAACCGTTCGGGTCCATCCAGACGAGCTCCCACAGGTGACCGTCGGGGTCGGCGAAGCTGCGGCCGTACATGAACCCGTGGTCCTGCGGCTCGTTCGACGGCGACGCACCGCTGGCGAGAGCGAGGTCGGCGAGCTCGTCGACCCGCGCACGACTCTCCGCACTGAGCGCGAAAATGGCCTCCGCCGTGGTCGCCGTGTCGGCGATCTCCTTCGTCGTGAACTCCTTGAAGTGCTTTTCCACCAGCAACATCACATTGATGTGCTCGCTGATGACCAGCGCCGCGGCCTCTTCGTTGGAGAAGGTCTCGTTGAACGAGAAGCCGAGTTCGGTCCAGAACTTCCTGGCGCGCGGGAGGTCGCTGACGGGCAGGTTGATAAAGATCGCGGTGGACATGGCACAGCCTTTCTGGGCAGCGGTGAGTTGCTCGACCGCCGGACACCGAGTGTCCAGCGGAGAGAGGTGTATCCAACAGATACCTAGCATCCGACGGAGATTGTGTATCCGCCGGACACATGGTGTACATTAGACACATGCCGAGCGGGTAGGCAAGCCCCGATTTCGGCCGGAGCAAGGAACGGAGCGTGCATGGCAGACACGGACGACGGGAGTGCAGGCGAGCGGCCGGACCTGCTGTGGGAGCTGGAAGACCGCCAGGCGAAACCGGTCCGCCCCGCGCTCACCGTGGCTCGGATCGCGGACGCGGCGATCGAGCTCGCCGACGCCGATGGCATGGCCGCCGTGTCCATGCAACAGGTCGCCGGACGGCTCGACGTCACGAAAATGGCCCTGTACCGCCACGTCGCGAACAAGGCCGAGCTCGTCGCGGTGATGACCGAAAGCGCCATCGGCGCCCCGCCGGACCTGCGGAAGGTGCCCGGGAGCTGGCGGTCGCGGCTGCAGGAGTGGGCCCGGCAGATGCGCGAGACCTGGCAACGGCACCCCTGGCTGCCGGAAGCGACCGTGGGACAGCGCCCCACCGGCCCGCGCGAGATCGGCTGGACGGAGTCCGCCGTGGCGGCGCTGGACGGCACCGGCCTGCACGGCTCCGAGCGGATGGACGCGGTGTTCCTGCTCAGCGGGCACCTGCGCAACACCCACTCGGTCGCGATGGCGGGCACGCAACCCTGGACGGCAGAGCGCGGCCTGAAACCACTGGTCGAAGCGCACGCCGATCGTTTTCCGGCCCTGGTGGCGGCCGGCTCGACCGCGAAGCCGTCGGAGGACAACGGTTGGGAGTTCGGCCTGCACCGCATCCTGGACGGCCTCGCCCTGCTGATCGAACGACGCCCGAGCCGGGAATAGCCGGGTACGGTTCCGGCAGGTCAGCTACCCGCCGGGCGGACCGGATCGATGTAGGTGCCGGGGTGGGTCGCGGCGTCCTGCTTGAGAACGGACGTGCCGACCGCCCAGGACACGTACTGCGTGTCGGTGGTGTGGGGCGGCGTCACGGCCATGCGAGCGATGCGCCATCCGTCACCGGATTCCGCGGTGAGGTACGTCAGGTCCGCTTTGGCGTGCTCACCCGGAGCCACGTCGACCGGCTTGATCGACGCATTGGTGCGCGTCAGATCCCAGGACGTACCGTCCGCACCGTCCAGCCGCACCCCGGGGAAACCGCGGACGGTGCAGGTCGCGCTGCCCCGGTTGGTCAGCAGGACCGGAAGCCGCCACTGCGTACCGCTGTTGTCGGCCTGTTCCGGCTGGGACAACGTCACCTTCAAATTCGCGCATTCCGCCTTGCGCTCCGCCGACGTCGTGCCGGCGCTTTTCCGGCTTCCGGTATTCGACGACACCTCCGCGTCGGTTTTCGGAGCAGCCGGAGCGGTATCGCGCCCCGCGCCAATATCGGCGTTGTTCTGCGGTTGCGGAATAGCGGTACTTGCTTGCTCATTCGAGCACGCACCCAGTGCAGCAACCGAAACCGCGGCCGCGATTACGCTCGCGGCACCTCGCCGAACCACCACGCCCTTGATGTTCACAACGCCCCCTCGGACAACGCTCCCGGTAATTCCTTTTCACCGACAAAGATGTCCTGGAACGCATAAGGATGCCCCGATGTGATCTGCATTACCCGAACGCAACTTCATTCGGCCGGAACGAGTTCGGCGAGCAGGGCTCGGACGCGGCGGTCGATGTCGTCGCGGATGGGACGGACGGCGTCGACGCTCTTTCCGGCGGGATCGTCGAGTTTCCAGTCGAGGTAGCGCTTGCCGGGGAAGACGGGGCATGCGTCGCCGCAGCCCATGGTGATGACGACGTCGGCGGCTTGGACGGCTTCGGTGGTCAGCGGTTTGGGGAATTCCCGGGAGAGGTCGAGCCCGAGTTCTTCCATCGCGGTGACGACCGCGGGATTGATGGTGTCGGCGGGGTCGGATCCGGCGGAGCGCACGGTGACCGTTCCCCTGGCGTGGTGGTGGAGCAGGGCGGCGGCCATCTGGGAGCGGCCGGCGTTGTGCACGCAGACGAACAGGACCTCGGGGATGGCGGACACGCGGTCTCCTCGGGTTTCGGCGGTGGCCTTCAGGCGCTGGGCGGGGCGGGAAAGCGGCGGCGCAGTGCCAGGGACACGTAGACCAGTGCGATCAGCACGGGGACTTCGATGAGTGGACCGACCACCCCGGCGAGGGCTTGGCCGCTGGTGGCGCCGAAGGTGGCGATCGCGACGGCGATGGCGAGCTCGAAGTTGTTGCCCGCGGCGGTGAACGCCAGCGTGGTGGTCCGCTCGTAGGACAGGCCGGCCGTTCTGCCGAGGGCGTAGGACCCGGCCCACATCAGCGCGAAGTAGGCCAGCAGCGGTAGCGCGATCCGGGCCACGTCGAGCGGCTGGCTGGTGATGGCCTGTCCCTGCAGGGCGAACAGGATCACGATGGTGAACAGCAGGCCGTAGAGCGCGAACGGCCCGATCCGGGGGATCAGCCGCGTCTCGTACCAGTCGCGGCCTCGGGCTTTCTCGCCGAGGCGGCGGGTGAGGTAGCCGGCGGCGAGCGGGATGCCGAGGAAGATCAGCACGCTGCGGGCGATCTCCCACCCCGACACGTCCAGCCCGGCCCTCTCCAGGCCGAGCCACCCCGGCAGCACGGACAGGTAGAACCAGCCGAGCACCCCGAACATGATCACTTGGAAGACCGAGTTCAGCGCGACGAGGACGGCGGCGGCCTCGCCGTCGCCGCAGGCGAGGTCGTTCCAGATGATGACCATGGCGATGCAGCGGGCAAGCCCGACGATGATCAACCCGGTGCGGTACTCGGGCAGGTCCGGCAGCAGCGACCAGGCCAGCGCGAACATCAGCGCGGGCCCGACGACCCAGTTCAGCACCAGCGACAGCACGAGCAGGCGCCGGTCGCGGGTGACGGTGTCGAGCCGGTCGTAGCGGACCTTGGCCAGTACCGGGTACATCATCACCAGCAGCCCGAGCGCGATCGGGAGCGAGACCCCGGTGACGGTGACCTTCGCCAGCGCGTCGCCGAGGCCGGGGACGACGCGGCCGAGCCCGAGGCCGGCGGCCATCGCGGCGAGGATCCACACCGGCAGGAACCGGTCCAGTACCGGCAACCGGCCGGCGACCGGTACCCCGGCGGCCGGTGCGGATGCCCGCGCGGTCACGCCCGCGTCCCGGCGGGTTCGCCCGGCCGGTCCACGGACGGGCGCGTGAGCAGGGCGGCGAGCTTGTCCGTGGTGGCCGGCAGCAACCGGTAGTAGACCCAGGTGCCGCGGCGTTCGCCGTCGATCAACCCGGCCTGGCGCAGCAGCTTCAGATGGTGCGAGATGGTCGGCTGGGACAGGTCGAACGCCGGCGTCAGCTCGCAGACGCACACCTCGCCCCCGTCCCGCGAGGCGATCATCGACAGCAGCCGCAACCGCACCGGATCCGCCAGCGCTTTGAACACCGGCGCCAGCTCGGCGGCCTCGTCCTCCCCCAACGGCGCGGACAGCAAACCGGTGCAGCAGATCTCGGCCCGGTCCAGCACGGGAAGCTCTTGCATCGACATTCTTCTATGTTGACAAACTTCGATCCAAGACGCAAGACTGGATCGACAGACATCGATACAGCCGAAGGGACCATGCGATGAGCGAGCAAGCAGCCGACCTGAGAGAGACGGTCCGCGAGCGCTACGCGGCCGCCGCGACCACGATCACCGGTGGCGGCGTCGCCGAAGACTGCTGCGGCCCGGAACCGGTGGAGATCGACGACAACTTCGGTGCCGGTCTGTACGCCGACACCGACCGCGACCAGCTGCCCGCGGAGGCCGTCGCCGCGTCGCTCGGCTGCGGCAACCCCACCGCTGTCGCCGAGCTCCGCGCCGGCGAGCGGGTGCTCGACCTCGGTTCCGGCGGCGGCATCGACGTCCTGCTCTCGGCCCGCCGGGTCGGCCCCACCGGCAAGGCATACGGGCTGGACATGACCGACGAGATGCTCGCCCTCGCACTGGCCAACACCGCCAAGGCCGGCGCCACCAACGTGGAGTTCCTCAAGGGCACCATCGAGGCCATCCCGCTACCGGCGGGCACCATCGACGTGGTGATCTCCAACTGCGTGATCAACCTCTCCGTCGACAAGCCCGCCGTGTTCGCCGAAACCTTCCGCGTGCTGGCACCCGGCGGCCGGATCGGGGTGTCCGACGTGGTCGCCGAGGACGACCTCACCCCCGGCCAGCGGGGCGAACGCGGCTCGTATGTCGGCTGCATCGCCGGCGCCCTCTCCTTCGCCGAATACCGTCGGCAACTCGAAGCCGCGGGCTTCACCGGCATCGAGATCACCCCCACCCACCAGGTCGCCGACGGCATGCACTCGGCCATCGTCCGCGCCACCAAACCCACCGTCGGCTCGTAGTTCGCGAGAACACCGCCCACCACGGCGCCGGAAACGCCGTGGTGGGCCGCAAGTCAGCCGAGGCACTCGTCGGCGAAGAACGTGCCGAGTGACTTGCCGGTGATCCGGCGCATCGGGATTTCGTCCTAGCCACCCGCGTAGATGCTGCACGCCGCGCCGATCCAAGGTCAGGAGATCCTGCGGCGGTAGGTCGCCGTGGCGAAGACGTAGGCGACGATGAGGATGCCGGCGCACCAGGCGAGGGCGATCCAGACATCGGTGCCAACCGGCTGCTGGGTGAACAGGTCGCGGATGGCGTTGACGATCGACGTCACCGGCTGGTGGTCGGCAAAGGCGCGCACCGGGCCGGGCATGGTGCCGGTGGGCACGAAGGCCGAGCTGAGGAACGGCAGGAAGATGAGCGGGTAGGAGAACGCGCTCGCACCGTCCACGGTCTTCGCGGAGAGGCCGGGAATGACGGCGAGCCAGGTCAATGCCAGGGTGAACATGACCAGGATGCCGGCGACCGCGAGCCAGGTCAGCACTCCGGCCCCCGAGCGGAAGCCGATGAGCAGTGCGACGCCCACGACGATCACGAGCGAGATCAGGTTGGCGACCAGCGAGGTCAGCACGTGCGCCCACAGCACGCCCGACCGTGCGATCGGCATGGACTGGAATCGCTCGAAGATCCCGCTCTTCAGATCGGTGAAGATCCGGAACGCGGTGTAGGCGACGCCCGACGCGACCGTGATCAGCAGGATGCCGGGCAGCATGTAGGTCACATACGAATCCGATCCCGTGTCGATCGCGCCGCCGAACACGTAGACGAACAGCAGCATCATGGCGACCGGCGTGACCGCGGTCGTGATGATGGTGTCCACGCTGCGCGTGACGTGCTTCAGGGATCGTCTCAGCAGGACGGCGGTGTCGCCGAAGAAATGCTTGTTCATCGTCGTTCCTTACTTGTCCGCGCCGACGATGGCGAAGAAGACGTCTTCGAGGGTCGGCTGCTTTTCGACGTATTCGACCTTGGCGGGCGGAAGCAGCCGCTTGAGTTCGGCGAGGGTGCCGTTCACGATGATCCGTCCTTTGTGGAGGATTGCGATCTGGTCGGCGAGCTGTTCGGCCTCGTCCAGGTACTGCGTCGTCAGCAGCACCGTCGTGCCGCGCGCGGCGAGGTCCTTTACCGCGGCCCACACCTCAAGGCGGGCCTCGGGATCGAGCCCGGTGGTCGGCTCGTCCAGGAAGATCACCGGCGGATTCCCGATGAGGCTCATGGCGATGTCCAGCCGGCGGCGCATGCCGCCCGAGTACGTCGACACCTTCCGCGCGGCCGCGTCGGTCAGCGAGAAACGCTCCAGCAGGCCATCCGCGATCTTGCCCGGCTGCTTCAGGTGCCGCAACTGGGCGACGAGCACGAGGTTCTCCCGGCCGGTGAGGATCTCGTCGACGGCGGCGAACTGTCCGGTGAGGCTGATCGCCTCCCGGACGTTCGCCGGTCGCGTGGCGACGTCGAAGCCATCGACGCTCGCCGTCCCCGCGTCCGCCTTGAGCAGCGTGGACAGGATCCGCACGACCGTGGTCTTGCCGGCCCCGTTCGAGCCGAGCAGGGCGAAAATGCTGCCCCGTGCCACGTCGAAATCCACACCACGCAGCACATGCAGTTTCTTGTACGACTTTTCCAGGCCCTGCACCTTGATCGCGGGCCCCTTGGCCTGGTCGGTTGTCATCCGGATATCCGTTCTCTCCTTTGTCACGATTCGCCGCCCGTGACGCGATCGATGGCGTTGGTCAGCCGTCCCCGCTCCCGGCCGATCCACTGACCCTCCGGGTAGTTCCGGAGAAACGCCTCAGCGAACTCCACCGGGTCTTCCCCGACGACTTCGCGGATCGGGGTTCGGTCCACCGCGCTCTGCTCGAACAGGTCGATGAGGTCCTCGTGCATCGAAACCACGCTGGCGCCGTCCCCCGGCCCGAAATACATCAGGTACCGCTCCAGCGCTTCGACCGCCGTGCGATAGTCCTCGGGGAGCTTTTTGGTGCGCGCCTTGTACTGCCACCATCGCCGCTTTTCGCCGATGTCGCCGAGCACCAGTGCGATGAACTTTGAGATGAACATGGTCAGCTACCCCCTTCGCGGAGCTGTTCGAGCCGTTCTGCGAGAAAGCTCCAGGTCTTCCAGAACTCTTCGAGGTGTTGCCGTCCCTGCGCGTTGAGGGAGAACACCTTGCGCGGCGGCCCCTTCTCGGACGGAACCTTTTCCACGTCGACGAGGCTCTTCTGCTCGATCCTGACGAGCAGCGCATAGACAGTGCCTTCGGCGATGTCGGAGAAGCCCTGATCCCGCAGCCACGCGGTGATCTCGTAGCCGTACGCGGGTCGGCCGGACAGGATCGCGAGCACGATGCCCTCCAGCGTTCCCTTGAGCATCTCCGTCATCTGCTTGCCCATGGAACACTCTCCAGCTACTCAGCAACACTTACTACCGGTAGATAGTAACACTGACTAGCGAGCGCACAAGCTTCCCCCGCGACAGGTGCCGTGGCGGGCGGGCCGTCAGGCGGACTGGGGCCAGCCCACGGCCCGGTGGTCGCGCACCGCCTCTTCCAGCGCCCGCATCCCGAGGTCGATGAGCGGGTTCCGCCGGCTGCCCCGGCGCACGCAGGTGAGGATCCGCCGCGTCGGCATGTTCTCGCTCGACACCGGCACCCGCACCACCGCCTGCCCCGCCGGGCCCTCGGCCAGCCGCGGGACCAGCGAGACGCCCAGCCCGTTCCCGACCAGCGACCAGACCGCCGGCCATTGGGTCGCGGCATGCACGATCCGCGGCGAGAACCCGGCCGCCGCGCACAGCACCCGCACCCGCTGGGCGTGATCGCAGGTGCCGGGGTCGGCGACGATCCAGTCCTCGGCCGCCGCGTCCTCCAGCCGCACCGATGCCGCCCGCGCCATCGGATGGTCGGCGGGCACCAGCATGACGTGCGGCTCCTCCAGCAACAGGCCCTGCTCGAACCGCGCGTCATCCGGCGCCGGCCCGCCCTCGACGGGCTCCACGACCGCGAGATCCACCTTGCCCGCCACCAAAAGGTCCATGCTCTCCGCGGTGTCGCATTCGCGCACCTGCACCAGGATGTCGGGATGGCTGCGCCGCAGCCGCCCGGCCGCGGGGGCGATCAGGCCGCTGATCGCGGTGGTGAAGCCCGCGATGCGCAGCGGTCCGGTCTGGCCGGCCCGGTAGGACTCCAGCTCCGCCTGCGCCTCCTCCCACCGGGCCAGCAACGCGTCGGCGTGGTCGATGAGCACGAGCGCGGCCGGGGTCAGCCGGACGCCCCGGCCCTGCGGCTCCAGGAGCGGGACCTTGAGCTCGCGCGCGAGCTCGCGCAGGTGGTGGGAGACCGCGGACGGGGTGAGGTGCAGGGCCTCGGCGGCCGCGGTGACCGTGCCCTGCTGGTGCACCACGCGGAGCATGTGAAGGCGGCGCAGGTCAATCATGAAATCATCTTGCACAATCACCTGCAAAACATGCAATGGACGGCAACGGTCGTCCGGGGTCATCCTGCTGACATGATGACTTCCAGCCCCCGCGTCACTCGTTTCACGGCGGTCTGGACCCTTATCGGCCTGGTGCTGCTGACCCTCAACCTGCGCGCGGCCATCACCGGCATCCCTCCGGTACTGGGTGAGCTACAGGACGCGTTCGGGCTCACCGGCGTCGACGTCAGCGTGCTCACCACCCTGCCGATGCTGTGCCTTGGCGCCTTCTCCGCGCTCGCCCCCGTGCTCGCCCGCCGGATCGGCACCGAGGCGGCGCTCACCGCAGCGCTCCTGCTGATCACGACCGGGCTCCTGCTGCGCGTGGTCCCCGCCCAGCCGGCGCTGTTCACCGGCACCGTGCTGGCCGGAGCCGGGATCGCCACCGGCAACGTGCTGGTGCCGGCGGTCATCAAGCGCGTGTTCCCCGGCCGCGTGGGTTCGGTCACCGGCATGGCGATGATGCTGATGTCGGTCAGCGGTGCCGCCGCGGCGGGCCTGGCCGTCCCGCTGGAGCACCTGGGCGGCTGGCGGCTGGCTCTGGTCGTGTGGGCCTTCCCGTCGCTGGTCGCGGCACTGGTGTGGGGTCCGCTCGCGCTCCGCGGGTGGAGGCAGGCGCCCGCCAGCACCTCCGCTCACCCGCAAACTCTTGCGGAGCACGGGTCGCTGCTGCGCTCGCCGCTGGCGTGGTCCGTGACGATCTTCATGGGTATGGCGTCGCTGATGTTCTACACGCTGATGTCGTGGCTTCCCGAGATCATGCGCGAGCACGGGTTCGGGCCGGCCACCGCCGGGATGATGAACTCGGTCATCGTGATCATCGGAATCCCGCTCGGTTTCGCCGTACCGGTGGTCGCCGCCCGGCTGCGCGACCAGCGGCCGCTCGTACTCGGGGTCGTCGCCGGGATGGTGCTCGGACTCGGCGGCCTGCTCCTCGCTCCGCGGGGCGGTTGGGCCTGGATCACGATCTTCGGGTTCGCCACCGGCAGCGCGTTCCCGCTCGCCCTCACGCTGCTCAACCTGCGCTCACCCACCGCCGCGGTCACCGCGCGGCTCTCGGGCATGGCCCAGTCCGGCGGCTACCTCCTCGCCGGATCCGGCCCGCTGACCTTCGGCCTGCTGCACAGCGTCACCGGCGGCTGGGAGGTGTCGCTCTGGTTGCTGCTTCTGCTGGTGGTGCCCGAGCTGGTCTGCGGCCTGCTGGCCGCACGGCCCGGCTTCGTCCGGCTGAACCGGAACAGCACACTCGATCAAACCGCCGACGCAGTCTGATTGACAGAAAGCAAAGGAGTCGAAACCAATGTTGCTGCTGATCGTGATCGTGGAACTCACCGTGCTCTGCACAGTGGGATTCGAGCTGGCCGCCTTGGCACAGGGAACCTCGCGGATGGGTGACTGGTCGCTGAGCTCCCCTTACCCGCGCCGCGACCGGAATTCAGACCGCACTTGACCCTTCAGCTTCGGATCGGGGTCAGCGGAGGTCGCGGATGAGATCGCCGATGACGGAGTCAACCACGTCCGAGTTGAACGTGTCCGTGTTGATCAGCAGGGTCACGGCCCGTTGGCCGTCATCGGTGACGGCGTTCCGGAACTTGTGGCCACCGGCCATGCTGCCGCTGTGGCCCCAGGTGGCGAGGCCCCGAATGTGTCGATAGCCCTCGACCCCCAGGCCGTAGTCCTGACCGGAGTCGTCCGGAATGGTGCGTTTCATTTCGGCGAGCTGGGCTGGGGCCAGCAGTTTCCCGGTCAGCAGCGCGGTCCAGAAGGCGGTCGTGTCGGCCCCGGTGGAGATCAGCGCCCCCGACGCGTCGGCCTCGGAGGTGTTCCATTCCGTCCTGTCCACCAGCTTCCCAGCCCGCTCGACATAGCTTCGCAGGTCCGGCTTGGGAATCGTGGTCCGGTCGCCAGGCCAAGAGGTTTCGCACAGGCCGAGCCGCTTGATGATCCGCCGGTCGATCTCGGTGCCGATGCCGCGGCCGGTGACCTTCGTGACGATCAGTCCAGCCAGGTTGTAGTTGGTGTTGGCGTAGGCGAAGCCCGACGGAGCCCGGTCGGGTGGGGGCAAGGTCAGCGCCTGCTCGACTGTCCGCAGGGGCTCGATGTGATCCCAGCGGTGCGCCTCCTCGTCCGCCCAGAACGGCGCGTCCAGATAATCGGGCAGGCCACTGGTGTGCTGCAGAAGCTGCCGGATCGTGATCTTGCGACCGTCGTGGTGTTCGGTGCGGATGAGGCCGGGCAGATGCTGGTCGACGGTGTCATCGAGCTTGATCTTGCCTTCGCCGACGAGCTGAAGCACGACCGTGGCCGTCCATGCCTTGGTATCGCTGCCGATCCGGCCGTGCTCATCGCCGACGACCTTACGGCCAGTCCTGCGGTCGGCGAGGCCAACGCCGCCGTTCCAAACGCCGCAACGCGGGCTCTTCACCGTCACCGCAATCCCCGCATCGATACTCCGCAACGCCTTCAGCGCGGTCTGGATGGGCTTGGTTTCACAGGGTGGTGTGGTGGCCGACGCGACCGGCGCCACCGCCAGAGAGGCCGTGACCACCAAGGCCACGGCGGCACTCGTCCAACCTCGCATGATGTCTCCTTCCACGGTTACCGCATCGAGCCCTGCTGGTACAGGTTCCGCGTGGCGACGGCGTAGCGGCCGAGCGCCGCGGGAAGCACGGTCACGCCGCTGCCCGGGCCGTCCGGAACGGACAGACAACCGTCGTCGAGCCGGAACGCGTCGGTGAGGTCCTCGGTGTAGTAGCGGCTGGAGGCCGAAATGTCGCTCGGCAGCACGAAACCGGGAAGTGCGGCGAGTGCGAGGTTCTGCGCGCGGCCGATACCGGTCTCGAGCATCCCGCCGCACCAGACGGGTACCCCGTGCGCGGCGCAGATGTCATGAATCCGCCGGGCCTCGAGGTAACCCCCGACCCGGCTGGGCTTGATATTGATGATGCGGCAGGCGCCCAGCCCGATCGCGGCGGCGGCCGTGCGCGCGGAGCGGATCGATTCGTCGAGGCAGATCGGCGTGCGCAGCAACTTCGAAAGCTCGATGTGACCGCGCAGGTCGTCCTCGCCGAGCGGTTGCTCGATCTGGACGAGTCCGAACTCGTCGAGCCCGCGCAGGTGTTCGGCATCGGTCAGCGAGTAGGCGGTGTTCGCGTCGACCTGCAGCGCCAGTTCGGCACCGAACTCGCGGCGGATCGCGCGAACGGGCTCGATGTCCCAGCCCGGTTCGATCTTGATCTTGATCCGGACATACCCCTGCTCCAGGTAGCCGGAGACCGACTCCAGCAGTTCCGCGATCGTGTCCGCGATCCCGACGGACACCCCGGCGGGGACGCGGTCGCGCACCGCCCCGAGGTAGGTCGCCAGCGGCATCGCGTGCGCGCGGCACTCGGCGTCGAGGATCGCCGTTTCGAGCAGCGCCTTGGCCATCGGGTTGCCCTTGACCGGCGACATCGCGGCGGCAATCCGGGCGGCACTCGGCCGGTGCAGTGCGGTGACCCTCGGCACGAGGTGATCGAGCAGGACGCGCTCGGCGCCGGCGGCGAACTCCGAGCTGTACAGCGGCTCGGGGTCGCCGCCGAATTCGGCCCAGCCTTCGGCAGCGTCGGTCACCACGTGCAGCAGCAGGGTGTGCCGTTCGGTGTCGGTTCCCCGCGAAGTCCGGAACGGGCGGACGAGTGGAAGGCGGATCTCGATGAGCTCGATGAGTTCGATCTTCACGGCTGTTCCTTCCTGGTCAGGTGGTACCAGCCGGACTTGCTGAACCCGGTCGCGACGAAGCCGGCATCGAAGACCGGACGGAGGGCATCGCGCACGGCCGCCCGCCACTCGACGGCGAGCCGCTGGTCCCGGCGGCGCGTGGTGACGATGTCGGGTGGGACTCGGCACCAGAGCCCGTTTTCGTCACGAGCGCGGAACGGCGCGCCATCCGGCGCTGGCCGCGGGTTGAGTTCCGCGCTGTCGGGATCGGGTCCGGCGCAGTGGGCGGAATGTGGCTCGGAAAGCGGCCAGACGGCGGTGAGCCGGTCGGTTTCGTCGTGCCCGTTGACACCGTCGTCGATTCGACCGAAGAGGTCCACTGTGTACTCCGTGGCGGTCGCGCCGAGCTTGGCGAGGTTGAAGTGGGCGTTGCGGCTCACCAGCGGGTCGAAGGTCCAGATCATCGAGGTCATGCCGCGTTCGAGCGCCCAGGCCCGCTGCGCCTGCTTGAGGGCGAAGCCGACTCCACGATCGCTGGTGCGGGCGGCCGCGATCACCGAGTAGACGGCATTGGCGGCCGGCGAGCAGAAAAGCAGCACGGACGCGGCGGCGACGCCGTCCCGGTCGTCCGCGTAGTGCACGGCGCCTCCGGCATGCGCGAAGGCTCGCAGCGCGTCGGGCGCGAACGGCGGCTGGGCTTCGGAGGTCTGCCATACCGCGGCGAAGAATCGCGAAATCGCCTCCACCGTGGGGACGTCCTCGGCCAGGTGGATCCGGACCCCCGCACGGGCCGCGGCGCGCGTGGCGGTTTCGGTCGCGCTCGCCTCGGCCGAAGCGAGTACGGTCGCTGGAACCGCCCGCGGCACACCTGCTGGAACGTGCATGCTGACAGCGTCGCGGCCGTGCCGGCCAGGCGTATGCAGCGCCCGTCCAGAGATTCCGCGAATACTTTGTGCGTCTGGCTGAAGAGGTGAGGATGCTCGACCCTGAGGTACCCGATCTCGGCCAGGTCCTCGATGCGTTGGGCTCTTCGCTGCTGCGGCCGTTGACCGCACTGCCGGAAAGGCCGGTACCGGTCTCGGGCGTGCTCATCTTCGAGCGGCGAACCCCGCTTCCACCCGCCCACGACGCGATCCTGCTCGCCGTCGGCGTGGGCACGGCCGAAGCACTGGAGCTCGTCGGTTCGGCGGCCGAGGCCGGTTACGCCTGCCTTGTGGTGAAGAGCTTCGGCGAACCGGTCACCGAGCTGACCGAAGCCGCGCTGCGGTCCGGTCTCGTGCTGCTCGCCGCCGACGAGGCCGTGGCCTGGCACCACCTGGACGCCATGCTCTCTTCGGCCCTTGCCTCAGCGGCGCGTTTCGCGCAGGGCCCTGGCGACCCCGCCATCGGCGATCTGTTCGCACTGGCCAACGCGATCGCGGGAATGGTCGGTGGTGCCACCGCGATCGAAGATCCGCACCGGCGCATCCTCGCGTACTCGACCTTGCCCGGCCATGGCATCGATGAAGGCCGCCGCCAGGGCATCCTCGGTCTCCAGGTGCCGGACGCCCCGGACCACTACGACGAGCAGTACCGCACACTCGCCCAGGTGCGGCGCACCTGCCGGTTCCCCGCCCTTCCCGGCGGTCTTCCCCGCCTCGGCGTCGCGGTCCGCGCCGGCAGCGAGGTACTGGGTTCGATCTGGGTCGTCGACGCCGAGAACCGCCTCGATGAAGCCTCCGAACAGGCACTCTTCGACGCCGCAGACATCACCGCGCTGCACTTGCTCGCGGCCCGTGCCGCGGTCGATGCCGTCCGCCGCAGGCGCGCCGACCTGTTGCGCCGGTTGCTCACCGACCCGAGCAGTGTCACCGCCGTGGCCCCGCGACTCGGCCTGGACCCCGACGTGCCGGTGGCGGTGGCCGCGTTCGCCGTCGCCTCGAGCGACGCCGACGAGGTTGTCGCGGCGCATGCGGCCACCCGGCTCGCCGACCTGGTGAGCCTGCACTGCGAGGCCCACTACGGCAGGCCCGGCTGCGCGTTGATCGACGGCACGGTCTATGCGCTGCTGCCGGGCGGGCCTTCACCGAACGCGCACCGGGAACTCGTCGCCGACATCGCCCGGCGAGCCCACGGCGCACTGCGGGTGCGCATCCAAGCGGGACTCGGCTCGCTGGTCACCGGCCTGCGCTCGATCGCGAGCTCACGCGCCGACGCCGATCTCGTCCTGCGCGCACTCACCGAACGGCCGGGTGACCCGGAACCGTGCCAGGTGGCCACGATCGACGAGATGTGGGCCGGCGCGGCACTGTCCGAACTGGCCCGCATACTCGCCGCGCACGAGGCGCTGCCCCGCAGGCTCGGGCCCGCGATCCGCGCCCACGATCTCGAGCACGGCACCACCTATGCGTCCACCATCCGCAGCTACCTCGACGCCAACAGCGATATCGCTGCCGCCTCCACTCGGCTGTCCGTGCACGCGAACACGATCCGGTACCGGCTTTCCCGCGCCGAGGAGATCTTCGGGGTCGATCTCGCCGACCCGGACGAGCGGCTGGTGCTGTGGCTGCGGTTGCGGCTGGGCGACCAGCTCGGCTAGCGCGGCATCGACAACGGCCCGTTCGCCGGCGTTGGTGCGTTGTCGACGGATTGTCGACGAGCCTTGCGACCGTGAGGTGGTGCCGAGAGGGCAGAGCTCCCGGCGTGCCGATGGGGAGGTTCCCGTGACGATCGACGATGTGCCCAATGTGGAAGAGGCGGAGTCTCCCTCCCCGTCGATATCCCCCAGACCCGACAACATTCCGGCGACGGTTTCCATCGGCCTGCCGACCGGGGCCGTGCAGGTGGGCGTCCCGGCCAGGATCACGTTGTCGGTCAGCCGCGGCACCAGCTGGATACTGCGGAACAACGCTTGGGAACCGGTTCCCTTGGTCACCTTCACCGAGATGGACCTCGAGGCGGCGGGCCACAAGTTCGTGGACAACAGCCCGTCCGCGGGCAACGGCGCGAGCTTCCCGGTCACATTCCCGCACACCGGTACCCCCGCGGTCGCCGGGTGGGGGGTCACCACCACCGGGCAAATGGTGCGGGCCAGCACGAAGATCGTCACCGTGGTGGCGCCGTTCCCGCCGGCGTTCACCTGGGTGGCACCTGCCGACCGTGCCCGCGTCGACGTCAGCCGTGGGCCTGCCCAGGTCGAGGTCCGGCTCAGCACCGGGACGAATCAAAGCTATCCCTTCGCTGTAACCATCGGTCACGACGGCACGAGCACGAGTGCCCAGCACACCGGCACCAACTATGCGAAGACGATCACGCTCAGTCCCGCCCCGCTCGGGCCCCGCGAGATTTCCGTGACGTGCACCGATCCGGGAGGCAAGGCAACGCAGGAACGTCGGACCGTCATCGTGGACGACGGTCTGCAACCCGCGGTGGCGATCGATGACTTCGACCCGGTCATCACCGTCCCGGAAACGCCTTTCACGGTCACCTTCACCGGGACGACGGCCGGTGCGGCGGCCGGGGTCAACGGCGTCAGGTATCGGATCCTCCCGGAGACGACTTCCGTGCTGGCGGACGGCACCGGGCCGACGGGGAACGAGTGGTCGAGCTGGCGAGCCGGCATCCGGTTCCCCAGCTCGGGTACTTACACCTTCGAAATCACGGCCACCGACAACCAGGGGGCGAGCGCGAACGTGAGCGCCTCCATCACCCTCCAGGTGTGACGGCGGCGATGACTTCATTCCGGGACAGCGCACTGTTGCGCCTTGCCGATCCAGTGGCGTTCCGCGCGCTCCTGTTGCCTTCGGGAGACAGCGAACGGCGGCTGGTGCGTACCGCGCTCGCGGCGACCTACGACCTGTCGGCGGTGCGGATCGACCAGGTGCGCGACGTCGTCGTCGACGAGCTGGTGCTGCAATTCCCGCTCTTCTCCGAGAAACGGACGGCGGGAAGCTGGACCCAGCTCGTGCCGACTTACAGCCGTACCGAGTTCGTCGTGGACAACGAAAGGTCACCAAGGCCGGTGTGGATCGACATCCTGGCCAAGCTGAAGGTCACCGTGGTGGCCGAAACCGATGCCGCCGGGGTCGAATCGGTCGTCAACGAAACCGTCGAAGGATTCACCACCTTCGACGAATTCCGTCAGCGCCTCCCGTTCGTCGACCTGGACGCGTTCATGTCGGAACACGGCATCAGCACCGTCGAGGAGTTGCGGGAAGCATTCCAGTACCTGCTGTCGACGGTGCGGCTGCGTACCGCGGGCCCCTTCGATCCGGACGACCCGGCCAACGTGCACACGCTCGGGGTGGCCGTCGCCACGGTGGCGGTCGATCCGTTCGATCTCACCGAGGGCCTGCGGGCCGGCCGGATCATCACCGAGGCCGGCCGGGCGGTGGCGGGCGCGGAACCGGTGCTGCCCAAGGTGGAGTCGATCGCCCCGTATGCGTCGGCGGTCGTGTTCGCGGAGACGGGACCGGCGGATGGCGGGACCACTGTCGCGGCGGTGGAGCAGCTCTTCGCCGGCGCGGGGGTGGCGGCGCTGTTCCTTCCGTC
Source organism: Amycolatopsis nigrescens CSC17Ta-90 (assembly GCF_000384315.1). GTDB lineage: Bacteria > Actinomycetota > Actinomycetes > Mycobacteriales > Pseudonocardiaceae > Amycolatopsis > Amycolatopsis nigrescens. The sequence goes on along the minus strand of NZ_ARVW01000001.1, from coordinate 5,772,856 downwards.
CACATCGGATGAGGCTACGAAAAGCCATGAACAACAGGTCAAAGAAAGACAGGAGGGGGAGCGATGACCGTTCGCTATGTCCGGGTGAATCCGACTACCGAGCTTTTCGCCCCTGCGGTTCGTGCCTTCGGCAGTCTCGCGGTGATCGGGAGGGTCACGCTGCCATCGCCACCACCCGATGGCGCGGCAGAAGTGGGCGTGCCGATCACGTTCACCGATCCGACCGAAGCTCGCCGGCGCGCGCCCGGTGACCTCGGGGACGCGGTCGCCCTGGCGTTCGCGCAGTCGCCAGGCCCGTCGTCGGTGACCGCGGTCCGGGTGAGTGAAAGCTCGCCGGACTGGCAGGCCGCGCTGGACGAGGTCGCCCGTCTCGACGTCCAACTGGTCGTGCTGGCTAACACGCCACTGGACGACGACACCGGGGTCCCTGATGGCGCATTGGTGTCGCTGGCCGAACACGTCGCTTCGGTGTCGACGACCGGCGGAGATGGAAAGCAGCGGATGGGGGTGGCGATGTTGGCCAAGGATTCGGCCGATCCCACTCCGGTGACGGGTGTACTGGCGAGCGAGCGGATGGTCTACGTCGCGCATCGCAGCAGCCAGGACGCCGCGGCCGCCGTCGCGGGCACGATTGCGGGCTATCAGCCGCATATCTCGATGCTGCTGAAGCAGGTCAACATCACCAGTGAACCCTTCAGCCAAGCCGAAATCGAGGACCTGAACGGTACGGAAACCGAGCTGTCCGGACCGGCGGGGAACGGGGTCAACTGGTTGACCAGCCCGGCGATCATTCCCGGCAGCGGTGTCTATCTCGGCGAGGGCTACACCGGGAACCCAGGCGGGAAGAAGTTCATCGACATCGTGCGCACAGTCGACGACATCACGTTCCGGCTCAACGCGCAGCTCATCAAGACCATCGGAAACGTGCGGATCGGCCGGTCCGGTCTGCGCGCACTTATCGCCCAGCTTGAAGCGATCCTCGGCGTCCAAGTGCAGAACGGGGTGCTGAACGGGTTCGAGGTCTTCGTCCCGCTGCTCGCCTTGCTGGACAAGGATCCGGCAACGCTCACCGCTGGGGAGGCCAAGCGGATCAACGACGCACAGGCACAACGGGTCGTCGAGGTCATGGCCGCCATCCAGTACGCCGGTGCGGTCCACCGGCTTTCGATCGCGCTCAAGTTCAAGTAGGGAGAACCGATGCCGGACTGGAACACCAGACTCGAGGTCAAGCTCGGGGACAACACGATCACGCCGATCTCCAGCTTCACCCCGACCTTCAACGTGCCGCACACCGTGTTGCACAGCATCGAGGCGGACAACGTCGGTTTCGTCCGTCAGCCGGTGACCTTCACCTTCACGATGGCCGTGCCCGCGGTCGCCACGGCGGTGGCGGATCTGACCGAGCTCGCCACCAGTGGCCAGGAGTTCTCGGTCGTGGTCGCCGAAAAGAAGGGCACCGACTGGGCCTTCAACTCCATCAAGTTCGCCCGCTGCGTGGTCACCGCGGCCAATCCGAGCAACGTGGTGATCGACGGTGTACCGCAGGCGAACTTCAACTGCCTTGCCTTGGACGTCGGGGTGGAGGCATAGCCATGGACACCGACGACTTCGAGAATTCGTTTGAAATTCCCGGTTTCTCCCAAGGCGGGCGAGTGGAGCGCACCGGTATCGCGCTGGTTCACGTGGACGAACGCATCATTCCGGCACCGGGAAGCGAAGCCGTCATCTCGCCGCCCGGCGGGGCGGTGGTGAATTACCACTTCCCGGTCGAGATCCAGGCGATGGGAGCACTGCCCGCCACCGAGCGCCGGCGGCTGGCGAGTCAGCTGTTCGACGGGATCGAGCGGGAGCTGGCCGCCCGCGGATGAAGCCGGCGACTTCGAGGGGAGGCAATGGTGTCGGGAACCAACGTTCCGGTGCTCGTCGGGCCGGTGCCGCTGCGCTACGTGCAGAGCATGTCGGTCGCCGAGGGCTATGAGACCCCGCACGTCCACGGCAGCAGGTTCGTGCAGCTCACCCAGCCGGCCAGGAAGGAGATAGGCATCAAGGCGGTGCTGATCGGCTCGGAACGGTTCGGGCTGAAGAAGGCGCTGGAGGCGCTGGCACTGACGTCCATGAACCTGGCCGCGTTCGCCGTACCCGTGCTTCGCAATGGTATTTCCGTGGTATCCGGCCTCACGATCAGCCTGGACATGCAGATCACGAACCTCGAGTTTCAGCAGAGCGTGGAAAGACGCGACGCGCTGGACGTATCGATCTCGCTGGTAGCGGCGGTTCGGCCAGGTTTGTCCGCGGCCTTCGGAGAAGTGGCGGATCTGGCCGTGGCTGCCGGAACCGCGTTCCTGCCCGGATTCGTGCAGCCCAATCCGGTCGCCCGCACTGCCGAGGATCTGTTCTGACCATCGGAATCACACCAGGAGGGGAGGTCGGCGATGCCGACACGTACCTATCTTCGCTTGCCGATCAACGCCGACGAGGGCTTCCCACAGGCGTTCCGGCTGGCGATGTCCGGCCGGAACTACCTGTTCCGGCTGCATGCGAACGTCGCCGAGGAGATGCTGGAAGCCGCCGTGGACGGTCCGCTCGAACTGCCATCCGCCGGGGCGTTCCTGGTGCTCTCGGTGGAACGGGAGGAACCGGGCGGGCTGGTCGGCCTGTTCCGCCGCAAGCTGGTGCCCGGTGTGGAGTACCTGGCGGCCGAGCTGGCGCTCACCTTCGCGGCGATGCGGCTGGACCCGCGCAACCTCAACGGAGCGGGCTCGTTCGGCTCGGTCGTCCGAGGCGGGGTGGCACCGCGATGAGCGTCGTACTCTGGTACCGGATCGAGATCGCGGCAGTCGCCGCGCTGGCAGGGACGGCGACCGGGCCCGGCCTGCCGATCACGATCTCCAATGACGTCCAAAGTGGATCTACGGTCGCCGACGCAGACATCACCGTGACGATGAGCGACGCCGCAGCGGCGGGCACGTTTGAAGTCAGCGTGATCGACTTGCCCGCTTCGGTGACGGAACTGATCAAGAAAACGCACGCCGCCAGACCGCTGAACGCCACCGTCCACCTTGGATACTTCGACGAGCCTTCGACCCAAACCGGCGCGAGCCAGGTGCTGGTCGGCCGTATCATGTCGGTGACTTCCGGTGTCGGCGACGACGGCCTCGCCCGCACCGTGCTGCACGGTCAGGAGGAAGGCGGATACCTGCTCCGCAACACCCCGGCCGAGCTGGGGCCCGCACCGGGCGTCAGGATCGTCGATCTCACCGAGTCACTGGCCAAGGCCGCCGGAGTCGGGCTCGCAGGTGGCTCTTCCGCGGGCGAAGGGCCGGCCGACTTCACGGTTCGCTCCGGTTCCGTCTTGGACGCGCTCGCCGAGATCGCCGCCCGTGCGGACGTTCCGATGGTGCTCCGCGACCGCCAGGTCCATCTCGGTGACGCGGTCGGCGCGCCGGCCGACCGGGCGCCGGTGGTGTTCGACCCGGACACGAACCTGGTCGCCCTCAGCAGTTCGACCGCGGAGGACACGGCGCCACGTGCGGCCTTCCGGCGACCCCCCGCCGCGGGCAGGCCGCCTGTCCGCACCACGCTGGAACTGACCGTGCTCGGTCATCCAGGGCTGCGGCCTGGCCAGGTGGCCACGATGGCCGGCCTGTCCGGAATGCCGACGGGACCGTTGCGGATCTCGCGTGTGGTGCACTGTTTCCACGTCGACTCCGGCTACACCGCGCAGCTCCGGCTGATCTCCGCCGAACAGGGAAAGCGGGCCCAGGTCGCCACCGAGCTGCAGGGGCTGGTGGACCGCGTGCGGGGAGTCGTCGACCGCGGTCGTGCCGATCATCCGGCGATCGACATGGGTGAGGTGAGCGGCTACGTGCCCGCGGGGCACCGGGCGTCGTTGCGGTACGGGCAAACTCCGGAACCCGGGGTGACGGGACCCAGTGTGGCGAGCCCGGTCGGCTCCGGGGCGGAGCTGCACGAAAAGCCGATCTCCTCGCCGTTCGCGTTCCACAAGACCGGGTTGATCGTCCCGGTATATCCGGGGATGCGCGCGGTGCTCGCGCACAACGACGGGCAGGTCGACGACGCGATGGTCGCGGGTTTCGTGTGGGCGGAGGAACGGCAACGACCGCAGGGCAAGCGCGGCGACTACTGGCTGGCACTGCCAACCGAGCTGGGGAAGAACGGTCTGCCGCAGGGCAAAGGTGTCAACGACCTCACCGACGCCGGTGGCCACCGGGTCATCCAGGCGGCGGCGCTCCACCTGGTGGTCGGCGCCGGCAGACTGCCCGAGGTCGGTGTCCGGCCCGAGCCGCCGACCGGTGATTCGATCACCATCGACCACCACAGCGGCACGACGATCAGGGTGGATTCCGCGGGCGCGGTCACGATCAGCACCGAGGGCAAGCCGATCACCCTGACCAACGGCTCGGTCAGCATGAAGCTCGACGGCTCAGCCGTGGCGGTGACCTGATGGCCGCCGTTCTGACCGAAGCGTCCGTTGTGAAATGTGTGCACGGCGGAGCAGTGAAAGTGACGGCAACCGGCACTTCGCTCACTGTGCACGGGCAGGCCGTGTTACTTCCGAGCGACCTGCTCATCGGCGTGATCGACTGCCCGAACGCATCCGCTCCCTGCGCGACGATCACGGGGATCACCAAGGGCCTCAGCGCGAAGCTGCGACTCGGAGGCCAGCCCGTGCTGCTGGCGACGGCGGAGGGAACGACGAACTCCGGGACCTGGCGGGTAGCCGACGCGAACCAAGCGAAACTGGAGGCGCTATGACCACGCCCTTCGGTCGCGGCCTGCTGTTGGAGGACGGCGACCTGGTGCTGGCGCAGGGACGGCTGCGAGAAGTCGAGTCGACGGCGAACCTCAGCCAGGCGCTGACGTTGCGCGTACTGACACCGTTCGGGTCCGATCCGTTCAACACCGGCTACGGACTGGACATCGAAGGTGTCTTCACCGAGGCGAACCCGGTGCCGATGGTGAAACAGCTGATTCAGGCGAACCTGGTTCGCGCCCTGGGTACCGATCCGCGCGTCCGCGACGTCCGGGAGGTCGTCTTCGATGACGACCCGGACCTGCTGGCCGCGAACCCGGCATTGGCCGCGGCCGCCCGATCCGCGCATCACCGTCGCTTGTGGACCGTTCGGGTCGTGCTCGACACGGTGGCGGGCGACCCGCTGACACTGCTGGTGGATGTGGGGGTGTAGACGGCCATGACCGATTTCGGAGTGACCGAGCAGGGCTTCGTGCTCAAACCGGTCGATCGGATCCTCAGCGAAGCCTTCGATCGTGCGCGTGCCGTCTTCGACGACGTCGACCTGACGAGCACCAGCGCACTGCGCAAGATCCTGGAGGTGACCGCGGCCGAGGACGGCGAGCTGTGGAAACGGATGGAGGACCTCTACTACGGCAGCTTCGTCTCGACCGCCGTCGGCGACGGTCTCGATCTTCTCGGCGAAGACGTCGGACTGGCACGACCGCAGTTGCCGAGTACCGGCGAGGTGCTGTTCACGCTGGGGAACGCAGCGCCGGGGAGGCGCTATGTCGTGCCTGAGGGGGCCATCGTGATCACGGGGACTCCCGTGCGAGCGTTCGGCACCACCGCGTCGGTGACGCTGGACGAGGGCAACACCAGCACCACTGCCGAAGTGGTCGCCTTCGAACCGGGACCCGGCGGTGACGTGCTCGCCGGCGAGATCGTCGGCATCGACCCCACCTACGGTTCGATCTTCCTGGCCGATCTGGGCGACGCCACGCTGACCGTCACCAACCCGCGGGTGACCGCCGGCGGCACCGAGACGGAATCGGACGACGTCTACCGAGCCCGACTGGCTGGCCTGGCGCGCAACCTGTGGACGGTGGAGGCGGTGGCACAGGCGGCGTTCGGGATCAGCGGAGTGCTCGACGTGGCGCTATCCGATCCGCTCGGCGGAGTGGACGTCTCGCGAAGCGTGTTCGGCAGGTTCTTGTTCGGCCGGCTCGCCTTCAGCGCGGAGGCGAGGCGGATCGGTGAACCGTACTTCTTCGATGTCGTCGTCGCACACGAAACCCGTGCGCCATGGCGAACCATCGGTCCGGTGCGAGGGATCTTCGAACGTGTCGCCGAGGCCGTCGGCGCTGTGCGGCCGGTCGGCATTCATCCGAACATCATCGAGGCGGACCACGTCGAGGTGGGGGTGCGGGCGACGGTGGTGGTCGAACCCGGATCGGACGGCCCCGCCCTGCTCGCCTCGATCCGCCAACGGCTGGCGGCCGGCATCAGGGGCCAGCGGCTCGGCGGCGACGTGCTGTACTCGCAGGTGGTGCGGACGTTCGTCGAAGAGCCGGGCGTTCTCGACGTGCGGCGGCTGCACCTGCGCCGCACCCCGCGCGAGGCTCAGGAGAGCACGCTGGTCGAGGTACCGGTCGGCGAGAATCTGGTGATGGGGCCGACCGAACTGGCGGTGTTCTCGCCGGGCGGCGACACGATCGATCTCACGCTGGTGACGTCATGACAGGGCCGGGGCTCGCCGCCGTCCGGATGGGACGCCGGCTCACGTCGCCGTTCGCCCGTGGTGCGGACACCTTGGCCCTGCGCCTGTCGTCGACCGGTGCCCCGGCCACCGCCGACGTCGAGGCGTACGACTTCACCGACCATTTCGCCCTCTTCGGCCGGCCACCGGCACCTCGCTATGTGCTGGAACTCGTCCGGGACCTGGCACCGGGAACCGTGGTGGCCGTGCGCTATGTCCAACCTGGCGGCTCGCCAGCGACGGCAACGGTGACCGTCCCGGCGGGGTCGCTCGCCGGGGTATCGGTTCCGCTGGACATCCCCGTGTCGCCGGAGGTCCGGATCACCGGCCTGACCATGACGCCCGCCCCACCCGACGGCAGTGCGGACGGGTTCTGGCGGCTGACCGCGTTGCTGGGCACCATGGCCAAGCTGCTCTGGGTCGTCGGCGGCGAACGCGACCAGCTCCGCAGCCACTTCATCCGCACGGTCGCGCAGCGGCACCTGCGCACGGCGGCAGGGCCGAGTCTCGACCTGATCGGCGCGGACCTCGGCGTGCCGCGATTTCCTCCGCTGCCCTACGGATTCGACGACGGCACCGTAGCGCTCTATCACCTCGACGAGGCCGCCGGAAGCGCCGTGGCCGGTGACCTCACCGGCCGCTATCCGGGCCGTAGCGGCCATCCCGGTGCGCTGCGAGGTGCCGTGCGGCCCGGCGCGCCTGGCCGGTACGGCCCGGCGTTCGCCTTCGACTCGTCCGACGCCGCGGTGGAGGCGGCCGGCGATCCCGCGTTCGACATCGCCGCGGACGCCGACGCGACCGTCGAGTGTTTCGTCCGGCCGGACGCCACCAGCGAGGACGGCCATCTACTCTTCCGGCACCCGGGTCCTGGGGGTTCGGGTGCCGGTTGGCTACTGTCGATCGGCGACTTCAAGCGGGGGTTGAAGCGGAATCCGCGGCTGGTGGTGACCGACGGAGCCAACCCGCCGGTCACGCTTTTCGCAGATGTCGATCTGCCGGTCGATGCGTTCACCCATGTCGCCGGGGTACTGGACAGGGCCGCGAAAACCCTCCGGCTCTACGTCGACGGGCGGCTGCGGGCCAGTGCGCCGCTCGGTGCGCTCGGCGCCGTATCGAACACCGCCCCGCTGCGCATCGGGCCCGGTGGCAGCGGGTTCCGCGGGGCGATCGACGAGGTGCGGATCTCCTCGGTTGCCCGAGCCGATTTCTCGCCGGCGCTCGGTGAGGCGGACGAGCACTACCGCAGGCGGCTACGCGTGTTCCGACGCTGGACCCTGCCGACTGCCGCCAACCTCGAGGTGATGCTCAACGAACTCGTCGGCACGATAGACGGGTTGCCGGACCAGCTGGTGGTGGCGGACCGCAACGCGCCACTGGCTCGCGGCACCCGGCTGATCCGCATCCGTCCCGTCACCTTCAAGCCGGGTGAATCCCTTGACGCTGCGGGCTCACGCCGGACATCCGAAGTAGACATAGTTGGTACCGCGGCGGACGAGGAGCGGTTCGACCCGGCGTTCCTGCTGCGGTACGACCGCACGGATGTCGACTTCGGCGAACCGGGCGCACCGGCCGACCCGCAGCTGATCCAGGTCGGCCTGGCCGCGCCGCTGGACCGGCTGGTCGCGTTGGCGGCGGCCGAACCGGGCGGCAGGCTGCGGATCAGCGCGGCCTACGATCCGGACGCGGCGGATCTGCGGGCGAGTGGGCGTGCGGTTCTGCTGGGGCACAGCACGATCGCGCCGGGACGGCTGGCGGCGTTGGCGCACCGTGCCGGGTTCGACTTCGTGCGTTTCCACCCGGACGCTCAGCCCGACGGGGCGCAGGTCTACGCGGCCATGGCCCTCGGCGACTACTTCGCCATCGACGTCGCTCCGGCTCCGGCCGGGCCGGTCGAGTTGGACACCGGGTCTTCGGTGACCCTGTCGCTGCGGCCGGCGCCGCCGCCGGGTTCGGCGGTGCGGTGGCTGATCGTGCCCAGCGGCCGAGGACGCGGGTCGATCACGACGAGCAAACTGCCGGTGACCGAGTTGCTGGCCACCGCGGCGGGCCAGCTGGTCCTGCGGGCCGAAGTGACCCTGGCCCGGAACACCGTGGCGGCGAGCCGCCCGCTGCGCATCGGGCTGCCCGGGCTTCCCGACGCTCAGTCGATCGCCGCCGACGGCGCACTCGGCGCACCAACGTCGGTGGTGAGTGATCCCCACGAGCTCTTCCAGCAGCGATTTCTGCTGCGACATGATGACTCCCGCGTGAACTACGGCACCAGTGAGAACAACCGCCTGATGCAACCCGCGGTGGCGCGGCTGCTGGATGAGCTGCTCACCGAACTGTCCCGGCGTGCGCCGGCCGGCGGGCTCGTGGTGCACTCGGCGTTCCAGCCCGGCGGTGACGAGTTCGCCGCCCGCGGGCGGCAGCTAGTCGTGAGTCACCCGGTGATCAACGCCGCTGTGCTGGGATCGCTCGCGCATGCCTTCGGATTCGGCCATGTCACCCGCACCGGGTCCACCGTGATCATTCGGCAGGCGCCGGGGGAACTGGTCGTGGTGCGAGGACAGGACGACAGCCCCGTCATCGAACTGGACGAGGGCACCGCCCTGGAGGTCTCGGTGCAGCCCGCGCTGCCGGACGGTCCGGACAGGCTCGGCTGGGCGACGAGCGCGTTCGGTGACGCGCGAACCGTTCTCGGCAACCCGAGGCTGCCGACCACCACGGTACGTGCCGAGTCAGCGGGTTTGGCCTGGGTGCAGGCTTCCTACCAGCTCGGAGATCAACCAGGGCTCGTCGCCCCTTACACCTTCCGCGTCGGCTTGCGGTCCGGGCCGGACACGGTGCTCGCCAAGGATCAGTACGACCTGATCCTCAACATCCTGCACGCCCTGCATCCGGTCGGGGTCGAGGTCGACACCGAAGCCATCCGAGACCACACGGTCGAGGTCCGGGACGATCCGGCCGCGAGCAATCCGGACTTCACCTTTCCCAAGTTCCGCGTGCGCAACACGTTGCCACCAAAGCGAAGGGAGACCAGCCATGGCTGACATCAGCTACACGCCGCAGTTTCAGCACGACGACTGGGTGGACAACGTCGACCGCGTCGAAGCCGACGGCCCGAACGGGTTCAACACGCGGTTCAACACCATCGAGAGCGACCTGCTGGCGGTGTCCGCGGTGGTCGGCGACATCGGTGCCGAGCTGACCAAGATCAGGCCGCCGGAGGTGACCCTCTCGATCGCACCGACGTTCCACCCGATCAAGGGCTCGAACGCCTGGGCGATCCTGAACACAGGAGTCGCCGAGGCGCCTTCGGCCGGTCTGCCGAACGGGGTGATTCCCCTGGCGCTTCCGCACGGCGCCCGGATGACGACACTGACGGTACGGGGGAAGGGCGCCGCGTCGGCCGGGAACACGGATTTCTTTCTCCGGAGGGTCGCGGTGGTCGGCGGCGTGTCCGAAAGCGTGGATTCGTTCAGCACGGCGAGCACCCCGTTCAACGCGCCGCGCGTGCTACCCAATACGGCACTCAATGTGGTAGATCTCGCGAACTTCCGTTACGTGTTCTCCGCGAACAGCGGCGGATTCCTGGCGAGCGACCCGGTCACGTTGTTCTCCATTCAGCTCGCCTACGTCAACCCCTGATATGCGGATCGAATGCCACGTTCCGGTCACCGTGCGGGTGACGGGCGAACCGACGAAGGCCCAGTTGGACGCGCTCAGCGACACCGTGGCCCGCGCCGTCGCCACGCGGCTGACGAAGGCTGAGCGGGTACTGGCAGAGCGGCACCGCCGTTTGCCGGTAGTGCCCGAGCCGGTATGCGAACGCTACGATCCGACGCGGGCGAGCGCTGGGGGGCATCTTGTCCCGTCCTATCAGGACGATGGCGAACCGGTCGAGGTTCCTGTGCGGCCGAAGAAACCGCGCGGCAAGACGAAGTCAGCGGTGCCGGAAAAGCCTTTGACACTCAGGCAACTGCGTCATCGGGCGCCAACCGACAAGAAGGCCGCGGAGGAGCTCTGGGACCGCTACACCAAGATGTCCGACAGCGAGCTGAGGCGTCGGGCCGCGCCCTCGATCGGCGATGAAACGGCGCGCGCCGTGCTGCGGAACCGGACGCCGTCGAACGCGACCGATCTGGCGGAGGCCGTGGAGAGCACCTTCCGTCCGCCGCACCATGCCACCGTCGTGGTTTCGCGAGGGGGTGTCGAGATCTCGCGGACCGAACTGGTCAGCGGGAACAGGACCCCGGAAGAGGCAGCACTTCCGTATCCCGCCAGGGTGGACGAGACCCATACCGAGGCACGGGCGGTGCGGCACGCGAATCTCCGGCCCGGTGACGTCATGACCATCTTCGGTCAGTACAACCCGTGCGGCCCTTGCCAGAGAGCCATGCGGGAAGCGGCGAACCGGACCGGCGCGACGATCGAGTATCTGTGGCTGGGCGGGCAAATGACCTTCCGGCCCGCGTCCGGCGGGCCGGTGCCCGGCGGGCCGCCGCCTGTCCGACCACCGCTGCCCACTCCCCCGTCGTCGAGCCGGTTCAGCGGAGCGCAACGGGCCGTGGCGGGTGCGGTGGGGGCGATCGTCGCGGTCAACGAAGTCCTTTCGTCCGTCAACCGCGCCCGTGGCCAGGCCAACCGCAACATCGCCATGGGTAACGCCGAGTTCGCCTTCTGGACCTGGGTCGGCGCCAACCCGACCATGGGTGTCTGGGACGTCTGGTCGCAGGCCCCGCTGCCGCCTGGAAGCACGGCGAGTGTGAGCACGTTCGGTTCGTCCTCGTGGCCGTACGTGGTCGACATCGACGTTGGCGCGTTTCGGCGAAATCTGCCCAGAGTGATCCGTAGCTACCAGGACTTCTTGCACTTCGTGGACGTGGCCCGGCAGCTCGACGCGATCGAGTTGTCCCCGGCGATCCCGGACGAGCCGGACGCCGCGCAGCGCATGCGGGCCGAGCAGGTCAGGTACTACGCCACGGTCAGCAAGAACGATCGCGCGAAGCGGCGCCGGTACGACCTCACCGACGTGATCGCGCCGATCCGGGCGAAGGCACTGGCCGACCTCGACGCCGAGATGCGCGCCGAGGCTGCGGGTTTCACCGCCACCCAGCGACATCAGGTCTTCCGGCTCAAGCACGGTGCCGAGACCAAGATCTACCGCGCCGCGCACAAGGGTGGCCGCGGGCGGGGGCCGCAACAGCGAATCATCAGCTCTCAGCGGCTTTTCGGTCCCGACCCGTGGGTACGCGTGGTCGGGCCCGAGCACGACGTCGGCGGCTGGTTCAGCACGGATATCCGGACCAGGGTCACCCCGGCCAACGCGGACGCCGAGCGATCCGCGTTGGTCAGCGCGTACTGGGTCGGCGCGGATATCGACGACGTCTTGGACGAAGTGCAGGCCGCCGGCCGCCCGATCCTGGACCGGCAACCCAAAACGGGCCGGATCATCGAAAGTTTCGTCGCAGGCCCGAAGCCCGGGGACGGCCGGTTCGGCGCGACCCGCTACTACCGGAACCCCGATCCCACCGCACGCCTGACCGCCGCGGTCGGCGAACTGAACGAGTTCTGGGTCGACCGGGACGACCTCGTTCCGGTTCCGCCCGCCGAACTGGCTCGGTACATCCGATGACGGCCGGGAATCCGATGAGGCGGCGGTATCGGGTGCCCCGCGTCGCTTCCGGTGGCGACGGTATGTCCCCGAAGGTCCGGCGGCAGCTGGTCACAACCGTGCTGTCCGGCGTCGCTCGCGGGGTGCGCCTGGCTGCGCCCGATGAGGCGGGGGTGACTACGAGGGCAGAACCGCTCACCGGCCGGACAAGACAGCCCGGTGGTGGTCTTTACGCGGTGCCGAGCTATGACAGTGGTGGACAACCGGTGCGCCTGACGAAGACCGAAGCCTTCAAGATCGACGAGGGCCTTCGTGCCTATTTCGGCTTGGCGGAGAAGCTCTGCTCAGAGGTGATGATCCGGTACTTCGTCGGTGTGCGTGAACATCTTCGCCGGATCGGGAGACGGAACTTTCCAGAATTCGCGCGCCTCACGCTGGAGCACCTCGTTCTCATGGAGCGCGCCTACGACCGCCTTGAGGTTTTCACCGACGTGGAATGGGAGGCACTGGACAAGTACTATGAAAACAAGGCTTTTCCCCGAAATTGGCCAGAGGTGAACAGTCATCTCGACGATTTTTCGCGCAGCTCGGTGCTCGCCGAAGCAAAGGCCGCGGTGGCCAAGCAGGCGGCCGTCGAGGCGGAAATAGACAAGGCGCACGCTCGCGTAGATCGGCGCAAGGAGGCGAAGGCGATCGCCCGGCTCCAAGGCCTGGAGGGAACCTACGCCGCCATCAAGGAGTATTACCGCGTCAGCACCGAGGGCTACGCCGCACGTCGGGTCGACAGGGCGGCGAAAGAGCTGGAACGCGACCTCGTCGCGGTTGGTTTCCAGGACACGGCGGAGTTCGACAAAGCGGTCCGCGCTCTGCGAGAAGTCGTCCGCGACCGCGCGATCAACATCGCGCTTTTCACCATGCGGCAGAGCGAGCAGGTCCTGCGGCGGGAGCTCCAGCGTTATCGGGAACCGGACGAGCTGAACAGGCTGGCCACGAGGCTGGCGGCGGTGCAGAACAAGCCTCAGGTGTCCGAGGACGGCATGCTGGAGATCGTCAACGATTACCCGATCTTGATGGCAGAACCGGCAAGGCGAGTCGCACTGCGAGTCGGACAGGGCAGAATCAGCCCGGATCGTCTTGGTGACATCTTGCGGCAGAACGCACAGGGACAATTGGAAAACCTCGAAAAGTGCCGGCAGAAACTACGTGAGGATCCCGAGAACATCTTCGAACTCGACCTCGTCATCGAGGAAACGCTGGACCAGCTGAACCTGTCGAAGGGAACGGTGCAGGCAGCGCTGATCAGGGAAGGACGAGCCAGACCGCGGAGCTTCGCCCGTGACTTGCTGGACATGTTCCTTCTCGTCCTCAGTTTCGCGACGGGACCGCTGGGCGCCGCGGTGCGTGCCACGGGTTTCGTGATCCAGGTCGCGGACAAGTGGTCGCAAGCCCAGGCCGACGCCGACCAGAGAGGGGCAGCATCTTCCATAGCGCCGCTGGCCACCGCGCCACCGACCGGGGGCGACTGGTGGGAACTGTTCGACTTCTTCAGTTCGGTGTTCGACCTTGTCCCCGGCTCGCCGCGAAAGTCGCCCACGGTCAAGGTGCGGCAACCCGAACCGACCGGCAAGGCCGAAATCGGGGACACTGCGCGGCCGAAGGCGCTGCCCGAACCAACCGCTACGACGGGCACAGTCGTCCCTTTGTCGACGAGCAAGCGGCCGGCCCGCGACAGGACTGCAGGTGGCGCGCCGCGGAAGCCGGGACGAGAGCGGAGGGAACAGGAAGATCTCGAGGTGCAGCGGGATAGGGAGAAAGAACGGGATCAGACGCGGAGAGAGCAGCGGAGGCGGGCAAAGCAGCTGGAGGATGTGACGCGAGCCCCCGAGCTCGTCCGAAAGCAGTTCGACAGTCTGGAAAAGGTATTCGCCGGCCAGGGCGACTTCCGCGTGCTTCCCGAGAGAGGCACGATCGGCAATCCAGGCCTACTCGCCCAGGGTTTCAGCGACGCCCTATACGTCAAAATCGGAAATCGCAAAGTGACGGTAGCCTACAACCCTACAACCCGTATGTATGCGGTCGCTCACGGCAAGGATCTCGAGTGAGGTTCCAGCTGCTCAGCTTGTTCAGACACGTGGTCCATGTGCTAGGCGGGTGTATCTAGGGCCCTTGCCGGTCATCCTTTAGGACGTGGGGCTGGATGCGGGCGACAGACCGGGCGGGCACGTGCTATTCCACGTGCTCGGCCCGTTCGAGGTGCGCGCGGAAGATCGGGTGCTTCAGCTGGGTGGCGCCCAGATCCGCACACTGCTCGCCCTGCTGACCGCCAACGCCGGCCGGGTGGTCGGCGTCGGCGCCTTGGTCGAGGCATTGTGGGGGATGGACGCCCCACCGGACGCCCACCGCACGGTGCGAACTTACGTCTCGAGGTTGCGCCGGTCGCTGGCTCCCGCCGACCTCATCGGGACGCATCCGGCCGGTTACCTGCTCCGGCTGGCGCCGGATCGCCTGGACGCCGCGACCTTCGAACGACTCGTCGCGACAGGTCGTGAGGCACTCGCCCGGTCGCGGCCCGCGGACGCCGCCGAACGGTTGTCCGCGGCGTTGTCGCTCTGGCGCGGCGACGCCTACGGAGAATTCGCGGGTAACCCGATGCTCCGCCCGGAGGCGGCGCGGCTGAACACGCTGCGGCTGGGTGCGACCGAGGATCGGATCGCCGCCGAACTGGCCACCGGGGCGAACGGTCCCTTGACCGACGAACTGGTCGCGCTGACCGAACGCCACCCTGGGCACAGCCGGCTGTGGGAACTGCTGATGACGGCCCTGTACCGGGCCGGGCGACAGGCGGACGCCCTGGAGGCGTTCGGGCGGGCCCGGTCGGTGCTGGCCGAGCGGTTCGGGCTGGATCCTTCGCCGAGGCTGGTCGAGACGCACCGGCAGGTGCTGGACAACGACGTGCGGTTACTCGGCCCGGAGCCGTCGGTACGGACGCGGCCGGCCCCGCGAGAAGCTGGCCGCAACGACCTGCCGGGTGATATCGCCGACTTCGCCGGCCGCCGGGACGAGGTCGACCAGCTGCTGGCCGCACGCACCAGTGTCCTCGCCACCGCACCGACCGCGGTGGTGATCGAAGCGATCGACGGGATGGCAGGTGTCGGCAAGACGGCGTTGGCCGTGCACGCCGCGCACCGGCTCGCTGAGCACTATCCCGACGGCTGCCTGTTCATCGACCTGCACGGTCACACCAGCAAGAAGCGCGCAGTCACGCCGATATCCGCTTTGGACACTCTCCTGCGCGCGCTCGGTGTCCCGCCCCGGGACATTCCCGATGAGCCCGAAGCGACGGCGGCACTGTGGCGTGCCGAACTGGCCACCAGATCCGTCCTGGTCGTGCTGGACAACGCCGCCGATGCCGCACAAGTCCGCCCACTGCTGCCCGGAACCGCGCGGAGCCTGGTGCTGATCACCGCCAGACGGCGACTGCTCGACCTCGAAGGCGCGCAGCTCCTGTCACTGGACGTCTTACCGGAAGCCGACGCGATCGCTTTGTTCACCGGCATCGTCGGGGCAAGCCGTTCGGCGGCGGAGGCCGAGACGATTCGCGACGTGGTCGGCCACTGCGGCCGGCTTCCACTGGCGATCCGGATCGCCGCAGCCAGGCTCCGCGCCCGTCCGGCTTGGACAGTGCACCATCTCGCGGACCGGCTGGGCAAGGCGCGCGCACCACTCACCGAGCTGGCCGCGGGAGACCGCAGCGTGGCGGCCGCGTTCGCGGTGTCGTACGACCACCTGGCGGCCGCATCGAGCCGCATGTTCCGGCTCCTCGGCCTGCACCGTGGCCCGGACCTCGACGCCGCCACGGCCGCGGCCATCGCCGGGGTGGACCGGCCGGAGGCCGAACGGCTCCTCGAAGGTCTCGTCGACGAGCATCTGCTCGAGCAGCCGGTGGCCGGCCGGTACCGCTTCCACGACCTCATCCGCCAGCACGCACACGCCGTCGCACTGACCGAGGAATCCGATGCCGCGCGGCAGGCGGCCCTGCACCGGGTGGTCGGCTTCTTCCTGCACACCGCCTACCGCGCCACCCGGCTGCTCGACCAGCAGCACCCGTCGATCGACGTCGGCATGGCGCCCCCCGAATGCCTGCCGCTCGTGCTCACCGGTGAAGCGGAAACGATGGCGTGGTTCGACGCGAATCACCAGAACGTCCTGACGGCGCGCGCGATCGCCGAGGAACAAGGCTGGCACACGGCGGTCTGGCAGCTGGCCTGGACGCTGGACAACTACCACTACCGACGTGGCCACCTGCACGACAACATCACCTCGTGGCGGGCGGGGCTCGCGGCGGCCGAGCGGCTCGGTGACACCGCCGTCCAGGCCAGGGCCCATCGTCGGCTCGGCCTGGTCTACGCGCCGTTGGGGCAAGCCACGGAAGCGCTCTACCACCTGAGACGATCCTTGGCCCTCTCCATGCGGGTCGGCGATGTACTCGGAGAGGCGGGAGCACACTTCGTACTGGCGCTCGCCTGGACCCAGCAGCACGACGACCGCCGCGCGCTCCACCACGCCATCAATGCCAAGGACCTGTACCGACGGCTGGAAAGCCCGAAATGGGAAGTGCGGTCCCTCAGCATGATCGGCGCCTGCCACACGCGGCTCGGCCACTACGAAGACGCCCGGTGTCACTGCGAAGCCGCGCTGGACCTGTCGAGGCGGCAAAAGGACGTCTTCGGGGAGGCGGACAGCCTGGAGAGTCTCGGCGCGATCGCCCATGCCACGGGACAGCACGCCGAAGCTCTCGATCACTACGGACAGGCTTTGGCGTACTGGCACGACCTCGACAACACCTACCGCCAAGCGGGTGTCCTCGCCGCTGTCGGTGATACGCACAACGCGCTCGGGGGGAACGCGGAAGCTCGAAGCGCCTGGAAAGAAGCCATCGAACTTTATCGCGCTCAAGACCTGCACACCGCGGCCGACCGGATCGAGCGACGTACGTGCGGGTCGTGACGATGCGCTGACCATCCAGGACACGCTTCCCAACGACGTGATGACCGACCGCTCGCTCCGGGCGGGACCGCGCCTTTCCGCTAGCCGCGGTGTTTGTCGAGTGCGGTCAGGCGTTCGCTGAGCCGCCACAGCCTGCCGACCGCTTCCGGATCCACCGAAGCAGCCGATGCCTTCGAGGGCAGCCGGCCCTCGTAGTAGCCGCCGGTGAGCACTTTCGCGTCGGGCCTGGCCAGTTTGGCCACCGCTTCGGCGCCGTCGGGGATGGGTCGGCCGCGGTAGCTGTAGTACGGCAGCATGGCGGTGGTGATGATGCCTGGGTGCACGCTGACCGCTTCGCGGATCTTCGGCCGCAGTTCGGTCAGGGCGGTGGTGAACATGGTCAGCGCGAGTTTCGACTGGGCGTAGGCGGCGCCGCGGTTGTAGCGGCGTTTCCAGTTCAGGTCGTTCCAGTTGATCCGGCCGCCGCGGTGCAGTGTGGAGGACACGTTCACCACCCGGCCGATGGGCGAGCGGGCGAGGGGTTCCTCGATCAGGCGGGTGAGCAGGTAGGGCGCGAGGTAGTTGACCTGGAGGGTCTGTTCGTGGCCGTCTCTGGTGATGGTCCGGTGGCTGGTGCCGCCGGTCCCGGCGTTGTTGACCAGCACGTCGAGCCGCGGGTGCTCCGCGGTGAGGGTGGCCGCGAGGTCGGCCACCTGGCGCAGGTCGGCGAAGTCGGCGACCGCGGGTCGGAGCCGTCGGGGGTCGATACCGGTGTTGACCAGGCGTTGGAACGTGTGCGTGCTTTCTTCTTCGGTGCGCGCGTGTGCGATGACGGTCGTGCCGTCGGCGGCGAGCAGGCGTGCGGTTTCGAAACCGATGCCGGCACTGCTTCCGGTGACGAGTACGACAGGGTTTTCGGGCATGATTCATCCAAAGTGGATTCCAGGGCGCGGAAAAAGCGCCGGCGGGTGGGGGATACCGGCCGGCCGGTGAATCAGCGTTCGCGCGATGTATCTCCGGCCGGCCCCGGATCGGGCGGCCGGTCGTCATGACGCACACCCCGCCCCAGCCCTCGGACGCCGCCTTTGCCCACGCTGTCCAGGCAACCGATGCGGCGCCGCGACCTCAAGCGGCCCGAGAGCGAATTTACAGATTCCTTGCGGAAGCTGTCCCGTCGGTAGCGATCTGGGTCCTGCTCGCCGAGCCACCGCACGAGCACTCACCTGTCCGGTGAAAACCGGCACCGGTGCTCACTGCTTCGTCAGCGTGAAGAAGACGCGCAACCGTAGTAGTCAGCCGTCAGCGGCGAGTTGGCCGCATGCGGCGGCGATCTCCTGGCCGCGGGTGTCGCGCACGGTGCAGGCCACTCCCCCGGCGTTGACCCGGCGGACAAACTCACGCTCCACAGGCTTCGGCGAAGCGTCCCACTTCGAGCCCGGTGTCGGGTTCAGCGGAATGACGTTGACGTGTACCAGCTGTCCCAAATGCTGGCGCAGGCGCTTGGCCAGCAGGTCCGCGCGCCAAGGCTGATCATTGATATCCCTGATCAACGCGTACTCGATCGACACGCGACGGCCCGTGCGGTCAAGAAAATAGCGGGCCGCATTGAGTACCTCGTCGACCGACCAGCGGTTGTTCACCGGAACCAGAGTATCTCGCAGCTCATCGTCCGGCGTGTGCAGCGAAACAGCCAACCGCACCTGCATCTTCTCGTCCGCCAACTTCCGGATCGCCGGCGCCAGGCCCACGGTCGACACCGTCACCGAACGCTGCGAGATTCCCAAACCGGACGGAGCGGGCTCGGTGATCCGACGAACCGCGGCCACCACCCGCTTGTAATTCGCGAGAGGCTCCCCCATGCCCATGAAGACGATGTTCGACAGCCGACCCGGCCCGCCCACCATCTCACCGTCGCGCATCACCGCGGCGGCCGAGCGGACCTGGTCGACGATCTCCGCGGTGGACAGGTTCCGCTCCAGGCCGCCCTGCCCGGTCGCGCAGAACGGGCAGGCCATTCCGCAGCCGGCCTGGCTGGAAATGCACAGCGTGGCCCGGTCCGGGTAGCGCATCAGCACGCTCTCCAGCAGGGTGCCGTCGTGCGCGCGCCACAGCGTCTTGCGCGTGCCGCCGTCGTCGCAGGACAGCGCCCGCACCTCGGTGAGCAGCGGCGGCATCAGCTCGTCCACCAGCCGCTGCCGGGAGGCGGCCGGGATGTCGGTCATCGCCTCCGGGTCGACGGTCAGCCGGGAGAAGTAGTGGTTGGACAGCTGCTTGGCGCGGAACGGCTTCTCGCCGAGCTCGGCGACCGCGGCGGCCCGCTCGTCGGCGGAGAGGTCGGCGAGATGCCGCGGCGGGAGGCCGCGCTTGGGCGCGTCGAAGACGAGAGGGAGGGCAGTCATAACCGGTCCATTGTCCCACGTCGTGCCGGGTGACCGGCGTCGCGGCGACCGTTCCTTGCGAGCCGACTGTTTCCGATATATCGTGAACGTGTCGGAACAGTACGTTGAAAGGAACCCATCATGAGACAACGACCCTTCCCACCTCCGCACGTCCGCGCCGCTTTCGGCCCGTGGGCCCGTGGCGGGTTCGGCGAATTCCCTCCCGGCTGGGGCCCTGGTGGACCCGGCGGGCCCGGCGGACCGCCCTGGATGCGCGGCGGCTTCGGCCCTGGCGGCCCCGGCGGCCGTGGACCGCGCGGGCACGGCCGGCGCGGCCGGCGCGGTGACGTCCGCTCGGCGATCCTCACCCTGCTGGCCGAGCAGCCCCGGCACGGCTACGAGATCATCAGCGAGATCGCGGAGCGCAGCGGCGGATTCTGGAAGCCGAGCCCCGGCTCGGTCTACCCGACCCTGCAGCTGCTCGCCGACGAAGGACTGGTGACCAGCACCGAAGACGGTGGCAAGCGCCTGTTCGAGCTGACCGAAACCGGCCGCGCGGCGGCGGAGGGCCAGCAGGGCGCACCGCCGTGGGAGCAGATCGCGCACGACGTGGACCCGAACGAGGTCAACCTGCGCAAGGCGGGCGGCATGCTGGCCGCCGCCGTGTTCCAGGTCGCCCAGGCCGGCTCGTCCGCGCAGCAGGCGCGCGCCGTGGAGGCGCTGAACGAGGCACGCCGGACGATCTACGGCATTCTCGGCGAGACCGACGAGCCGGAAGCACCGGACACGGACGACTCGAAGACCGAAGAGTGAGCGCCACAGGGAGTTAGCGGGTCCTGCCGGGCCCGCTAACTCCCGGGCAGCACCAGCCCGGCCGGCTTGCGCCGGACGTGCACGCGATAACCCACCGGCAGCGTGACCCCAGAGCCCTCCGCGAGCCCTTGGCCAGAGTCGTTGCCGCGCAACACTTCCTCGATCGCACTGGCCGCGACCGGGGCGCTGAACTCGATCTTCAGCACGGCCTCCATCGCGGCACGGCCGTCGAACCGCCATCGGGTTTCCACGCGGCGGCAACGAAATCCCTGATCCGCGAAGAAGGCATCGACCCCGGGCGGGTCGTAGTCCGGCAGATCAGCGCGCATCCACCGGCCGTAGGGCTCGCTGGACACATCGAGATCGACGATCACCAGCGAGCCGCCGGGACGCAGCACGCGATCCGCCTCGCGCAGCCCGGGTTCACAACCGGGACCGAAGAAGTACGCCGTCCTGGCATGGACGAGATCCACGCTGCGATCCGGCAATGGCAGCCGCTGGGCGGCGCCACGGCGCACCCCGACCGACGGCAGCACGGCCACCCGCCGCTCCGCGCGCCGCAGCAGCGGGCGGTGCGGCTCCACGCCGAGCACCGACTTCGCGGTCTCGGCGAAACGCGGCAGGTGAAAACCGTCCCCGCAGCCGACGTCGAGCACGTCGAGACCGGACCAGTCGCATTCCTCGGCGAGCACGCGCCAGATCTCGCCGTCGACGTCCTGCGCGCGGTTCTCGATTTCGTATGCCCGCGGGTAGTACCAGATATTAGGACTGGGCAAAATGTCCACTTTGCGCCGATTAACCGAATTGCCTTCCAGTTCGGTGAGCCAACCAGAAGCTCCTCGCCTACGCCACGACGAGGGAAGTTCTGTTGCGGCGCGAGCGAACTTCTTCACGTCACCAGCATATTGGGCACCCATCCGGCGTCTGTCCCCGCCGACCGAAAAGGTGAACACTTCGACGCACTCCGGTTTCAACCTGTGCCATCAACGGGATGAACGTCCCGGCGCCGCAGTAGGATCCTGCCGTACACGACAAGCGCGCAAGGGAGGGCAAGCATGTCGGTCGATTCCGCCACGGCGCGAGCCGTACTCCCCTCGGGACTACCCTGCTGGGTCGAGCTCGCCGCCATGGACGAGCTGTCCGCACAGCGGTTCTACGGTGAGCTGTTCGGCTGGGAGTACCAGGTGCACCGCGACCCGGCGACGCCGACCGGCCGCTACGCCATCGCCACCCTGGGGGACATCCCGGTCGGCGGCCTGTACCGGTCGGCCGCGACCCAGCCGGTCGGCTGGACCATGCACCTGGCGGTGAACAACACCTCGGCCACCGCGGAATGGGTGGAGCACCTCGGTGGGCAGAACACCCTCGGCCCGGTCGAGATCCCGGACCGCGGCAGCATCCTGCACGCGATCGACCCCACCGGCGCGCCGGTGGTGTTCTGGCAGCCATTGGACACCTGGCAGTTCGGCAACGGCATGCCGAACAGCTTCACCGGCGCGGACCTCAACACGCACGACGGCGTCGCCGCCGACCACTTCTTCGGCAAGCTGTTCAACTACACCACCCAGCAGGTCGGCGACCTGCACAGCGTGGACTACGTGGAGTGGCGGCTCGACCACCAGCCGACGGTGTACCGCTACGTGATGGGCCCCGAATACCGCTCGGACACCCCGCCGCACTGGATGATCTACTTCGAGGTCGACCCGGCCCGCGGCGCGGACGCGACCGCCGGGCACGCGATCATGCTCGGCGGCACGGTGGTGATCCAGCCGTACGACACGCCATGGGGCCGGATCGCGGTGCTCGCCGATCCGGACGGCGCGGTGTTCTCGGTGATCGACCATTCACGCGTGGTGGAAGGCTGGGGCCGGGCCGAGGTGGACGACCCCTACGACGACTGAGCCGACTGAGCCGACTGAGGTGGCACGCTCCACAGCAGGTCGGCCAGCTGCTCCAGCGAGTCGAGCCCGGCTAGGCGTTCGGCCGGAAAGTCCGCCAGCACGTCGAAATCGTGCAGCAGGGTGAAGGCCAGCAACTCGTGCGGGTCGATCGGGCCCCAGCCGTAGCCCTCCAGGAAAGCGCCGAGCAGCGAGCTGTCGCCGAAGAACAGCCCGAGGTGCAGGACGACCAGCTCGTAGCGCGGGTCGCCGGCGTAGGTGTCACCGAAGTCGATCAGACCGGTGATGGCGCCGGCTTCGTCCAGGAAGACATGATCGGCATGCAGGTCGCCGTGGATCAGCACGGGCTTGGTCGCACGCAGCAACTCCGCCGGTGCGGGCAGGTATTCGTCGAGCCGGTCGCACAGCTTCGCCGGGAGCCTGCCCCAGGTGCGGTGGTCCTGGACCGCCCGGGCCCGGCGCTCGTCCAGCAGGGCGGCGAACCTGGTGCCGTCGCCCAGCAGGCTGCCGCCGTCGAGCGGGACCTCGTGCAGCCGGCGGACCAGCCCGCCGAGTTCCCGCGCGAACCGGAGCCGATCCCGTTCGTCCATTGTGGACATCGCAGAGCGGTACGGCAGCCCCGGCATCCGGCTGGTGACCAGGTACGGCCAAGGCCAGCCCGTGCCGCCGGCACCCAGCTCACCGGCGGCCAGCAGTTCGGGCAGCGGCAGGCCGGCTCCGGCGGTCAGCGCGTAGAACTCGGACTCCACCGCGTGGCTGTCCGGCCCGCACCAGCGATCGCCGAAGATCTTCACCACCAGGCCGGTATCGGTGAGCATGGTCGGATAGGTGCCCTTGCTCCCGGACACGATCCGCTCCGGCGCGGAGTACCCGTGCCTGGCCAGTGCTTCACGGGCGAACGGCGCCCAGTACCGGCTGTCGGCCAGCAGCCGCACGTACTCCGGGTCCGAGCGGATGTCCGGGATCACGCGGGTACGAAAGCCGACAACAGCAGCCAGGAGACCACCGCGGACGGGAGCAGCGAGTCGAGCCGGTCCATCAGGCCACCGTGGCCGGGCAGCATCGTGCCCATGTCCTTGATGCCGAGGTCACGCTTGATCAGCGACTCCACCAGGTCGCCCAGGGTCGCGGTGAGCACGATGGCGGCGCCGAAGAGCACGCCCTGCCAGGCCTGCCCGTCCAGCAGCAGGCTGAGCGTCAGCGCGCCGGCGGCCACGCCCGCGATCATCGAACCGGCGAAGCCTTCCCAGGTCTTCTTGGGGCTGATCGACGGCGCCATCGGGTGCTTGCCGCCGAGCACACCCGCGATGTAGCCACCGGTGTCCGAGGCGACCACGCCGATCATGAACGCCAGCACCCGGCCAACGCCGTCCACCGGCGGCACGAGCATCGCCGCGAACGCACCGAACAGCGGCAGGTAGGCGGCGGCGAACACCGAGGCACCGACGTCCCGCAGGTACCCGTCGGCACCGCCGGGCAGCCGCCACAGCAGGCACACCAGCACGGTGAGCACGAACGCGGTGAGCGCGCCCTCGCGGCCGAACGGCCAGGCCAACCAGATCATCGCCTGGCCACCGGCCAGCACCGGGATCAGCGAGATCCGGATGGCCGCCGCCCGGCGCAGCGCACCGGCAAGCTCGATGGTGCCCACCGCGATCGCCGCCGCGATGATCGCGATGAAGAGGTAGCGCCAGGTGAGCAGCGAACCGATGATCGCGGCGCCGAGCAGGACACCGACCCCGATCGCCGCGGGCAGATTCCGCCCGGCCCGCGACGCCTTCTTGGCCGGTTCCTCGGGTTGTTCCGGCTGCGCGGCTTGCGCCACGTTCTCGCGTTCCTCGCTCACCTGGGCCATCAGACCTCGAGCAGCTCGGTTTCTTTGTGCTTGACGAGCTCTTCGACCTGGTGCACGTAGCTGTCGGTGAGGTTCTGCAGTTCCTTCTCAGCGCGCACGACGTCGTCTTCGCCCGCTTCGCCGTCCTTCTGGATCCGGTCCAGCTCTTCCTTGGCCTTGCGCCGGACGCTGCGGATGGAGACCTTCGCG
This sequence comes from Amycolatopsis nigrescens CSC17Ta-90, assembly GCF_000384315.1. GTDB lineage: Bacteria > Actinomycetota > Actinomycetes > Mycobacteriales > Pseudonocardiaceae > Amycolatopsis > Amycolatopsis nigrescens. The sequence continues at coordinate 5,748,629 of NZ_ARVW01000001.1, read as the reverse complement.
TCCTCGCCCTTGCCCTTGGCGACCTTGACCATCTCCTTGCGCCGCTCCTCGGTGAGCTGCGGGATGGTGATCCGGATGATGGTGCCGTCGTTGCCCGGGTTCACGCCGAGGTCGGACTCGCGGATCGCCTTCTCGATCGCTCCAAGCTGGCTGGCGTCATAGGGCTTGATGATCGCCATCCTGGCTTCCGGGATGCTCACGCTGGCCAGCTGGTTCAGCGGAGTGGGCGCGCCGTAGTACTCCACCACGATGCGGGAGAACATCGACGGGTTGGCACGGCCGGTGCGTACCGACGACAGATCCTCCTTGGCGACGGACACTGCTTTTTCCATCTTCTCCTCGGCGTCGAGGAGGGTCTCGTCGATCACGGCTACTCCCGTTGTCTGTGTGGTTGTGCTGTGTCTTCTTCAAGGTCTTCCGCAAGAAGCACGGTGCAGATCCCACCAGGTCTAGGCGGACGGCCTTCCGGCGGGGGTACTGACCAAGGTGCCGATCCTCTCACCACTCACCGCGCGGGCGATGTTCCCCTCGGTGAGCAGGTTGAACACAATAATCGGCATCCGGTTGTCCATGCAGAGGCTGAAGGCGGTCGCGTCGGCTACTTTCAGCCCGCGCTCCAGAACCTCGCGGTGGGTGATCTCGTGGAACATCCTGGCACCGGGGTCGCTCTTCGGGTCGGCGGTATAGACGCCGTCCACGGCCTTCGCCATCAACACCGCGTCACAGCCGATCTCCAGCGCGCGCTGCGCGGCGGCGGTATCGGTGGAAAAGTACGGCATGCCGACACCGGCGGCGAAGATGACCACACGGCCCTTCTCCAGATGCCGCTCGGCGCGCCGGGGGATGTACGGCTCGGCGACCTGCCCCATCGTGATCGCGCTCTGCACGCGGGTCGGCAGCCCTTCCTTCTCCAGGAAGTCCTGCAGGGCAAGGCAGTTCATCACGGTACCGAGCATGGCCATGTAGTCGGCCCGGTCCCGGTCCATGCCGCGCTGCGAAAGCTCGGCGCCGCGGAAGTAGTTGCCCCCTCCGATGACCACCGCCATCTGGACCCCGGTGCGGACCACGTCGGCGATCTGGACGGCGACCGAATGCACCACGTCGGGGTCGACACCCACCGCGCCCCCGCCGAACATCTCGCCGCCCAGCTTGAGCAATACCCGCCGGTAACCGCCGTCGGGCCGCTCTGCAGTCATCTCGTCCTCCGTGTTCACCTGCTGCTCCGGTGTCCCGTCGCAACTGTGCCCCGTCCCCGAAGTGAGCGGAGACGGGGCACAGTCACGCCGATCGAAATCTACTGCTGGCCGACCTCGAAGCGAGCGAACCGGGTGACGGTCACGCCTGCGTCGTCCAGAAGAGCCTTCACGGTCTTCTTGTTGTCGGTCACCGACGGCTGCTCGAGCAGCACGTTGTCCTTGTAGTAGGCGTTGACCTTACCCTCGACGATCTTGGGCAGCGCCTGCTCCGGCTTGCCCTCCTCGCGCGCGGTCTGGTCGGCGATGCGCCGCTCGTTCTCGACGAGCTCGGCGGGCACCTCGTCGCGGCTCAGGTACTTCGCCTTGAGCGCGGCGACCTGCATCGCCGCGTTGCGCGCGGCGTCGGCGCTGTCACCGGTGTACTCGACCAGCACGCCGACGGCGGGCGGCAGGCCGGCGCCACGGCGGTGCAGGTAGGTCTCGGTGGTGCCCTCGAAGACCACCACGCGACGCAGCTCGAGCTTCTCGCCGATCCGCGCGGCCAGCTCCTGGATCGCGTCGTTCACGGTCTTGCCGTCCAGCTCGGCGGCCTTCAGCTGCTCGACGTCGTCGGTCTTGACCGTCTTGGCCACCCCGACGATCTTCTCGGCGAGCTGCTGGAACTCCTCGTTCTTGGCGACGAAGTCGGTCTCCGAGTCGAGCTCGATCAGCACGCCGCCGTCGCCGGCGACCAGGCCCTCGGCGGTGGCGCGCTCAGCGCGCTTGCCGACGTCCTTGGCGCCCTTGATCCGAAGGAACTCGACGGCCTTGTCGAAGTCGCCGTCGTTCTCTTCGAGCGCCTTCTTGCAGTTCATCATGCCGGCGCCGGTGAGCTCGCGGAGGCGCTTTACGTCTGCCGCGGTGTAATTCGCCATCGTGCGTTGTCCGTCCTTTTTCGGTACGCGCGTGAAATGTGTGCTGGCTTGGTACCGGGTGGCGGGCCGACCGGAGCCGGCCCGCCACCCTGGCGGTGAATCAGGAAGCGGTGGTCTGCTCGGCAGGCGCTTCGGTGCTGGCCTCGACGTTCCCGGCGGCCTGGCCGGCGTCCTCGGCGGGGGTCTCGGAGCCGGCGAGCAGCTCCTTCTCCCACTCGGCCAGCGGCTCGTCGGAGGCGACCCCGGGCTCGGGCTTGTCCTTGCCCTCGGCCGCGGAACCGTTGCGGCCGGAGCGGGCCATCAGCCCGGCGGCGGCGGCCTCGGCCACGACCTTGGTCAGCAGCGCGGCGGAGCGGATCGCGTCGTCGTTGCCCGGGATCGGGAAGTCGACCTCGTCCGGGTCGCAGTTGGTGTCCAGGATCGCGACGACCGGGATGTTCAGCTTCCTGGCCTCACCGACCGCGATGTGCTCCTTCTTGGTGTCCACGATCCACACGGCGCTGGGCACCTTGGACATGTCGCGGATACCGCCGAGGGTCTTCTCCAGCTTGTCCTTCTCGCGGGTCAGCGTCAGGATCTCGCGCTTGTTCAGCCCGACGAAACCGCCGGTCTGCTCCATCGACTCGAGCTCCTTGAGGCGCTGGAGGCGCTTGTGCACGGTCTGGAAGTTGGTCAGCATCCCACCGAGCCAGCGCTGGTTCACGAAGGGCATGCCGACCCGGAGCGCCTCGCTGGCGATCGCTTCCTGGGCCTGCTTCTTCGTGCCGACGAACATGATGGTGCCGCCGTGCGCGACGGTCTCCTTGATGAACTCGTACGCACGATCGATGTAGGTCAGCGTCTGCTGCAGATCGATGATGTAGATGCCGTTGCGCTCGGTGAAGATGTAGCGCTTCATCTTCGGGTTCCAGCGGCGGGTCTGATGCCCGAAGTGCACGCCGCTGTCGAGCAGCTGTTTCATGGTGACGACGGCCATGGCCGGTTGCACCTCTTCTGTCTTGAGCACACCGGGCGTCCGCGCCGGCGTGCATGGTCGGTTTTCCGCTACTGACCGGGTGGTCAGCAGCCCTGACGCGAGGCCGGAGCCCGGACCCTTCGACTGTTCACCGCTGGGACCGCCGGACACCGTGCGTTCCGCTCACCAGGCGAACCGCTGGACGCACTGGACAACCTCGGAACATGCACTCGCGTGCGAAGTCAGCCCGCTTACGCGAGCTGCGCAAAATAGTGTACGCCGACGGCCCGGAGCCCTGCGCACCGGCAGCACCGAAACCACCGAGTTGTCCACATGCGTCCCGGCTGTCCACAGATTTCCGGCGCACCCCCCACCGCCCGCCATGACCGGTGACGCTGGACGCATGACTCATATCGCTCAGGAACGCTCAAATGTTCCCGCTCGCCAGGTGAACCGGAACAGACGCCCTCTACCGGACAGGCGGCCGGGCAGGCACCGGCGGCCGCCCAGGTTCCGGCGGAGCCGCCTGTTGCTGCTTCTGCTGCTTACCGGCGTACTCGCGGTGCCGATCGCCGCGGCCGCGGAGCCGCCGGTGTACCAGGAACCCCGGTTCGGCTGGCCGCTCGCGCCGGAGCCCGCGGTGACCCGACCCTTCGAGGCCCCCAGCTCCGAATACGGCCCAGGCCACCGTGGAGTGGACCTCGGCGCCGCCACCGGCCAGCAGGTACTGGCCGCCGGTCCCGGCGTGGTGGTGTTCGCCGGGTTGGTGGCGGGCCGCGAAGTGCTGTCGATCGACCACGACGGTGGCCTGCGCAGCACGTACGAACCGGTGAGTCCCGGCGTGGCGACCGGGGACCAGGTGTCGGGCGGGCAGGTAGTCGCCACCGTGCTGGCCGGGCACCCGGAGTGCGCCGTGGAAGCCTGCCTGCACTGGGGTGTCAGGCGCGGCGACGAGTACCTCAACCCGCTCACGTTGATCCAGACCGATTCGGTCCTGCGCCTGAAGCCTTGGGACGGCTGACCGGACCTGACCGGGCGCGGATCAGCTGCTGGCCTGCTCCACGAGCTTGGCCCGCAGCCGCAGCACCGCCCTGGTGTGCAGCTGGCTGACCCTGGACTCGGTCACCCCGAGCACCTTGCCGATCTCGGCCAGGGTGAGGCTTTCGAAGTAGTAGAGGCTGACCACGATCCGGTCGCGCTCGGTGAGTTGCGCGATGGCCTCGGCGAGCTGCCGCCGGTTGTCCTGGTCCACCAGCACGGCGACCGGGTCGATCGCGTCGTCGTCGGGCAGGGTGTCGACCAGCGAACCGGAGTCCTTACCGGCCGCGACCAGGTCTTCCAGTGCGACCACGCTGGTCAGTTGCAGCTGGCCGTACAGATCGCGCAGATCGTCCACGCTGATGTCGAGCTCCACGGCCAGCTCGGCGTCGGTGGGCGTGCGGTTCAGCCGGGCGCCGAGCCGTTCCAGGGCCCGCTCCGCCTCCCGCGCACGGGCCCGCACGACCCTGGGCACCCAGTCCTGCGAGCGCAGGTCGTCCAGGATGGCGCCGCGGATGCGCTGCATCGCATAGGTTTCGAAGCGAAGACCGCGGTCCGGATCGAACTTCTCGATCGCGTCGACCAGGCCGAAGATGCCGGACTGCACGAGGTCGCCCACGTCGACATGGGTCGGCAGGCCGGTGCCAACCCGGCCGGCCACGTACTTGACCAGTGGCGCGTAGTGGAGCACGAGCCGGTCCCTGATCCGCTGCTGTGGGGCCCGCGCGAACTGCTGCCACAGCGCCTGGACCCCCGCCTCCACGTCGCTGCCCGGCCGCGTCGCGCTTCGTGCGGGCACGACGCCATCACCGCCCGGCGAGGAGGTGTCAGCGCGGTCGGTGTCGTTCACCTGGAGGTCGGCGGTCACGGGACCGCCGTTCTCGGCAGTGGCGGGGTCAGTTCGCTCTCCGGGCTCGTACGTTGTCGGTAGCACGCCCGGAACCGGAGTACGGGCGGGTGTGCTCGGCGGCTCCGTCCGCGCGCGACGGCTGAACGTGAAGACTGGCCTCTGCTCCCCCGGAATCATCGGGCCCTGGGATGCGCTTGGTCATGGATCGCCTTCAGCCGCTCGACCGTCACGTGAGTGTAGAGCTGCGTCGTGGCAAGCGTAGCGTGACCGAGCAGTTCCTGAACGCTGCGAAGGTCAGCACCGCCTTCCAGAAGATGAGTGGCCGCCGTGTGGCGTAGCCCGTGTGGCCCCATCTCCGTAGCGCCGGGCACCGAATCGACCGCGTCGTGCACCACCCGCCGCACCGTACGCGGGTCCAGCCGGCCACCGCGAACGCCAAGGAACAGTGCCGCGGACGCCTGCTTGGTGGCCGCTTCGGCGAGTACCGGCCTGCCCTCGGTCAGCCAGGTACGCAGGGCGCGTTCCGCCGGAACTCCGAACGGCACCATCCGTTCCTTGCCGCCCTTGCCGAGCACGCGCACCACCCTCCGCTCGAAGTCGAGGTCGTCGAGATCAAGCCCGCACAGTTCGGACACCCGGACCCCGGTGGCGTAAAGCAGTTCGAGCACCGCGTGGTCGCGCACCGCGGGCGCGTCCAGCTGCGCCGCGCCCGCTCCGGACGCCCGCATCACCTCGCCGGCCTGGTCCGCGCGAAGCACCCCGGGCAGCGTGCGATGCGGCCGCGGCGCCACCAGCCTGGCGCCGGGGTCGGTGGCGAGCGCTCCCGTACGCCGCGCCCACGCGGTGAAGGTGCGGGCGGCCGCGGCGCGCCTGGCCAGTGTGGTCCGGCTCGCGCCGGTGGCCCGCTGGTCCGCGAGCCAGGCCCGCAGCACGCCCACCTCCAGCCCGGCGAGAGTGGGCACCGCCTCGCGCCCTGGTCGCGGCTCGGGGACACCGTGCAGAAACCCCAGCAGCAGCACGAGGTCACCGAGGTAGGCCCGGACGGTGTGCTCGGAAAGCCCGCGTTCCAACCGCAGGTGACGTTCGTAGTCCACCAGCAATCCGGCCGTCTCTGCCGGCAGCCCGGCCCGGATCGCGCGCAGGTCCGGGCGGCGTCCAGCCCGGCCTTGGCCGCGATCGTGACCGTTCGCTGACGACATGGATCCTCACGCTGCGCGATTGCCGGCCCGTGGTCAAGTATCGCCACACCAGGTTGGGCCTCCGGTCTGCGGAACCGCCCGCGGGACTGCCTCATCGTCACCGGAAACCGGCCCTTTCGGGCGGCGCTGTCGCCGGGTTCCGGCTGCGCCGCCAGCCTCCCTCGCAACGCTCGGCCAGCCCGTCCAGCTCCAGCACGGGCAGTACCGCCCGGACGCGCGGCAACGGCACACCGGACTCGGCGGCCAGTTGCTCCGACGGCTTCCCGGTACGCGGTGCCAGCGCCTCGTGCACTCGGAGTGACTGCTCGTCCAGGCCATCCGTCCGCCGTCGCGGCTTTGCCCGCTCCGGCGCCGCGACACCCAGCCTGCCCACCGTCTCCACCACCTCGGCCAGCGAGGCGACCAGGGTGGCCCCGGCATCCCGGATCAGCCCGTGACAACCGACGGACATCGCCGAGCTCACCGGCCCTGGCACCGCCATCACCACTTTGCCGAGCACTCCGGCCGTGCTCGCCGTGTTCCTGGCTCCGCTCCGGGCTCCCGCCTCCACCACGATGGTGCCGTCGCTGAGCGCCGCGATGAGCCGGTTCCGCACCAGGAACCGGTGCCTTGCCGGCGGGGTGCCGGGCGGGTACTCGCTGACCACGAGGCCGTGCTCGGCGATGCGGTCCAGCAACGCCACATGGCCCGCCGGGTAACCCTGGTCGAGACCGCAGCCGAGCACCGCCGCGGTCAGGCCGCCGGCGTGCAGGGCACCGCGGTGGGCCGCCCCGTCGATGCCGTAGGCCGCACCGGAGAGCACCGGCATGTCCTGGCCGGACAGCCCATGCGCCCACTCCGACGCGACCTGCTCGCCGTAACGGGTGGACGCTCTGGCACCCACGATCGCCACCGCGCGATCGGCCACCTCGTCGAGCCGGGCCGCGCCGCGCACCCACAGGCCCAGCGGAGGTGAAACACCCTGAGCACCGCGGGAGGTGGCCATTTCGAGCGCGAGCAGCGGCCAGGCCGGCCATTCGTCGTCCTCCGGGATCACCAGCCTGCCATCGCATTTTCCCGCCTCGTCGAAGTCCTGCTCGGCCAGTTCGATCCCACGGCGAGCCGCGGTCTCGTCGACGACACGGCCGGAACACTCACCGGCCCGTACCCGATCGGCCGCCAGGATCGGGCCGTGCCTCGCCACCAGCTCCACCAGTGCGGGTGCCGGCGGTTCCGCGACCCGCAGCAGGTAGGCCCGCGCGAGCCGCTCCCGGTCGAGACTGCGCGTGCCCTGGCCATCCAGGGTGCCGCTGCTCATGCCGCCCGCCGATCACGAAACTCCAGCGCGGTGGACACATGGTCGGCGTCCGGCCGCTCGGCCTCGGCGAGATCGCTGAGCGTCCAGGCGATGCGCAGGCACCGGTCGGCCCCGCGCGCGGTGACCGCACCACGGTCGAGTCCCCGGTCCAGCACCGAGGTGACCTTGCCGGGCAGCGCGAACTCGCGCCGTAGCACCGGCCCCGGCACCTCGGCGTTGGTCCGCCAGCCGTGCATCGCCCAGCGCTCGGCGGCTCGTTTCCTGGCCCGCAGTACCCGGCTCCGGACCACCGCGGTGGACTCCGGCTCACCGGCCTCGTGCGCGCTCATCGCGGTGATCGGGCGCATCCGCACCCGGAGGTCGACCCGGTCCAGCAGCGGCCCGGAGAGCCGGCCGAGGTACCGGCGGCGAGCGGCGGGCGAGCAGGAACAGTCCGTTTCGCGTGGTGGGGCGCAAGGACAGGGGTTGGTCGCCAGCACCAACTGGAAGCGCGCCGGGTAGCAGACCACGCCGCGCTGGCGGGCAATCCGGACCTCGCCCTCTTCGAGCGCGGTGCGCAGGGACTCCAGTCGCTGCGGGCCGAACTCGCAGACCTCGTCCAGGAAGAGCACTCCGCGGTGCGCGCGGCTGATCAGGCCGGGGCTCGCCAGTCCGCTGCCGCCACCGATCAGCGCCGCCACCGAGGTCGAATGGTGCGGGGCCATGAACGGCGGCACCTTTACCAGTGGTGAGGTTCTGGACAGCGAGCCGTGCACCGACTCCACCGCGGTGACCTCCAGCGACTCCTCGCCGGACAACATCGGCAGCAGGCCGGGCAACCGGCGGGCGAGCATTGTCTTGCCGACTCCGGGTGGTCCGGTGAGCAGCAGATGGTGCCCGCCCGCGGCGGCCACCTCCAGCGCCCAGCGCGCCTCGGGCTGGCCGATCACGTCGGCGAGGTCCAGCACCGCCGGCGGTTCGGCCGTACTCGGCGGGACCGGGGCGACGAGCACATCCTCGCCTCTGAGCCAGCCCAGCACGTCGCGCAGCCGCGCCGCACCCCGCACCTCGATGCCGTCCACCAGCGCGGCCTCGCTCAGGGACTCCACCGGCACCACCGCGCGGCGAACCCCGGCCTTCCTGGCCGCGAGCAGGCCGGGCAGCACCCCGCGCACCGCACGCACCCGGCCGTCCAGCGCCAGCTCACCGAGCAGCACCGTGCCGAGCAGCCTGGACGCCGGCACCGTGCCGGCCGCGCTGAGCACGGCCACCGCCATCGCCAGGTCGTAACCGGAGCCGAGCTTGGGCAGGCTGGCCGGGGACAGGCCCAGGGTCACCCGCTCCTTCGGCCAGGACTGGCCCGAGTTCCGCACCGCCGAGCGGACCCGGTCCTTCGCCTCGCGCAGGCCGGCGTCCGGCAGCCCGACGATCTTGACCCCGGGCAGCCCGCCGCCGATGTCCGCTTCGGCCTCCACCACCCGGCCGTCGATACCGAGCAGGGCGACCGACCACGCTCGTGCGATCGGCATCTAAAACGCCCCCGGGATGTGGCGCACCCACGGCTCGCCGCCGCGCGGCAAGTAGACCGCGAGCACGTCGAACCGGATCGGGCACCACCGGATGTGGAAGGCGCGCAGCCATTCGTCGGTGATCCGGCGGATGCGCGCCGCCTTCTCCACGGTGACGGCCTCGGCCGGATCGCCGAAGCCGGTCCCGGACCTGGCCTTGACCTCGCAGACCACGAGCTCCGCGCCGTCGGTGACGACCAGATCGAGCTCGCCGGTGCGACACCGCCAATTCCTGGACAGGACGGTGAACCCCTGTGCCTTGAGGTACGCCGCGGCCAGCTCCTCGCCCCGCCTGCCCAGCCGCAGATGCGGCGCGACCCCCTTTTCCGGGGCGCGCCGCGGCCGCCGGGCCATCGTGTGCACCATCGCCAACTCCCCACAACCTCGATGCGACTTCCTGTGGCATCGACGCTGTCATGGCGAACGGAACGCACACCAGGTTCGCATTCCGAACCTGTGGACAACCAGGGGTCTGTGGAGAACCGGCGGCTACGAAACCCTCCGCACGCGGAATCGTCGGTCCCGCGTGCTAGGCACCCGCCTCAGCCGGAGAACGGGCCGTCCTCCGGCAGCCGCAGGTCGGGTTTGTCCAGCTCCTCGACGTTCACGTCCTTGAAGGTGATCACCCGGACGTTCTTCACGAACCTGGCCGGCCGGTACATGTCCCACACCCAGGCATCGGACATCCGTACCTCGAAGTACACCTCGCCACCACCGTCGCGGACCTGCACGTCCACGGCGTTGGCCAGGTAAAATCGCCGCTCGGTCTCCACCACGTACGAAAACTGACCGACGATGTCGCGGTACTCCCGGTACAGCGAAAGCTCCATCTCGGTCTCGTACTTCTCGAGATCCTCTGCGCTCATGGAATCCGCGCCCCTCCTCGCGAGCTCGCCTGCTGTACTGCGGCGGAAGGTCCATTCTGGCCCACGCCTTCGGTCACGGCACGGACCGCCGCACTCGTGGTCCCCAACGCCGCCGCGGTCAGCATCACCCGATGCGGTGGCCGACGGCCGTGCGCGGCCCCGGACAGCGCCACGTTGGCGTAGGACCAACGATGTACCGCGCTCGGCCCGTGCTCGGTGAGCGCCGCGCCGTGCTCGGTCGTGCTGTACCCCTTGTGCACGTCGAATCCGTACACCGGGTGAACGTCGTGCAGCTCCCGCATAATCCGGTCCCTGGTGACCTTGGCCAGCACAGAAGCCGCGGCCACGCAGGCCACCGCCCGGTCCCCCTTGATCACCGGCATGCTCGGTGCCGGCAGCCCCGGCACCCGGAACCCGTCCGTGAGCACGTACCCCGGTAGGTCCGCCAGGCCGGCCACCGCCCGCCGCATGCCCTCGATGTTCATCACGTGAATGCCGAGTGCGTCCACCTCTTCGTGTGAAATCACCATGACCGAGTAGTCCAGCGCCCTGGCCAGCACCCGGTCGTAGACCCGGTCCCTGGCCGGCGCGGTGAGCAGCTTGGAGTCGGTCAGTTCGCTCAGCCTGGCCGCGTCACCCGGTCGGAGGACACAGGCGGCGACCACCAGCGGCCCCGCACAGGCACCGCGGCCCGCTTCGTCCACCCCGGCCACCGGACCGAGGCCACGCCGTTCCAGCGCCGACTGCAGACCCCAGGAGCTTTCCCCCCGGATCACCGCGCGAGGCGGGCGGAGTGGACGCGCGACCGTCAACGAACTGCTCGAGGTCACCGGCTAGGACTTCCGTTCGGCCGCCCTGCGCACGAGCGAGCCGAGACGACGGCCGCCGGCGACGGTCGGCCAGGCGGCGATCAGCCCGAAACCGATCGGGACGCCCTGTTGCCAGCTCGGCGCGCTCATGCCCAGCGCGGCGGGTTGCGCCGCGGCCTGCGGGTTGTGGTCGCTCACCCCGCCCCAGCGTCCTGGCGGCAGCACGATGATCCTGGCCTTGCCGATGATGTTGTCCACCGGCACCGCGCCGCGCTCGCCTCCACCGCCCTGGTAGCGGGAGTCCATCGAGTCGTTGCGGTTGTCGCCCATCACCCAGACCATGCCTTCCGGCACGCGCACCGGGTCGAACCTGGCCTGCTGCTGCGGGCGCAGCTCTTCCCAGTGGATGTAGGGCTCGTCGAGCGCCTTGCCGTCCACGATGACCCGGTTGTTCGCATCGCAGCACTGCACGGTCTGACCGCCCACCGCGATGATCCGCTTGACGAAGTCGCGCTCGTCCGGCGGGGCGAGGCCGACCACCGAGCCGATGGACTGGAAGAACCGGACCACGGCGTTGTCGGACCGCTCCGTCGGTGCGTCGTTTTCGGTCCAGGGCTCCGGGCCCTTGAAGACGACGACCTCGCCGGGCGTGGGGTCGCTGAAGTCGTAGACGATCTTGTCGACCAGTACCTTGTCGCCGTAGCAACCGGTGCAGCCGTGCAGCGTGGTCTCCATCGACCCCGACGGGATCGTGTACACCCTGGCCAGAAAGTACTGGAACACGAAGGCCAGTACGAAGGCGACCACGATCAGGATCGGCAGCTCGACCCAGAACGAACGTTGCTTCTTGGGCTTGCGCCGCCGGCGGGAATGACGACCGCCCGACTTGGCGTTTTCGTCCGCCTCACGGCGTTCAGGCTCGTCCTCGGCTGCATTTGAGGGCACAGGTTCGACCACGTCGCCAGGCTACGGTAACCGGGCGCCTACTCAGGAGGCAGAGGGTGCTTCGCGGCGTTCCTTGATCTTGGCGGCCTTGCCCCGGAGCTCGCGCAGGTAGTACAGCTTCGCCCGGCGGACGTCACCGCGCTTGAAGACCTCGATCTTGGCGATGTTCGGGGTGTGCACCGGGAAGGTGCGCTCCACGCCGACGCCGAAGGAAACCTTGCGCACGGTGAAGGTCTCCCGGATGCCACCGCCCTGACGGCGGATGACGACACCCTGGAAGATCTGGTTGCGCTCGCGGTTGCCCTCGATGACGCGGACGTGCACCTTCAGCGTGTCGCCCGGGCGGAAGTCCGGGATGTCGGAACGCAGCGACTGAGCGTCCAGGGCGTCCAGGGTGTTCATCGGGGTCCGTCCTCGTCCTTCGTATGGCTTGCGTACGTCCGGGCGCGCGTCTGCTTCGCTGCGATTCACCCGGGGGCTCGTGGCGGGCGCGTGATCCGCTCGCGCCAACCGGTCAAGTATTACAGACGTTCATCTTCATCTCGCAGCGGCCCCTCGTCGAGGGAGCCGAGCACCGCGAGGTCGTGGGCGTCCAGGCTACCTTCCGGCAGTTGTCCGATCAGCTCCGGGCGGCGCCGCGCGGTGCGCTCCAGTGCCTGGTCACGCCGCCAGCGGTCGATCAGCGCGTGGTTCCCGGAACGCAGCACGTCCGGCACGGCGAGCTCCCGCCAGACCTCGGGCCGGGTGTAGCTGGGGCCTTCGAGCAGCCCGTCGGAGAAGGAGTCCTGCTCCGCGGACACCGGGTTGCCGAGCACCCCGGGCAGCAGCCGGACCACGGCCTCGACCATCACCAGCACCGCGGCCTCACCGCCGACGAGCACGTAGTCGCCGATGGACACCTCGTCCACCGGCATTCGGCGGGCGGCGTCGTCGATCACCCGCTGGTCGATGCCCTCGTAGCGGCCGCAGGCGAACACCAGGTGCTCTTCGGCGGCGTACTCGTGGGCCATCGCCTGGGTGAACGGGCGCCCGGCCGGGGTGGGCACCACCAGCCTGCTGGCCGGCCCGGTGACCTCGTCCAGCGCATCGCCCCAGACCTGGGGCTTCATCACCATGCCAGGCCCGCCGCCGTAGGGCGCGTCGTCCACCGCGCGGTGCACGTCATGGGTCCAGCCGCGGAGATCGTGCACGTCCACCTTGATCAGGCCGCGGTCGATGGCGCGGCCGAGCAGGGCGGCCCGCAGGGGGTCGAGATATTCGGGAAAGATCGTGACGACGTCGATGCGCACGCACCGAGCGTAATCAGCTCATGTCCAGCAGCCCCTCGGGGGGATCGAGCACGACCCGGCCCCCGGCCACGTCGACCACCGGCACGATGGCCCGCACGAAGGGCACCAGCACGGTGCCGCCTTCGCGCTCCAGTGAAAGCAGTTCCCCACCGGGGGAATGCAGCACCTCACCGACGGTGCCCACCAGCGAGCCGTCGGCCAGTTCCGCGCGTAGCCCTTCGAGCTCGTGGTCGTAGAACTCGTCGGGGTCGCCGGTAGGTGGCAGGTCGCCGGTGTCGGCGAGCAGCAGCGCGCCGCGCAGGGTCTCGGCGACGTCGCGGGTGAGCACCTGCTCGAAACGCACCAGCAGCCGCCCGCTGTGCGTGCGGGCGGCTGCCACGGTGAGTTCACGGGTGCTGCCGTCACGCAGCCTGGTGCTCAGCACCGAACCGATGGCGAAGCGCTGCTCGGGCGAATCGGTGCGCACGTCCACGGCGAGCTCGCCGCGGATCCCGTGCGCCTTCGCGATCCGCCCGACCACGACCTCCATCAGCGGTCGGACTCAGCGATCGGTGTCCACGACGTCCACTCGGACACCGCGACCACCGATCCCGCCCATGACGGTGCGCAGGGCGGTCGCGGTACGACCACCCCGCCCGATCACCTTGCCCAGGTCATCCGGGTGCACGTGCACCTCCAGGGTGCGGCCGCGCCGGGTGGTGATCAGCTCGACCCGGACGTCGTCCGGGTTGTCGACGATCCCGCGGACCAGGTGCTCGAGGGAATCGGCAAGGAAGCTCACGCCTGTGCCTTGTCACCCTCGTCGGACTTGGTCTCGGCCTTCTCGGCTTTCTCGGCCTTCTCTGCCTTGTCGGCGGCGCCCGCTTCAGCCTTCTCGGCCTTCTCCGCCTTCTTCGGGGCGGCCTTCTTCTTCGGCGTGGTGGCCTCGGTCGACGGCGCGTCACCGGCCGCGGCGAGCGCGGCGTTGAACAGGTCCTGCTTCGACGGCTTCGGCTCGGCCACCTTCAGGGTGCCCTCGGCACCGGGCAGGCCCTTGAACTTCTGCCAGTCGCCGGTGATCTCGAGAATGCGCTGGACCGGCTCGGTGGGCAGGGCACCGACCTTCAGCCAGTGCTGCGCGCGATCGGAGTCGACCTCGATGAAGCTCGGCTCTTCCTTCGGGTGGTACTTGCCGATCGTCTCGATGGCCCTGCCATCCCGGCGGGTCCGCGCGTCGGCGACGATGATGCGGTAGTACGGCGCACGAATCTTGCCAAGGCGCTGCAGCTTGATCTTGACGGCCACGGGTGTGGGTACTCCTCAGTGCTCTCGATGATCGAAGTCGGGACACGTTCCGAGTGGGGAAACGGACCGGGCACCCGAAGGTTCGGTGTGCCCCGGGCGCGGTGAGAGGGTCCGGCCGGGGCAGGCAATCGAACATTGTGCCAGACGCCCGGGGAACGTCCGCCGCTGACCTCGGCTAGGCGCGCTCGCCTGGCTAGAGGGTGACCACTCCGAGCGCGGTGAGCAGGATGGCCAGCGCGGGCAGGAAGTTGTTCATCTGGTGCGCGATCACGCTGCCGAGCAGGCGGCCGGTGAACAGCCGTGCCAGCCCGATCGGCACCGCGATCACCAGCAGCAACGTGGTGCGCAACGGCTCCAGGTGGCTGACCGCGAACACCGCCGTGGAGATCAGGAAGGCGGCCAGCCTGCCCCACTTCTCCGCGCCCCAGTTGAGCCGCTCCACCGCGCCCCAGAGCAGTCCGCGGTAGATGACCTCCTCGCAGATCGGGCCGAGCAGCCAGACGTAGAGGAACATCACGATCGCCGCGGAAACCGACATCCGCTGGTCGTCGACCAGCGCGCCGATGGCCGAGCTGGCGTTCTGCTCACCGACCACCTGCGTCCAGACGAAGGCGCCGACGGTGGTGCAGACCAGGCCGATCACACCCAGCCTCAGGCCCACCTTGACGTCCGCCCGGTTCCAGGAGATGCGCAGGTCGGCCAGTGGCCCGTTGCCCCGGATCCTGGTGATCAGCACCGCGGTCAGCGCGGCGATCACGGTCGGCGCGATGGTGCCGACCAGCACGTCCCGGATCGGGATCGGGCTGCCGGCCGGCGGCTGGCCGAGCAGGGCGCTGACGAAGGCCGCGGTGGCCAGCAGCACCGCCTCGACGAGCAGGAAGGCGCCGAAGCCCCAGCGGTGCGGCTGGACCGCGGGAGGATCGGGGGCCGAGGGCAGCTCGGGGGGATCCGCCTCCGGAATCGGCTCCCGTGGCTGTGATGCGGTCACGCCGATCCTCCGTGTCCCGTAGCCGACTCAGCTCTCAACCCTAGACCGAACCCGCCCATGGCTCAGCCACCCGCGAACAGGGTCAGCGCGGCGGGCAGGTTGTTCGCCGCGTGCGCGACCAGCGGAGCGGCTACCCCGCCGGTGGTCAGCCTGGCGAACCCGATGGCGGCTCCCTGCGCCAGCAGGGCGACGGTCCGGGCCGGTTCGCCGTGCAGCTGGGCGAAGATCACCGAGGTGAGGATCAGGATGACCCAGCCGGGCACCCGGTAATGCGCCAGCGCGTTCCAGAGCGCGCCCCGGACCAGCAGCTCCTCGGTCAGCGGGGCGGCGGCCACCACGATCACCGCGGCCAGCACCAGCCAGACGGTGCCGTCCCCGAGGCCCTCGGAAAGGCCGGTGAGCGGGTTGTCGTCCAGCTGGTCGGTGCCGTACACCCCGAGCAGGAGCAGGTTCAGCAGGTAGCCGGCGAGCAGTGCGAATCCGCCGCAGGCCAGGCCGACCTTGAGGTCGCGGAGGGTGGGCAGCAGCCGGAAGGTCGCCTTGAACCCCGGGCCCCACAGCCGGGCGGCCAGCGCCGGCGCGAGGCCGAGCAGCAGGTTGGGCACGAAGGCCAGCAACAGCAGCGGCCCCACCTCCGGCAGTTCGAGCGGGTCGAACTCGTTCACCCGGCCGGAAAGCGCCGCGGTCATGATCAACGCGGCGAGCTGGTAGCCCCCGAAACCGAGGAAGAAGGCCAGGAAGCCCCAATGCGCGCCGAGCACCAGCCCGGCACCAGCGGACGGCGGAGCGGACGGCTCATCCCCCTGCTCCCGATCCACCGAACCTCCAGCGCGCGGCCATGGTCACCTCTGCGGTCAACTATGCCGCCCACGCTATGTGTTCGGCCGCTGACGGTCGAACGGGGGATCACCGCCGGGCACGAACCGAGGTCCCTCAAGGCCCCCTTTGCAACCTCAGAGGTTGCAAAGGGGGCCTTAAGGGGCGGTCAGACGAGGGTGCCGCGGAGGAGGATGTGCGACGGGTGGCGCAGGACGGAGAGGTCCTGGCGGGGATCGGCGGCGAAGACGAGCAGGTCGGCGGGTGCGCCGTCGGTGAGGGACGGGTGGCCGAGCCAGTCCCTCGCGGCCCAGGACGCGGCACCGAGCGCCCGCTCCCTGGACATGCCGGCACCGTGCAGCGCCTCGATCTCGTCCACCAGCCTGCCGTGTTCGATCATGCCGCCCGCGTCGGTGCCGGCGTACACCGCGACTCCGGCGTCCACCGCGGCCGCCACGGTTTCCCGCACGCCCGCGTGCAGCGCCCGCATGTGCGCGGCGTAGACCGGGTACTTGCCGGCCTTGTCGGCGATCCCGGGGAAGTTCTCGATGTTGATCAAGGTGGGCACCAGCGCCACCCCGCGCCTCGCCATTTCGCCGAGCAGGTCCCCGCTCAGCCCGGTGCCGTGCTCCAGGCAGTCGATCCCGGCCCCGATCAGGCCGGGCAGCGCGTCCTCGCCGAACACGTGCGCGGTGACCTTCGCCCCGACCTGGTGCGCGACGGCGACCGCCTCGGCCAGTACGTCGTCCGGCCACAGCGGGGCGAGATCGCCGGTTCCGCGGTCGATCCAATCGCCGACCAGCTTGACCCAGCCGTCGCCGTCCGCGGCCTGTTCGGCCACGGCCGCGGGCAACTGCTCCGGATCGTCCAGCTCGATGCCGAGTCCGGGGACGTAGCGCTTGGTCAGCGCGAGATGCCGGCCGGCCCGGATGATCCGCGGCAGGTCCGGCCGCCGCTGCAGCGACCGGATGTCGATCGGCACCCCGCAGTCGCGGATCAGCAGGGTGCCGGCGTCCCGGTCGGTCAGCGCCTGTTCGGTCGCCTCGGCCAGTGTCGCCGGGCCGCCGACGCCGATCCCGGGATGGCAGTGCGCGTCCACCAGTCCTGGCAGCAGAAAGCCCTCGGAGACAAGGGTTTCCGCGCCGGGGACCGGCTGATGGCCGATCCGGCCGTCGGAGACCCACAGATCACGCGGTTCCCCGTCGGGCAGCACGACTCCGCGAAGGTGCAACGCGCTCACCAGAACGTGCCTACTTGTTCTTCGGCAGCTTGAACTTGTTCGGGTCGAAACCGGGTACGTCGTTCATACCGCCGAGCTGGGACAGGTCCGGCATGCCACCGCCACCACCGGCACCGGGCATCCCGCCCGGGGGCAGCATCGGCATGCCACCGGGGAAGCCGCCCTTGACCTTGGGCTGGGTGGGGCCGCGCCCCTTGCCCTTCTTACCCTTCTTGCCCTTGCGGCTCTTGCTGCCGCCACCACCGCCACCGCCGAAGCCGAACCGGCCCGCCATCTGCGCCATCATCTTGCGCGCCTCGTAGAACCGGTTCACCAGGTCGTTGACCTCGCGGACGGCCACTCCGGAGCCCTTCGCGATGCGCAGCCGGCGCGACGCGTTGATGATCTTCGGGTCGTCCCGCTCGGCCGGGGTCATGCCGCGGATGATCGCCTGCAGCCGGTCCAGGTGCGAGTCGTCCACCTGGGAAAGCTGGTCCTTCATCTGTCCGGCACCCGGCAGCATGCCGAGCAGGTTGCCGATCGGGCCCATCTTGCGCACCGCGAGCATCTGCTCGAGGAAGTCCTCCAGGGTCAGCTGGCCGCTGGTCAGCTTCTGCGCGGCCTTCTCCGCTTGGTCCTGGTCGAAGGCCTGCTCGGCCTGTTCGATCAGGCTGAGCATGTCGCCCATGCCGAGGATCCGGCTGGCCATCCGGTCCGGGTGGAAGACGTCGAAGTCCTCGAGCTTCTCACCGTTGGAGGCGAACAGGATCGGCTGGCCGGTGACTTCGCGGACGGACAGCGCCGCACCACCGCGGGCGTCACCGTCCAGCTTGGTCAGCACCACGCCGGTGAAGCCGACGCCGTCGCGGAATGCCTCCGCGGTGGTCACCGCGTCCTGGCCGATCATCGCGTCGACGACGAACAGCGTCTCGTCCGGGGAGACCGCGTCGCGGATGTCGGCCGCCTGCCGCATCAGCTCCTCGTCCACACCGAGCCGGCCGGCGGTGTCCACCACCACGATGTCGTGCTGGGCGTGCTTCGCCTCGTCGATGGCGCGGCGGGCGACGTCCACCGGGTCACCTACGCCGTTGCCCGGCTCCGGCGCGAAGGTGGGCACGCCGGCGCGCTCGCCGACCACCTGCAGCTGGGTGACCGCGTTCGGCCGCTGCAGGTCACAGGCCACCAGCAGCGGGGCATGGCCCTGCTTCTTCAGCCAGAGCGCGAGCTTTCCGGCGAGCGTGGTCTTACCGGCACCCTGCAGACCGGCCAGCATGAGCACGGTCGGCGGGTTCTTCGCCAGGTTCAGCCGGCGCGTCTCGCCGCCGAGGATGCCGACCAGCTCCTCGTTGACGATCTTGATGACCTGTTGCGCCGGGTTGAGCGCCGCGGAGACCTCGGCCCCCTTCGCGCGCTCCTTGACCCGGGCGATGAACTCCCGCACCACGGGCAGCGCGACGTCGGCCTCCAGCAGCGCGATGCGGATCTCGCGCGCGGTGGCGTCGATGTCGGCGTCGGAGAGCTTTCCCTTGCCCCGCAGGTTCTGCAGGACCGAGGTGAGCCGATCGGAGAGGGTGTCGAACACGAGGGTGCACGCTCCAGCTGGTCGTCGTTACTCGCACCGGCCCCGGGCGTGCCCGGCGGCGGCCTACCTTCGAGGGTAGCCGCTCGCCACCGGTGGCCGGCCGCTGACCGGCCTGGTGGTGGCCCGCCCCCTCGAACGGGCCACCAGCACGGCAACGCAGCTGATGACCGCCTGCGGCTCTACTGGCACTTCGCCGAACCCCCAGTACCAGGCGAAGTGCCGCCGCCCCCTGCATCCCTGCGCGATGGGTAGAGCCTGCCGGGTGCGGGCGGGAACGGGCAGCGTGAACCTCCCCAACTACTGATGAGTAGTTCTACTCAGCTTTCGGGCCGGCGGTGGCGCGCGGCTCCGACGCCGCCTTCTTCGCGGTGTCCTTGGCCTGAGCGGCCTTGCGCTCCGCGACCTTTGCCTTGTGCACCGGCTCCTCTTCGTGCGCCGGCTCCTCGTCCTGCCTCCGCACACTGGCCTGCAGGGCGGCGAGCAGGTCGGTCACCCCGGCGTTCTGCCGCTCGGCGGTCGGCTGGACGACCTCGTTGCCATCGGCCTTGGCCTGGATCAGCGCCTCCAGCGCCGTGCGGTAGCCGTCCGCGTACTGCTGCGGTTCGAAGTCGCCGGCCAGTCGCTCGATCATGGTGACCGCGGTGCGCAGCTCGGACAGCCGCATATCCACGTCCTCGTACAGGAACGGGAAGTCCGGGGTCCGGATCTCGTCCGGCCAGTGCATGGTCTCCAGCACGATCACCTGGTCCCGGACGCGCAGCGTGCCCAGCGTCTCGCGCTGGCGCAGCGCCACCTTGACCACCGCGACCAGACCGGCCTGCTGAAGCGCCTCGCTGAGCAGCACGTACGGCTTCGTCCCGACGACCTCGGGCTCGAGAAAGTAGGTGCGCGCGAAGTAGATCGGGTCGATCTGCTCCAGCGGCGCGAACGCGCAGACCTCGATGGAGTGCGCGGTGGGCAGCGGAAGGGTCGCGAAGTCCTCGTCGGTCAGCACGACCACGTCGCCGCCCGGCATCTGGTAGCCCTTGGCCAGCTCCGTCATCGGCACCTCGGCGACCTGGTCCCCGCATGCCTCGCAGACCCGCCGGTGCCGGATCCGGCCACCGTCGGACTCGTGCAGCAGGTGCAGGCTGACACCCTGCTCTTCGACCGCGCTGTATGCCTTGACCGGAATCGCGTAGCTCCCGAACCCGATCGTGCCCTTCCACACCGTACGCATGTAGCCCCACCTCTCCCTTTCCGCCAGCGTATCCAGCGGCAGGGGTGGTCAATAGCTACAAACGGGTGTCACCACCGGAAAAATCGATCAGATGTTCGAGTGATGGGCCGGCTTCCGCAAGGGCATCCGCCGAATAGCCCACGGCGTTCGCGGCCGCATGGAGTACTTCGGTGAGCACGTCGAGGTCGATCGCGGGCACGGCGGCCAAAGCGCCGCTCTCGTGCTGGTCGTGCAGCCTTCCGGCCAGCCCGGCCAGCGCGTTGGAGATGTGCCGCTGCCCGTCCAGCAGGTGCCGGACCACCTCGGCCAGCTCGGTGGCGCTGCCGACGCCGGCCGCGTTCACCGGGTCCATGCCGGTGGCCAGCTCGGCGGCGCAGGCCTGCAGATGGGAGGCGACCACGGTGGCGGGCAGGGAGATCGACGGGGTGGGCTCGGCGTCGCGTTCCGGGAACTGTTCGTGTCCCAGCATCGGCCGCCGCCCTTCCGCCTCGCTCGCCGGATCAGCGACATACTGCCATCGCGGCTTCCAGCCGCCCGACGCGACACCCCGTGTCCATTCAAAAGGTCGGGTTATTCATGTGGCATTCGCGCCCGAGTCCCGCACCTCACCCGCAGTCAGCGGCCACGAGCCCCCCTTCGCAAGCTCAGGGCGGCCCCCGTCCACTGACTTATGAATAACCCTCCCGGGGTGAAAGATTCCCGTTACGAGGCCGCGGTCAGCACCGCCCGCTCGACCTGCCGGCGCCAGGCCGGATCCAGCCTGCCGTCGCGCGGGGCGATCGCGAACGAGTCGACCACCGCGCCGCCGAGGGTGGCGACCTTGGCCCAGCGCACCTCCGCGGCACAGCCCTGCAGGGCACCGGCCACCCGGTAGAGCAGCCCGATCCGGTCCGCGGCCCGCAGTTCGAGCACCACCGTGCTGGAACCGCTGGTCTCGTCGTCGAACCAGAGCACCTTCGGTTCGGCCGCCACGCTGCCGGCGGAGTGGTAGTCGCGTTCCTTCGCGGCCAGTTTCTGCGTCAGCGCCAGCCCGCCGGACACCGCCCGGCCGAACTGTTCGCGCAGCAGGGCGATGTCCGGCAGTGAACCGAACTTCGGGGACGCGGTGAAGATCGCCGCGCGGCCCCCGTCGTGCCCGCGCAGTACCGCGGTGTGCACCTCCAGCGAGTGCAGGGCGAGCACCCCGGCGGCCGGTGCCAGCAGCTCGGCCTTGGCCGGTACCGCCAGCACGACGGTGGCCACCTTGCCCTCGGAACTGATCAGCACCTCGCCGTGCCCGGACCGCACGGCCGCCGCGACCAGTTCGCGCTGCTGCTCGTCCAGCGGCTCCGGGGAGACGAAACCCTTGCCCTGCATGACCTCCCGGCAACGCCCGCTCAGCTTGGCGATCAGGCCGGCCTTCCAGTCGTTCCACATGCCGGGCCCGGTGGCCAGCGAGTCCGCCTTGGTCAGCGCCTCCAGCAGCTCGAGCAGCACGGGATCGTTGTGCACCGTCTTGGCCACCCGCAGCACGGTTTCCTGCTCACTGATGTCCCGTCTGGTCGCGGTGTGCGCCAGCAACAGGTGGTGCCGCACCATCTCCGACACCAGTGCACTGTCCTCTTCGGACAGACCAACCCTGGCCGCGACCTGCGCCGAGATGGCCGCGCCCAGCACCGAATGGTCGGTGTCGCGACCCTTGCCGATGTCGTGCAGCAGCGCGCCGAGCAGCAGCAGGTCCGGCCTGGCCACGGTGGTGCTCAGTTTCGCCGCTTCCACACAGGCCAGCACCAGATGCCGGTCCACCGTCCAGGAGTGCACCGGAGAGCGCGGCGGCAGGTCCCGCACCGCGCCCCATTCCGGGAACAGCCGCGCCCACAGCCCGGTCCGGTCCAGCGCCTCCACCGCGTCCACCAGCCCTTCACCGGCGCCTAGCAGTCCGGTCAGCGCGTCGCGGGCGTCGGCGGGCCACGGCGCGCGCAGCTCCGGCGCGGAGTCGGCCAGCGTGCGCAGGGTGCCGTGCGAGATCGGCCTGCCGGAACGGGCCGAAGCCGCGGCCACCCGCAGCAGCAGCCCCGGGTCGCGGGCCGGTACCGCGTCCCTTGCCAGCGCCACCTCGTTGCCGTGCAGCACCACCCCGTCGTCCAGCGGGGTGCGGCTCGGCCGCCGGCCGAACCTGCTCCTCGGCGGGTCCACAGTGGACCGGAAGGCGAGGTCCACCGCGTAGCTCACCGCCCGTCCGGCGCCGGAAAGCTTGCGGGCCAAGGTAAACCGGTCGCCGAAGCCGAGCTCGGCGGCGACAAGCTCCGCGTCCGGCGCGGCGAGCACGTCCCGGTCGCGGCGCAGTTCACGGCGCAGCTCGGTGCGGACGTCGAGCAGCAGCTCCCTGGCCGCCCGCAGCTCCTCGCCCGGCCGGTCGGTCAGCTGGGCCGCGGCGAGCGCGTCCAGCAGCCCGAGATCACGCAGGCCGCCCCTGCCATGCTTGAGATCGGGTGCCGAGGACTGGGCCAGCTCGCCACTGCGGTGCCAGCGCTGCCTCGCCGCCTCGGCCAGCTCGGGGAGCCGCTTGCGGGCGATCCGCCGCCACTGCTCCCTGGCCGCGGCCGACAGCCTGGCGGTCAGCCCCTGGTCGCCGGAGAGGTGCCGCGCGTCCAGCAGGCCGACCGCGGTGCGCAGGTCCTCGGCGGCCACCCGCACCGCCTCGGCCGGCGTCCGCACCGCGTGGTCGAGCCCCACCCTGGCGTCCCAGAGCGGATACCACAGCGCGTCGGCGATCTTGCCGACCTGCTGATTCCCGTCGTGCACGAGCACCAGGTCCAGATCGGAGAACGGCACCAGCTCCCGCCTGCCGAGGCCGCCGACGGCGACCAGCGCGACACCGGGATCAGCGGTGTCCACACCGGCCGCCGTGGCGGCCTGACCGAGCCAGAACTCGTACAGGTCGACCAGTGCCGCCCGCAGCGCGGCGGCCCCGAGCCTGCCGTGCCGTCCTTCCAGCAACCGCTCCGCGGCTTTGTTTAGCCCCCCGGGAACCATCTCTATAAGGCGTCCGTGCCGCGTTCGCCCGTACGTACCCGCAACACGGTCTCCACCGAGGTGACCCACACCTTGCCGTCACCGATCTTCCCGGTGTGCGCGGCGTTGACGATCGCCTCGATCACCTTCTCCACATTCGTGTCGTCGGTGACCACCTCGACCCGCAGCTTGGCCACGAAGTCGACCGCGTACTCCGCGCCGCGGTAGACCTCGGTGTGGCCCTTCTGGCGCCCGTATCCCTGCACCTCGCTCACCGTCATGCCCAGCACACCGAGCTGCTCCAGCGCGGCCCGGATGTCGTCCAGGGTGAACGGCTTGACGATCGCGGTGATGAGCTTCATGACTTGCTCCCCTCGAGCTTCTTGGCGGTACCGGCGACACCGGAGCTGTTCGAAGCCGCCCGGCCGCCCCGGCTGCCGCCGAACTCGTAGGCGGACTCCGCGTGCTCGGCCTCGTCGATACCGGTCACCTCGTCCTCGCTCTGCACCCGGAAGCCGATGGTCTTGTTGATCAGCCAGCCGAGGATGAACGCGAGCACGAAGGAGTACACCAGCACCGCCGCGGCGGCCACCGCCTGCTTACCGAGCTGGGTGAAACCGCCGCCGTAGAACAACCCGTCCGCGGTACCTTCCTTCACCCCGCTGGTGGAGAACAGGCCGAGCAGCAGGGTGCCGACCAGGCCACCGACCAGGTGCACGCCGACCACGTCGAGCGAGTCGTCGTAGCCGAGCCGGTACTTCAAGCCGACCGCCAGCGCGCACAGGATGCCGGCCGCGGCGCCGATCGACAGCGCGCCCCAGGTATCCACGAAGGCACAGGCAGGGGTGATCGCGACCAGGCCGGCCACGATGCCCGAAGCGGCGCCGAGGCTGGTGGCGTGGCCATCGCGGAGCCGTTCCACCAGCAGCCAGGCCAGCATCGCGACCGCGGTGGCGGTGAAGGTGTTGATGAACGCCAGCCCGGCGGTGTTGTCCGCCTTGAGCGCGGAACCGGCGTTGAACCCGAACCAGCCGAACCAGAGCAGGCCGGCGCCGAGCATCACGAACGGCAGGTTGTGCGGCTTCATCGGCTCCTTGGGCCAGCCGACCCGCTTGCCGAGCACCAGCACCAGTGCCAGCGCCGCGGCACCGGCGTTGATGTGCACCGCGGTGCCGCCGGCGAAGTCGAGCGCGCCGAGCTGGTTGGCGATCCAGCCGCCGGTCTTGGTCACCTCACCGGTCGCTTCGTCGGTGGCGTCGAAGGCGAAAACCCAGTGCGCGACCGGGAAGTACACGATGGTTGCCCACAGGCCGGCGAACACCAGCCAGGCGCCGAACCGCACCCGGTCCGCCACCGCACCGGAGATCAGCGCGACCGTGATCACCGCGAACATCGCCTGGAACGCCACGAAACCCGTGCCGCTCAAGGCATCCCCGCCCATCAGGCCGCTGAGGCCGAGCGCTTCGCCCGGGTTGCCGAGCAGTCCGCCACCGATGTCGTCGCCGAACGCGGTCGAGTAGCCGAAGATCACCCAGAGGACGCCGATCAGCCCCATCGCCCCGAAGCTCATCATCAGCATGTTCAGCACGCTCTTCGAGCGGACCATGCCCCCGTAGAAGAACGCCAGCCCCGGTGTCATCAAGAGCACCAGGGCGGCACTGGTGAGCAGCCAGGCCGTGTTCCCTTCCACGCTTCCTCCTCTGGGCCGGATTTCGAAACCCGGCGTCGCCGTTGGTCGCAATTGCGGCAAAGCATGGAAAAGCCTTGTTGCACGGGATGACACCGAACGTTTCGGTGCTGTGAACCAAATGGTCGGCCATGTTACGGCTGCGTTTCCCAGGACCAGGGTGGTTATGTCCGTTCACGAAACGTTATGGTCGAATAAGGTCCATGAGCCCAGCCGACCCCGCCTCCGGATCGTTGCCGCCGGCGGTCATCAGGGCTCTCCGCTGCTCCATCTGCACCGAACCGGTCGAGCTGAACGGTAACGCTCTGCAATGTTCCCGGCGACATTCCTTCGATCTCGCGAAGCAGGGTTACGTGAACCTGCTGCACGCCAAGGTGCTCGCCGGCACCGCGGACACCGCTGACATGGTCGCGGCCAGGGCGGAGTTCCTGGCCGCCGGGCACTACGCCCCGCTGGCCGCGGAACTGGCCGTCCGCGCCGCGGAACGCGTCCGCGACGGGCTGGTGGTGGACGCCGGCGCGGGCACCGGCTACTACCTGGCGAGGGTGCTGGACGAGCTCCCCGACAGCAGCGGGCTAGCGCTGGACGTCTCCGCGCTCGCGTTGCGCCGGGCGGCCCGCGCGCATCCGCGGATCGGTGCGGCGGTGTGGAACCTCTGGCAGCCGTGGCCGGTAGCGGACGACTCGGCGAGCGTGCTGCTGAACGTGTTCGCCCCGCGCAACGGTGCCGAGTTCCACCGGGTGCTGCGGCCGGACGGGGTGCTGCTGGTGGCCTCGCCGCGGCCGGGGCACCTGGCGGAGCTGGCCTCCGTGGTGGACCTGCTGGCCGTGGACGAGCGCAAGGACGAGCGGCTGGACGCGGCGCTGGCCGGATTCTTCGAGCTCACCGGGCGGACGGAGTGCACCCGGTCGCTGCTGCTCGCGCCCGAGGACGTGCGCCGGGTGATCCGGATGGGGCCCAGCGCGCATCACCTGCACCGCGACGGCCGGCGGGCCAGGCTGGACGCGCTACACGAGCCGGTGGAGGTCACCGCGTCGTTCCAGGTATCGGCGTTCGCGCCTCGTAGGCTGAAAGGGTGACGAGCGTCGACGAGCCTGCCGTGCGGATCACCGACCCGGTCTGGCTGCGGAACAGGATCGGCCTTGCCGCCAAGCTTTACGGCTGCGCGCCGGCGGAGGTGCTCGGCACGATCTGGTGGTACTCGGCGTCCTCGGTGCTGGTGGCGCCCGCGCTGGAGTCGCTGGTGGGCACCGGCGTCGCGATGGACCCGTCGCTGGAAGCCGTCACGCTCGAAACGGTGGCAGACGGCCGGTTCACCGGTGCCCGTTCGTCCCGGCCGCTCACCCGTGACCTGGCCGAGCTGGGCAAGGCCTTCGAAGGCGCGCTGGAACCCGCGATCGCCACCATCGCGGCGGTGAGCGGCGCGCGGGTGCCGGCGCTGCGGGCGATCGCCACCGACTCGCTGGCCAACCGGCTGCTCTGGGCCGGGATGGCGGCCGGGGACCCGGAGCGCGGCACCGCACTGGCCGGGCCGCTGATCGCCGCGATCGGGCCGCGGATGCCACGACCGCGTTACGTCCGGGTCGGCGCCTCGTTCGCGGTCCGCCGGGCGTCGTGCTGCCTGATCTACCAGGCCACCGGCGGGGACAAGTGCACGAGCTGCCCTCGTCAGCCGCCTGACGAGCGAGAACGCCGGCTGCGCGCCGCGCTGGGGGCGTGAGCCCGGCCCAGCTGCTGAGAGCGATGGCAAGCGTGGAACACGGTGAGTACGGTGAC
The DNA here is from genome assembly GCF_000384315.1 of Amycolatopsis nigrescens CSC17Ta-90. Taxonomy (GTDB): domain Bacteria; phylum Actinomycetota; class Actinomycetes; order Mycobacteriales; family Pseudonocardiaceae; genus Amycolatopsis; species Amycolatopsis nigrescens. The sequence goes on along the minus strand of NZ_ARVW01000001.1, from coordinate 5,722,159 downwards.
CGCGATGAGTGAGCGCAGCTGGGGCTTCCGCACCCGTGCCCTGCACGCCGGAGGAACGCCCGACCAGGCGACCGGGGCCAGGGCGGTGCCGATCTACCAGACCACCAGCTTCGTCTTCGAGGACGCGGCGGACGCGGCCAACCTGTTCGCCCTGCAGAAGTACGGCAACGTCTACAGCCGGATCGGCAACCCGACCGTGGCGGCCTTCGAAGAGCGGCTGGCCAGCCTCGAAGGCGGCATCGGCGGGGTGGCCACCGGCAGCGGCCAGGCCGCCGAGTTCCTCACCTTCTCCGCGCTGGCCGAAGCCGGGCAGCACATCGTCTCGGCCAGCGGGCTCTACGGCGGCACCGTCACCCAGCTGGACGGCACGCTGCGCCGGTTCGGCGTGGAGACCACCTTCGTCAGCGGCGACGTGGACAACTACGCGGCGGCGATCACCGACCGGACCCGGCTGATCTTCACCGAGGTGATCGGCAATCCCGGCGGCGGCATCGCCGACCTCGCGGGGCTGGCCGACCTGGCGCACGCGCACGACCTGCCGCTGGTGGTGGACGCCACGCTGGCCACCCCGTACCTGTGCCGTCCGATCGAGCACGGCGCGGACATCGTGCTGCATTCGGCGACCAAGTTCCTCGGCGGGCACGGCACCACTCTCGGCGGGATCGTGGTCGAGTCCGGGAAGTTCAACTGGGGCAACGGGAAGTTCCCCCGGATGACCGAGGCCGTGCCCAGCTACGGCGGGCTGAAGTACTGGGAGAACTTCGGCGAGTACGCGTTCTGCACCCGGCTGCGCGCCGAGCAGCTACGCGACATCGGCGCGGTGCTGTCCCCGCACTCGGCCTTCCTGCTGCTTCAGGGCGTGGAGACGTTGCCGCAGCGGATGGACGCGCACGTCGCCAACGCACAGGCGGTGGCCGAGTACCTGGCGGCCGACCGGCGGGTGGCCTGGGTGAACTACGCCGGGCTGCCATGGCATCCGGACCACGAGCGGGCCAAGCGGTACCTGCCCGCCGGGCCTGGCGCGGTGTTCGCCTTCGGGGTGAACGGTGGCCGTGCGGCGGGTGAGAAGTTCGTCGAGTCGGTGGAGCTGCTTTCGCACCTGGCGAACGTGGGCGACGCCAGGACGCTGGTGATCCACCCGGCGTCCACCACGCACCAGCAGCTCAGCGACGAACAGCTGCGGGCCGGTGGTGTCGGCCCGGACCTGATCCGGCTGTCCGTCGGGCTGGAGGATCTCGACGACATCCTGTGGGATCTGGACCAGGCACTGGACCAGGCGGTGGCGGCTTGAGCTGGACGGCACCCACCGCGCGCGAACGGCTCGGCCTGTTGTCCAGGTCGGAGTCGGTGACACTGGTCGGCGCCTCGGCCAACCCGGCGCGGCCGAGCTACTTCGTCGCGACGTACCTGCTTTCGTCGAGCAAGTACCGGGTCAACTTCGTGAACCCGCGGCTGACCGAGCTGCTCGGGCAGCCGGTTTATCCGTCGGTGGCGGAGGTGCCCGGCGGGGTGGACCTGGTCAGCGTGTTCCGCAAGCACTCGGACCTGCCCGACGTGGCCGAAGAGGTGATCGCGGCCGGAGCCAGGACGCTGTGGTTGCAGCTCGGCCTGTGGCACGAGCCGGTCGCGGAACGGGCCACCGAAGCCGGGCTGGACATGGTGATGGACCGCTGCGTGAAGATCGAGCACGCCCGCTTCGCCGGCGGCCTGCACCTGGCCGGCTTCAACACCGGCGTGATTTCCTCAAAGCGGCAGAGCAGGCCCTAGCGTCGTGAGTGAAAAGTGTTGCCGGAGCAACACTTTTCACTCACGACTGCCACTAGGCGAAATGGTGGTGGAAACGGGTAGTGAGGGCGGCGGCGCCGTGGTCGGTGAGGGCGCCGTGCAGGCGAAGGCGGGCCAGGCCGCCGTCCGGGTAGATGTCGAGGCGGACGTCGGTCACCTCACGCGACTCGGGCAGCACGAAGCGGTGCCGGGTGTCGGGCTGGAGCCGGGTGCGCGGCAGCAGCTCGAACCACGAATCGTCGGAAGCCCGCGAGTCGCGGCCGCTCAGCGACGCCCAGCCGGGCGCGTTGCCCTTCAGGTTGCTGGTGTCCAGGTCGGCGAAGCGGAGCAGGCCGGGACCGGCGAGCCGGATAGTGGCCCAGTCGTTGCCGTCGTCGCGGCGACGGGCGGTCTCCCAGCCCTCCGCCTGATGCGCGGCCAGTCCCGGCGCGAGCAGGTTGTTGGGCGAGGAGTAGAACATGTCGCTGCATCCGGTGCAGGTGGCGCCGTTCTCCAGCGCGGCGAGGTCGAGCGCGCCGGGGTCGAGCAGCCGGGGGTCCGGGATCACCTCGCCGTGCACGCGCAGCCTGGCGACCCCGCCGTCCGGGTGCATGGTCAGCCGGACGTGGGTGCAGCCCTCGGCGGACTCGACCGCGAAGAAGTTCTCGCTGTGCCCGGTGACCGGCGCCCTGGACACCAGCGGCCGCCAGTCCGCCCCGGCCAGCTCGTCCGCGTTCGGATAGCCCTGGACCGCGCAGCCCTCGACCGAGACGAACGGCGGGTAATTGCCCTTGAAGAAAGCGGTGTCCACCAGCACTCCGGCGATCACGCCCGGCATGCCGAGGCGCACGATCGCCTGGTCGTCCCCCGCCTCGCGGTGCCGCCGGGTCTCCCAGCCGTCGTAGACCTGTCCCCGCGGCCCGAAGGTCTCCGCGCGATGCGCGGGCGGCCACGCGTTGATCAGGTTCTCCTTCTCCGCGAACAGCTCGTCGGTCGCCCACATCACCGTCCCGCCGAACCGGCGCGAGGCCAGATCCGGCAGGTCGGTCCACTCCGGACGGTCAGCCTTCGACAAATTTCCCTCCATCTTCAGCACATTCCCCGGGACAGCAGCGCGCCACGCGGCTGCTCCCCGTCGATTTCCGTTCCCCGCAACCAGGTCTGACGCACCACTCCGGCCAGCGGACGGCCGTGGTAGGCGGAGACCGGGTTGCGGTGGCGCAGTTTCGCCACGTCGACCACGAAAGCCTCATCGGGGGCGAACACGCAGAAGTCCGCGTCGTACCCGAGCGCGATCCGGCCCTTGCGCCGCATCCCGGCCTGCGCGGCCGGGCGCTCGGCCATCCACCGGACGACGTCGGACAGCGTGAACCCGCGCTGTCGTGCCTGCGTCCACACCGCGGGCAGGCCGAGCTGCAGGCTCGCGATCCCGCCCCAGGCCACCCCGAAGTCGCCGGTGTCGAAGCGTTTCAGCTCGGGCGTGCAGGGTGAATGGTCGCTGACCACGCAGTCGATCACCCCGTCGGCCAGTCCGCGCCAGAGCAGCTCGCGGTTGGCCGCCTCGCGGATCGGCGGGCAGCACTTGAACTGGGTGGCGCCGTCGCCGATCTCCTCCGCGGTGAAGCTCAGGTAGTGCGGGCAGGTCTCCGCGGTGACCGCCACCCCGTCCCGGCGGGCACTGGCGATCATCGGCAGCGCGTCCGAGGAGGACAGGTGCAGGATGTGCACCCGCGCCCCGGTCCAGCGGGCCAGCTCGATCAGCCGCGCGATCGCCACGTTCTCCGCTCCGCGCGGGCGGGAACGCAGAAAGCCGTCGTACTGCTCGCCGTGGGTGTCCGGCGCGTGCTCGATGGCGTCCGAGTCCTCGGCGTGCACGATCATCAGCGCGCCGAAGTCCCGCAGCGCGCGCAACGCGGCCTCCAGCTCGGTGGCGTCCACCGGCGGGAACTCGTCCACCCCGGAGTGCAGCAGGAAGCACTTGAAGCCGAACACCCCGGCGTCGTGCAGCCCGCGCAGCTCGTCCAGGTTTCCGGAGATCGCGCCGCCCCAGAAACCGACGTCCACGTGCACCCTGCCTTCGGCGGCCTTCCGCTTGACCTCCAACGCCGGCACGTCGACCGTGGGCGGCAGGCTGTTCAGCGGCATGTCCACGATGGTCGTGATGCCACCGGCCGCGGCGGCCGCGGTCGCCGTCTCGAAGCCCTCCCACTCGCTGCGGCCGGGGTCGTTGACGTGCACATGGGTGTCGACCAGCCCGGGCAGCAGGGCCACGTCCTCGCCGAGCTCGACCACCCTTTCCCCGGTCAGCCCCGCCTCCAGCGGCTCGATCGCCACAATCCGGCCGTCCGTCACCCCCACACACCGCGCGACCTCACCAACCGGCGTCACCACCCGTTTCGCCCTGAACACCAGCTCCACCCACACCACTCCCTCTCTCCGCCCTCACACCCGACGCCGTGAAGGGCACCTTGCCTACGTTCAAGGTAGGCAAGGTGCCCTTCACGGACGACCTCAAGGGGCGGGTTCGAACTCGACCACGGAGTCGAGGGCGACGCCCATGGCCGCGTTCGCCTCCCGCTCGATCATGATCTCCACCAGCACCGGGCGGTTGGTCCGCTCGGCCTCCTTGCGCGCCCACTCCAGCGACGGCTGGATCTCCGCCGGCTCCACCACGCGGGTGCCGGAGCAGCCGTACGCCTCCATGATCTTGACGTTGTCCGTGCCGTGGCTGTCGTAGTGGATGTCCACCTGGAAGTTCATGTCGTAGCCGCGCTCGGCCTGCCGGATCAGCCCGAGGTACTCGTTGTTCAGCATGATCAGCACGAACGGCACGTCGTACTGGGCGGCCACCGCCAGCTCCTCGACCAGGAACTGGAACGAGTAGTCGCCGACCACCCCGACCACCTCGGCGTCCGGGCGGGCCTTCTTCACCCCGATCGCGGCCGGGATCTCCCAGCCGAGCGGGCCGGCCTGCCCGCACACCTGGTAGTGCCGGGGCAGGTGCGCGCGCTGGAACTGGCCGGACCAGATCTGGTACAGCCCGATCGCGGTGACGAAGTAGGTCTCCGCGCCGTAGAACTCGTTGATCTCCTTGAACACCCGCGGTGCCTTGATCGGCGTGTCCTCGAAGTCCTCGCGGCGCGGCAGCAGCTCCTTCAGCTCGTTTACCCGCCGCACCCACGGCGAGAAGCCCGGGGTGACCTGCCGGTCCTCGGCCACGGCGAGCAGCGCGTTCAGGAAAGCCTTGGTGTCGGAGACGATGCCGAGGTCGGGCCCGAACACCTTGCCGAGCTGGGTGGGCTCGATGTCCACCTGGATGAACTTCCGCTCACCCCGGTACACCTCCAGCGCGCCGGTGTGCCGGTCGCCGAACCGAGCACCCAGCGCGAGCACCAGATCGGCCTCCAGGAAGGCCGCGTTCGCGTACCGCTGCGAAGTCTGGATTCCGGCCATACCGGAGAACAGCTCGTGGTCCTCGGGGAAGCTTCCCTTGCCCATCAGGGTGACCTGGACCGGCACACCGAGCAACTCGGCCAGCGCGCGCAGCTGCACCTCGGCCTCGCCGATCACCACCCCGCCACCGGCCAGGATCAGCGGCCGTTCGGCGGCGAGCAGCATGTCCAGCGCGCGTTCGACGCGGGCCGGGGCCGGCGTGGGCACGGTGACCGGCAACGGGGCGTCGATACTGGCGTCCCACTCGATCTCCTGCTTCTGGATGTCGATCGGCAGGTCGATCAGCACCGGCCCCGGCCGCCCGGACCTGGCGATCCGGAACGCCTCGCGGAACAGCCACGGCAGCTGGGCCGCCTCCTTGGCCTGCACCGCCCATTTCGTCACCGGCTTGGCGATCTCCACGATGTCCACCGCCTGGAACGCCTCGGTGTGCAGTTTCCGCGAGTCCGCCTGGCCGGTGATGCAGATGATCGGAATGGAGTCGGCCTGCGCGGTGTACAGCCCGGTGATCATGTTCGTGCCGGCCGGCCCGGAGGTGCCGATGGCAACGCCGACGTTGCCGTTCGTGCGCGCCCAGCCGTCCGCCATGTGGGTGGCGCCCTCTTCGTGGCGGACCACGAGGTGCTCGATGCCGCTGCCCTGAAGCGCTTGGTACAGCGGGAGGATCGCGGCACCGGGGCAGCCGAACACGGTGTCCACCCCCTCGCTGGCGAGCACCTGGACCACGGCCTGCATAACGGGAATCTTCGGCATGGTCAGCCTTCCTTCTGCGCTCGGCCGGAAAGCTCTTCGGTGACCTTCAGCAACGCCGAGTGGTCCAGCGAGCCGTGCCCCATCGCGCGGGCCGAGGCAACGAGCTGGGCGACCAGGCCGGTCAGCGGCAGCGCCACGTCGGCCTGCCTGGCGGCGGCCAGCGCGATGCCCATGTCCTTGTGGTGCAGGTCGATCCGGAAGCCGGGCTGGAACTGCCTTGCCACCATGGACTCGCGCTTGAGGTCCAGGATCCGGTTCGCGGCCAGCCCGCCGGCCAGCACGTCGAGGCCGATCCCGGCATCCACGCCGGAGGCCTCCATCAGCACGATGGCCTCGCCGACCAGCCCGTAGATCCCGCCGACCAGCAGTTGGTTCGCCGCCTTCACCACCTGCCCGGCGCCATGCGGGCCGACGTGCACGATGGTCTTGCCGAGGACGTCGAAGATCGGCTGCGCGGCCGCGAAATCGGCGGCCTCGCCACCGACCATAATGGACAGTGCGGCCTGCTTGGCGCCGGCCTCACCACCGGACACGGGCGCGTCCAGCACGCGAATCCCGTTGTCCTGCGCGGCCTGCGCCACCGCCACCGAGGTCTCCGGGCGGATCGTGCTCATGTCGATCAGCAGCGTGCCGCGCTTGGCCGTGTCCAGCACGCCGCCGTCGCCGAGCACCACCTCCTCCACCTGCGGGTGGTTCGGCAGCATGGTGATCACGATCTCCGCGCCGTCCACCGCGTCGGCGACCCCGGTGGCGCCGTGGCCGCCCTGGTCCACCAGCCTGGCCAGCGCGTCCGCGCCAACGTCGTAGCCGCTCACGTCGTGCCCGGCGGCCACCAGGTGCGCCGACATCGGCCCGCCCATGATGCCGAGCCCGATGAATCCGATCTTGCTCATGAAGTTCCCCTTCGCTCCCGCGGCAGCCAGTCGAAGGACTGGTCGCTCGCGCCGGTCGGCTTGTACTCCAGGCCCGCGAAGCCGTGATATCCGGCAGCTTCGAGGGCGGCGAGATGACCTTCGATGTCCAGTGCGCCGGTACCGGGCTGGTTCCGGCCCGGCACGTCCGCGATCTGCACGTGGCCGATCCGCGGTGTGTGCTCGGCGATCACCGCGTCCAGGTCGTCCCCGTTCACGGCCAGGTGGTAGAGGTCGGCGAGCAGCAGCACGTTCTCGCGGCCGAGCTTGTCCAGCACGGCCACCGCGTCGGCCGCGGTGAGCAGCGGGTAGCGGGACGCACCGGAGAGCGGTTCGAGTACCAGCTTGGCGCCGATCCCGGCCGCCTCGCGCGCCGCGAAGTCCAAATTGGACAGTGCCAGCTCGTCCTGCGCGGCCGGGTCCGCGCCGTCCACCCGGTTGCCGTACAACGCGTTGAAGGTGCGGCAGCCGAGCCGTTCGGCTAGCCCGACGGCCAGTTGCACGCTGTCGGAGAACTCGCTCTCCCGGCCGGGCCATGACACCAGCCCGCGATCGCCGCCGGGCATGTCACCGGCGAAGAAGTTCAGCCCCACCAGGTCGACCCCGGCGTCGGTGACCGCTCGTTCGAACTCCGACACCGCGCGGTCGCCGGGCACCGCGACGTCGAAGGGCCACCAGAACTCCACGGCGTCGAACCCGGCCGCGCGGGCGGCCGCCGGTCGCTCGGGCACGGGCAGCTCGGTGAACAGGATGGACAGGTTCACGTCGTAGTGCAGGGAGTGACGTGTCCCGGGTATAGCGCTCAACGGGCACCTCGCCAAGGTTTCGTATTGCGGAATTATCTTTTCGCATAACGAGAGTAACCCGATGGTGTGACCCACGTCAACGGACAGCCGGCCGCCACGGCACGCGCTACCTTGCGCGAGTGGAACTGGAAGCGGAGTTCACCAGCGAGCCCTTCCGCGGCGAAGGCGAGCCGCCGGCGCATGCCGTACGGGCGCACGAAGCCGCCGCGGAAGCCGGGCTGCACACCGATTTCGGCCCGCTGGGCACCTCGGCCCGCGGGGATGCCGACCGGCTGCTCGACGCGCTGCCGTCGATCGCCCGCGCGGCGCTGGACGGCGGCGCGACCCGGTTCACCCTGCGACTGCACAGCGGCACCGAGCCCCGGCCCGCGGGCGCTACGGGGTCACCGTCGAGCGTCCTGGACGGGCTGATCCGCGAAGTGGAGTCCGAACTCGGGGCCGCGCTCGCCGAGCTTGACCGTCCCGGCAAGCAGCGCGCGGTCCGACTGCTGGAGGAGCGCGGCGCGTTTCAGCTGCGTAAATCCGCGGCGCTGGTGGCCGAAGCGCTCGGCGTCACCCGGTTCACCGTGTACAACTACCTGAACCGGGAGACCCCGTGAGTCAGCAAAGATCAAATTCAACAAAGTGTTGACGCCTCCGGAACCGGGTCGTACCGTTCCTGTCAGCAGAATTTCGTTTCCACGATGCAAAATTCGTTGAAGGAGCCTGGATGTCTCCTCCGCCGAGCACGGCCACCACGATGACACTGGCCGAGTTCAACTCCGCGGCCCTGCCCCGGGCCGAAGCCCTGCTCAGCGCCTGCCTGGACGTGCCGCGCTGGGTGCGCGCGGTGCTGGCCGGGCGGCCGTACGCCGACCACGCGCGACTGCGGGAAGCCGCGGAAGCCGCCACTCCACTGCGCGCCGAGGAGATCAGCGCGGCCATCGCCGCGCACCCCAGGATCGGCGAGAAGGCCGCGCCGGAGCAGGCAGCCGCCGGCTGGTCGCGCTCGGAGCAGTCCGGTGTGGACGATTCGGCGGCGGAACTGTTCAAGCAGGCCAACGCCGAGTACGAGCAGCGGTTCGGCCAGGTCTACCTGGTCTGCGCGAGCGGGCGGTCCGGCGAGGAGCTGCTGGCCGACCTGCGCGCCAGGCTCGGCAACGACCAGGACACCGAACTGCTGGTCGCCGGCCGCGAGCTGGCGAAGATCGCGTTGCTACGACTGGAAAAGGCGGTCCGATGAGGCGCGCCGACACACTCGTTCCCGTGGAGGCGCCATGAGTCTCGTGACCACGCACGTGCTCGACACGACCGCGGGCCGGCCGGCGAAGGGCGTTCCCGTCCGGCTGGAAACGCGGTCCGGCGAACTCGTCGCCGAGGGCAGCACCGACGACGACGGCCGGATCCGCGACCTCGGCCCGGACAGCCTGCCCGCCGGGGAGTACCGGCTGGTCTTCGACACCGGGTCCTACCTGGGTGAGCAGGGGTTCTTCCCGGAGGTCAGCGTGTGCTTCCGGATCACCGAACCGGCCGCGCACCACCACGTGCCGATCCTGCTCAGCCCGTTCGCCTACTCGACCTACCGAGGGAGCTGATCCGCCTTGGCAATCAAGTTGGGGCCCAACCAATACGGCAAGGCCGAGGTCCGCATGGTCACGGTGCGGCGCGACGGCGACGTGCACCAGCTCAAGGACCTCACCGTGTCCACCTCGCTGCGCGGCAGGCTCGAAGCCACCCACCTCACCGGCGACAACGCCGACGTGGTCGCGACCGACACGCAGAAGAACACCGTGTACGCCTTCGCCAGGGAGAGCCCGGTCGGCGAGATCGAGGACTTCGCCCTGCGACTGGCCAGGCATTTCGTCGGCGGGTTCGAGCACATCGAAGGCGCCCGCGTGCTGATCTCCGAGCACGGCTGGAACCGGATCCAGGTGGACGGCCGGCCGCACGAGCACGCGTTCTCCGGCGCCGGCGACGAGTCGCGCACCACCGCGGTCACCGTGCAGGGCGACCAGGCATGGGTGGTCTCCGGGCTGACCGGGCTGGTGGTGCTCAAGTCGACCGGCTCGGAGTTCCACGGCTTCCCCCGCGACGAGTACACCACGCTGGCCGAGACCGACGACCGGATCCTGGCCACCGCGGTCACCGCGCGCTGGCGCTACGCCGGCGGGGACGTGGACTGGCGCGAAAGTTTCACCGAGATCCGCCGGATCATGCTGGAGACCTTCGCCACCAAGCACAGTCTTTCCTTGCAGCAGACGCTTTACGCGATGGGCGAGGCGGTGCTCCAGTCCCGGCCGGAGGTCGCGGAGGTCCGCCTTTCGCTGCCGAACAAGCACCATTTCCTGGTGAACCTCGAGCCGTTCGGGCTGACCAACGACAACGAGGTCTTCTACGCGGCCGACCGTCCCTACGGCCTGATCGAGGGCAGCGTCCTCCGCGACGACGCCCCCGACCCCGGCCTCGCCTGGCACACCCTCCCCACCTTCTAGCCCACCCGACGTCATGCAGCGAAGGCCACCATCGCTGCGTTCAACGCAGGCAAGGTGGCCTTCGCTGCATCCACCACCACCTGGGAGGCACTGTGAGCACGGCAGTCGAGCCACACCCGGTCGATCGGAAACCTCCTCCGCTGCAGCTCGTCATCGGCGGCATCCAGCACGTCGCGGCGATGTACGCCGGGGTGGTCGCGCCGCCGCTGATCATCGGCGCCGCGGTGGGCCTGTCCCCCGGGCAGCTGAGCCTGCTGATCAGCGCGAGCCTGTTCACCGCGGGGCTGGCGACCCTGCTGCAGACCCTCGGCGTGTGGCGGTTCGGCGCCCGGCTGCCACTGGTGAACGGCGTGACCTTCGCGACCGTGGCGCCGGTGCTGTCCATCGCCGGTCAGCACGGGCCGCAGGACGCGCTCGGCGTGGTTTACGGCGCCACGTTGGTCGGCGGCGCGCTGGTGGTGCTGGCCGCGCCGTTCTTCTCGCGGCTGACCCGGTTCTTCCCGCCGCTGGTGACCGGCACGGTGATCACCCTGATCGGTGTCTCGCTGCTGCCGGTGGCGGTCAAGTGGATCTCCGCCCAGCAGGACACGGCCGAACCGTCCGGGCTGCTGCTGGCCGGTGTCACGCTGGTCGCGGTGCTCGGGTTCAACCGGTTCCTCAGCGGTTTCTGGAGCCGGATCGCGCTGCTGCTCGGCCTGGTGGTCGGCACGCTGGTGGCCTGGCCGCTGGGCAAGGTGGACTCGTCGACGCTGGCCGAGGCGCCCGCCTTCGGCATCGTCACCCCGTTCCACTTCGGCGCACCGGCGTTCGACATCGCGGCGATCGTGTCGATGGCCATCGTGATGCTGGTGGTGATGGCCGAAAGCACCGCGGACATGCTGGCACTGGGCGAGATCGTGGACCGGCCGACCACCGAGAAGACACTGGCCGACGGGCTGCGCGCGGACGGCCTCGCCACCGCGGTGAGCACCGTGTTCGGCGGTTTCGCCTGCACCGCCTTCGCGCAGAACGTCGGGCTGGTCGCGCTGACCAGGATGGTGAGCCGGTACGTGGTCGCGGCCAGCGGTGCCGTGCTGGTGCTGCTCGGGGTGTTCCCGGTGACCGGCGGCATCATCGCGCTGGTGCCGCAGCCGGTGCTCGGCGGCGCCGGGCTGGTGCTCTTCGGCAGCGTCACGGTGAGCGGAGTGCGCACACTGGCCAAGGCATCCTTCGACCGGCCGGCGAACGTGACCATCGTGGCCGCGTCGCTGGGCATCGGGATCATCCCGATCGCCGCACCCGAGTTCTACGCGCATTTCCCGTCCGCGGTGCAGACCGTGCTCGACTCCGGGATCAGCGCGGGTTGTGTGGCCGCGGTGGTGCTCAACCTGATTTTCGGGGAGCGGGCCCGCACTCGTGCCCCGGCCTGACACTTTCGGGGGTCACACAGCCAGCGGTGTCAACCCATGCGCGAGCGGGCATAACATCGGAGGCTCCGCTGTTTTCGACGCAGGGAGGCCGCTATGACGGCGAACGCCGGTGGTTGTGGCTGCTGCAGTACGTGCACCGATCCAGGGTGCGGTTGCTGCGGTAGCTGCTGAAATCCGAGGCGGCCGACCCGCGTCCGACGCGGGCCGACCGCCATCCGTCAAGCCACGGCCGCGATCCGAAGCGCCGCGACGAGATCCCGATAGAGCGCGTCGGTCGCGAGCAGTTCGTTGTGCGTACCCCGAGCGCGGAAGATTCCGTTCTCCAGCACCAGAATCTGGTCCGCATCGAGCACTGTGGACAGTCGGTGCGCGATGGTGATCACCGCGCCTCGCGCGGAAACCCGGTCGATCGCGTCGTGCACCGCGGCCTCGGTCAGCCCGTCCAGCTGCGCGGTCGCCTCGTCCAGCAGCAGGATCTCCGGCTCGCCGACCAGCGCCCGCGCGAGCGCGATCCGCTGCCGCTCACCACCGGAAAGCACCGCACCCGACAGCGGGGTGTCCAGCCCGTCGGGCAGGGCGGTGGCGCGATCGGCCAGCCGGACCGCCCGCAGCGCGGCCCAGATCGCGTCGTCTCCGGCCTCCGGATAGGTGTACGCGAGATTTTCACGCAGAGTGCCGGGCACCAGCGGGGTGTCCTGCTCCACGTAGACGATCCGCTTGCGCACGTCCGAAAGTGACCACTGCTCGAACGGGACGCCGTCCAGGGTCAGCTGCCCGCTCTCCGGCTGGAGGAAACGCAGCATCAGCGAGAACATCGTCGTCTTCCCGGCGCCGGACGGCCCGACGATGGCGGTGTGCCCGGTGCGCGGCACGTCCAAGCTCACGCCCCGCAGCGCGGGCTCGGCACCGGGCGCGTACCGCGCGGTCACCTCGCGGAAGGAGAGCACCGGGGCGCGGTCGACCGTCCGGCCGAAGGACGTGGTCTCCCCCGCGTGCTCCACCTCCATGCTCTCCACCTCGCGGATCCTGGCCGCGGCCGCGATTCCGGACTGCAGCTGGGTGACCGTCTGGGTCAGCGTGGTGACCGGCTCCATCACCTGGAAGGCGTAGAGCAGGAAGGCGACCAGGCTGGACACCGCGAGCACGCCCGCACTCACCCGCCAGGCGCCCAGCGCCAGGATGAGCAGGATCGCCAGCTGGATCCCCGCCCCGGCCACCGTCCACGCGATCGCCTCGATCCGCACCGCGCGAACGCTCTGCTTCGCCGACTCCTGCGCCTCGTCCAGGATGCGCGAGCTTTCCCGACCCTCGGCCCGGCTCGCCTTCACCGTGCGGATCGCGCGCAGCGCGCCTTCCAGCACTCCGCCGAGCCTGCCCACCGCGGCCTGGGCGTCCTGCTGTGCCTTCGCGATCGGCGGCATCAGCACCCCGACCACGAACCCGACCACGACCAGCGCGCCGACCGTGGTAGCTAGCAGCACCCAGTCCAGCGCGGCCATCAGCACCAGCGCGCCGGCCAGCGCGACCACCCCGTTGACCGCCTGCACCACGCTGTTCGCCGCGGCCTCCCGCAGCAGCACCGTATCCGAGGTGACCCTGGTGACGAACTCGCCGCCGGAGCGCTTGGCCAGCTCTCCGACCCGGACCCGGAACAGCCGCCGGACCATCGAACTGCGGGCCTCCAGCACGATCCGCTCGGCCAGCGTGCCCAGCAGCACCCACTGCAGCAGGCCGAGCGCCGAACCCGCCACCAGCAGGGCGACCAGCAGCCAGACCGCCGGCGCGATGGAGACGCCGGAGCCGAGGCCGTCCAGCACCCATTTCGTCACCATCGGCGTCGCCAGCGTCGCGCCGGTGGTACCGAGGCCGAGCAGCAGCCCGACCATGAGGGTCAGCCGATGCGGTCGCACGAAGGTCCACAGCACGCGCAGGTTCTGCCATCTCCCGGCCAGTTCTCCGGTAGCCATTCGATCCCCCAAGTCTGGTATGTCCGATGCCCAGAACCCCAGAGTAGCGAAATGAGACAGAGCTGTCCTATAAATAAGCGCGGGCGCTCTTATATAGAGTAGGCCTGATGCCAGAACCCGAATCGGGCCTCCGCGGCCGCACCCGGCAGGCGATCCTGGACGCGGCCGCCTCGGTGCTCTCCCAGCGCCCTGCCGCGACGCTCGCCGAAATCGCAGATGAGGCCGAGGTCGGCCGCAGCACCCTGCACCGGTACTTCGCCGAACGCGCGGACCTGGTCACCGCGCTCGCCGAGGACACCGTGGCCAGGGTCCGCCTCGGCGTCGAGCAGGCCGCGCTGGACCAGGGCGACACCGTCGAAGCGCTGTACCGGGCGGTGCGGGCCTACTACGAGCTCGGGCCGCGGCTGCTCTTCCTGTTCAACGAGCAGCACCAGCTACGGGATGCCGAGCGGTTCATGCACGAGATCGACGAGGTGGACCGGCCGGTGCGCGACCTGATCGCGAAGGGGCAGACCGACGGCGTGTTCGACCCCGAGGTCAGCGTGGACTGGCTCAGCCGGGTGCTCTGGGCGGTGATCTACACCGGCTGGGAGTCGGTGCGCCTCGGCGAGCTGTCCCGGCACGCGGCCCCCGCGACCATCATCCGCAGCCTGGAACGCGGCCTCTTCCGCCAGCCGCCGCGCTGAGCTGCCCCGGTCAGCGGACCGTGTCGGTGAGGTCGATGAGGTCGGTGATCTTCCGGACGAACGCCTGCTGGGTCGCGGGGGTGAAGGTGACCCAGCGATCGCGGGACTGCTCGCGGTCGAAGCCGATCAGCCAGCGTCCTTGCTCGGTGTCCAGGTAGGTGAGGGCGGGCCTGGCGCTTCGCCTGCTGCCGCCTTGCCGGACGGCGGCATGCACCTGGCCACCGCCGTAGCGGGGCAGGTTCAGCACCGCCTCCAGGCGGCGGGACTCGGGCGTGGGCCGGGCATTCGCGGTCCACGGCGCGTCGGCCTCCGGCAGGGAGATGGTGAGCCCGGCGCCGGCGCCGAACGCCGGGATCTGCTCGATCCAGTGCTCCACAGCGGTTTCCGGGTTGGCCGGCATCAGCCGGACCCACTCGTCACGGCGCAGCACGACCACCGCGTTGCGCCCGGACCTGGCCACCGCGACGGCGTAGTGGCCGTACTCGCCGCTCTGCACCCAGCCGAAGATCTCCAGCGCGGGCCTGGCCAGGAGGGCGAGAGCGTCGTAGAAGTCCTCCCGCAGCCTGCCTCGGCTGAGCAGCCCGACTTCGGCGAGGTCGTCGCGCACCACCTCGTCGAGGCGTTGCTTCGCGTCGCGAGGCAACCAGGCGTCGCGGCCGACGAGGATCTCCGGCGGTTCGCCGAGGCTGTGCTCGGCGAGCTGGTGGAGCACGATCTGCCGGTGCAGGGTCACGTCGTCACGCCAGGGCATGACGACCCCGTCTGCCGGTCATTCCCCGATGACCGGCGGCGCGGTCTTCGGCAGCTCGCCGACGAACGCGTCGTCCGGGTCGTACTCCTGGAGATAGGCGGGACGCTCGTGCTCTTCGTCTTCGGCACCCTTGCCCCGGCCCGCGCCCGCCATCGGCGCACCGGCACCCACGCCGCCACGCCCGCCCGCGGCTCCGGACGTGCCGCCTCCGGCAACACCGCCCGGCCCGCCGCCGGGCATTCCCGCACCAGTGCCCTTACTGCCGGCAAGGCCACGGCCACCCGGCTCGTTGCCGGCGCCCGAGCCGCTGCCCAGCCCGCCGACTCCGGAGCCGGGCCTGCCGGTCATACCCGAGCCCGCGCGATAGCCGGAGTCTCCGCCCGCACCGCCGCCGGGCGCGAACCCGCCGACCGGCCCATATCCGGTGCCGCCATACCCGGTGGTACCGCCGACGCCCTTGAACTCGCCGGGCGAAAAGCCCGGGTTCGGGATGTTCCCGCTCGGTGGCACGTAACCCGCACTCGACGTGCCCTGACCTGCCACCGGAATCTGCTGGTGAGCCGGACCGCCGGGCTGACCCACCGGTCCGAACGGTGCGTGCTGCCCCGGCTGATCGACCTGGCCGGGCCCGTTCGTGGTCGCCGGCGGCGCCGACACGGCCGCTGGGCCGTTCTGACTCTGCTGAGGAACCGAAATGTCACTGCCCGACCGCGAACCGGGGCCTTCCCAGGTCGGTCCGCCACCGATGTGTTCGACATTGCCGGTATTCCGCTGCAGGCTCAGCTGCATACCGCTGGTGTCGGAAAGCAGGGCGCCATAGTCGGTCGGCATTCCGTCGCCGACATTGGTGCTGTTGTCGTCATAGCCGGAGTAGACCGCCTTGTTCATTTCGGTCGCCTGCCGATAGGCCTTGGCTTCGTCCGCATAATCGGTCAACATCGGAAAGGCCTTGTCGATGAAGTCCGGCTCCCCCGGATTCGGCGGCACCTTGACCACGGTCCGCTTCACATGCTCGAAAACGTCACCCTGCTGAGTGTGCAGCTCCTGCGACTTGGCCAGTTCCTGCGAAGCCATCTTGGCGACCTGCGCCACCGGGTTCGCCGCGTTGCTGGCCGCCTGAGCGGAATCTCCTCTCCACCCGCCGCCGATCATGCCCTGCAGCTTCACCACCCGGGCGTTGATCGTCTCCTGCAACTTCGACTGCTGGCTCGCCGCATCCTTCGCGCCGTGAAGCGACTCCGGACCAGGACCGCCGGTGATCTTTTCGTAGATCTCCTCCGGCGTGAGACCGCTGGAGAAGATATCGCGCATGACCGCGCCTATGTCAGCCATCAGGAGCCCCCCTTAATGGTCTCCAACATCATCCCCGCCACCGTATGCGCCACTTCGCACGGATCTTCCGTGCCACGATTATCCCGCGACTGAACTATTCCCGCCTGATAGGCAAGCTCATCGGTAACCCCGACCAAGACAGCACACGCCCCGCCGGCAGCATCTGTTTTAAGACCGTAGGCCACCGTCGGGTAGCCGTTGATATCCGCCATCGGCTTGAACACGTCGTACTCGCCCCGGTGTTCATAAGCAGCAGTCAAGCCACGTTTGGTGGCCTCGACCCACTGAATAGTGGCAGCGGCCGAAGTCGCCTGCTCGTACCAGCGACAACGTGGTCCGGTAGGGCCGGCCGTTTTCTCTCCTTGAGCTGGAACCCCGAGTTGACCCAACTGCGCAGGTGTCAGAACAGAGCATGGTTCCTGCCGGAACGACAGAGTATCGGTCAACGGACTCGCAACCTTTGGCGCACCAGCGGCAGGCAGACCGTTCCCTGAACCGGGTGGCGCAGAAGAAGCCGAGCCGGTGCCTCCAGGAGACGAGCCGTCGGCAACTGGATTGCCAGGCTGCTCACTCGAGCACCCGGCCAGTGCCAACGCTCCAACGGCGAGCACAGCACGCATACACAAGGACGCGCTACGACGCATCAGATAATCCCACCCGGTCTGCCGCTCTCGTGGGGCCCGATTCCAGAACCGAGCACACCCTTATGATCCTCTTCGCGTTCCACGTAGGTGCCCAGCGCTTTCGTACACGCATCAGCCTGCGCCTGGGCATAGATCATCATTTCGCCCACCATGCGCTGGTAGTCCGCACCTGAGGCATTGGCTTTGTTCGCCATGTAAGCACTGGCCGGATCCAGACCCGGGCCCACCACCTGCGTCATGGGCAGAGAGCCGTCTGTCGCATTCTGGCAGTCGTCGGCCAGCGCCTGCCATTCGGTGGCGATGGCGGTCAAGGTTGGTTCGTCGAAGGACCAGCTGCCGGACTGGTCCATGCGCTGGAACATCTCCGTCACGCCACCGGTGGGCTTGCCCTCGGCGCCGTCGTCTACCCACATAGCCCGCTCCCCTTGGCCTGCTTCGTCGACCGCTCAGACGCCCCATCGTAGCCATCCGGTTCCAGAGTGTCTTCAAGTCGGCGCGTTTCATCCACCACCGGGTGTCAGGAGATCATCGTTATCAAGATCAAATCCGCCGCCCGGTGCGCCAGTTCGCAGGGATCGCTGGTGCCGCGATCGACTTTCGCCTGGAAAACGGTGACATCGAAAGTCAACTCGTCGGTTACTCCAACCTTGAGCATGCAGAGACCGATGGCCTGGTCCGCCTTGTTACCGAAGGCGAGGGCCGGATGCCCGCGCAGGTCGGGCATCGGCCGGAACAGGCTGTATCGGTGCCGGTTCTCATAGGTTCCGCTGAGCCCGTTGTGAAAGATCTCGTTCCAGTTGATGGCGACATAAGCCCTCGACCGCTGGTCGAGCCATTCGCATCGCGGTCCGGGCGTTTCCACCCCGGCCGCTGGGAGGCCGAGGCTGGTCGCCTGTTCTGGGGTCAGTACCGAGCACGGCTCCCGCCGGAATCGGAGTGTGTCGGTCAACGGACTCACCACCTTCGGCGCACCGGCCGTCGGAAGGCGACTCGACGAGCTGGGCGGCGGCACGGTCCGGGGAACAGGAGTGCCGGACCGCACGGTGGAGCAGCTCAGCAGGGCGAACAGCAAGCAGAAGAGAAGTACGGGCATTAGTTGGCGCCCAGGGTTGTGAGGGCCATGCGGGCGGTGTCGTGGGCCAGTTGACAGGGGTCGGCGGAACCGATCTCGTCGCGGGGCTGGTGGATGGACACCTTGATCACCAGTTCCCCGTTGACACCGACATCGACACCGCAGTGCCCGGCGGGACGGCGGTCGTTCGAGTCGTAGGCGATGACGGGTTTGCCGTCGATGGACGGCATGGGAAGAAAATAACCGAGATCGGCCTGGCGTTCGTAGACCCTGGCGATTCCCTGGGCCGTTTCGACCCATTGGATCAGCACGGAAGCGGAGGTGTTCGAATCGTGCCAGAAACAGAGCGGGCCGGCGGCGCCCTGGTTCTCGGTGGACCAGGGCGGAACGTCGAGACGAGCCAGTTGAACGGCGGTCAGCAAGGAACAGGGCTCATCGCGGAATCGTTCGATTTCCGGCGAGGCGGGTGGCGGAGGTGCCGAACAGGATGTCAAGAGGATTCCCGCGGTGAAAATCCATGCGGCGATCATGCGGGCCCCGGGGATCGGGGCAGGTTCTTCGCCCAGGCCGGAATGAGATCGGTGACGCCGGCGAGACGGGCGCAGGAAATGCACGGCTCGCCATCGGCGGAGCCGGAGACCTTGGATACGGGGACGTAGTGCCCGCAGAGCGCGACGGGGATCAGGGCGAGCGAAGGAGCCTGCCAGGCGTGTACGCGCAGATCCGTGTTCGACCGCCACCATCGAAAAGGCCCCGGCGCGGGTACACCGCCTTCAAGCTCTTCGGCTCGCTCCAACAGTTCGACGCCCAGGCTGTACAACCGTGCGCCCAGTTCACGGGTACCACCAGGCGGTAGCTCACCGCCGTCCTGGTGCCGCATCAGCTCGACGACGACCTCACCGAGATGCTTGTTCACCCGCGACACGCGCGCCAGTAGCAGACGATCCCGCTCGATCACGAGGTACCCCCATTTGCAGAATGCACTGAAACCCTCCATTTGTTACCACTGCGGTAACGCTTTCTCTTGGCGTTCAACAATGCATCGGCGCCCCGGAAGACAAACATGACTAGCCAATCGAGCGAACGCGAACAAGGCCGAATAGCCCGTAGTATTCGTTGCATGAGCGGTAATACTCCAATAGCACGAGCGCTGGGCAGGGCACTGCGTACGGCGCGTGAAGCGGCCGGTATGAGCCTTCGCGACGTAGGCGACAGGATCGGCGTCAGCTACCCGACGATCTCACGCTGGGAAACCGGCGACCGCGTGCCGCGACCCGAGGATGTCTCGGCGATACTGGTGGCTGTAGGCGCCACCCCTCGACACCGCGAGCAACTGATCGATCTGACACGGAGCGTGGACAAAGAGCATTGGCTGTCCCTGCGCGCTGAGGACCGCGATCTCAGGATGCTGGCGTACTTGGAGCACGAGCGAGCCGCAAGGCGGATCATCGAAGTGCAGCCACTGCTGTTACCCGGCCTGCTGCAAACGGCAGCCTATGCCAGAGCCATCATGCTCGCAGGTGGGCTTCCCAGCGACGAGGCAGAAGCTCGCGTACAAGCTCGAATCGCCAGACACGACGCACTGACCAGGCCAACTCCGATCGAGCTGCTCGCATTGATCGGAGAAGCCTCCTTGCACCAGGAGGTCGGCGGACTTCTGACCATGCTGGAACAGATGAAGCACCTGGCAGCGCTCATGGAAAGGATCAACATCGACATACGCATAGTGCCGAACTCTGCAGGCTGGACACCCATGATGATCGGCGGTTTCGTACTCCTGGAAGACCAGGATGGCAACTCGGTCGCACACCTGGAGAACCGGCACTCTGTGGCATTTCTCCACAAGTCATCGGATGTTGACGCCTACCGGGAGGATGTTCTCAAGCTGGTAACAGCAGCGCTGAGTACCGACGACAGCGCCCGATACATCGCCCACCGCATCACCGAGTTGGCGGCACATTGAAACTGCCGGTTGGCAGTTGGGCGGCTTTCCTTGCCATAGCGGGCAAACGCTGACCGAACCCGCCCTCGCGCTGCTACGGTGTCCAGCTGGACACGTACAGTGAGCCTGAGGGGGTTCTCCCGGTGTACCAAGATCTTGACGGGCGTCGTCGCCGCGCGGAAGAACTCGACGCGGAACTGGCGGCCGCCCGGCACGTGGCACGCAACGACACCGTCACCGCGGTCGTCAACGGGCAGGGCAAGCTGCTGAACCTGAGCATCGGCGATGCGGCACTCGATGGTCCGCACGTGCAGTCACTCGGTCCGGACATCGTGCGCGCGGTGACCTCCGCCCGCCGGGCGGCCGCCGAGGTGGCGGCACCGCGACTGGCCGCACTGTTCAACGGAACCGAACCACCGGATCCACCACGGCGACCGCGACCGGCACCGAGCCGCGACACCGAGCCGATGGAGGAAAGCTTCGAGCACATCGACTTCATCGACGGCGATACCTCCAACAACGAGCCCGAGGGGCGCTGGTGAACGACCAGGACCGGCTTTATCACCTCGTCCAGGAGATCGAAGCCGGCGTCGCGGCGGTCAAACAGGCCGTCAGCACGGCCGAACAGGCGCCGGCCGTGCACCCGATCGCGGGCGGGCTCGGCACCGTCGTCGTGGATGGCAAGGGAACGCTGATCTCCGTCGACCTCGATCGCAAGGCCGCTAGCACGCACACCGGTGCGAGCCTCTCCCGTCATGTGCTGCGGGCCATCCAGGAAGCCGAAGCGGCCGCCAAGCGCCGCCGCGTCCAAATGATCGACGAAGCCGAGCGAAAGGCGCACCGGCATGGCCGATGACAGCAAGCCCTGGGGTGACCTCGGCTACCGCGTCTACCCCGAGTCGCTGCGCGACGCCACCAACTACGTACAGGCCGCATCCCACATGCTCAGCGACTTCGCCGACGGGCAACTGTCCGACATGTGGCTTGGCGAAAGCGACCTCGGTCTGCTCGGCCGGGAGTCCAGGTTCGTCGAGGCCTACAACGGCGCCTTGAAGATCATGTCGGAGCGCAGCCGCCGAGGCTCACAACGGCTTCAGAACGTGATGGAAGCACTCGACAAGGCCGCGGACCACTACGAAACCCAGGACGAAGCGGACTACCGCCGGTTGAAGAAGGGGGAGTGACCATGCAGATTTCCGTCCCGGGAACCGCGCATCCCGCGCCACCACCCGGTGCGCCCGCCTATCCCTACCAGGCCGACGCCGACATACGCGAGTTCGCCAGCCGTTTCGACCGTCGCGACGTCGTGGAATGGCTGGACAGGATCCGCGTCGAACTCCTCGGGGACGCGACCAAGGTGCGAAGTCTTGCCGAGCAGTTCGCCGGCAATGACACCATGCGGCTGGCCGGCGAGGACATTGCGGAAGCCAGGCAAAAGCTCAACGGTACTTGGCAAGGGCGTGCCGCGGAGCAGTTCGCAACCTACGCCGATCGCACCGCCGGAGCACTCGAAAGCAATCAGGGCACCATCAAAGCCCTGTCCGGCGCGCTGGCGACCGTCGCGGAACTGGTCGTCGACACCTACGCCGATGCCATCCTGTTCATCGGGAACTGCGCGGCGAGTCTCGCCAAAATCGGGGGCAAGTTCCTCATCGCCGTGCTCACCGCTCCGATCCCGGTTGTCGACATCTTCACCGCCAAAGAGGTACTGGATACCGTCAACGAGGCTTTCGCCACCTTTATCCGCGACGTCAGCGGGTTGATCGGCGAAGCCGTGCGAAAAGTTGAAGCGTTCAACGGTCAGGCGATAGCCGTGCTGTCCGAAGGGACGGGGTTCCGGGAGGTGCCGGAACTGGCGGCGACGTCAGGTGTCACCGACCACCGGCAGTGGAAGATCGATCCCTCGGCCTTCCCGGAATGACCAAGAAACCCAGCCGGCGAGCCGGCGCGTCCGGCGCCTTGCTCGCCATGCTGATCACCGGATGCGCGACCCCTGGCGAGCCGGGGGTCGCTCCGGCACCGGCGGTTCCGGCTTCCACCGGCCCCCGGATAGCGCCGTCGATGGCCATCATCCGGCCCCTCGACACCACCTTGCTGACCGCGCATCCCTGTAGCGCGCTCAAGGCGCACCAACTGCGCGCGGTGAACGGAGAACCCGAACAGGAGTATTCGTATCCGGACAAATACTCATGCTCGTGGAGCGAGCACCGAACTACGAAGTTCGAGGTCGGAAAGTACCCCAACCCCGCCGAACCCGAGCCGCATCCGATCACCGAGATCGCCACCCGCCACTACCGGCACCCGGAGGAGTTCACCCATTGGCAAGAAACGTCACTGGACGACCTTCCGGTTCTCGTTTACGAGAGTGACTTCATTTTCGACGGCTGTGTGGCCGAGGTAGGCGCAGACGACCAGACGACCATCCGGGTTGAATACACCAAAAGCCCCAAAGACCCACCGCAGCCACTATGGGAGGGCGATCGGTGCGGCGCGGCGCTCAAGATCGCGGAGTTCGTGGTGCGGAATCTGCGCGGGTGAGATAGGCGCGCCAGTCGCCGTAGTCGGTGATATCCACCAGCTCAGGGCTGCCGACGCAGGAGTCGCGAAGGACCGTGGCCAGGGCCGAGGCGCCGTCCTCCAGTTCGATGACACCGATCTCCAACTCCGGGGGCTCGGCGGGGATCAGGTGGTCGCGGAGGATCGTCAGGGGCAGGTCGTAGACCTCGCCCAGCACGCTGCCGCCGCCGGACGGCACCGCGTGCATCGCGGGAAAGCGGTCGCCGACCGAGTAGTACCGGTACTTCGGGGCCGAACGCGCCGTGCACAGCAGTGGCGCGCCCTGGAGCTGCGCGTGCAGCGGGCCGCCGCGCATGCCGCCGCCGTTGAGGAACATCAGCGCCATCAGGTGATCCCTTCGATGCCGAAGTACACGCCGAACACCACCGCGAGTACCGCCAGCAGCCAGCCGATCTCGCGCCACTTCCGCTTGCAGACCTTGATCACCACGTACGCCACCAGCCCGGCACCGATGCCGTTGGTGATCGAGTAGGTGAACGGGATCAGCGCGATGGTCAGGAACACCGGAATCGCGAAGTCCATGTCCTGCCAGGGAATCCGGCGGCACTGCGCCATCATCATGCCGCCGATCACGACCAGCGCCGGTGCCGCGGCCTGCGCGGGGACCACGGCGGCGATCGGGGTCAGGAACAGCGTCGCGGTGAACAGCGCACCGGTGACCACGCTGGCCAGCCCGGTCCGCGCGCCTTCGCCCACCCCCGCCGCGGACTCCAGGAACACCGTGTTCGGCGCCGAACCGGTCACCCCGCCGGCCAGCGCGCCGGCGCCGTCCACCAGCAGGATCCGGCCCATGCCCTCGACCTTGCCGTTCCTGGTCAGGCCGGCCTCCTCGGAAACGCTGGTGATGGTGCCCATCGCGTCGAAGAACCCGGAGAGCACCAGGGTGAACAGGAACACGCTGGCGGTCACCGCCCCGGCCGAGCCGAAACCGCCGAACAGGTCGATGTCCCCGAAGAGACTGAAGTCCGGGCTGGCCACGATGTGGTCGGGCACGTTCGGCTCGACCAACCCCCAGCCCTGCACGTCGAACACCGCGTTCACCACCACCGCGAGCACGGTCGCCACCACGATGCTGATCAGCACCGCGCCGGCCACCCCGCGGCTGATCAGCACGATCATCAGCAGCAGCCCGACGCAGAAGATCGCGATCGGCCAGCCGGCCAGATGCCCGCCCTCGCCCATCCGCACCGGCACGGTCGAGTTCGCCGCGTCCGGGGTCCTGGTCACGAAACCGGCGCTGACCAGGCCGACCAGTGCGATGTACAGGCCGATGCCCACCGTGATCGCGATCTTCAACGGCATCGGGATCGCGTTGATGATCCGCTCCCGCACCCCGGACACCGCCATCAGCACGATGCACACGCCCTCCAGCACGACCAGCCCGAAAGCTTGCGCCCAGGTCATCGCGGGCGCCATCTGGAAGGCCACCACCCCGTTCACCCCGAGCCCGGCGGCCAGCGCGAGCGGCGCGTTGCCGACCAGGCCCATCAGGATGGTGGTCACCCCGGCGGCCAGCGCGGTCGCGGTGGTGACCTGCTCGGTGCTCAGCCTGGCGCCGGTGATGTCCGCCGACGCGCCGAGGATGAGCGGGTTCAGCAGCACGATGTAGCACATCGCGACGAAGGTGGTCACTCCGCCGCGGACCTCACGGCCGAAAGTACTGCCCCGCTGGGATATCCGAAAGAATCTGTCCAAACCGGACTGTTTTGCCGGTTCCGGTGGCTGGTGCTGGCTTTTCGCGCGCAACTGGGTCATGCCTGCCTCCACAGCGTTGTGGCACGTCAGGGGTCGTGAGTGAAAAGTGTTGCCGGAGGAACACTTTTCACTCACGACGTCTTCAGTAGGCGACCTTGTCGGCCTTGGCCTGCCAAGCGGCGAAGGGTGCGTTTCCCTCCGCGATGGACAGCTGGGCCACGGGTAGGGCCCAGTCCTGCCTTGGCTTGGCGAACAACTCGTAGAACTCGCGGTCGTCGAAACCCGCGTCGGCGGCGTCGTGCCGGTCCGCGGCGTAGAGCACCTTGTCCAGCCGCGCCCAGAGCGCGGCGGACAGGCACAGCGGGCAGGGTTCGCAGGAGGACACCAGCACGCAGCCGGTGAGCCGGTAGTCGTCGATCGCCTGGCAGGCCGCGCGGATGGCGACCACCTCGGCGTGCGCGGTCGGGTCCAGGCTCGGGGTGACCTGGTTGGTCCCGGTGGCCAGTACCTCGCCCCGCCGGACGATCACCGCGCCGAACGGCCCGCCGCCGTCGGCCACGTTTTCCGTGGCCAGCCGGACCGCGCCGGCCAGCCAGTCCCGCTCGGTGTTGTCCATTGTGGACAGAATGGTGCCCAAGTTACGTCTCCTGCTCGAAATTTCAGGTACCGGTGAGGTGTTCCGGACGCACCGGGACACGGGTCAAAGCCTTGCCGGTCGCCGCGCGGATCGCCGCCACGATGGCCGGGGTCGAAGAAATGGTCGGTGGCTCGCCGATGCCGCGCAGCCCGTACGGGGCGTGCGGATCGGCCAGCTCCAGCACGTCGATGCTCATCGGCGGCATGTCCAGCACGGTCGGGATCAGGTAGTCGGTGAACGACGGGTTGCGGATCTTGCCGCCGACGGTCTGGATCTCCTCCATCACGGCCAGCCCGAGCCCCTGCGCGGAACCGCCCTGGATCTGGCCGAGCACCGCCTGCGGGTTCATCGCCTTGCCCACGTCCTGGGCGCAGTCCAGCGCGACCACCTTGACCAGGCCGAGCTCGGTGTCCACGTCCACCACCGCCCGGTGCGCGGCGAAACCGTACTGCACGTGCGCGGTGCCCTGGCCGGTCTCCGGGTCTAGCGCCTCGGTCGGCCGGTGCCGCCACTGGACGGTCTCGTCCAGCACCTCCGTGCCCAGCACGTCGACCAGATCGGCCAGCACCCCGTCGTGCGAGCACACGAGTTTGCCGCCGGTGACACTGAGTTGGCCCGCCGCGGCACCGAGTTTGCGCTCGGCGTGCGTGAAGAGCGCCGTACGCACGGCCAGGCTGGCCGCCCGCACCGCACCTCCGGTCACGTAGGTCTGCCGAGACGCCGAGGTCGAGCCCGCGTTGCCGATCGTGGTGTCCATCGGCTGGATGGTCACCTGCTCCACCCCCAGCTCGGTACGCACGATCTGCTGCATCACGGTGACCAGGCCCTGGCCGACCTCGCAGGCCGCGGTGTGCACGGTGGCCGCCGGTTCCCCGCCAATCACCTGCAGCCGCACGCGTGCGGTGGAGTAGTCGTCAAAGCCCTCCGAGAAGCAGATGTTCTTGATTCCCACCGCATATCCGACGCCCCGCACCACGCCTTCGCCGTGCGTGGTGTTGGAAACCCCGCCGGGCAGGGTGCGCAGGTCCGCGTCACCGGCCCGGTCGGCGGGCAGCGGTTTGCGCTGCACCCGCCGAAGCAGCTCCGCCACCGGAGCGGCCGAGTCGACGACCTGACCGGTCGGCATCACGGTGCCCTCGCTCATCGCGTTGCGCACCCGCACCTCGACCGGGTTCAGGCCGCAGGCGTCGGCGAGTTTGTCCATTTGCGACTCGTAGGCGAACCCGGCCTGCACCGCGCCGAAGCCGCGCATCGCGCCGCAGGGCGGGTTGTTGGTGTACGTGCCCCAGCAGTCGATGGACACGTTGGGCACGTCGTACGGCCCGACGCCGAGCGTCGCCGCGTTGGCCACCACCGCGCCCGTGGACGACGCGTACGCGCCACCGTCCAGGTAGATCCGGGCCTTCACATACACCAGCCGGCCGTCGCGATCCGCGCCGTGCTCGTAGTGCAGCGTGCCGGGGTGCCGGTGTACATGTCCGTAGAAGGACTCTTCGCGGTTGTACACCATCTTCACCGGCTTCCCGGTGTGCAGCGCGAGCAGACAGGCGTGCACCTGGATGCTCAGGTCCTCCCGGCCGCCGAACGCGCCGCCGACCCCGCCGAGGGTGAGCCGCACCTTGTCCGCGGGCAGCCCGAGCGCGGCCACGATCTGCTGCTGGTCCACGTGCAGCCACTGGGTCGCGACGTACAGGTCGACCCCGCCGTCTTCGGCCGGCACCGCCAGTCCCGACTCCGGGCCGAGGAACGCCTGGTCCTGCATGCCGACCTGGTACGAGCCGGTGACCACGACCTCGGCGTGGGCGTCCTGGTCGCCACGGCGGATCGGCACGTGCCGGACCACGTTGCCGCCGGGATGCAGCTCCGCGCCCTCCCCGGCGACGGCCAACTCGGCGTCCACCACCGGCTCCAGCACCTGGTAGCCGACCACGATCCGGTCCATCGCGCGGCGCGCGGTCTCCGGGTGGTCCGCGGCCACGATGGCCACCGGTTCGCCCTGGTAGCGCACCACGTCCACGGCCAGCACCGGCTGGTCCTGGTGCTCCAGGCCGTACAGGTTCAGCCCCGGCACGTCCTCGTGGGTGAGTACGGCGTAGACGCCCGGCACCTTCAGCGCCTCGGTGATGTCGATGCCCTCGATCCGGGCGTACGGATGCGGACTGCGCAGGGTCGCGCCCCACAGCATGTCCTCGTGCCACAGGTCCGAGGAGTAGGCGAACTCGCCGCGCACCTTGATCGTGCCGTCCGGGCGCTGCGGGCTGCTGCCGACGCCGTTCGCGGAACCGGTGTTCGTGACGGTCTCGGTGGAAGTACTCATCGTTTCCCCTGCAATTTCGTGCTCGCGGCCCGGAGTTCTCCGGCGATGGCGTTCTCGTCCGCGGTCCGCAGCTCGCCATCGGAGACCACCGTCCGCCCGCCGACCAGCAACCTGGCCAAGGGCGGGGTGGAGCCGAGCACCAGCGCGGCCACCGGGTCGGTGATGCCGGCGTGGGCCAGCCCGTCCAGCCGCCACACCGCGAGATCGGCCAGCTTGCCCGGCTCGAGCGAACCGAGCTCGTCCTGACGGCCGAGGCAGCGCGCGCCGCCCATGGTGCCCATCCACAGCGCTTCGCGAATGCTCAGCGCGGTCGGCCCGCCGCGCTGGCGGGCCTGCAGCATCGCCTGGTGCAGTTCCTCGCCGAGGCCGCCGGACTCGTTGGACGCGGCACCGTCCACGCCGAGGCCGACCGGCGCGCCCGCGTCCAAAAGGTCGCGGACCGGCGCGATACCGGCGCCGATCCGGCCGTTGGAGGTCGGGCAGTGCGCCGATCCGGTCCGGGTCGCACCTAGCCGGCGGATCGCTTCGGGCGCGAGGTGGATCGTGTGCGCCAACCAGACGTCGTCGCCGAGCCAGCCCAGCCTGTCCGCGTACTCGGCCGGGGTGCAACCCACCTCGGCCAGGCACTGGCGCTCCTCGTCCAGCGTCTCCGCCAAGTGGGTGTGCAGCCGGACTCCCTTGCGCCGCGCCAATTCCGCCGCACCGGTCATCAGCTTCTCGCTCACCGAGAACGGCGAGCACGGGCCGACGGCGATCCGGACCCTGGCGTCCGCGGCGGTGTCGTGGTAGCGGTCGATCGCCTGCTCGGTGCCGAGCAGCGCGGCCTCGGTGTCCTCCACCAGGTTGTCCGGCGGCAGCCCGCCGTCGGACTCGCCGCGGTCCATCGAACCGCGCACGATCTGCGCCCGCACCCCGATCCGGCCGGTGGCGGACACCAGCGCGTCCAGCTGGTCACCGGCGTCGGCCGGGAAGACGTAGTGGTGGTCGGCGACCGTGGTGCAGCCGGTCAGCGCGAGCCTGGCCAGGCCGGCAGTGGCCGCCGCGTGCGTGACGCCCGCGTCCAGCCTGCCCCAGATCGGGTACAGCTCGGTCAGCCACTCGAACAGCGTCGAGTCCACGGACAGCCCGCGGGTGGCCCACTGGTACAGGTGGTGGTGCGTGTTCACCAGCCCGGGGGTGACCAGGCAGCCGCTCGCGTCCATCCGGTGGTCGTAGTCGCCCTCCGGCGCGCGGCCCTCACCCAGGCCGGTGATCCGGTCGCCGTCGACGATGACGTGGCCATTGCGGAACTCGGTGCCATCGGCGTCCACCGCGCACACCGCCGCGTTCTCGATCAGCAAGGTGCTCATACGACCTCCGCCGCCGAGCGCACCGCGTCCAGGATCTTCTCGTATCCGGTGCAGCGGCACAGGTTTCCGGCCAGTGCCTCGCGGATCTCCTCGTCGCTCGGCCGCGCGACCCTGTTCAGCAGGTCGTGCGCGGCGACCACCAGGCCCGGCGTGCAGAACCCGCACTGCACCGCGCCCGCGTCCACAAAGGACTGCTGTACCGGGTCGAGCTGGTCCCCCTCCGCCAGCCCTTCCACGGTACGCACCGCGCGCCCTTCCACCTGGCCGGCCGCGACCAGGCAGGAGCACACCGGCACGTCGTCCAGGTACACCGTGCACGAACCGCATTCACCCTGCTCGCAGGCGTTCTTGGAGCCGGGCAGGCCGAGCCGCTCACGCAGCAGGTAAAGCAGGCTTTCGCCCTCCCACACGTCGTCGGCCCGCTTCCGCTCGCCGTTCACCGTCACGTTCACGCGCACGACCGCTCACTCCCCTGGTATTCGTTCCATGCCCAAGTCAAAGTCCTTCTGGCCAAAACGGCGAGTGCGTGTCGGCGGTAGTCCGCGCTGCCGCGCACGTCGTCGATCGGCGCGGCGGCGGAGGCGGCCAGCTCGCCGAACTTCCGGCGGACCGAGTCGCTGATCGGCGCCCGCGAGTTCCACAGCCCGGAGTCGGTCAGCTCGGCGGCCAGGAACTCCTCCGCCGCGAGCGCCCGTTTCGGCGTCGGCGCGGCGGAACCCACCGCCGCGCCGACCCCGGACCGTTCCGGGTGCAGCGCGACCGCGAAGGAGCAGACCGCGATCACCATCGCGTTGCGGGTACCCACCTTGGCGAACTGCTGCGGCCCGGCCGATGCGGGCAGCCGCACCGCGGTGATCAGTTCGTCCTCGGCCAGCGCGTTGCGCTTCACGCCGAGGTAGAACTCGTCGGCCGGGATCAGCCGCGAACCGCGCACGGAGGCCACTTCGACCTCCGCGCCGGCCGCGAGCAGCACGGGATGCGTGTCCCCGGCCGGTGAGGCGGCGCCGAGGTTGCCGCCGACGGTGCCGCGGTTGCGGATCTGCGGGGAGCCGACCGTGCGCGAAGCCATCGCCAGCGCCGGCAGGGAACCACCCAGTTCAGTGATCACCCGGACGTACGGCACCCCGGCGCCGAGCCGGACCGTGCGATCGGACTCGGACCACTCGGCAAGCTCGGCGACGCCGTTCAGGTCCAGCAGCGCGGCCGGGCGGCGGTGGTCGAAGTTCAGCTCGACCATGACATCGGTCCCACCCGCGATCGGCACCGCGTCGGGACGCGCTGCCTTGACGGCCAGCGCTTCGTCCAGGCTCTGGGGACGCAGGAAATCCACTCGAAGCTCCTTCAAAGGCGACGTGACTCAGTACACAGCGGTGGACCAAGCACGGCAACGGTGCCTAAACATGAATCGAGAGCGGCGAAAACCAGCGCTTTTGTGGTTTCCTACAAACCTTATGACCGCGTTGAAAAATCTGCTCGACCTACCCGAGCTGGGCATGCGGCTGCGCACCGGCGCCGGCCTGCTCGACCGCGAGGTGAGCCGGATCTACGGCACCGAGCTGCCGGACCCGAGCCGCTACCTCTCCGCGGGCGAGCTGGTGCTGACCGGGCTGCTGTGGTGGCGCGGGCCGGGCGACGCCGAGCCGTTCGTCGCCGCGCTGGCCAAGGCGGGCAGCGCGGCACTGGCCGCGTCCGGCGCCGACTCCGACGGCATCCCCGCCGAGCTGGTGCAAGCCTGTGCGCGGCACCGGATCCCGCTGCTGGAGGTGCCCCCGGACCTGTCCTTCGCGGTGATCACCGAACGCGTGGTGCTGGCGCTGGCCGCCGAACGCGGTGGGGCGCGGCGGCGCCTGCTGTCCACCGCGACCGACGACGCGTCGCTGCCCGCGCTGCTTCGGCACGGCGCGGTGGAACTGGGCGCGCCGTGCTGGGTGCTGTCCGGGACCGGCCGGGTGGTCGCCGGCACCGGCGAGGCGCTGCCGGCGGAACCCGCCGAGATCGTGACCGCGTTCGCCGACCGCGGGCGCGAGCACCCCGGCTGCACGGTGCTGCCGGTCGGTGGCCGGTTCGTGGTGCCCTGGCTGCTGGTGGTCGGTGCCGAGGCCGGGGACTGGACGCCGACGAGCACTGAGATCGCCGAGGAGCTGGCCGGGCTGGCCGGACTGGCCAGGGGCAGGGCCGAGCAGGTGCGGCGGGTCGCCGACCGGGTGGCCGAGCCGCTGCTCAGGCTGCTGGCCGCGGGCTCGGCGCCGGGGACCGAGCTGGCCGCCGCCTTCGCCTCGACGGGCCTGCCGGAACAGGCCGTGCTGCGGGTGCTGCTGGCCCGTGCGGCGGACGACGCCGGGCGTGAGCTGCTCTCCGAGATACTCGCCGAGGTCGAGTCCGACACCGTGACCACGCTGATCGGCACCGTCGGCGAAGACGCCTACGCACTGGTGGTGGCCGAGCACTGGCCGGCGGACTGGACCACCGGCTCCGCCGCAGCACTGTCCATTGTGGAGCCACTGCTGCCGTCGCCGGGGGTGGTGGTCGGGGTCGGCGGCCCGGTGACCATGGCCGGGCTGCTCGGTGCGGCCCAGGAAGCAAGGCACGCGGCGGTGGCGGGCGCGCGGCGCGCGGAACCCGTCGCGGTGGTCGCGGGCGCCGAGCTCGAACCGCACCAGCTGCTGATCGCCGGGCTGCCGGACGAGCTGCGCCGCTCGGTGCGCGAACGGGTGCTCGGCCCACTGCTGGCCTACGACCTGGCGCAGAACAGCGATCTCGTGCACACCGTGCGCGTCTTCCTGGAGCACAACGGCTCCCCGGCGCTGACCGCGAAAGCGCTGCACGTCCACGTGAACACGCTGCGGTACCGGATCTCCAGGGCGAGTGAGCTGCTGGGCATCGAGCTCACCGAGTTCGCCAACCAGGTCGACGTCTACCTGGCCCTCAAGATCGAGGACTGACCCAGGCTACGAAGCCAGTCGCCGGACGTGCTGGTCCAGTGCCGCTCGGTCCAGTCCACTCAGCTCCCGTACCTCCGGGGCGTCGAGGGCGCCGCAGTCCAGACCCCGCACCAGGTACGTGGCCAGTGCCTGCGCGGTCGCCGGTTCGTCCAGGATGCCGCTGTCGGCGCGTTCGGTGTACGCCCGCAGCCGGCCAGCAGCCGCGGGGAAGCCCTCCCGGAAGAACGCGTAGGTCGCCGCGTACCTGGTCGGCAGCTGATGCGGGTGCAGGTCCCAGCCCTGGTAGAAACCGTGCTCCAGGGAACGGCGGACCAGCCGCAGGTGTTCGGACCAGCCTGCCAGCACCGCGTCCCGGTCGCCGACCGGCAACCGGTTCGTCGAGCCGTCCGAGAGCCGCACCCCGGTGCCGGCCGCGGCCACCTGCATGAACTGCTTGGCGAAGTCCGCGGCCGGATGGTCCATGCGCTGGTACTCCGCGCTGATGCCGAGGCCCGCGCTGTAGTCGTAGGTCCCGTAGTGCAGGCCCGAACAGCGGCCCCGCGCGGCCCGCACGATCCGGGACACCGCGACGGTTCCGTCCGCGGCCAGGATCGACTGCGGGGTCTCCACCTGCACCTCGAACCGCAGCGCCCCCGGTGTCAGGCCGTACGCCTTTTCCAGCGCCGCCAGCACTTCCACCGCGGCTTCGACCTGTTCCACCGCCGTCACCTTCGGCAGGGTCAGCACGAACCCCGCGGGCAGGCCACCTTCGGCGAGCAGACCGCCGAGGAACAGGTCGAGGGTGCGGATCCCGCGCCGCCGGGTCGCACGTTCGAAGCTCTTGAAGCGAATGCCGGTGAACGGCGGCGCGGTGCCCGCCGCCACCGAAGCAGCCAGGACGCGCCCGGCGGCGAGCGCGGCCGCGTCCTCGGCGTCGTCCCCGGGATGGCCGTAGCCGTCCTCGAAGTCGATCCGCAGGTCTTCGATCGGCTCGTCGCGCAGTTTCGCGGCCACGCGCCCGGCGACCTCCGGCTCCAGCGCCAGCTGGTCGCCGTGTTCGGTGAGCACCGCGACCGCGAGCTGGCCCCAGTCGGCGACCAGGTCGCCGTGGTAGCGGTCGGCCGGCACGTACACCGTGTGCACCGGCTGCCGCCCGGCCGGCTCACCGGGATAGTCCGCCGCAACCCGCGCGTCCGCCGCAGCGAGCCGCGCGTCGGCTCCGGCGTAGACGTCCTCGGTGAGCCGGCCGGTCGCCACGGCTACTTGATCCGGTCGTAGGCGGGCAGGGTCAGGAAGTCCGGGAACTCCTGCGCCAGCGCGACCTGCTCGAACAGCTCCACCGCCGGGTCGAGCAGCTCGGCCGGGATCAGCTCGGCCAGCTCGTCCCGCACCTCACCGAGCACCTTGCGCACCAGCTCCTCGGTGACCGTCTCGCCGTTGTCCAGCTCGGTGCCGTTGCGCACCCACTGCCACACCTGCGAACGCGAGATCTCCGCGGTGGCCGCGTCCTCCATCAGGTTGTGGATGGCCGCAGCGCCGTTCCCGCCGAGCCAGGACGCGATGTAGCGGATACCGACGTCCACCGCGCCGCGCAGCCCGGCCGCGGTGGCCGCGCCGCCGGTGCCGGACAGGTCCAGCAGCTGGTCCGCGGTCACCGCGACGTCCGCACGCTCGCGTTCGAGCTGGTTCGGCCGGTCGCCGAGCACCTTGTCGAACTCCTCGCGGCAGATGTCCACCATGCCGGGGTGCGCCACCCAGGACCCGTCGAACCCGTCCCCGGCCTCGCGCGCCTTGTCGTCGTGCACCTTGGCCATCGCCTTCTCGGTGACCTCGGGGTCCTTGCGGTTCGGGATGAACGCGGCCATCCCGCCGATCGCGAACGCGCCGCGCTTGTGGCAGGTACGGACCAGCAGCTCGGTGTAGGCGCGCATGAACGGCGCGGTCATGGTCACGCTGTTGCGGTCCGGCAGCACGAACTTCTCGCCGGCGTCGCGGAAGTACTTGATCATGCTGAACAGGTAGTCCCAGCGGCCCGCGTTCAGGCCGGACGCGTGCTCGCGCAGTTCGTAGAGGATCTCCTCCATCTCGAACGCGGCCGGGATGGTCTCAATCAGCACGGTCGCCCGGATCGTGCCGTGCTCGATGCCCAGCTCCTTCTCGGCGTGGGTGAACACGTCGTTCCAGAGCCGCGCCTCGAGGTGGCTCTCCATCTTCGGCAGGTAGAAGTACGGGCCCTTGTCCGCGGCCAGCAGGGCGCGGACGTTGTGGAAGAAGTAGAGGCCGAAGTCGACCAGCGCGCCGACGGCCTTGCGGGCACCGAAGCTCAGGTTGCGCTCGTCGAGATGCCAGCCGCGCGGGCGGACCACGATCGTGGCGTGCTCGACGTCGTCGCGCAGCCGGTACTGCTTGCCGCCGCTGTCCAGCTCGATCGTGCCGCGGATGGCGTCGTGCAGGTTGACCTGGCCGCCGACCACGTTGGCCCAGTGCGGGGTGTTGGCGTCCTCGAAGTCGGCCAGCCACACCTTGGCGCCGGAGTTGAGCGCGTTGATGGTCATCTTGCGGTCGGTCGGCCCGGTGATCTCCACCCGGCGGTCCCGCAGCGCCGGCGGCGCCTCGGCGACCCGCCAGTCGGACTCGCGGACCTGCGCGGTCTCGGCCAGGAAGTCCAGCCGCCCGGTGCGCTTGGCCTCGTCACGGCGCTTGCCGCGGGCTTCGAGCAGCTCGTCCCTGCGCGCCGCGAAGGCGTCGTGCAGACCGGCGAGGAACTCCAGTGCGCCCGGAGTCAGGATCTCGTCGCCACGCTCTACCTGGTCGCCGAGTACCTGGGCTTCAGTCATGCGGAACACCCCAACTGTGACAATTCAAGGAAGACGTCCATACGTTTTTTACATCACGGACTATAGTTTCTGCATAGTGGAAGCTCAACCTGGGCGTAAGGAGGATCATCCGTGGCGCCGGAGAAGACAGGCCGCGATGGCGGCGTGCAGTCGCTTCAGCGGGCCTTCGAACTGCTGGAACGGCTGGCCGACACCGGTGGTGAAGCCAGTCTCTCCGAGCTGGCGGCCACCTCGGGCCTGCCGATGCCGACCATCCACCGGCTGATCCGGACACTGGTCGCGCTGGGTTACGTGCGGCAGAACGCGAACCGCCGCTACGCACTCGGCGCCAGGCTCATCCGGCTTGGCGAGTACGCCAGCATGCAGTTCGGCACCTGGGCACGGCCGCTGCTCACCGAGCTGGTGGACGAGGTCGGCGAGACCGCCAACCTGGCCGTGCTGGAACGCGACGAGGTCGTCTACGTGGCGCAGGTGCCTTCGAAGCACTCGATGCGGATGTTCACCGAGGTCGGCAGGCGGCTGCTGCCGCACGGCACCGGGGTCGGCAAGGCGATCCTCTCGCAGCTGCCCGCGGACGAGGTGCGCGAGCTGCTGGCCAGGACCGGCATGCCGAGCTACACCGAGCACACCCACACCGACCCGGACGTGCTGCTCAAGCACCTCGCGAAAATCGCCAAGCAGGGCTACGCGCTGGACGAGAGCGAGCAGGAGCTCGGAGTGCGGTGCGTCGCCGTGCCGCTCACCGGCGCGCCGACCCCGGCCGCCGTCTCGGTCTCCGGCCCGGAAGGCCGGCTCACCAAGGAGGCCGTCTCGCGGATCGCCCCCGTGGTGCAGCGCATCGCCGCCACCCTCTCCACCCAACTCACCTCGGCGCAAGTGCAGTGAAGGCCACCTTGCCTGCGTTCAACGCAGGCAAGGTGGCCTTCACTGCATGGCTCAGTCCAGTAGCGCGTCGACGAAGGCGCCGGGCTCGAAGGGGGCGAGGTCGTCCGGCCCCTCGCCGAGGCCGACCAGCTTGACCGGCACGCCGAGCTCCCGCTGCACCTGGAACACGATGCCGCCCTTGGCGGTGCCGTCCAGCTTGGTCAGCACGATCCCGGTGACGTCCACCACCTCGGCGAACACCCGCGCCTGCGCCAGCCCGTTCTGCCCGGTGGTCGCGTCCAGCACGAGCAGCACCTCGTCCACCTTGGCCTGCTTCTCCACCACGCGCTTGACCTTGCCCAGCTCGTCCATCAGGCCGGTCTTGGTGTGCAGCCGGCCGGCGGTGTCCACCAGCACGGCGTCCACCTCGGCGTCGATCCCGCGTTTCACCGCGTCGAACGCGACCGCCGCCGGGTCCGCGCCCTCCTTGCCGCGCACCACCTCGGCGCCGACCCGCTCGCCCCAGGTCTGGAGCTGGTCCGCGGCAGCGGCGCGGAAGGTGTCCGCGGCGCCGAGCAGCACCTGGCTGCCCTGCACGACCAGCACCCTGGCCAGTTTGCCGGTGGTGGTGGTCTTGCCGGTGCCGTTGACCCCGGCGACCAGCACCACGGCGGGCTGCTTCTTGCCGTCCACAACGTGCGCGAGCGCCCGCACCGAACGGTCTGCCTCCGGCCACAGGGTTTCGGTGAGCACATCGCGCAGCACCGACCTGGCCTCCTCGGAGGTGCGCACCGCGCGACGGGTCAGCTCGGCGCGCAGCTTCTCCACGATCTCGGTGGTGGTCGCCGAGCCGAGGTCGGCCACCAGCAGGGTGTCCTCCACCTCCTGCCAGGAGTCCTCGTCCAGGTCACCGGCGCCAAGCAGGCCGAGCAGGCCCTGACCGAACATCGAGCGCGACTTGGCCAGCCTGCCGCGCAGGCGCTCGATCCGGCCCGCTGCCGGGGCGATCTCCTCGGCGGGCTCCGGTTCCGGCTCGGGTTCGGGTTCCGGTGCGGACTCAGCCTCGGGCTCTGCCTCGGCGGTCCGCTCCTCCTCGGACGGCAGGCTCACGTCCACGATGCCGCGACGCGGCGCGTCCCTCGGCACCGAGGCGTCGTCGCCGACACCCGGCTGGCCGTCCACCTCGGTGCGCTCACCGGCCGGATGCTCGGGCGCGCCACCCGGGGCCAGCGCGATCCCGCCGCCGGCCTGGTAACCGCCGCCCTTCTGCTTCTGCTCGGACTTCGCCCGTTCCGACTCGGCCAGGCTGATCTTGCGCTTGCGCGCGACGATCAGGCCGGTGGTGAGTACCGCCACCAGCACCACGACGACAACGACAACGATCCAGAACCAGAGGTTGCTCGACACGCGCGTCATCCTCGCATCCGGAGCGAGCCATGGCCGGCCACCCCCGGAGAGCGAACGCGAG
This sequence comes from Amycolatopsis nigrescens CSC17Ta-90, assembly GCF_000384315.1. Taxonomy (GTDB): domain Bacteria; phylum Actinomycetota; class Actinomycetes; order Mycobacteriales; family Pseudonocardiaceae; genus Amycolatopsis; species Amycolatopsis nigrescens. The sequence goes on along the minus strand of NZ_ARVW01000001.1, from coordinate 5,685,533 downwards.
AATGTCTCACCTGACACGACTCGGTTTGGTCAAGGTCTCACGGTTCCGCTTGCGTGCCCCCGGGCTGGTGGATTAGACCACTCCTCCATGGGGGAGCCAATGACGGCCGAAACCGGGCCGATCCGGGTGCTCGGGCTGCTGTCCGGCACGTCCGTCGACGGGATCGACGTGGCGGCCGCCGAACTGCACGCGCGGGGCGAAGAACTCACCCTCAACCCGTTGGGCCACCTCGAGCTGGCCTATCCGGAGGCACTGCGCGCCGACGTGCTGGCCTCGCTGCCGCCGAACCCGAGCAGCGCGGAACGGCTCACCATGCTGGACACCCGGATCGGCCAGGTCTTCGCCGAAGCTGCGGAGACCGGCGTGCGGCAGCTCGCCGGTGGCCGGGCCGACCTGATCGCCTCGCTCGGCCAGACGGTCTTCCACTGGGTGCAGGACTCGCGCGCGCTCGGCACCCTGCAACTGGGCCAGCCCGCATGGATCGCCGAACGCACCGGGCTGCCCGTGCTGGCCGACCTGCGGGCCAGGGACGTCGCCGCGGGCGGGCACGGCGCTCCGCTGGCGAGCACCCTGGACGCGCTGTGGCTGCGCGGGCTCGCCGAGTTCGACGGCCGGCCCTGCGCCGGGCTGAACATCGGCGGCATCGCGAACATCACCGTGGTCGGCCCGGACGGGAGCACGCTCGCCTACGACACCGGGCCTGGCAACGCGCTGCTGGACCTGGCCGCGCACCAGGTCACCGGCGGCGCCCAGCGCAGCGACACCGACGGCGCGCTGGCCGGCCGCGGCCAAGTCCGGGACGACCTGCTGCGGCGGCTGCTCGAAGACCCCTACTATTCGGCGCCGCCGCCGAAGTCCACCGGCAAGGAGCACTTCCACGCCGGCTATCTGGACACGGCCGTCTCCGGCGTGGCACCGATCGGACCGGAAGACCTGCTGGCCACGCTCACCGAGCTGACCGCGGCCACGGTCGCGCGGGACTGCGCCCGGCACGGGGTGCGGACCGTGGTCGCCTCCGGTGGCGGCGTGCGCAACCCGGCCCTGATGTCGGCGCTCGCCAGGCGCCTCGGCGACATCGGCCTGCGCACCAGCGACGAGCTCGGCCTGCCGCAGGAGGCGAAAGAGGCCTACCTGACCGCCTTGCTCGGCTGGCTGACCTGGCACGGACTGCCGGCCAACCTGCCATCCGCCACCGGGGCGGCCGGCCCGCGGCTGCTGGGCAGCATCACCCCCGGCGCCGGCCCCCTGCGACTTCCGCCGCCCCGAACCACAACCGTGACCCGGATGCGGGTAGCGGCGGCACAGCACAACCGGTAGGAGATACCAATGCGCGCTCTCGACCTCGCGATCATCCTGGTCTTCCTGATCGGCATGCCGTTGCTCGGCATCGCGATCGGCGGCCGGCAGAAGTCCGGCAAGGACTACTTCGTCGGCGACGGCAAGATCTCCTGGTGGGTCGCCTGCCTGTCGGTGGTCTCGGCGGAGACCTCCACGCTGACCGTGCTGTCCGTGCCGACGGTCGCCTACATCGCCGCCCCCGGCGCCGGCGGCATGACCTACCTGTCACTGGCGATCGGGTACATCCTCGGCCGGATCGTGGTTTCGTTCGTGCTGCTGCCCCGCTACGTGGCCGGAAACCTGGTCACCGCCTACGCCTTCCTCGGCAAGCGGTTCGGCAGCGGCATCCAGGGCACCGCCTCGGTCACCTTCCTGCTCACCCGGCTGCTGGCCGACGGCCTCCGGCTGTTCGCCACCGCGATCCCGATCAAGGTGGTGCTCGGGGCGTACGGGGTGACCGTGTCGTACTGGCTGATCGTGCTCGCTCTCGGCATCGCGATGGTCATCTACAGCTTCTTCGGCGGGGTGCGCGCGGTGGTCTGGGTCGACGCGATCCAGATGCTCTGGTACGTGCTCGGCGGGATCGCGGTCATCTGGGTGCTGGCCACCCGGCTGCCGGAGGGCTGGTTCAGCCGGGCGTTCGACGCGAACAAGTTCCAGATCCTCGACTTCAGCTCGCACCCGCTGACCGGGCAGTACGCGATCATCACCGCGGTCATCGGTGGCGCCGTGCTCTCCATGGCCTCGCACGGTTCGGACCAGCTGATCGTGCAGCGGCTGCAGTCCACCAACGACCTCAAGGCCGCGCAGAAGGCGCTGATCGCGAGCGGGTTCGTGGTGTTCCTGCAGTTCGCGCTGTTCCTGTTCATCGGCGTGATGCTGTGGGCGTTCTACAACGGGCTCGACCCGGTCAAGCAGCTCGGCCTGCGCACCAACGACGAGCTGTTCGCGAACTACATCGTCACCGAGCTGCCCAGCGGGCTGTCCGGGTTCGTGATCGCGGGCATCCTGGCGGCGGCACTGAGCTCCTCGCTCGGCGCGCTGGCCTCGTCCACCGTCACCGACGTCTACGAGCGGCTGATCAAACGGCAGCTCTCGGACACCGACCGGTTGAAGCAGGGCCGGATCTGGACGGTGATCTGGGCCGGGCTGCTGATCGTGTTCGCCGGCTTCTTCGCGTCCTACTCCTCCACCAGCGACCCGATCGTGGTGCAGGGCCTGTCCATCACCGGCTACACCTACGGCGCGCTGCTCGGCGCGTTCCTGCTCGGGCTGCTGTTCAAGAAGGCGCGGCAGCCGGACGCGATCATCGCGTTCGTGGTGACCGTGGTGGTGATGGCCTTCGTGATCCTCGGCCTGAAGTTCAGCAAGGCCAGCGGCTCGCTGCTCGGGGTGGACTTCGGCAAGGCGGGCGGGGACAAGGTGGCGCTCGCGTTTCCCTGGTACACCCTGTTCGGGGTGCTCATCACGCTGCTCGTCGGTGGGCTGCTTTCCTTGCGCCACAAGACTCCCGCGCCGCAGTCGGGGCTGGACGAGCCGGAAAAGGAGCCCGAGCCCGCATAAGTTCACCCGAAGGTGTTCGAACGCGTGTTCGATAGTTGGGTATCGTGGAGTCGTGCCCGGCGGTGGGTCTTCTGTCCGCCCCCGCCGGGCACGACCGAACGTTGCTTGACAAGAGAACATCCGAAAACGCCTGGGAACCGGCTTCTTCGTGGATCGCACCGGAAAGCGGCACGGGGATATGGAGGCGGGCCCTCTACCGCCTCCATATCCCCGGCACGCGCTGCCGAGCAGTGCTCTAGTCGAGCCCGGGGCCGGCTGCCGCGTCGACGCCCGGTCCGATCTGGGAGAACACCGTGTAGCGCGAGCCCGACCATGCCGGTGCGCCACCGACCGGTTCCAGCCGGACCTGTACTGCGGCCTTCCCGCCGGTGAGCGCGGCCGGAATGTCGAACCCGTCCTCGAGCCAGCGCGAGTGCCCGTTGGTCAGCGGCTGGTACCACTCACCGACAAGGCGGTCGTCGATGAACACGTTGGCCCGCTGGAAACCGTTCGCCTGATCCGAGACCCGGTGCAGGCGCAGCCCGCCGTTCGCCTGCTCCACCTTGGCGGTGAACCGGACCGGGCCGGTGGCCGAAGTGGTTCCGCCGGTGACCGGGGTGGTGTCGCCCCTGCCCTCGAAGGTGGAGGTCAGGGTGCCCCTGGTCTCGCCGGTGGCCGAATAGCCGTGCAGCGCCCTGCTGGCGTCGTCGGCGGCGTCGACCGTGTCGGTCTTGGCCAGTGACGGCGACGGCTGGCCGTACCAGTACGCGGTGGAGCTGTAGTTGGCCGCGCGGTCCGAGTTGGGGCCGTGCTCGATGTCGAACTCCAGGCTGCTGCCGAACGGCACCGCGTCCGCGACCATCAGCCGGTAGGCGTTCAGGCACACGTACTGGCAGCCGTCAGCCGCGTTCTCGTGGCTGACCAGGCCGGCCTGCGGCATCGCGTAGCTGACCCCTTCCCGGTTGCCCGCCTCCTGGTCCATGAAGTACCAGCCGGACTCGTAGAAGTCCTCCGAGCCGGTGCCGATCAGGCTGGGGCTGGCCGAGCCGTCCGCGTAGACCCGCTCGTCGCCCTCCAGGTAGCTCATCTGGTGGTCACCACCGGGCGGAATGTGCCCGCGCATGGTCGTGGTCACCCCGTAGAAGACGCCCTTGCCCTCGGCGGTCAGGAAGTTCCACTCCTTCCCCGGCACGGTGTCCCCGCGCTGATGGGTGGCGTTGAAGTAGCCGAGCGTGCCGTCACCGGCCAGATCGCCGGGCAGCGTGACGTCCGGCGCCGAGGTGATCGCGAGGCTGCCGGCCTGCACCGGCTCCGTGGAGCCGTTCACCAGCTCCACCTTGGCACCTTCCGCGAAGGGCATCGGCCACCACGAGGTGAAGGCGCCGTTCTCGGTGGTGTCGATCCCGCTCATCAGGTTGCGGGCGGCGTACTTGCCCAGCCCGGAGCCGAAGAACTCGCCGACCGGACTGTCCACCGTGGTGCGGCCGTCGAAGCTGACCCGCAGCCGGAGACCCTCCAGCACCGCGTCCGACGCGGCCACCCGCGCCGGATCGGACGGATAGCGGAACACGCCGAGACCTTCCCAGCGCTGGCCGAGGATCTGGTAGCCGTGGGCGGCCTCTTCGTTCCGGTGGTTGGGCCCCACGTCGAGCAGGTCGGTGTGCACCCACTCGCCGCCGACCTTGGAGTGCACGTCGTAGCGGAACTCGTTGATGTCGAAGCTGGACGAGACGAACCTGTTGGTGATCCCGATCCGCGACTTCCCGCCGGTGAGCGACTTCGGGATGTCCATGGTCAGGTCACCCCAGGTGTCCGGCGGGGTGGCCGCGCCGGTGCGCCACTCCCCGACCTGCTGGCCGTCCACCAAGACGATGGAGTGCTGTTCGGCGATCTTCGGGTCGTAGCGGCGGGTCAGCCGGACGCCGTCGTTGGCCGGGTCGATGGCCATGCTGAACGAGCTGCTGCCCGGTTTGAAGGCGCGGCCGTCGTCGTAGATCGCCGGCGCGGTGACCACCTGCGGCAACCGCAGCTGAAGCTGGCTGATCCGGCCGGGCCCACTGCCCACCGGCACGCTCATCGCACCGCCAGGGGGCAGTTCGACCCCGGTCCGCTCGGTCCGCGCCCCCGGGGCGGCCGGCTTCGGGTCGCGGACCCCGTAACCGCGCAGCCGCTCGACCACGTCCAGCGCCTTGTCGGTCGGGTCGAAGGTGCGCACCCCGGCCGCGTCCGCGAACTGCCGGTAGGTGACGTGGTAGAAGTGCGGATTGTTCTGCGTGGTGATGCGCATCGAGCTGGTGTAGGGCATCGGCACCTTGATCACCGTGCCGCCCATGGTGTCGGCCGAGTTGCCGACCAGCGGCCAGACGAACGGCGCGCCCTTCGCCCCGTTCACGATGTCCTGCAGCGAGCCCTGCAGGACGGTCCGGCCGTCCAGCTCGATGGTGATCTCACCGATCGCGGCCACCGAGTTCGCGGCGTAGGTGAACCACAGCGACGAGATCTCACCGGCACCACGAGCGTCGGCGATCACGCATCGGCCGTCGGACCTGTTGCGCAGACAGGAATAAGTACCTTCGAACCCGTCGTCATTGCCGCCGGTGCGATCGAAACTCGAGAACTGCTTGACCTGTTCGCCGGGCCGAAGCCGCTCCAGGCCGTTGAGTGAACGATAGGTATCCCAGCCGACCGGGCCCTTTGACACGGTCGGCGCCGCCGCCGGAGCCGCCTGAGCAGGGGCGACCGTCATGGTGAGACAGGCGAGTGCGGCCATCACGAGCGCGGCCCCACCGCGCCCGGCTCTGCCGGAAAGTCTGGACGGAACAACGGAATTCGTGGCCAAGGCGGGGTACTCCTGTTCCGAGGAGGGGATTCGCGCACGATGCGAGTAATCGATTACTCGAAAAGTAAAATGCACGTTAACCAGGTGTGTCTAGCGCCACATGGGTGGTCTGTACCAACAGGACGGTCGTCCGGTCGGAAAGCCACCATTCGCAGCACGGCGGCCTGGGCCGTGCCGGCGAAGACCCCTGCCCCGGCTAGGGAAACCGGCGATCCCGGTCCCGGCCCGCCGAGGCCGGATACCTGTCCAGCCTGGACCGGAGCACCACGAGCTGGTCGATCTGCTTCTCCGCCTGATCCAGGAAACCGGCCAGCTCCTCGGTGGAAATCTGCCGGTGCACCTGGACCTGCTGGGCGAGCCGGTCGGTGCCGCGGGCCAGCTCACGCAGGATCGCGGTCAGCACGCGCACCGGCTCCGGCAGCTCCTGCTCGGGCGCCACGCCGGCCGGCGACGGCATTTCCGAGCCGTGGCCGAGGCTGACCATGCAGAGAAAGGCGGGCACCGACAGTCCCGCCGCCTCCGCTCTCTGACGGACCAGCACGTTCTCCTGATCGTCGTAGCGCACCAGATACTGATTTCGCCGCCCCCCTTGACGGCGCCGCCGGCGGCCGGTCGGGCTGAACCCGCTCTCTGTCACTGGACTCCCACCCCGAGGCACGGCCGTGTGGCCGCACCCTCGCACCTGTCTGGCCTCATCTCTGCTTCAGTTCTGTCTACCCACCATGCTTTTCCGTTACCGACAGCGTGCGCAAGGTAACCAACGGCAACACCTCCGCCGCTCCCAGCACGCGCAGATCGCAGCCTTCACCCGGCACGTCCACCGCACCCACCCCGCGGGCGGTGAGCAGCGCGGCACCTCGCGGCACACCGTCGACGTCGACCACGGTCGGTGCGGCGCGGGCGTCCTCCAACTCGGCGGCGAACTCGAAGGCCGCAGCTACCTTCGCCTGCACGCCGACCTCGCGAACCGCCGGCGAGCCGGCGGTGTGCATCCAGAAACCCACCAGGTCGTCCCGCACCTGGCGCCTGGGACGGCCGGGGGGCCGGTCCCGAACGGTATAGACGTAGGCGCGCAGCGCGCCGCCGAACCGGTACTGGACTTTCACCGCCATGGCGGGGTCGTCGGCGTCCTCGTAGCCGACCGCGGAGACGGTGCCGATTCGCGGGCTGCCGAGCACGCCGATCGGCCTGCCGAATTGGGCCAGGATTTCCCGGACGCCGGGAACTCGCCAAGGCGAGGGGTTTCCTGGTTTCACAATTTTCATATTAACGACCGCTGGTTTTCTCAGCATCACCGGCTCGGTCGGCCCTGGTCGCGGTATTGGGCGCACCTGCACCTGAATCTTCGCATGACAATAGGTCCTTCATTTTCCGGAGGGGAGGGTGTGGCACAGACGGGCGACCTCGGGCTGGAATGCGGTTAGTCGGTCCAGCGGGACGCGTAGACGACCTTACCCAATAGGTCTGGACCGGACACCGCCATCCGCGTGATGGGCTACCGGCAGCTTCGCGACCATACAGACTTCAACAAAACTTTGTCTGCCGATCGGAGCAGCGAAAGAAATCAGCTATCCAATTCCGGAATAGGCTAGCGGATGACCGAGCCGCACGGTTAATCCTCCGCATGGCGTCGATGAATTCTCCCCGAGCACTAAGCTTCGGGCGCCGGCGACGGGGCGTCCGGCGGTTCAGCGGCAGCCCTGGGCTCGTTCCCGTCCCGCAGCCGCTGCGAGATCACCTTGGTGATGCCGTCGCCCTGCATGCTGACCCCGTAGAGCGCGTCCGCGATCTCCATGGTCGGCTTCTGGTGGGTGATGATGATCAGCTGCGAAGCGGCCCGCAACTGCTCCAGCAGGCTGATCAGCCGGCGCATGTTGGTGTCGTCCAGCGCGGCTTCGACCTCGTCCATCACGTAGAAGGGCGAAGGCCTGGCGCGGAAGATGGCCACCAGCATGGCGACCGCGACCAGCGACTTCTCGCCACCGGAGAGCAGGGACAGCCGCTTGACCTTCTTACCGGGCGGCCGCGCCTCCACGTCCACCCCGGTGGCCAGCAGGTCGTCCGGCTCGGTGAGCACCATCCGGCCCTCACCGCCGGGGAACAGCACCGAGAACACGATCTCGAACTCGCGCGCGACGTCCTCGTAGGCGGAGTTGAAGACCTCCAGGATCTTCTCGTCCACCTCCTTGATCACGGTGAGCAGGTCGCGCCGGGTGGCCTTGAGGTCCTCGAGCTGGGTGGACAGGAACTTGTAGCGCTCCTCCAGTGCGGCGAACTCCTCCAGCGCCAGCGGGTTCACCTTGCCCAGCAGTGCCAGGTCCTTCTCCGCGCGCTTGGCCCGCCGCTGCTGGGTCGCCCGGTCGTACGGGATCGCGGGTGGCGCGGTGACCGCCTCACCGCGTTCCTTTGCCTCCTCGTACTCGGCCATCTCCCCGGCGCTGGGCGGCACCGGAACGTTCGGGCCGTACTCCGCGACCAGATCCTCCAGGCCGATGCCGAAGTCCTCGGCGATCTTGGTCTCCAGCTGCTCCAGCCGCAGCCGCTGCTCGGCGCGCAGCACCTCGTCCCGGTGCACCGCGTCGGTCAGCTTCTCCAGCTCACCGGCCAGCTCGCGGACCCGGCTGCGCACCTGGGCCAGCGCGGACTCCCGGCGCTGGCGCTCAGCCTGCGCCGCGTCCCGCTCGGTGGCGGCCCGCTGCACGGAGATCTCGATCCGCTCCAGCGCGATCTCGCCGCCGTTGACCACCGCGGAGGCGATCTCGGCGCCCTTGGCACGGGCGAGCCTGGCCTTCTCGGCGCGCTCCCTGGCCTGACGCTCGGCGTGTGCTGCCCGGCGCAGCGACTCCGCCTTGCCCGCGATGCCCCTGGCCCGCTCCTCCGCGGTGCGCAGGGCGAGCCTGGCCTCCACCTCTTCTTGCCGGACCCCGGCCAGCTCGTCGGCGGCCTGGTCGCGTTCGGTGGTGTCCGGGTCCTCGTCCACGTCCTGCTCGGCCACCGCGGTGAGGCGCTCCTCCAGCTCGGCGAGCTTGCTCAGCGCCTCCTCGCGGCTGTGCTCCACCTTGGCCCGCTGCTCGCGCAGCCGGGTGACCTCGGCCTCGGCGGAACGGGCCGCCTGCTGCATCCGGTTCAGCCGCTCCGAGGAACGGGCCTTGCGCACCTTCGCTTCGCCGAGCGCGTCCTTCGCCTGCCCGACCTCGTCCCGCCGGTCCTGCTGCTCGGCCCTGGCCCCCTCCAGCTCGGCGGTGAACCGCTCCAACGCGCGTTCGGCGGCGAGCATCCGGTCCTGTGCCTCGTCGACCGCGGCCTGCACCTCGATCACGCTCTCGCTGCGGGCCGAGCCGCCGACCGCCCAGTTCGAGCCGAACACGTCGCCCTCGGCGGTCACCGTGCTCACCGCGGGGTGCACCGCGACCAGCCGGCGCGCGGTGTCCAGTGTGTCCACAATGGCCACTCGGTCCAGCGCGCGCTCCACCGCGGGGCGCAGCGCCTCCGGCGCGGACACCACCTCGCGCGCCCAGCGGGCACCGGGCGGAAGCGACGGCCAGTCCGATCGGTCCGCGCCCCCGGCCCCGAACCCGCCGAGCAGGATGCCGGCGCGACCGGAGTCGTTGGCCTTCAAGTACTTCAGCGCGGCCAGCGCGTCCTCGCCGCCGGCCACCGCCACCGCGTCCGCGACCGGGCCCAGCGCCGCGGCCAGCGCGACCTCGTGGCCGGCCTCCACGGTCAGCAGGGCGGCCACCGAACCGAGCAGGCCGGGCAGCTCGTCGGAGGCGCCGAGCAGGGCACCCGCGCCGTCCTTGCGCTTGAGCCCCATGGACAGCGCGTCGACCCTGGCCTTCTCCGATGCGATGTCGCGCTCGGCCGTGCGCTCGGCCTTGACCAGCTCTTCAACCCTGGACTTGGCCGCGCTGTTCGCCTCCACCGCGCGGTCGTGCCGGGACTGCAGCTCCGCGTCGTCGGACTCTTCGACCCCGCCCTCGGCCTTGGCCTCTTCCAGCTCCTCCGCGGCGTGCTCGGCCCGCGCGCCCGCCTCGTCGATGGCGACGGTGAGCCGGTCGATCTCGTCGGAGGTGGCGCCGTTCTTGCTGCGCAGGGCCTCCACCTGGCCGGTCAGCTTGGCCAGGCCCTCGCGGCGATCGGCGATGGCGCGCACGGCGGCCATGTGCGCCCGCTCCGCCGCCTGCACCGCGTGTTCGAGCTGTTCGCGACGCTGCACGGCCTGGGACAGCGCCGAACGCGCCTCCGCGACGGCCTCGTTGAGCTCCTCTTCCCGCTCCGCGGCGTGCTCGGCCTCGGCGAGCAGTTCCTCCGGGTCGCGGCCGCCGGTCGGCGCCTGCACCTCGGAGGTGAGGTGGCGCTCGCGTTCCACGGCCAGCCGGACGGTGCCGCGCAGGCGCTCGGCCAGCGCGGAAAGCTTGTACCAGGTGTCCTGCGCGGCGGCCAGCTTCGGCGCGTCCTCCGCCATCGCCGACTCGAGCTGGTTCTGCTCGGCGGTCACCACTTCCAGTGCCTGCTCGACCTCGGCGCGACGGGCGCGGGCGGCGTTCTCGTCCGCCTCCTCGCGGGCCAGGTCGGTGCGCTGGGTGACCAGGTCGTCGGCCATCAGCCGGAGCCGGGAGTCCCGCAGCTCGGACTGCACGGACTGGGCCTTGCGGGCGATCTCGGCCTGCTTGCCCAGCGGCTTGAGCTGGCGGCGCAGCTCGGTGGTGAGGTCACCGAGCCGGTCCAGGTTGGCCTGCATCGCGTTCAGCTTGCGCAGCGCCTTTTCCTTGCGCTTGCGGTGTTTCAGCACGCCGGCGGCCTCTTCGATGAAGGCGCGGCGCTCCTCCGGCTTGGCCTCCAGGATCTGGGCCAGCTGGCCCTGGCCGACGATCACGTGCATCTCGCGGCCGATACCGGAGTCCGACAGCAGCTCCTGGACGTCCATCAGCCGGCAGGTGCTGCCGTTGATCTCGTACTCGCTGGCACCGTCGCGGAACATCCGACGGGTGATCGACACCTCGGTGTAGTCGATCGGCAACGCTCCGTCGGCGTTGTCGATGGTCAGCGTGACCTCCGCGCGGCCGAGCGGCGCGCGGCCGGCGGTGCCGGCGAAGATGACGTCCTCCATCTTGCCGCCGCGGAGGTCCTTCGCCCCCTGAGTGCCCATCACCCAGCGCAGCGCGTCCAGGACGTTGGACTTGCCGGAGCCGTTCGGCCCGACGACGCAGGTGATGCCCGGCTCGAAACGCAAGGTGGTAGCCGAGGCGAAGGACTTGAAGCCCTTGAGCGTCAAGCTTTTCAGGTGCACGTGGCGGCGACCCCTCCGGTAGGCAGGACTGGATGCCAGTCGGCAGAGTTTACCCGGGCGGCCCCCGCGACCGTGGGACCCAGGGTGGTGGGCCCGCGCGTCGCGGTCCGGCGGGTGTTCTCACTGGTCACAGCGCTTTCACCAGTCACAGGAGCCTCACCCGCACAGGCACTGAGTTTTCCCATGGCGCTACCTCTCCACGAACCCGTGCAGCCCACCGCGCGCGGCCGACCAGCGGTCCACCACGTGATCCACGCTTCCGGGTGACGAAGACCCGCGAAGCGCCGCCAACAACCGCTCACAGTGGAGTTCCGGCCCTTCCGCGATCACCTCGACCCTGCCGTCCGCCAGGTTCGCGGCGCTGCCCACGAGCCCGAGCTCCAACGCCCTGCTCCGCGTCCACCAGCGGAAACCGACACCCTGTACCCGGCCGTGCACCCAGGCGGTGAGCCGGACCCGGTTCTCCTCGTCTGCCACCCTGGTCATGGTGCCGCACGAGGGACGGCCGCCGCCGACTGCGCAGAGTTAGCCGTGTTCACCGGTTCACTCGCTTTCGGCAGTCCGGCGGTGGTAACCTGCCGCCCGGCGTCCACCATCCGGGCTAACTCGCCCGGGTGCCGAGCAGACCGTTCCGCCACCGCTTTCGCTTGTGTCATCGGTGAAGTCCGTGAAGTACGAGGAGCCAGTATGACCCAATCGGGGTCACCAGCCGAACAGCCAAAGGCCGAGGTCGCGCCGCCGAAGGAGGCACTGAGCAGCCCGCGCCGCACCGGTTACGTGCTGCTCGCCGCGAGCGGCCTGGTGCTCGCCACCGCCTTCGCGGCCGTGGCCGAGCTGACCACGCAGGGCAGCTCGGACGCCAGCGCGCCGCCGAGCCGCGCCGGCTCCCCGGCCCCGCAGCTGGTGCCGGGCAACGGGGTACCTGGTGGCCCGATGACGATCAGCGGTGCCGCGGTGGCGGGCACGGCGCCCTCGTCCACTTCGGCCACCCCGACCACGGTGGTCAACATCGGCGAAGACGGGCTGCCGACCACCTCCGTGCTGCCGCCGCCGGCGCAGGGGCCCCCGCCCCAGCAGCCGGGCACCCAGCTCCCGCCGGGCAGCACCCCGTCCTCCACCCGTTCGGATCTGCCGACCTGGACCCCGCCGACGACCTCGCCGACACCGCCGTCCACCCCGACCACGGACCCGACAACGACACCGCCGACGCCGCCGACCTCGGACACTTCGGGCTCCAGCTCTCGCTCCGAAAGCTCGACCTCTCGGACCTCGCGGACCTCACAGACGCCCGGCTAGCTCACAGCTCGAAGCGGTAGCCCATGCCCGGCTCGGTGAGCAGATGCCGCGGCCGGGAGGGCTCCGGTTCCAGCTTGCGGCGCAGCTGCGCCAGATACACCCGCAGGTAGTGGGACTCGGTGTCGTACGACGGCCCCCACACCTCGTGCAGCAACTGCTTCTGGGCCACCAGCCGGCCCCGGTTGCGCACCAGCAGCTCCAGCACACCCCACTCGGTCTTGGTCAGGTGCACCTCGTGGCCATCGCGGCGGACCCGCTTCGCCGCCAGGTCGATGGTGAACGAAGCGGTCTCCACCACCGCGTCCACATCGTCCGAAGTGGACACCACCGACCGGCGCACCGCCGCGCGCAGCCTGGCCAGCAGCTCGTCCATGCCGAACGGCTTGGTCACGTAGTCGTCCGCGCCCGCGTCCAGCGCCTGCACCTTGTCCGAGGAGTCCCCGCGCGCGGAGAGCACGATGATCGGCACGGTGGTCCAGCCGCGCAGGCCGGCGATCACCTCGTTGCCGTCCATGTCGGGCAGCCCGAGGTCGAGCACCACCACGTCCGGCTTGACCTCGGCGACCGCGCGCAGCGCCGCGGTGCCGTCGTGCGCGGTGACCACCCGGTAGCCGCGGGCGGACAGGTTGATCCGCAACGCGCGCACGATCTGCGGCTCGTCGTCCACGACCAGCACCGTGCTGCCGCCATCCCGCTGGCTAGTGCTCATAGCTCCCCGTTCTCGCGTACTGCGGGCAAGGAAATCACCACGGTGAGGCCACCGCCAGGGGTGTCCTCCGCCCGAATGGTGCCGCCCATCGCCTCGGTGAAGCCCCTGGCCACGGACAGGCCGAGTCCCACCCCCGGCGTGCTGTCCCGGTCGCCGAGCCGCTGGAACGGCGCGAACGCGGACTCCGCGGTGCCCTTCTTGAGGCCGCGCCCGTGATCGGTGACGCGGAGCTCGACGTGCGCCGAATGCGTGCTGGCCCGCACCGACACCGGCCGGGGGCCGGCACCGTGCCGCAGCGCGTTGTCCACCACGTTCGCCACCACCCGCTCCAGCAGTCCTGGATCGGCAAGCACCTCGGGCAGCCGCTCGTCCACCTCGGCCAGCACCGAAGCCGAGTTGTCCACATTGGACAGTGCGTGCCAGACCACCTCGTCGTAGCCGACCGGGCGCAGGTGCGGGCGGACCGCGCCGGTGGCCAGCCGGGACGAGTCCAGCAGGTTGTCCACCAGCCCGGCCAGCCGGTCGGCGGACTCCTCGGCGGTGGCCAGCAGCTCTTCGGTGTCCTCCGCGGACAGCTCGATGTCCTGCGCGCGCAGGCTGCCGATGGCGGCCTTGATCGACGTAAGCGGGGTGCGCAGGTCGTGCCCGAGCGCGGACAGCAGCGCGGTGCGCAGCTCGGTCGCCGCCGCCTTGCGCTCGGCCTTGGCCGTGGTCGCCGCCATCCGCTGCTGCCGCAGGGCCAGCAGCGCCTGCCCGGCGGCGGCCTCGAGCACCCGCCGGTCCGAAGCGGGCAGCGGCCGCCCGCGCAGGGTCAGATGCACCTCTGAAGTGACCGCGATGTCCGCGTCCGCCTCGTCCGGGTCGCCACAGGGGTCGGCTCCCACCTGCGCCACCCGCCGCCACTGCCCGCCCTGCTGCTTTTCCAGCAGCGCCACCGAACTGAGCCCGAAGTTCTCCTGCACCTTCTCCAGCAGCCGCTCCAGCGGAGCCGAGTGGGTGAGCACCGTCCTGGCATAGGAAGCGAGCAACGACGCCTCGGTACGGGCCCGCGCCGCCTGCGAAGCCCGGCGGGCGGCGGTGTCCACCACCAGCGCGACCAGCACGGCGACGATGACCATTGCGATCAGCGTCATCACGTTGCTCTGCGTGTGCACGGTGAGCGTGAAATACGGCTCGGTGAAGAAGAAGTTGAGCAGTCCGCCGGACAGGAAGGCGGCTACCAGCGCCGGCCCGAGCCCGCCGGCCAGTGCGACGACCACGGTGGCCAGGAAGTAGACGACCACGTCGGTGGAGAAGTCCAGCTCCTCCCGCAGGAACACGCCGAGCATGGTGGCCAGCGCGGGCGCCACCACGGCCAGTGCCCAGCCGAGCACCTGCCGGGACGGGGCCAGCGGGCTGCGGCCGAGGGTGGCCCGCAGCCTGCCGCCCGCCTCGGCATGGGTGACCATGTGCACGTCGATCGGGCCGGACCGCTGCACCACCGTCGCCCCGATGCCCTCGTCGAACAGCCGCGCGACGCGGGAGCGCCGCGAGGTACCCACCACCAGCTGGGTCGCGTTGACCCCGCTGGCGAAGTCCAGCAGCGCGCCGGGCACGTCGTCGCCGACCACGGTGTGGAAGGTGGCGCCGACGTCGTCGGCCAGCTTCCGGTACCGGTGCATCGAGGTCGGCCCGACCCCGGCGAGCCCGTCGCCGCGCAGCACGTGCACCACGAGCAGTTCGGCGCCGGCCCTGGTGGCGATCCGGCTGGCCCGCCGGATCAGCGTCTCGCTCTCCGCGCCGCCGGTGATCGACACCACCACCCGCTCGCGGGCCTCCCAGGTGTCGGTGATCCGCTGCTCGGCCCGGTAGCGCTGGAGCGCGACGTCCACCTGGTCTGCCACCCAGAGCAGGGCCAGCTCCCGGAGCGCGGTCAGGTTGCCGGGCCGGAAGTAGTTGCCCAGTGCCGCGTCGATCCGCTCGGCCGGGTAGACGTTGCCGTGCGCCAGCCTGCGGCGCAGCGCTTCGGGGGTGATGTCCACCAGCTCCAGCTGCTCGGCCCGGCGCACCACCTCGTCCGGCACGGTCTCCTGCTGCGCCACCCCGGTGATCCGCTCGACCACGTCGTTGAGGCTCTGCAGGTGCTGCACGTTCACCGTGGACAGCACGTCGATCCCGGCATTCAGCAGCTGTTCGACGTCCTGCCAGCGTTTCTCGTGGCGCGAACCGGGCACGTTGGTGTGCGCGAGCTCGTCCACAATGGCCACCTCGGGCGCGCGCGCGAGCACGGCGTCGGCGTCCATCTCGGTGAAATCGCCGCCCCGGTGCGTGAAGTGCCGCCGCGGCAGCACTTCGATGCCCTCCAGCAGTGCTGCGGTCTTCGCCCTGCCGTGGGTCTCCACGACCGCCGCGACCACGTCCGTGCCGCGTTCCAGCCGCCGCTTGGCCTCGCCGAGCATGGCGTAGGTCTTGCCAACGCCGGGCGCGGCGCCGAGGTAGATCCTCAGCTCCCCGCGCCTCGGCTTGACCGGCTCTTCCTCTTCCACGCGGCCAGTCTGCTCCCTTTCGCGCTCTCGCACCGGGTCGGCTTCATCACCCTTGGCGACCACCCGCAGCTCGCACCGCCAGGTTCAGCTCCAGCACGTTGACCCCGGGAATCCCGATCCCAGCGCCCGACGTGTGCTCTTCGACGAGCTGGCGCACCCGTTCCTCGGACAGACCGGTGTTGGTGGCGACACGCCGCGCCTGAAGATCGGCGTACGCGGTGCTGATCGAGGGGTCGAGCCCGGACGCGGACGCGGTCACCGCGTCCACCGGCACCTGGTCCGGGGACACGCCTTCCCGTTGCGCGATCAGGTCCTTGCGCTCCTTGACCGCCGCGACCAGGTCCTCGTTGTACGCGCCCATGTTCGAACCGCCCGAAGTGGACGGGTCGCCGGGGCCGAGCGGGTTCTCCGAACCGGCCGACGGCCGGTTGTGGAACCACGGGTCGCGGGCCGGATCGGCGGGCACCGGGTCGACGCCGATCAGCGAGGAGCCCACCGCCTGCCCGTCCTGGCTGAGCACCGACCCCTCGGCGTTGGACTGCAGCCCGGGAATCCGGGACACCGCCCATACCCCGAGCGGGTAGAGCACGCCGAGCAGCACGGTGAAGACCAGCAGCACCCGCAGCCCGGCCGCGGCTTGGTTGAACAGCGATTTCATGAGTGTTACCCGATTCCCGGAATGAGACGGACGAGGAGGTCGATCAGCCAGATCCCGATGAACGGGGTGACGATGCCGCCGAGGCCGTAGATCAGCAGGTTGCGTCGCAGCAGCTGCGACGCGGTGGACGGCCGGTACCGCACGCCGCGCAGCGCCAGCGGGATCAGCGCCACGATGACCAGCGCGTTGAAGATCACCGCGGACACGATGGCCGACTGCGGGGTGGCCAGCCGCATGATGTTCAGCCCGCCGAGCTGCGGGTAGATCGCCATGAACATGGCGGGCAGGATGGCGAAGTACTTGGCCAGGTCGTTGGCAACGCTGAAGGTGGTCAGCGCGCCGCGGGTGATCAGCAACTGCTTGCCGATCTCCACGATCTCGATCAGCTTGGTGGGGTTGGAGTCCAGGTCCACCATGTTGCCGGCTTCCTTCGCCGCCGACGTGCCGGTGTTCATCGCCACGCCAACGTCGGACTGGGCCAGCGCCGGTGCGTCGTTGGTGCCGTCCCCGGTCATCGCGACCAGCCGACCGCCCTCCTGCTCCTTGCGGATCAGGGCCATCTTGTCTTCCGGCTTCGCCTCGGCGAGGTAGTCGTCCACCCCGGCGTCCTCGGCGATCGCGCGCGCGGTCAGCGGGTTGTCGCCGGTGATCATCACCGTCTTGATGCCCATCGAGCGCAGTTCCTCGAAGCGCTCCCGCATGCCCGGCTTGACCACGTCGGACAGCCGGATCACGCCGCGTACGAAAGCCGTGCCCTCGACCGCCTCGGCGACCACCAGCGGGGTACCGCCCTGCTGGCTGATCTCGTCGACCACCCGCTCGGTCTCGTCCGGCACGTCGCCGCCGCGCTCGCGGACCCAGGCCCGCACCGCGGCGGTCGCGCCCTTGCGGACCTCGCGCCGGCCGACGTCGATCCCGCTCATCCTGGTCTGCGCGGTGAAGGGGACGAATTCGGCGAGCTTTTCGTCGTCACTCGCCTCGATCGGCAGGCCGTGTTCGCGCTCGATCAGCTCCAGGATGCTGCGGCCCTCCGGGGTGCCGTCGGCGAGGCTGGACAGCCTCGCCGCCAGCGCCAGGTCGTCCACTGTGGAGGATCCGACCGCGATCAGCTCGGTGGCCTTGCGGTTGCCGAAGGTGATCGTGCCGGTCTTGTCCAGCAGCAGGGTGGACACGTCGCCGGCGGCCTCGACCGCGCGGCCGGAGGTGGCCAGCACGTTGCGCTGCACCAGCCGGTCCATGCCCGCGATGCCGATCGCGGAGAGCAGCGCGCCGATCGTGGTGGGGATCAGGCAGACCAGCAGCGCGGTCAGCACGATCACCGACTGCTGGCGGCCCGAGTAGGCGGCCATCGGCTGCAGCGCGACCACCGCGAGCAGGAAGATGATGGTCAACGTGGACAGCAGGATGGTCAGCGCGATCTCGTTCGGCGTCTTCTGCCTGGACGCGCCCTCCACAAGGGAGATCATTCTGTCCACAAAGGACTCACCCGGTTTAGTGGTGATCTTCACGACCACCCGGTCCGAGAGCACCGTGGTGCCGCCGGTGACCGCGCACCGGTCGCCGCCGGACTCGCGGATCACCGGAGCGGACTCGCCGGTGATGGCCGACTCGTCAACCGTGGCGATGCCTTCCACCACGTCACCGTCACCGGGGATCACCTCACCGGCCTCGACCACCACCAGGTCGCCGATGGCCAGTTCCGCACCCGGTACCCGCTGCTCCGAGCCGTCCTCGTCGAGCCGCCTGGCGACGGTCTCCTTTTTGGTGCGCCGCAAGGACTCCGCCTGCGCCTTGCCCCGGCCTTCAGCGACCGCTTCGGCCAGGTTGGCGAACAGCACGGTGAACCAGAGCCAGACCGCGATCAGGATGCTGAACACGTTCGGCTCGGCGATGGCGAACACGGTCACCAGCACCGAACCCACCCACACCACGAACATGACCGGGTTGGCCAGCTGGTGGCGGGGGTTGAGCTTGCGCAGCGCGTCCGGCAGGGAGGTCAGGAGCTGCCGCGGGTTGAAGATGCCGGCACCGACCCGGCCAGCGTTCTCCACGTGGTGCTGCGTCTCCTCCTCCGGAGTGCGCTGAGAAGTTTCGGTGACAGTCATGCGAGAGCCTCCGCGATGGGACCCAGCGCGAGCGCCGGGATGAAGGTGAGTGCGGCGACGAGCACGATCGTGCCGGTGAGCAGGGAGCCGAACAGCGGCCCGGTGGTCGGCAGGGTGCCGGAGGTTTCCGGCACTTTCCGTTGCGCGGCAAGCGAACCAGCCAGGCAGAGCACGGCCAGGATGGGCACCAGCCTGCCCAGCAGCATGGCCACCCCGAGCGAGGACTGGAACCAGTCGCTGGTGACGGTCAGCCCGCCGAACGCGCTGCCGTTGTTGTTGCCGGTCGAGGCATAGGCGTAGAGCACCTCGGACAGGCCGTGCGGGCCGCTGTTGGTGAGCGCGCCGGCGGTGTCCGGCATCAGCAGGGCCGCGCCGGTGCCGAGCAGCACCACGGTCGGCATCGCCAGCATCGCGATCGCGGCGCAGGTGACCTCGCGCCGGCCCAGCTTCTTGCCGAGGTACTCCGGGGTGCGGCCGACCATCAGCCCGGCCAGGAACATCGCGATGATGGCCATCACCAGGATGCCGTAGATCCCGGTGCCGACCCCGCCCGGCGTGACCTCGCCGAAGAGCATGTTCAGCAGCGGCATACCGCCGCCGAGACCGCTGAAGCTGTCGTGCCACGAGTTCACCGCGCCGGTGGAGGTGCCGGTGGTGCTGTTGGCGAACAGCGAGGACATGCCGATGCCGAACCGCTGCTCCTTGCCCTCCAGGTTGCCGCCGGCCAGCAGGGCGGCCGGGCCGCCCGCGTTGCGCTCAGACAGCCAGGTGATGGTCAGCGTGATCGCCTGCAGCCCGGCCATCACGGCCAGCAGGACCAGGCCCTGCTTCCGGTTGCCGACCAGCTTCCCGAAAGTGCGGGTGAGCGACACCGGGATGACCAGGATCAGGAAGATCTCGATCAGGTTCGTCCAGGCGTTCGGGTTTTCGAACGGGTGCGACGAGTTCGCGTTGAAGATGCCGCCGCCGTTGGTGCCGAGCTCCTTGATCACCTCCTGGCTGGCCGCCGGGGCGAGCGCGATGGTGCTCTGGCTGCCGTCGGGGTTGGTCACCGCGACCCCGGAGGACAGGCTCTGCACGGTGCCGAGCGCGATCAGCACGATGGCGAAGACGAAGGCGATCGGCAGCAGGATCCGGACCGTGCCACGGGTCAGATCCACCCAGAAGTTGCCGAGCCGGTCGGTCTTGGACCTGGCGAAGCCGCGGACCAGCGTCATCGCGACGGCCATGCCGACCCCGGCGGACAGGAAGTTCTGCACGGTCAGCCCGGCCATCTGCACCGAGTGCCCCAGCACCGCCTCCGGCACGTAGGACTGCCAGTTGGTGTTGGTCGTGAAGCTGACCGCGGTGTTGAACGCCATCCCGGGCACGACCGCGCCACGGCCGAAGTCGAACGGCAGCAACGGCTGCAGGCGCTGCAACAGGTACAGCAACGCCACCGAGACCAGCGAGAAACCGAGCACCCCGGCCGCATAGGTCGGCCAGCGCTGCTCGGTGGCCGGGTCCACCCGGAAGATCCGGTACAGCCCGCGCTCCACCTTCCAGTGCTTTTCACTGGAGTAGACCCGCGCCATGTAGTCGCCGAGCGGCTTGTAAGCCACCGCGAGCGCGACGATGAGAAGACCGACCTGGAGCAGGCCGGCCGTGGTGTCAGACATTTCTACGCCTCCGCGCGCCTGAAGAAATACGTCGGCATCAGAACTTCTCCGGCCTGATCAGCGCGACGAACAGATAGACGATCAGCCCCAGTGCCAGCACCGCGCCGACGATGTTGGGCAACGCACCCGCGCCGCTCACAGCTTTTCCAGTCCGCGAAGCGTGAGCGCGAGTGCGGCGAAAACGCCGACCAGCAGGACGGCGTAGAGCAAGTCGGCCACTTTGTGCACCCCTCGTCAGCAGTCACCCCTTTTGGCGACCGCGTCTGGCAGCAGCGTGCGTCCCGCGTGCCAGGTACTGGAGACCGCCTGACGGCTCCTTGACGCGCCGGACCTCGTCGTTTACGCGATCTTGATGCGCGGTGAATCGTCTCACAACGAGTAACGAAGTTCGGACGGAGCGTGCAATACGGGCAGACATCCGGCCGGTGGCGCGTTACAACTGTGTTACCGATAGTTGCGCATGCTAAGCAATAAGGAGGTTTGCCCATGTGTGGGATCGCCGGCTGGGTCTCGTACGACTCCGACCTGACGAAACGTCGCGAAGTCGTGGACGCGATGACGGGCACCATGGCCTGCCGTGGTCCGGACGACTCGGGTACCTGGGTCCGTCCGCACGCGGCGCTGGGGCACCGCCGGCTGGCCATCATCGACCTCCCCGGCGGCACCCAGCCGATGGAGGTGCGGACCCCGAACGGCGCGGTCGCGATGGTCTACAGCGGTGAGGCGTACAACTTCACCGAACTCCGCGACGAGCTCAAGGCGAAGGGGCACCGCTTCCGGACCGACAGCGACACCGAGGTGGTGCTGCACGGCTACCTGGAGTGGGGCGAGGCCGTCGCCGAGCACCTCAACGGCATGGTCGCCTTCGCGATCTGGGACGAGCGCGACAACAAGCTCGTGATGATCCGCGACCGGATGGGCATCAAGCCGTTCTACTACTACCCGACCTCCGACGGCGTGCTGTTCGGCTCCGAGCCGAAGGCGATCCTGGCCAACCCGCTGGCCCGCAAGGTGGTGGACACCGAGGGCCTGCGCGACCTGGTCGCCTTCACCAAGACCCCCGGCTGGTCGCTGTGGAAGGACATGTACGAGGTCGAGCCGGGCACCATCGTCACGGTGGACTCCGACGGCATCCGCACCCGGACCTACTGGAAGCTGGACGCCAAGGCGCACACCGACGACCAGGAGACCACGGTCGCCCGCGTGCGCGAGCTGATGACCGACATCGTGAACCGCCAGCTCGTCGCGGACGTGCCGCGCTGCGTGCTGCTCTCCGGCGGCCTCGACTCCAGCGCGGTCACCGGTCTCGCCGCCGCCCGGCTGGCCGAGCAGGGCGAGCAGTTGCGCACCTTCTCGGTGGACTTCTTCGGCCAGGAGGAGAACTTCCAGGCCGACGAGGTGCGCGACACCCCGGACTCGCCGTTCATCCGCGACGTGGCGGGCCTGGTCGGCTCGGCGCACCAGGACGTGATGCTCAACCCGGACGAGCTGACCGACCCGGCGGTGCGCCGCGCGGTGCTCACCGCCAGGGACATCCCGGCCGGACTCGGCGACATGGACACCTCGCTGTACCTGCTGTTCAAGGCGATCCGCGCGGAGTCGACGGTGGCGCTGTCCGGCGAGTCGGCGGACGAGGTGTTCGGCGGCTACCGCTGGTTCCACGACCGGGAAGCGGTCAACGCGGACAACTTCCCGTGGCTGGCCTTCCGGAACTCGATGACCACCGGGCGCACCACGCTGCT
Organism: Amycolatopsis nigrescens CSC17Ta-90; assembly: GCF_000384315.1. Taxonomy (GTDB): domain Bacteria; phylum Actinomycetota; class Actinomycetes; order Mycobacteriales; family Pseudonocardiaceae; genus Amycolatopsis; species Amycolatopsis nigrescens. The sequence goes on along the minus strand of NZ_ARVW01000001.1, from coordinate 5,663,831 downwards.
GAACCCGGAGCTGGCCAGGAAGCTGGACGTGCCCGGCTACACCGCGGACCAGTACGCCACCGCGGTCGCCAAGGTGGAGCATGTGGACGGCGCGAGCGAGCTCGAACGCCGGATGCGGGTCGTCTGCAACCTGCACCTGACCCGGTTCGTCCGGATGCTGCTGGACCGCAAGGACAGGGCGTCGATGGCGGTGGGCCTGGAGGTCAGGGTGCCGTTCTGCGACCACCGGCTGGTGGAGTACGTCTACAACACGCCGTGGTCGCTGAAGACCTTCGACGGCAGGGAGAAGAGCCTGCTGCGGCACGCCACCAAGCACGTGCTGCCGGACTCCGTGCGGGACAGGGTGAAGAGCCCGTATCCGTCCACACAGGACCCCGGCTACGCGGCCGCGCTGCAGCAGCAGGCCAAGGAGGTGCTCGCCGAGCAGGACAACCCGGTGTTCACCCTGGTCGACCGGGGCTGGCTGACCGACGCCGTGCAACGCGACCCGGCGACCATGCCCGGCGACACGCGGCACGGCATCGACCGGGTGCTGGACCTCTACCACTGGCTCGACATCTACCAGCCCGAGCTGCAACTCGACTGACCTCGTGAGTGGAAAGTGTTGCTGGGGCAACACTTTCCACTCACGACCCATAGCTAGGGAGCGACGGGGCCGGGCAGGCGGTGGAGGTAGCTGCCCGCCCACTGGACGGCGTCGCGCGGCGGGGACTGCGGCCGGTCCGGGCCGAAGTTGCTCGCGTCGTCGATGCTTCCGGTGCCGTCGTACTTCGCCCGCACCGGGTACGGGTACACCGGCCGGGTGCGGAGCAGGTTGTTCTGCGCGTCCCGGCCCTCGGCGACCAGCCGGTCCGGTGCCTTGCCCTGCTCCACCCAGCCGACCAGCTCACGGAACGGGTTGAGCGACGTCAGCCCTTCGCCGCCCGCGCAGTGGTACATCGACGGGACCATGAACAGCCGCGCCCAGTCGCGGACCTGCCGCTGCCCGGCGCGGTCCGAGAGCCGCTGGTAGTAGTCCAGGGTGGCGGCGGGCGGCACCCCGTTGTCGGACCAGCCGTGCCAGAGGATGAGCTTGCCACCGGCCCGCCGGAACCGGTCCAGGTCGAGGCTCATCGCGTTGCCGCGCACGCCTTCCGGGGTCAGCCGGTTCAGCTCGGCGACGGTGAACTCGAACTCCGCCACCGACGAGTGCGGGGTGCCGATCGGGTAGCCGAGGTGCTTCAGCTGGGCGTTCGCGAGCTGCTCGATGAAAGCGCCACCGGCACCGGGAACGGGCACGATCCAGCCGTCCCAGGCGAGCTCCGAGCCACGGCTCAGCCCGCCGGGGTAGAGCCGCCGCCCCTGCGCGTCGGCCGGGCCGTCGTAGATCTTGCGCGCCGTCTCGACCTGGGCGCCGGTCAGGCACTCCGGGCCGTCGGTACCTTCCGCGCACTGCACGGACACCGGGTCGAACCGGCAGGCCCGCGGGTCTTCGAGCTGTCCGTCGGCGAGGCCGTCGAGCGGGTCGCAGGCCGCGAGCACGGCCTGGTGCAGCACGGGCAGCTTCGCGCTGGTGAGCACCGATCCCCCGGACTCGTCCTGGTTCGCCCTGGCCAGCCAGGTCGACGAAACCGTGAGCGGGCTGAGGTAGTTGACCGGGGCGGCGGCGATGATGCCGTCGAAGTCCGTCGGGTAGCGCTGGGCCAGCAGCAGGCCCTCCCGGCCGCCGGTGGAGCAACCGTCGAAGTACGAGTGCTTCGGCGGGGCCCCGTAGTAGGTCTCGAGCAATCGCTTGGCGGCCAGGGAAACCACGTGCGGCGCGCGGAAGAACCAGTCGTCCCTGGCGGCCTGGTCGGTGGCGCCCCATTCCCCGCCGAGCCCGTCGCCGACGTGCCCGTCATCGGTGGCCGCCACGGCCATGTCCCCGCCGTGCGAGCCGCCGCAGGCCGGGAACGCGGTCGGGAAGATCATTCCGCAGGTGCCGCCGCAGCCGTACTGCAGATACCGGCCGGAGTACGTGCTGACCGGAAGCTTGAGCTGGAAGCCGACCTCGCGGTCCACCTTCCCGAGCACCTCGCAGTACTCCGGTTCGCCGTTCGCGGCCGGCACCACCTTGGCCGCCGTGACATGGGCCGCTGTGCCGGGAATCGGATAGTCGCCGACCAGCGCCGCGCACTGCCGCACCGGCCGGATCACCGAACCCGTTTCCGCGGCGGCACCGCTCGGCACGAGCAGCCCCGCCGCGATGGTCAGCGCCGCCAGCGCTGAGAACACCTTGAAACGCACTGTCTGTCTCCTCGTCTAGGTCGCCCCTGCCTGAATGTCGTTCGGGGCAGCCGCAGATCGACAGATCGGGTGAATCTTTTCCGAAGCTGACCGCTTCCGCCCGCAAATCCCCCACTAACGTCTCTGGCGTACTAAAGTTAGCCCTTCGTGTGTATATGATGGATTCGACAACGCAGAAGGGGGAGCCGTGGAGCCGGTGCCCAACGCCGAGTTGCTGGAGAGCTACACCCGGCTGCTCGAACTGGTCCGCGCCGGCGAGGCCGACACCCGGCCCGCACTGAGCGAACGGACCGGTCTCGGCCGCACCGCGATCACCCAGCGCGTCACCACCCTGCTGGACGCCGGGCTGCTCGAAGAAGGCGAGCTGAACCCGTCCACCGGCGGTCGCCAGGCACGGGCGCTGCGGTTCCGCCGGGACGCCGGCCGGGTGCTGACCGCCGAACTGGGCGCCACCGGGTTCACCGCCGGGATCACCGACCTGATGGGCGCGGTGCTGGCCGCCCGGTACCGCGAATGCGACATCGCGCAGGGCCCGGACGTGGTGCTGGCCGAGGTGGAGAGCACGCTGGACGAGCTGTGCGGCAAGCTCGACGTACCGGCCGGGGAGGTCTGGGGCGTCGGCCTCGGGCTGCCGGGACCGGTCGAGTTCGCCACCGGGCGGCCGTGCGAACCACCGATCATGCCCGGCTGGAACGACTACGGGGTGCGGGACCGGCTGGCCACCCGGTTCGACGCGCCGGTCTGGGTGGACAACGAGGTGAACCTGCTCTGCCTCGGCGAGCTGCGCGGCCCCGGCGGGACGAACGGCGACCTGCTCTACCTCAAGATCGGCACCGGCATCGGCGCCGGGATCAGCAACGCGGGACGGCTGCACCGCGGCGCACAGGGCTGCGCGGGCGACATCGGGCACGCCGGGGTCTCCGACGAGAGCACGGTGGTCTGCCGCTGCGGCAAGACCGGCTGCCTGGAGGCGCTGGCCGGCGGGGCGGCGCTGGCCAGGGACGGCGAAGAGCTGGCGCGCACCGGCCAGAGTCCCGCGCTGGCCGCGGTACTCGCCGAGCACGGCCGGATCACCGCGGTGGACCTGACCGCCGCCGCCAGGGCCGGCGACCACCAGGCCGTGCAGCTGCTGGTGCGGGCCGGCAGGCACATCGGCTCGATGCTGGCCACCATGGTCAACTTCTACAACCCGTCCACCATCCTGCTCGGCGGGCAGGTGGCCGACGCCGGCGACCTGTTCCTTGCCACCATCCGGGAGACCATCTACCGGCGCTCGCTGCCACTGTCCACAAGGGAGCTTCGCATCGACAGGGCGCGGCTCGGCGACGAAGGCGGCCTGGTCGGTGCCGCGTACATGGTGCTGGACGAACTGTTCTCAGCACGGCATTTCGGGCGCTGGCTGCCCTCGGGCTCGCCGGCCGGACGCGCCGATCTGCTCGCGTCCTGATAAGCGCTCCTGATAAGTCACTGAGAATCCTGGCTGTCCGGCATTACCGGGGCCGCTCCCGCGTTGAACGATGCAGGAGAGGTGAGAACGATGACGACAGCCTTCACACAGACAGCGTTCACCAGGACCCAGTCGAACCCGCGGCTACCGACGCTGCCCACCGGGTGGCCGATCGGTTCCTACGACTCGTACGAAGGGGCCCAGCGGGCCGTGGACCACCTCGCCGACAGCGACTTCCCGGTGACCGACGTCACCATCGTCGGCGTGGAGCCGATGCTGGTGGAACGGGTGGCCGGGAAACTCAGCTGGGGCAAGGTGCTCGGCACCGCGGCGATGTCCGGCGCGTGGTTCGGCCTTTTCGTCGGCCTGCTGCTGAGCATGTTCACCCCGGGCGCCGGAATGCTGCCGATCCTGATCGGCCTTGTCGCCGGTGTCGGGTTCAGCATGGTGTTCGCCGCGATCAGCTACGGCGCCACCCGCGGCCGCCGCGACTTCGTGTCGACCAGCCAGCTGGTAGCACGCCGCTACGACGTGCTGTCCCAGCCGCGCAACGCCGAACAAGGCCGCGATCTGCTCTCGAAGTTCGAGCTGAAGTCGCACGCCTTCAGCTGACCCGATTTCCCCGCGCGGAAAGGAAAGCAGGGAGCGAGCCCCGACGCTCGCTCCCTGCTCTCTCCGCGGCGCCTCAGCCCGTCGGCGGAGTGGCGCTGGTCGGTGCCGGAGTTGCCGGAGTTGCCGGAGGCGGCGGAGTACTCGGCGGTGGCGTGGCCGATGACGTGCTCGGCGGCGACGTGGTCGTCGGGACCGTCGGGATGGCCGCGGCGAAGGGCACACCCTCGATCTGCTTGCAGCCGGGGCGCCAGCCGTTGTAGCCGTTGTAGTTGCCCTCGCCGTCGTAGGTGCCCTGCTCGATCTTCGGCCGCGGGAACCTGTTGTCGCCGCCGAGCCGCGACTTGCCGCCGGTGGACGGCTCGCAGGCGTAGCGCGGCAGCGTGAGCGGGCGGCCCTGTTCGTCGTAGAGGTAGACGTCGGTCAGCGGCTTGCCCTGCGCGTCGAAGGCGTAGATGTTCTCCACCGCGTCCGAGCCGTAGTAGAGCGCGGGCTTGCCGTCCACGGTGGACGGCGAGTACTGCGACGAGTTCACGTAGCCGTTGCGGAGGTCCACGGAGTTGGCGACATAGCCGACCAGGCCGACCGCACCGCCCAGGGTCAGCGCGGAGACCGGTAGGCCGAGCAGCAGCCATCGCCGGTCCGCCTTGATCCGCAGCCCGGCCATGATCACCAGCGCGGCGAGCACCATGAAGGCGAGCAGCGCGAGCACAGCACTGCCTTCGCGGCGCACCAGCAGGATGCCCAGCACCACCAGCAGCACCGCGGACGCCAGCCACCAGGCCGGTTGCAGGGAACGGAGATAACCGATCGCGGCTGGCGAGGAGTCCTTCGCCCAGCCGTCGAGCGCGGCCCTGCCCTTGCGCAGCTCCGGCAGTTCGGCGACCCGGCCGGCACCACGATCCCAGATGTACCAGGCACAAATCGCCAGCACCGGCGCGAGGACCACGAACACCAACAGGATGCTGTCCTGCAGTTCGAGGCCGACGCCGAAGCCGGTGATCGCCACCGCGAGCACGGACAGCGCGAATCCCCACAGCGCGAGTCTCGGCGCGAACCGGCTCGGCGGCGGCGGGGTGCCGGCCTCGGGCACCACGGTGGTCGGGGCCGGATAGTCACCGGCCGCGCGCAACTCGGCGGCGTAGCTCTCCGGCGAGCCGAGCCGGGCGGCCATCGCCTCGACTCTGGCGCCTTCGCCGAGCTCCTCGGCGATCTCGGCCAGATGCGGCCGGACGTCCTCGAGAATCTCGTCCACCTCGGCCGGCGGCAGATCGGCCAACGCGGTCCTGACCCTGGCCAGATAGTCCCGCACGGCGGGCGGCGTCTGGGTGCTCATACTGCCTCTCCCAACAGGTTGTCCATGGTCTTCGCGAAGGTCTGCCAAGTCTTCCCCGACTCCGCGAGTCTCTTCTGGCCCAACTCGTTCACGCTGTAGTACTTGCGGTGCGGCCCTTCCTCGCTCGGCACCACGTACGACGTCAGCAGCCCGGCCTTGTACAGCCGCCGCAACGTGCCGTACACCGAGGCATCGCCGACCTCGTCCAGCCCCGCCAGCCTGAGCCGGCGAAGCACGTCGTAGCCGTAGCCATCGCGCTCGCGGAGTACCGCGAGCACCGCGAGATCGAGCACACCCTTGAGTAGCTGACTGATCTCCACGGTCTCCTCCTGGTGTTGCGCGGGCCACGCTACCACGCAATGCGCAGTACTGCGCACGGCACTAGGCCGTGTCGGGTCCGGAAAGGACGTTGGTCAGCTCGCGCGGACGCGGGGCCGCGGCTGGCAGCGCGGGCAGAAGTACGACGAGCGGTTCATGAACGGCTCGCGCAGCACCGCGGTACCGCACCGGCGGCACGGCCGGTCGGCCTGGCCGTAGACGTTCAGCGAACGCTCGAAGTAGCCGGACTGCCCGTTCACGTTGACGTACAAGGCATCGAACGAGGTGCCGCCCGCGGTCAGCGCGTCGGCCATCACCTCGGTGGCGGCGGCGAGCACGCTGCGTCCCTGCGCCGCGGTGAGCCGCTCGGTTGGCCGTGCCCAGTGCAACTTCGACCGCCACAGCGCCTCGTCGGCGTAGATGTTGCCGATCCCGGACACCAGGGTCTGATCCAGCAGGGCACGTTTGAGCTCGGTGCGCCGCGAGCGCAGCGCACGGACCGCGACCGCGGGATCGAAGGCCGGGTCCATCGGGTCGAGCGCGATGTGCGCGATCGCGGACGGCAACAGCGCACCCGCCGAAGAAACCAGATCGGAAAGGGCCAGGCCGCCGAAGGTGCGCTGGTCCACGAACCGCAGCTCCGGCCCGCCATCGGCGAACCGCAGCCGGACCCGCAGGTGTTTCTCGTCCGGCGTGCCCTCGGGCTGCATCAGCATCTGCCCGCTCATGCCGAGATGAGCCAGCACGGCCGCGCCGTCGGAGAGTTCGAGCCAGAGGTACTTGCCGCGGCGCCGAGCCGCATCCACGCGCACCCCGGCCAGCCGTCCGGTGAAGTCGGCCGCGCCGGGCAGGTGCCGGCGAATGGCCCGTTCGTGCAGAACCTCGACGTCCGCGATCGTCCGGCCCGCCACATGCGCCTGCAGGCCGGCGCGCACCACTTCGACTTCGGGAAGTTCGGGCACGCGCTGTCTCAGGCGTCGTCCGAAGTGCTGCCTTCGACGCCGTTCTCGGTGGCGCCCTCCGCCTGCAGGGCGCGCCAGGCGATCTCGGCCGCCTTCTGCTCGGCTTCCTTCTTGGTGCTGCCTTCACCGTGCCCGAGCTCGCGACCGGCGACCAGCACGGTGGCAGTGAACTCCTTGCGGTGGTCGGGGCCGGTGTCGGCGACCCGGTACTCGGGCACGCCGAGCCCGGAGGACGCGGTGAGCTCCTGCAGGCTGGTCTTCCAGTCCAGCCCGGCGCCCCGCAGCGGGGCCTCGGCCAGCAGCCGGTCGAACAGCCGGTGCACCAGCGCGCGGCCGGCGTCGATGCCCTCCGCGAGGAACACCGCGCCGATCACCGCTTCCAGGCCGTCGGCGAGGATGCTCGCCTTGTCCCGGCCGCCGGTGAGCTCCTCGCCCTTGCCCAGCAGCAGGTGCGCGCCGAGGCCACCCTCGCCGAGGTCGCGGGCGACCCCGGCGAGCGCGTGCATGTTGACCACGCTGGCGCGCAGCTTCGCGAGCTGCCCCTCCGGCAGGTCAGGGTGCGAGCGGTAGAGGTGGTCGGTGACGACCAGGCCGAGCACGGCGTCACCGAGGAACTCAAGGCGCTCGTTCGGCGGCAGCCCGCCGTTCTCATAGGCATAAGAACGGTGGGTCAGCGCGAGGGTGAGCAGCTCGGAGTCCAGGGAGACCCCGAGTGCTTCGAGTAGAGGTGTGGGATCGGCGGCTTGACCCGCCGTCGGCTTACCCCCCATGTCGTCAGCTACCTCAGGCAGGCTCGACGACCTGTCGACCGTCGTACTGGCCGCAGGTGGGGCAGGCGATGTGCTGGGGCTTCGGCTGCTTGCAGGCGCGGTTCGAGCATGGCACCAGCTGAACCGGGGCTGCCTTCCACTGCGCACGGCGGGAGCGCGTGTTGGATCGCGACATCTTCCGCTTCGGGACGGCCACGGCTAGATCTCCTCATCACGGTCTGCTCGCGGATGCGAGCGTGCTTTCCTGGTTGAACCGAGCTGGCGCTCGTCAGGGTCGCTTGTCAAGCTTTCTCATCGGGCTCGGTCGCGGACGAATCGCCGAAACGTTCCACCAGCGCGGCCCACCGAGGATCTATCGTCTCATGCCCGTGTGCGGGCTCGAGATCGGCCCACTTCACTCCGCATCCGACGCACAGCCCCGCGCAGTCCTCGGTGCACAGCGGCACCAGCGGCAGGGCCAGCACCACCGCGTCGCGGACCAGCGGGCCGAGGTCGATCCGGTCGTCGACCAGCCTGCTGACCTCGTCCTCGTCGGTGGTGGCCTCGGTGGTCGAGTCCGGATAGGCGAACAGCTCGGTCAGCTCGATCTCCACCTCGCCCGAGATCTGGTCGAGGCAGCGCGAGCAGTGCCCGGTGGTCGGCGCGACCGCGGTGCCGGTGAGCAGGACGCCCTCCACCACCGACTCCAGCAGCAGGTCCAGCTCGATCTCCGCGCCGACCGGCACGATGATCACGTCGGGCACGCCAAGCTCGGTCTCCACCGGCAGGCTGCGGCGCACCTCGCGGCTCAGTCCGGCGCGGCGGGCCAGCTCGCGGGTGTCGAGCACCCACGGGCTCCGCACGTCCAGGGCGGCTTCGGGGCGTTTGTCTTCAGGCATCAGGTGATCACACGTTCATCAGGAGTTCCGGGCGCGCGGCGGCGGCACGCGCAACCACACCAGGGTACGCGACCCCTTCGGAAGGTCAGGACCGAGCCGAGCGCCGCGGAAGCTCAGGCCTGGTAGTCGTACAGCGCGGTGCGGCCGCCGAGGTTGGCCGGCGCGCGCAGGTGGTTGCGCCCGGAGTCCACGGTGCGCAGCGTGGTGGCGAGCAACTCGGAGAACTCGGCGAGCTTGCCGTCCACGTAGGCGTCGCACTCGCCGCGCTGCCGGTCGGCTTCGGCGTGCGCCTCGTCCACGATCCGCGCGGACTCCGCGTGCGCCGCCTGCACCACCTCGGTCTGCGCGACCAGCCTCGCCTGCTCGTTGCGGCCGTCGTCGATGGCCCGCTCGTAGGCGTCGCGGCCGGCCTGGATCATCCGCTCGGATTCGGCGCGGGAGCGCTCGGTGAGGTTCTGGTACTCCGCCTCCCCGGCGGCGACCATGCGCTCGGCCTCGGCGTGCGCGTCGGCCATCAGCTGCTCGGCCCGCGCCCGCGCCTCGGCGACCAGCCGGTCGGCCTCGGCGGAGGCCTCGCCCACCGCGCGGTCCGCCTCGGCGTTGGCGCCGGAGAGCGTGCTGTCCGCCTCGGTGCGGGCCTTGTTGATCAGGTCGTCGCGTTTGTCCAGCACGTCCTGCGCGTCGTCCACCTCGCCGGGCAACGCGTCGCGGACATCGTCGAGCAGTTCCAGCACGTCACCACGCGGCACGACGCAGCTGGAGGTCATCGGGACCCCCCGCGCCTCTTCCACGATCGTGACGAGCTCGTCGAGAGCCTCGAACACCCGGTACACGGCAACTCCCTAGTGGCCAGCAATCCCCGTACAGCTGGACCCAGTTTGCCTGGAAAACGGCCGGATACGGTGAAGGAGCGGCCTGCCGGGCGTGTCCGGCGGACCGCTCCTTCACACCGGGGTTGCGGGACCGCTGTTTCAGACCGGGATCACCGAGAAGGACTCGTAGTGGTCCGGGGTGTAGAAGAACTCGCCGCCGTTGCCGGTGACGATCCGGCGCGCGCCGCGGTCCGGGCTGCCCGGCGTCGGCACGGTGTACTCGTGGTAATAGCCGGACGCGCAGGAAGGCAGGATGCCCTCCCGGTTGCTGAACACGGTGCCGTCCTTCTCCGGGTAGGGGAACGGACCGCCCTGCTTGATCAGGTTGTAGGTGTCGGTGGCTTCCTTGGGCAGCGTGGACAGCGGCGTCTGCTCGAAGCCCGAGGTGTCCCCGCAGTCGGCGGCGAACTCGGCGGCGCTGACCGCGACCGAAGACCGCGCGTCCGGCGCGGATTCGGTAGCGGTGGCGACGCCGAGACCGCTGAGCAGGGTGACCAGGACGGCGAGCAGTAACGTGGCTGCACGGGATCGACTGTTAGCCATTTTCGGACCGTAACCCGATCATGTGATCATCGGATAGCGTCCGAATGAATATCGAGACCCTGGCGGCGACGGTTCGCCCGGCTGGCCTACACCGTCCGGCCCGGGTAATCAGCCGTTCTCAGCGACCCTGGCCATCAACCGCTCGAAGACCACGTGCGGTACCAGGTTCTTGACGTCGCCGCCGTAGGTGGCGACCTCCTTGACCAGCGAGCTGGACACGAAGCCGTAGGTCGGGTTGTTCGACATCAGCAGCGTCTCCACTCCGGAGAGCTCGCGGTTCATCTGCGCCATCTGCAGCTCGTAGTCGAAGTCGCTGACCGAGCGCAGGCCCTTGGCGATCGCGGCGATGTCGTGCTCGCGGCAGTAGTCCACCAGCAGCCCGTGCCAGGAGTCCACCCGCACCCCCGGCAGCCCGGCGGTGGTCTCGCGCAGCATCTCCAGCCGTTCCTCGACGGTGAACATGCCCTGCTTCTTGTTGTTGATCATGACCGTGACCACGACCTCGTCGAAGAGCTTCGAAGCTCGCTCGATGATGTCGAGATGGCCGTTGGTCGCTGGGTCATAGGAGCCTGGACAGACCGCACGCCGCATGCGGCGGACGCTATCAAGCCGGGCCCGCTCCCGCCCGAGTTGTGACCAACACCCTTGAACCTGCCCGGCTAGCCAAATTTGGCCAGCCGGGCAGGGCAGTGCTACGCTTCGCCAGTAGCCAAATTTAGCTAGTTGGGAGACTGACGTGTCGGTAACGCCCTATGTGATGGTGGACAGCGCGAAGGCCTACCAGGACTTCCTGGAGAAGGCATTCGAAGCCGAGGTGTCCAATGTGATCCCGTTGCCAGAGGATCCGGAGCGGATGGTGCACGCCGAGGCGCGGATCGGGACCGGGGTGGTGTTCTTCGCCGACTCCGGCGCCGGGGGCATGCGCTGCCTGGAGTCGCCGTCGGACCCGGTGCACGTCCAGTTGTGGGCCACCTTGCCGGATCCGGAAGCGGCATTCGCGCGGGCGGTCGACGCGGGCGCCAAGCCGGCCATGGAGGTCGCGGCGCAGGAGGACGGCAGCCGGATGGGCGGGGTCGTCGACCCGTTCGGGACGCTGTGGTGGCTCACCACGAACACGCCGGGCTGACCGAGGCTAGGCCTTGTTCTGGGCCCAGTGCTGGGCCCAGAACTCGGCCCAGAACAGCGCCGTGTCCCCGTACCGCTTGGTGCGCACCGGTCGGAAACCGGGCGGCCAGTCGGGCTCGCCGTCGCGCCGGGCCCGTTCCAGGATCACCAGGCCGCCGTCGGCGACCCAGCCACCGGACGCCAGCGCGGCCAGCATCGCGGTGAGCGCGGCCGCGCCCACCGCATACGGCGGGTCGGCGAGCACCACCTGAAACGGTGCCGCGGCGCGCTCGCCGAGCACGACCTCCACCTGGCCGGCCCGGACCGAGCCGCCGAGGCCGAGTGCGGCCACGTTCTCCCGCAGCACCTCGGCCGCGCGCCGGTCCGCCTCGACGAACAGCGCCCCGGCCGCTCCCCTGGACAGTGCCTCCAGGCCGAGCGCGCCGGAGCCCGCGTACAGGTCAAGCACGGTGGCGCCGTCCAGCTCACCGGCCACTTCCAGGGCGTTGAACAGTGCCTCGCGCACCCGCTCGGAAGTCGGCCTGGTGCCCTTCGGCGGCACCTTGAGCCGCCGGCCGCCCGCGAGCCCGGCCACTATCCTGGTCACCCTGGCATCTTCGCAGGCCATGACGAGATGTGTTCTTGGTCGGCAGATGGTGAACACGACGGCGGAGACGCGTATTGTCGTTCTTCCCCTTCCCGGCGATAGAGCTGTAGGAGCCTGCGTGTCGGAACCTCGGGTCAGACGGGCCGAGATCGCCATCGAACAGCGTCATGTCGATCGCGTGTACACCCGGCTAGCGGAGCTTCGGAAGCAGGCGGAAGCCATGCGCGCCAAGGGGTACGAGATCGGTCACGGTGCGCAGCGGGAGGCCGTGTTCGAACAGGCCTCGATGCTGTTCGAGCGCGACATGATGGTCTTCCACGCCAACCAGACACTGCAGACGCTGGACGCGGAGTACGAGGGGCTCGTCTTCGGCAGGCTCGACCACACCAGCCGCGAGCAGATCTACGTCGGCAGGCTCGGCATCCGGGACGCCGAGTTCGACAACCTGGTCACCGACTGGCGCGCACCGGCGGCCGCCGCCTTCTACCAGGCGACCGCCGAAGAGCCGATGGACGTGGTGCGCCGCCGGGTGATCCGCTGCTCCGGGCAGAACGTGCTGGACGTGGACGACGACGTGCTGATCGCGGACGCCGTGCCGGACGACATGCAGGTGGTCGGCGAGGGTGCGCTGATGGCCGCGCTCGGCCGGTCGCGCGGCGAGAAGATGCGCGACATCGTCGCCACCATCCAGAAGGAACAGGACGAGGTGATCCGGGCGCCGTGGCGCGGGGTCACCGAGATCACCGGCGGCCCCGGCACCGGCAAGACCGCGGTGGCGCTGCACCGGGCCGCGTACCTGCTCTACCGCCACCGCCGCCAGCTCGGCGGCGCCGGGGTGCTGGTGATCGGCCCGTCCGGGGTGTTCACCAGCTACATCTCGCGCGTGCTGCCCTCGATGGGCGAGACCAATGTGGAGCTGCGCGCGCTCGGTGAGGTGCTGGACGGCCTGACCGGCACCCGGCAGGACCCGGCGCCGCTGGCCGCGATCAAGGGCTCGCTGCGGATGCGCAAGGTGCTGCTGCGGGCACTGCGCGACACCCCGCCGGACGCGCCGTCGGAGATGCGCATCGTCTACCGCGGCGAAGTGCTCAAACTGGACGCGCGGGAGCTGGACCGGGTGCGCCGCAAGGTGCACACGCACGGCGGGCCGCCGAACCGGTCCAGGGTCCGTGCCGCCGAGGCGCTGCTGGAAGCGCTGGCGGACAAGGCCGAACAGCACGCCAAGGACGACGCCAGGACCTTCGACCGGGCCGAGCTGATCCAGGAGCTCGGCGAGCGGATCGACTTCCACCGGTTCCTGGTCGTCTGGTGGCCGGTGCTCTACCCGGCCGAGATCCTGCGCTGGCTCGGCGACGAGCGGCGGCTGGCCGCGGCCGGCAAGCAGCTGCTCAACCGGGGCGAGATCGGCATGCTCGCGGCGTCGCTGGCGGAGGTGGCGAACGGGTCCCGCGCCTGGACGATCGCCGATGTGGCGCTGCTGGACGAGCTGCGGGTGCTGGCGGGCACGCCGCCGAAGCGCAAGCGACGCGCGCAGATCGAGCTGGAGGCCACCCCGACCAGGGGCGGCTCCGGGCAGGGCACGCACCGTCCGGAGCACTACGACGAGTACTCGCACATCGTGGTGGACGAGTCGCAGGACCTCTCCCCCATGCAGTGGCGGATGATCGGCAGGCGCGGCAAGTACGCCAGCTGGACGGTGGTCGGCGACCCGGTGCAGAGCTCGTGGCCGGACCCCGACGAAGCCGCGCAGGCCAGGGACCACGCGTTCGGCCTGCGCACCACCCGGCGCCGGTTCACGCTGCGCACCAACTACCGGAACTCGGCAGAAATTTTCCAACTGGCCGCGCAGGTGGTCGCCGGCCACGCCGAGGCGGACGAGCTGCCGCACGCGGTGCGCACCACCGGCGTCACCCCCGAGGTCCGCACGATGGATCCGGCCGGACTGGAGAGCGCGACGCAGGCGGCCGCCAAGGAGCTGCTGGACTCGGTCGAGGGCACGGTCGGCGTGATCACCGCGATGGACCGGGTCGGCGAGGTGGAGCAGTGGCTGTCCGGCCAGGCCGACGAGCGGCTAAAAGTGGTCGGCAGCCTGGACTCCAAGGGGCTGGAGTACGACGCCGTGGTGCTGATGGAGCCGACCGACCTGATCACCGAGTCGACCACCGGGCGTCGGGTGCTCTACGTGGCACTGACCAGGGCCACCCAGCAGCTCGTGGTGCTCGCCTCCGACCGCGACTGGCTGCCCGCACCTCCCCGATAAGGGTGTGCGCAATTTCACCCCCGACACGAATCGTCATTGAATAGTCGGAGTTGGTTTGTCCCTCACCACAATCCGTGGTGAATAAACTTACAACGCCTATTTACTAATGCGCGTCGAAGGGGTTGTATCTGTCAAGTCGGTTTTCCGGCGAAACAGACCGCCAGCACTTCAGTTGTAGTACGGGGTGAAGAATGTCCTTGAGCAAGTTGACGTCCGCAAAACGTCGCTGGATGGCGGCCATCGGCGTAGGCGTCGCCTTGACCGCGATGGCGGGCTGCGGCATGCCGGACCCGACCCCGTCCGCGAACGCGCAGGCGCCCAACGCCGAGGGCCTGCTCGGAAAGGCCCCCGTGGCCAGCGCGGACGAGTTGGCGACCAGCCCGACCGCACAGGCGATCAAGCAGCGCGGACAGCTGCTCGTCGGCGGCGAGCTGAACATGCCGCTGCTTTCCCAGCAGAATCCGACCACCGGCGGCAACGAGGGATTCGACGCGGCGCTGGGCAAGATGCTGGCCAAGTACATCATTGGCAGACCGGACGCGAAGATCGTGAATACCACAGCGGATACCAGGGCCGCGTTGCTCAAGATCAACACGGTGGACGTGGTGATCCGTATTTACACGATTACCCCCGAACGGGCGAAAGAAGTGGCATTTGCCGGTCCGTACCTCATGTCCGGTCAGGCAATCGCGACGCTGAAGACGACGAACGGAATCCGCAAGCCCGCCGACCTGAACGGCAAAACGGTGCTGGCCGTGTCCAACACCACCAGCGTCGCCGCGATCGAGCAGTACGCCCCGAACGCGAAGATCCAGACCTACGGCACGGCACCGGAGTGCCTCCAGGCGCTGGAGCAGGGGCAGGGCGTCGCCTACGTGCACGACCTGACGCTGCTGGCCGGCGCGGCGGCGCTGAACGACAAGATCGAGGTGGTCGGCGACCCGTTCACCACCGACCCGTACGGAATCGGCCTCAAGCACGGGGACGAGAGCTTCAAGAAGTTCATCGACGACTGGCTGGTCAAGATCGAGTCCAGCGGGCTGTGGCAGCAGGCGTGGCAGCAGTCGCTCGGCACGGTCGTCCGCGGTGATCCCCCCACCCCGCCCCAGATCGGCTCGGTCGAAGGTTCGTAGCCGGGCGCGGGAAGGGTTGACGGCCCGCCCGCGTTGCGCTGGTACGTGACCTCCGCGAACTCACTGACCGACGTACCGCTTTCCGTGCTCGACCTGTCGCCCATCGTGAGCGGCTCCGACGCGGGTACCGCGCTGCGCAACACGATCGAACTCGCCCGGCACACCGAGCGGCTGGGCTACCACCGCTTCTGGGTCGCCGAGCACCACAACATGCCCGGTATCGCCAGCTCGGCCACCGCGGTGCTGATCGGCCAGGTCGCCACCGCGACCGAGCGGATCAGGGTCGGCTCGGGCGGGGTCATGCTGCCCAACCACGCGTCGCTGATCATCGCCGAGCAGTTCGGCATGCTGGAGGCCTTCCACCCCGGCCGGATCGACCTCGGCATCGGCCGCGCGCCGGGCAGCGACCAGCGCACCGCGATCGCCGTGCGCGGTTCCGCCGCCGCGCTGTCCGCGGAGGCATTCCCCCAGCAGCTGGCCGAGCTGATGGCCTACTTCGAGCCGGACGAGCACCGCGCGGTGAACGCCGTGCCGGCGGTCGGCCACAAGCCGCCGTTCTGGCTGCTCGGCTCGAGCGGGTTCAGCGCGCAGCTGGCCGGCGCGCTCGGCCTGCCGTTCGCCTTCGCGCACCACTTCAGCGCGCAGAACACCATCCCGGCGGTGCGGCTCTACCGCGAGTCCTTCACGCCGTCCGAGACGTTGTCCGAGCCGTACGTGATGCTCGGCGCCTCGGTCACCGCCGCGGACACCGACGAGCAGGCGCGCCGGATCGCCGCGCCGAGCGGGCTGGCCTTCCTCAGCCTGCGCCGGGGCCGGCCGATCAAGCTGCCGAGCCCGCAGGAGGCCGCCGAATACCCGTACACCGAGATGGACCGGATGTTCGTCGAGGAGCGGATGGAGAGCCAGATCATCGGCTCGCCGGAGACCGTGCGCAAGGGACTGGACGGCCTGCTCGCGGACACCGGCGCGGACGAGATCATGGTCACCACGATGATCTACGACGACGAGGACCGGCTGCGGTCCTACGAGCTGATCGCCGACCTGGCGAAGTGAGCGCTATTTGAGGAACACGCTGCCCCGGTAGCCCGCGTAGATCGCGGTCACGCCGGAGGCGGGCGTCTCCGGGCGGGGGTTGGGGTTGCTCGCCGCCGCGGGCATGCCCCAGCTCACCGCCTTCCCGCCGGCCAGCAGCGCGAGGCTGTGCAGGGACCCGGCCGAGATCGCGGTGACCCCGGAGGCGGCCTCGGCCGGCACGGTGGCCTGGCCGTCCGCGTTGTTGCCCCAGGCGAGCACCGTGCCGTCGGTCTTCAGCGCGAGGCTGTGGTCCCAGCCCGCCGAGATCGCCTTGACCCCGGACTTCGCCGCGGCCGGCACGTCCGTCTGGCCGAACTTGTCACTGCCCCAGGCGAGCACGCCGCCGTTCTTCAGCGCCAGGTTGTGGTCCCCGCCCGCGGAGATCGCGGTGACGCCGGAGGACGCGGCCGCCGGTACGTCCGTGCGCATGCCCCAGCTGACCACGCTTCCGTCCGACTTGAGCGCCAGGCTGTGCAGGCCACGGGTGGAGATCGCGACCACCCCCGACTTCGCCGCCGGCGGCACCTCGATGGCGCCGAGCGCCGAACTGCCCCAGGCGATCACTTCGCCGTTCTTCAGCGCCAGCAGGTGCCCGTAGCCGGAAGCGACCGCGGTGGCGCCCAGCGCGGCGGGCGGGACGGTCTGCTGGTGGTAGAAGTCGTTGCCCCAGACGACCAGGCTGCCGTCCTGCTTCCTGGCGATCGTCTGGTTCACGCTGCTGGACACCTCGAGCACCCCGGAGGCGATGCCGAGCCGGTTGTAGACGGTGCTGTTGGTGATGTTCTGGGTCCAGAACGGCGTGCCCGCGGTCACCACCTTCCCGATCCCCGGTGCCAGAGCCGGTGCCGGTACCGCCGCGGCGCCGCCGGGTGCCGCGAACACGGGCGACGGGAGCGGCGAAGCGTGCTGGGTCGTGCCGGCGCCCGCCGCCGCGCCACCGGCGCCGAAGGCCAGCACGGCTACCGTCGCGCACAGCGCGAAACGGGTGACGGTCGGTGTGCGCCGGTCGGCGGATGCGTTCGGCACCTGGCCTCCGAATCGATTCCAGAAGTAATTCCCTGCCATTTTCGCGGACCACGTTGCCCTGTTCGGAAGTAGCCACTAGGCCATTCGCGCGGCGCGGCTCGCGGTCCGGTATCGGGAACGAACTGTACGCCGAAGTTCCGGCTCCTCGAAAATGATCTGCGCGTACCACGCCGGTTTTGTAGCTTCACGACAAACCTCCGACCAGGCTTTCAGCAAAGCTGACAACATTTCCGGCCATGATCATCGCTATCCGTGCTTTTTCCGCCGCACCCTTGTCGCCCCGTTGACACGCCCGTAACGTACTAGCCGGTAACCGAGCATGGGGGCATTCTTCACACATTCGAATAATCGGTGCCACCGAGATCGATCCGGCGAGATTCTCAAGTTCTTCGGCGAGTCATGGGCGACTCAGGGACACCCGCCACCGGCGGGCAGGGGCGAAAGTTGAAGCATGGAGGCGATTCAAGGATGACTCGAAGACTGGGCAGGCTCGGCGCGAGCCTGGCGACCGTCGGCCTGGTGGCGGCGATGGCCACCGCACTCGGCACCGGCACGGCGGCCGCGGCGGACATCGTCTACGAAACCGGCGACCTTTCCTACACCTGCGAATACCCGCTGCTTGGCCCGGGCGCGCTGACCGTGCACGCCAAGGCCATCGGCCCCGACTCGGTGGCCAGCGGCAGCACCGCCACGGTGCGCGCCCTGGAGGTCGTCGCGACCGTCCCGTCGGACGTGGCCGGCACCCTGTACGACCTGGCCGGCGTGGACGGCCTGCGCGGCTTCGCCGACGCGGACGTGATCGCCGCCGGCGGCACGCTCGACTCGAATACCGCCACCGATATCCGCATCGCTGAACAGTTCTACAACCCGGGCACCACCTACCCACCGTTCCCGGTGGCCGCCCACCAGGACAGCGGAACCTTCATTCCGACGGCGACCGCGGGCGCGGCACCCGGCCCGCTCACCATCTCGCTGGACAACGCGTTCACCGTCCGAGCGGACTTCCATTTCCTGAATGCCGACCCGGCGTGGCAGGAGCAGGCTCCCTTCTCCTGCGTGCTGGACGGTGGCCAGGACGCCAAGCTCGGCAGCGCCACCATCACCTAGCAGTTTCCTTTCCCGCCAAGGCGCTCCGGTCATCTCGGTGACCGGGGCGCCCGGCTCGTTTCCAGCTGAGTTTCCGGATGAGACCGAGGATCCGCCATGGCACGTCTGGCACGTCGTACCGCACGGCCGTTCCGCTCGCGCTGGCTCGCCGGTGCCGCGGTACTGGTTTCGGCCGCACTCCTCAACGGCGGGCTGGCCGGGGCCGGTCCCGGCACCCCGCCCGAGCCGGAGCCGGTCGCGGAAGCCGTGCCGGTGGCCAGGCTGCTGAACTACGACTGCACATCCGCCGGCGCCGCGGAGCCGTACCGGATCTCGGTGGCGATCAGCACCACCGCGCCGGCCTGGGTACGCGCCGGCAACCCGGTGCGGCTCGGCGCGCTGGACACCGAGGTGACCGTGCCCGAGCAGGCACTGGCCGCGCTCGGCGGCCCGGCGGCGTTGGAGGGCAAAGCCACCCTGGGTCTCACCGCGCGGCAGGGCAAGAAGGAGACCGCACTGCCGGTGGAGCTGGCGCTTGCGAAGGCGCCGAAACCGGACACCGGCCCGCTGGCCTTCCCGGCCACCGCCACCCCCGCCGCCGTGGACACCGAGGGAGCGGCGGACGTCGAGTTCGCCGTCACCGGGCTGACCGTCGGCCTCACCCTGCATCCCGCCGAGGGCGAACCGGTGCCGGTGGAGCCGTCCTGCGCGGCGGCCGCGGACCAGGATCCGTCGCTGACCAAGGTTTCGATGGTCCAGCCCGGTGCCGAACCGCCGCCCGCCACCGGCTCCGACTCCGGCGGGATGCCGGAGACCGTGCCCGGCCTGCCGGGTTCGCCGGAGGCCGCGGGCCGGGAAGGTCGGACCCTCACCGGGCCGGAGCTGCTGGCCGAGATCAAGCAGCAGTACTCGCCCCAGGGCGTGATCGGCACCTCCACCGTCGCCAAGATCAACGCCAGGATCAAGCTCGGCCCCGGGATCGCCCCGGCGGTGTCGCTCGTCCAGCCGGGGCCGGGCCAGCCGGGCGACCTGTCCATCGACTCCGCGCTGCCGAAGACCGAAAGCCCGTTCAACGCCTTCGGTTTCATGCCGACCACGGGCTCGGTCGAGCTCCTGCCGCCCGGCGTCCCGGACGGCAAGCTCACCTTCCTCACCGCATCGATCCGGCAGGGGCTGCTGGAGATCATGCGCGCGGAGGTGGTGATCAGGCTGAGCGCGGTGCGGGTGAACGGCGTCCCGCTCGACGTCGGCGAGAACTGCCGGACCGTGACCCCGGTCAAGGTCGCCATGGCCACCCCGGCCGGCGGCAAGTACACGGTCACCGCCGGCGGCCCGGTCGCCACCATCCCGGACAGCCCGAACCCGGAGCTGCGGAGCTTCACCATCCCGCCGTTCACCGGCTGCGGGGTCACCGAACCGCTCGACCCGCTGGTCACCGGCATGGTCTCCGGCCCCGGCAACACGATCGACCTCGACCTCCGAACCATCCTGGCCACCGCCCCACCCGGCTGACAATCCGTGAAGGGCACCTTGCCCACTTTGAAGGTAGGCAAGGTGCCCTTCACGGACAAAGCGGGGGAGTTAGGGGATGGGGATGGCTTTGCCGAGGGTGAGTTCGATGGTGTTGTCCGGGCCGGACACCAGGGAGGTCAGCAGCGGGCCGAAGATGGTGCAGTTCTTGAAGTCCGGAATGGTGTAGCTGCCGGCCACCTTGCCGCCGTTGAACACGGTGAAGGAACCGGTGGACTTCAGGTCCATCGACACCGGGGTCGCGGTCTTGCACTCGTTGCCGACCGGGGTGTAGAAGATCCCGGCCACCCAGATGTCACTGAGCTGGATGTAGGCCTCCGCGTGCGTGGTCACCACGCCCTGCGCGATCACCCCGGTCACCGGCGCGGTCGGGATGACGGTGACCGTCGCTTTCACCGGGATGAACCCGCCCGCCTCGAACGAGGTCCTCGCCGGTGGCAGGGCGAGGTTTCCGGTCAGGTCGCCGCCGCCCGGTCTGGTGAGCACGGTGGTGTCCAGGGTGCCCGGCCCGAGTGTCATGCTGCCGCCGGTCTTCTTCACCGTGGAAGTGCCGTTCACCGGGTATTGCACCTTGATCGCGGCGGACACTGCCGCGGACGCGGGTGCCGCACCGAGCACGGCCGCGGCCGGCATCGAAGCCGCCGCGAGCAGCACGCGTCCGGCCGCTTTGGTCGTACCTGCCATGAAATTCTCCTCCTCTGCCAGAACTCAATCAGGGAATGGGGGTCGGCTTGCCCAGGGTGAGCTTGATGGTGTTGTCCGGTCCGGAGATCAACGGGCTCAGGATCGGCGCGAAGATGGTGCAGTTCTCGAAGTCCGGAATCGTGTAACTGCCCGCGACCGCACCGCCACCGAACACGGTGAAGGCGCCCTCGGACTTCAGGTCCACGCTGACCGGCTGCTCCGTCTTGCACTCGCCGCCGACCGGGATCGGGAAGATGCCACCGACCCAGATGTCGCTCAGTTTCAGGTCGAATTCGGCGCGGCTGGTCAGCACGCCCTGCTTGATCTCACCGGTGGCCGGTCCGGTCGGCAGCACGGTCACCGTCGCCTGCACCGGGATCAGCCCGGCGACCGCGAACGAGGCGTGCGCCGGCGGCAGGTTCAGCACGCCCTTGACGTCACCCCCGCCGGGCTTGGTGGTCACCGTCGCGGCCAGGGTGCCCGGCCCCAACTCCAAGGCACTGCCCGTTTTCTTCACCATCGAGGTACCGCTGACCGGGTAGCTGACCTTGATCTCCGCGGCCGAGGCCGGTGCGGCCGGCAGGCCGGCCAGCAGGACGGCCGCACCGGCGAACCCCAGTGCCGCTCTCCGTCCGAACAATGATTTCGACGTGCGCAACATGAGCCGTCCCTCAATTCCGGAGGTATTTCGAGATGTCGAACGCTACTGGCCGGTACGCTACGTCGGCGCCACGCGGACCGTAAAGCTTTTCCTTACCCGCCCGTAACGAGTGCCGAGTTTGTTCACCGGTTCTGACAAAGCACCGGGAGCACTTTGTCAGAAAGGTGCAAAAACCCGGCGGTTACCAGGACGTAACCGATGGATCGAGCCGGAGTTCTTGTCTCCGGGACCCGGCCGAAGTTAGCGTACCGGCGAGTAATCAAATTGCAGGGCAACAATCGACTCCACCTGCCATACGCACTATACGCCAAATGGACTATGAAAAATGGGGAGGTGGGCGTGGGGATCAGGCCAGCGCGGACGGCTACGTTTCCCGGTGCCGCGGCGATCCGGCAGACCGGGGCGCTCTACGCCCTCGCCATGGACGTCGTGCGGTCCGCGTTCAAGCGGCCGTTCCAGTTCCGCGAGTTCGTCCAGCAGTTCTGGTTCATCGCGAGCGTCTCGATCCTGCCGACCGCGCTGGTGGCGATCCCGTTCGGCGCGGTCATCGCGCTGCACCTCGGCTCGCTGACCACGCAGATCGGTGCCCAGTCCTTCACCGGCGCGGCCAGCGTGCTGGCGATCATCCAGCAGGCCAGCCCGATCGTCACCGCGCTGCTGATCGCCGGTGCCGGCGGCTCGGCGATGTGCGCGGACCTCGGCTCCCGCACCATCCGCGAAGAGATCGACGCGATGGAGGTGCTCGGCGTCTCCCCGGTGCAGCGGCTGATCGTGCCAAGGGTGCTCGCCGCGATGGGGGTGGCCGCCTTCCTCAACGGCATGGTCAGCGTGGTCGGGGTGCTCGGCGGCTACTTCTTCAACGTGGTCATGCAGGGCGGCACGCCAGGCGCGTACCTGGCCAGTTTCTCCGCGCTGGCCCAACTGCCGGACCTGTGGATCAGTGAGATCAAGGCGGTCGTCTTCGGTTTCGTGGCCGGGGTGGTGGCCTCCTACCGCGGGCTGAACCCGCGTGGCGGGCCGAAGGGCGTCGGCGACGCGGTGAACCAGTCCGTGGTGATCACCTTCCTGCTGCTGTTCATGCTGAACCTGGTGCTGACCACGCTGTACCTCCAGCTCGTTCCGCCGAAGGGGATGTAGCGCGTGGCAGAGAGCTATTCCCCGCCGAAGGTGCGGCGCGTGCGGGAGTCGATCGACCGGCGGTTCGGGTTCCTGGACACGCTCGGCGACCAGATCCTGTTCGCGCTCCGCACGCTGGCCTGGGTGCCGCGGGCACTTCGCCGCTACACCAGGGAGATCGTCCGGCTGCTGGCCGAGGTGAGCTTCGGCAGCGGGGCGCTGGCGGTGATCGGCGGCACGATCGGCGTGATGATCGGGATGACCGTGTTCACCGGCACCGTGGTCGGCCTGCAGGGCTACTCCGCGCTGAACCAGGTGGGCACCTCGGCCTTCGCCGGGTTCATCTCGGCCTACTTCAACACCCGGGAGATCGCGCCGCTGGTGGCCGGGCTCGCACTGTCCGCGACGGTCGGCTGCGGGTTCACCGCCCAGCTCGGCGCGATGCGCATCTCCGAGGAGATCGACGCGCTGGAGGTGATGGGCATCCCCAGCGTGCCGTACCTGGTGACCACCCGAATCATCGCCGGGTTCGTCGCGGTCATCCCGCTGTACGCGATCGGCCTGCTCACTTCGTACGTGGCTTCCCGGCAGGTGACGATCTGGTTCTTCGGCCAGTCGGCGGGCACCTACGACCACTACTTCCAGCTCTTCCTGCCGCCGATCGACGTGCTCTGGTCCTTCGGGAAGGTGATGGTCTTCAGCGTGGTGGTGGTGATCGCGCACTGCTACTACGGGTTCCGCGCGAGCGGCGGGCCGGCCGGGGTCGGGGTGGCGGTCGGCCGCGCGGTGCGCACCGCGATCGTCTCGGTGGCGGTGCTGGACTTCTTCCTCAGCCTGGCCATCTGGGGCGCGACGACCACGGTCAAGGTGGCCGGATGAACAGCGTCCCCCGCATCCGTGGCACCCAGGCCGACCCGCACGCGCGCATTCGCCGGCAGGTCCCGCTATCGGGGCGGCGGGGCGCCCTGCCCGGCAACGTTTCCGGCCACCCCGAGTCGCGCCCCGTCGACACGATCGCGGATGCGCGCAGGCTCGCGGGGGAGGCAGCGGGATGAGCAGGAGGCCGGGGCTGAGAAAGCTGGGTGTCCGCACCGCGGGAGTGATCTTCCTGCTGGTGATGGCCTCGCTGATCACGCTGTCCGTGCAGGTGTACCAGAAGAAGTTCGTCACCTCGGTGCCGGTCACCCTGCGCACCGACCGGATCGGCAACCAGCTGCAGGTGACCTCCGAGGTGAAGGCGCGCGGCGTGGTGGTCGGTGAAGTCAGGGCGGTGCGCAGCGGCGGTGGCGGGGCCGAGATCGAACTCGCGCTGGAACCGGAGAAGACCGCCTATCTGCCGAAGAACGTGTCCGCGCTGCTGATCCCGAAAACGCTGTTCGGTGAGCGCTACGTGCAACTGTCCATTCCGGACGGTTCCACGGAGCCGCCGATCGGCGCCGGCGACGTGATCGGGCAGGACCGGTCCGCGAACGCGATCGAGCTGGAGAAGGTGTTCGGCGATCTGCTGCCGGTGCTGCAGGCGGTGCAGCCGCAGAAGCTGGCGACCACGCTGACCGCGGTGGCCACCGCGCTGGAGGGCCGCGGCGCGCAGCTCGGCGAGACACTGGCCACCGCGGCGAACTACCTCGAAGAGTTCAATCCGGATCTGCCCGCGCTGAACGAGAACATCCGCGACCTGGCCGAAGTGAGCAAGCTGTACGGCGACATCGCGCCGGATCTGCTGGACTCGCTCACCGACACCGCGGTCACCCTGGGCACCGTCGCGGACAAGCGCGGTGAGCTCGGCACGCTCTACGACCAGGTCACCACGTCCAGCCAGGACGTCGAGCTGTTCCTGCGCAACAACAAGGACAACCTGATCCGGCTGACCGCCGACAGCAGGGCGCCGCTGGAGGTGGCCGCCCGCTATTCGCCCAGTTTTCCGTGCACGCTCAAGGCGATGACCGATCTCAAGCCGGCCATGGACAAGGCGCTGGGAGCCGGCACGGACCAGCCCGGCCTGCACGTCGAGGCCACCGTCACCGAGTCACGCGGGGCCTACCAGCCTGGCCGGGACGATCCGGCGTTCACCGCGACCGGCGGGCCGCGCTGCTACCCGAGCGGGGTCATGCCCACCACCGGTACCGCCGCGGTCGCCCCCGGTGCAGCGGGACATCCGCTGCTGCCCGGCGGCCGGGGCGAGCTCGGCGTACCGAACTCGCCGCAGGAGCGGGAACTGCTCGCCGGGCTGGTCGGGCCCGCCGTCGGCATGCCGGCCGGTCAGGTGCCCGGCTG
This sequence comes from Amycolatopsis nigrescens CSC17Ta-90, assembly GCF_000384315.1. GTDB lineage: Bacteria > Actinomycetota > Actinomycetes > Mycobacteriales > Pseudonocardiaceae > Amycolatopsis > Amycolatopsis nigrescens. The sequence continues at coordinate 5,639,276 of NZ_ARVW01000001.1, read as the reverse complement.
GGGCAGCGTGCTGGTCGGGCCGCTCTATCGCGGGACGGAGGTGACCCTGAAATGAGAAAACTGGCGTCGCCGTTGATCAAGGCGGTGATCTTCATCCTGGTCACCGGGCTGGCCACCGCGATACTGGCGATCTCGATCTCCAACACCGGCCTCGGCGAGACCGACACCTACCGCGCAAGGTTCACCGACGCGACCGCGCTCAACGTCGGTGACGACGTGCGGATCTCCGGGGTCCGGGTCGGCCAGGTGGAGGAGCTGGACATCGTCGACCAGCACATCGCGCGGGTGACGTTCTCGGTGAACCGCGGCCGCAAGCTGCCCGGCGACCTCGGCGCGGTGATCAAGTACCGCAATATGGTCGGCCAGCGCTACATCGCGCTGGAACGCGGCCGGACCTCGACCGGCACGCTGGAGCCGGGCGCGGAGATCCCGCTGGAACGCACCACCCCGGCGCTGGACCTGACCGACCTGTTCAACGGGTTCAAGCCGCTGTTCCAGGCGCTGTCCCCGGACGACGTGAACCAGCTCTCCGGCGAGATCGTGCAGGTGCTGCAGGGCGAGGGCGGCACCGTGGAGAGCCTGCTCGCGCACACCGGCTCGCTCACCGCCACGCTGGCGAGCCGGGACAAGGTGATCGGGGACGTGATCACCAATCTGAACTCGGTGCTGCGCACCATCAACAGCAAGGGCGACGCGCTGTCCACTTTGGTCTCCACCGTGCAGCGGCTGGTGTCAGGGCTGGCCGGTGACCGGACCGCGATCGGCGAGGCGATCGACGGCATCGCCGGGCTGACCACGGCCACCGCCGGGTTGTTCGAGTCGGCGAGGCCGCCGCTGAAGGACAGCATCACCGGGCTCGGCCGGCTTTCGGAGAACCTGGCCGGCTCCGGCGACGAGGTCGAGCGGTTCCTCAGCCTGCTGCCGAAGAAGCTGGAAACGGTCGGCAAGACGGGCAGCTACGGCTCCTGGCTGAACTTCTACCTCTGCGAGGCGGTGCTCACCGGCAACGACCCGTCCGGTGGCGTTCCGGTGACGGCGGAGAGGTGCAAGGGCTGATGAAGTCGTACAGGGAGCGCAACACGCTCACCGTCGGCGCGGTGGGCAGCGTGGTGCTGGCCGCGGTGCTCACCGCCACCTTCTTCTACGAGGACCTGCCGATCGTCGGCTCCGGCACCTCGTACCAGGCCGAGTTCAGCGAGGCGGCCGGGCTGCAACCGGACGACGAGGTGCGGGTGGCCGGGATCAAGGTCGGCGAGGTGCGGGCCGTCGACCTGGTGGACGACAGCGACCCGAGGGTGCTGGTGACGTTCCGGGTGAAGGACGCATGGGTGGGCAACAAGACCTCGGCCGAGATCAGGATCAAAACCCTGCTGGGCCGCAAATTCCTTGCCCTGCACCCGATCGGCGACGCGAACCAGGATCCCGAGCAGCCCATCCCGCGCAACCGCACGGTCACCCCGTACGACGTCACCGACGCCTTCAACGGGCTGGCCAACACCGTCGGCGCGATCGACACCGATCAGCTCGCGGAGAGCTTCCGGACCATTTCGGAGACCTTCAAGGGCTCTCCGGAGCACATCCGGACCGCGCTGGACGGGCTCAGCGCGCTGTCGAAGACCGTCGCCTCGCGCGACGACCAGCTGGCCGAGCTGCTCCGGAACGCGCGCACGATCAGCGGCACGCTGGCCGGCTCCAGCGGCGAGTTCGAGAAGCTGATCAACGACGGCAACCTGCTGCTCACCGAGCTGGACAACCGCCGCGATTCGATCCACGCGCTGCTGGTCGGCACCCAGCAGCTGGCCACGCAGCTTTCCGGTCTGGTCGCGGACAACGGCGCACAGCTCAAGCCCGCGCTGGAACGGCTGGGCGCGGTGACCGACATCCTGCAGCGGCAGACCGCGAACCTGGACCGGAGCCTGGAACTGGCCGGGCCGTACTTCCGCGTGGTGAACAACGCCGCCGGCAACGGCCGCTGGGTGGACAACTACATCTGCGCGCTGGTGCCGGAGAACCGGGATCCGTGCCGGCCGCCGGGGATCGGAGGCGGCGGATGAGCGACACCAGGTTCGGAGTCCGGGTCAGCCGGATCCTCGCGGTGCTGACGGTGGTCGGCCTGGTCGTGGCCGGCAGCCTGTGGTGGATCTTCTCCGGCAACGGGGACAAGCACATCACCGCCTACTTCACGCGCGCGGTCGGCGTCTACTCCGGCTCCGACGTGCGACTGCTCGGGGTGCGGATCGGGCAGGTGGAAACGGTGACCCCGCGCGGCGAGCGGGTCGAGGTGAAGCTGTCCGTGCGGAACGACGCCGGGGTGGCCGTGGACACCGGGGTGCTGGTGGTCGCGCCGAGCGTGGTGTCCGACCGCTACCTCCAGTTCACCCATCCCGCCAGGGGCGGGCCGCGGATCGCCGACGGCGCGGTGGTCGGCACCGAGCGCACCGGCACCCCGGTGGAGCTGGACGAGTTGTACGCCAGCCTGAACGGGCTGACCACCGCGCTCGGGCCGGACGGTGCCAACTCCGGCGGCGCGCTGTCCGAGCTGCTCGACACCGGCGCGGCGAACCTGGCCGGCAACGGCAAGGCGTTCAACGACTCGGTGCGCAACTTCGCCGACCTGGCGCGCACCCTGGCCGGTTCCAAGGATGACCTGTTCGGCACCATCGACGAGCTGCAGAAGTTCACCAGCATGCTGGCCGGCAACGATTCCGGCGTGCGGGAGGTGAACCGGCAGCTGGACTCGGTCTGGCAGACGCTGGCCACCGACCGGACCGAGCTGTCCGGCGCGCTGAACACCCTCGGCAGCGCGCTCGGTGAGATCCAGGGCTTCATCAAGGACAACCGCGCGCTGATCAAGTCCAATGTGGACAAGTTGGCGCAGACAACCCAGGTGCTGGTGGACCGGCGCGGGCAGCTGGCCGAGGCGCTGGACACCGTGCCGCTGGCGGTGGACAACGTGCTCGGGGCCTTCGACCCGAAGTCCGGCACCCTGCAGGGCCGCACCCTGGTCGACTACTTCTTCATGCTGCCGGGAGGTGCGAAATGAGACGGGCCCTGCGCGCACTGGCCGTCGGTGCGGCGCTGTGCCTCGCCGGCTGCTCGGCCGGCGAGTTCACCGGCGTCTACGACCTCCCGCTGCCCGGCGGGGCCGACGTCGGCGACCAGCCGTACCGGGTCACCGTGCAGTTCGCCGACGTGCTCGACCTGGTGCCGCAAGCGGCGGTGAAGGTGAACGACGTGCCGGTCGGCCGGGTCGAGTCGATCGCGCTCGGTGCGGACGGCTGGACCGCCGAAGCCGTGGTGCTGGTCAACTCGGGCGTGCGGCTGCCGTCCAACGCGCTGGCCAGGCTGCGCCAGTCCAGCCTGCTCGGCGAGAAGTTCGTCGAGCTGGCCCCGCCGGAGCGGCCGTCGGCCGAGCCGCTCGGGGGCGGCGCGGTGATCACGGTGGACCGCACCAACCGCAACCCGGAGGTGGAGGAGGTCTTCGGCGCGCTCTCGCTGCTGCTCAACGGCGGCGGCATCGGCCAGCTGCAGACCATCAGCCGGGAGCTGACCAAGGTGATGGACGGCAACGAGGGCGAGATCCGCTCGTTCCTGTCCGGAATGGACGAGCTGGTCACCAACCTGGACGCGCACAAGGGTGAGATCACCGCGGCACTGGACGGTCTGAACACGCTCTCCGCCACACTGGCCGGCCGCCAGGAGCAGCTCTCCGGCGCGCTGACCGACCTGACCCCCGGCCTGAAGACGCTCGCCGACCAGCGCACCGCACTGGTCGGCATGCTCCAGTCGCTGGACGAGCTTTCGGCCGTCGCGGTGGACACCATCACCAGGAGCAAGGACGATCTGGTCGCCGACCTGGCGGCGCTCTCGCCGATACTGGCCAGGCTGGCCGACGCGGGCGAGAACCTGCCGAAGGCGCTGGAGATCCTGCCCACCTTCCCGTTCACCGACGCGGTGCTCGACGGGGCCAAGGGCGACTACCTGAACCTGTTCGTCACCGTGCCGCGCGACCCGTCCATGCCGCTGCCCGATGTGCCCCCGCTCCCCCTGCCCAGCACCGGAGGTGGCTGATGCTGACCCCAGATGCAGCGAAGGCCACCTTGCCTGCGCTGGATGCAGCGAAGGTGGCCTTCGCTGCATTCGGTGAGGAGGGGGCGACGTGCTGACCAGGCGGGTGAAGGCGCAGGTGATCGCCTTCGTGATCATCGCGCTGTCCGTGGTCACCTTCATCGGCGGGCAGTACGCCGGGCTCGGCTCGCTGTTCGGCGGCTCCGGGTACCTGGTGCGCCTGCAGCTCGCGGACGGCGGCGGGGTGTTCACCAACAGCGAGGTCACCTACCGCGGGGTCGCCGTCGGCAGGGTCGGCGAGCTGCGGCTGACCAGTGATGGCATGGAAGCCGAGCTGCGGATCGACGACGACGCGCGGATCCCGGTGAACTCACGCGCGGTGGTGGCCAACCGGTCCGCCGTCGGTGAGCAGTACGTGGACCTGCAGCCACGCACCGACGGCGGGCCGTTCCTCACCGAGGGCGCGGTCATCCCCAAGGAGTCCACCGCCGTCCCGCTGCCGGTGCAGACCCTGCTCGGCAACCTGAGCGCGTTCACCGGGTCGGTGCCGACGGACTCGCTGCGCACGGTGGTCGACGAGCTGGACGCCGGGCTGCAGGGTGCCGGACCGAACCTGCAGGTGCTGCTGGATTCGGCGAACGAGTTCACCCGCACCGCCGCCGAGCACCTGCCGCAGACCAGCACGCTGATCAACGACGGCACCACCGTGCTGCAGACCCAGGCCGACTCTTCGGCGCAGTGGCGCTCGTTCAGCTCCAACGCCAAGCTCTTCGCGGCCGAGCTGGCCAGGTCCGACGGCGACCTGCGCAAGCTGATCGGCACCGCGCCGCAGGCGGCCACCCAGCTCACCGGGCTGCTCGAGGACACCAACCCCGGGCTTTCGGTACTGGTGGCGAACCTGCTCACCACGGCGAACGTGTTCGAAGCCAGGGTCGACGGCATGGAGCACCTGTTCGTCAACCTGCCCAAGGCGGTGGCGGCCACTTCCACCGCGGTCACCCCCGACACCGGCCATCTCTCGCTGGCGCTGACCTTCTTCAAACCGGAACCCTGCGAACAGGGCTACGAGGGCACCGTCCGGCGCGATGGCGAGGACACCACCGCGGCGCCGTTCAACACCGACGCCCGCTGCACACTGCCGAAGGGCGACGAAAGCTCGGTGCGCGGATCGCAGAACGCGCCGCATCCCGGCGTCCCGCCGGCGGCGATCCCCGGCTCCGGGCTGGCCGCCGGACCGCTCGGGCTGCCCACGCTGCCGCTGGTGTCCACCAGCATGGAGGAGATGCTGTGGCTACCGAAGTGACGGAAGAAGAAGTCGCCGTCGAGGACACTGCCGCCGAAGAGCCCCCACGGCGGCGCAAACGCTTGCTCGGACTGTCGATCGCGCTGGTCGCGGCCACCGCGGCCTTCGCCTGCTGGTTCGGGGTTTCCTGGCTGCGCGCCGCGAACGACGATGCGCTCGGCTACGCCAGGACCCGCGGTGAAGTGCTCGACGCCGGGCGGACCCAGGTCGCCGAGCTGAGCAGCCTGGACTACCACCAGGTCGACCAGGGCATCGCGCGCTGGGTGGACTCCTCCACCGGCGCGCTGCGGGACAGGCTCGCCGCCACCGACGAGAACACCAGGAAAACCTTGGCGCAGGGCGGCACGGTGGCCACCGGGAAGGTGCTGGACGCCGCGATCAGCGAGCTGGACACGCGTGCCGGTACCGCGAAGATGCTGGCGTCGGTGGAGATCACCCTCGCCAAGGAAGGCGCCGCGCCCACCACCAAGCGCAACCGGTTCGCGGCCGGGCTCACCCGGACCGACGGCGGCTGGAAGCTGAGCGCACTCGACCAGGTTCCGATGGGGGCATGATGCGCGCACCGACCCGGGAAAAGCTGCCCGCCCTGCTCCTCGGCCTCGCCGTGCTGCTCGCCGGGCTCGGCACCTGGTTCGCCGTCGAGGCGAACGCCGCCGGCTCCTTCGAAGGCTCCGACAACCGCGCGCAACTCGACGCCGCCCGCACCGCGGAGGTCAGCGCGTCGGTCACGAACTCGCTGAACAAGATCTTCTCGTACTCCTTCGACAAGACCGAGGTCACCGAGAAGGCGGCCGCGGAAGCACTGCGCGGCGATGCGCTGAACACCTACAACCAGCTCTTCGCCCAGGTGCGAACCCTTGCGCCGCAACAGAAACTCGTGCTCACCACGCGGGTGGTCAACTCGGCCGTGCAGTCGCTGACCGGGGACGACGCCCAACTGCTCGTCTTCCTCGACCAGTCCGCCGTGCGCGCGTCGGACAACACCACCAACGCGGCCGCGTCCCAGCTCTCGGTCACCGCACACCACCAGGACGACCGCTGGGTCATCACCACCCTCGTCCCCCGCTAGCCCCCGGCCTCACACCGTTCGTCCGTGAAGGGCACCTTGCCTACCTTCAAGGTAGGGAAGGTGCCCTTCACGGACAAAGGTCGGGGAAGTTGCCGAGCAGGACGGTTCCGCGGGACTCCGTGCGCAGCACGAGTTCCATCTCGAAGCGCAGCACCGGGTCGTCCAGCCGGTCGCCGAAGGCCGCCTGCAGCTGCCGCATCCGGTACCGCACGGTCTGCGGGTGCACCTTCAGGCCGGCGGCCACGTCCAGCACGCTGCCCTGCGCGTCCAGCCAGGCACGCAAGGTCTCGATCAGCCGGTCCCGCTGTTTCGCGGTGAGCTCGGCCAGCGGCGCGAACACGCGCTGGCGCAACCGGTCCACCAAGCCGTCGTCGGCGTGCAGCAGCAGCGTGGCCAGGTGCTCGTCGCAGCGCAGCACCCGCCGCCCCGGCAGCACCCCGCGATCGGCCAGCACCAGCGCCCGGCGGGCCCAGCGCAGGGAGTCCGCGGCGGCCTCCGGCGGCACGGCAGGGCCGATCGCCAGCCGGCAGTCCGGCATGGTGGCCCCCACGGTGGCCAGCCGGGAACCGCTCGTCTCGCCGGGCACCAGCAGATGCGGCTCGGCGCCGTCGAGTTCGGCCAGCACCTCGGTGCCCAGCAGCGAATGCCCGCGCCGCGGCCCGGCGCCGGACAGCGGCCGGACCGCGATCAGCACCACTTCGGCCGGGAGCGCCCAGCCGGTCAGCTGGGCCAGCTCGTCGATCGCCTTCCTCGGCGCGGGCGGGGTCTCCAGGATCAGCTGGAGCAACCGCCGCCGCCAGGTTTCCAGCGCGCCCGCGGTGCTCGCCTTGGCCTCCAGATAGCCGTCCAGCGCGACCGAAGCCAGCTCGTCCATGAACGCCAGCATCGCGTCGGCCAGCTGGGACATCACCGCCGAGGAGAACCCGCTGCGCCTGCCCACCCGCATGATCCGCCGCCAGGAGACCCTGGCGCCGACCCGGTAGGCGGCCTGCAGGGTGTCCAGGCTCCGGCCGGCCCGCATCTCGTTCTGGCCGAGCCGGTGGTGCACGTCGTGCGACTCCTCCTTGGAGACGGTGGGATCGGCGATCTGTTCGACGAACAGGGTGATCGCGTACTCCACCCCGGCCCGGATCGCCTTGCCGTAGGGACCTTCCAGCGGCCGCGCGTAGGCGGGAATGGTCGCGCGGATCTCCTCCACGATCTCGGCGGCCAGGCTGGCCAGCTCCGGCCGCAGGATGTCGGCCAGCCGCCGCGGAAGGGCCACCGGAGTCAGCACGCCGTCAAGTCCGCGCTCGGCCGTCATCGCAGCTCCTTTGCTCCGCCTGGGACCACCTCCGCCCCAGGCGGAAATGACCCCACCCCGCAGCATCGCGGGGTGACACCCGACACATCGGAAAACTAGCCTCGAACGTGTCACCGAGACGAAGGCACACCGATTTCTTGTCGCAGCCGTGACAAAGAAACGGCACGGTGCTGCACCATGCTGACAATCGGCCGCGCGGTGGCCGGAAAACCACTCACCGATGCGCTGTTCGGGCTCACCCCCGCGGGTGGCCGCCGATCAGCCCACCCAGTACCTCCAGCACCGGCACCAGCGCGGAAAGCTCGGCACGGCCGGTGGCCACGCATTCGGTGATCCCGGCGCCGACGATCTCGAAACCGGAAAGCGCGTCCAGCGCGGCGAGCAGTTCCGCGATGGTCATTCCACCCGGCTCCGGATAGTTCAGCCCGCCGAACTCGGCCGGATCGAGCACGTCGAGATCGAGATGCAGATAAAGCTTGTCCGCCCCGCTTTCGCGGACTCCGTCGACGATCCGGCCCGGATCAGCCGCGTCCGCCACCGGTACGTGCCCGGCCAGCCCGGCGTCCACCGCGGCGCGTTCGGCCGGGTCGAAGGAACGGGTGCCGACCAGCACCGCGCGCCCTGGCGCCAGTGCCGGGGCGGCCGCGAACTCGGCGTCCCCCTCGCCGAACAGGGAGCGCAGCACCATGCCGTGGAACGCGCCGGACGGTGAGGTGGCCGCGGTGTTCAGGTCCGGGTGCGCGTCGAACCAGACGGCGCCGAGGCCGTCCCCGTGGCGGTACCTGGCCACCCCGAGCGGCACCAGCTCCACCCCGCAGTCGCCGCCGATGGTCAGCACCGGGCCGCCCGGCGCCTCCAGCGCGCTCAGCTGCGCGGCCCGGTCCCGCACCAGCGCCGCCCTGTTCGCCACACCGTCCACAGTGGAGGATCCGGTGGCACCGGTGGCCACCTCGTGCACCGGCTCCCCGAGCACCTCCGACGCCAGCGCGGCCAGCGCACGGCAACCGTCCGGCAGTTCGCCCGCCCGCGGGCTCAGCGCGCCGAGGCGCTGCGGCACGGCGTTGATCAGCACGACGGCACCGCCAGCCGGGTCGGTTCGGTACGCCCGCGCAGGACCGTCTCCTCGGTGCCGCGCCACCGGTCCGCCTCCGCGGCATCCGCCTGCTCCACCGCGCGCATCGAAGCGACCACCCGGCCGGGCACCGACTTGGACAGCTCGGTCAGCCGCGCGGCCTCGTTCACCGGGTCACCGATCACGGTGTACTCGAACCGGCTCTCCGCGCCGATGTTCCCGGCAACGGTGGCCCCGAAGGACACGCCGACCCCGGCCTCGCATTCGGTCACCTCTTCGGCCAGCCGCCGTCCCATCGCGCGCGCCGCCGCCAGCGCCCGCCCTGCCGGGTCGTCCACCTCGGCCGGCGCGCCGAACACCGCCAGCGCGGCGTCGCCCTCGAACTTGTTCACCATGCCACCGCAGGCGTGCACCTCGGCGACCACCACCGCGAAGAACCGGTTGAGCAGGTCCACCACCTCGGCCGGCGGCCTGGTCGCGGCCAGCGTGGTCGACCCGATCACGTCCACGAACAGCACGCCGACCTCGCGCAGCTCGCCGCCGAGCTCGATCCGCCGCGAGAGCGCCTCCCGCACCACCTCGTGCCCGACGTGCCTGCCGAACAGGTCGCGGATCCGCTCCCGCTCCCGCAGGCCCTCGACCATCCGGTTGAACCCGGACTGCAGCAGCCCCAGCTCGGTACCGTCGAACACCACCACCTCGGTGTCCAGCCTGCCGCGCTGCACCCTGGCCAGCGCCGCGCGCACGGTGCGCACCGGCGCGGTGGTCGCCCGGACCATGAACACCATCACCAGGAAGCCGAAGAGCAGGGTGGCCAGCCCGAGCGCCAGAATCGTGACGGAGAGCTGGGTGCTCGACACGGTGCCCCGGATCAGCGCGAAGATCGCCACCAGCATCAGCCCGGCCACCGGCACCCCGGAACCGAGCACCCAGGCGAGCAGAATGCGCAGGCCCAGCGCGGAGACCAGCCGCCGTTCCAGCGACGGGCCGCTGGACAGCGCCCTGGCCGCGATCGGCCGCAACGCGAACTCGCTGAGCAGATAAGCGTTGGCGCACACCACAATGCCCGCGAAGCCGACGGTGAAGGCCACCTTGAAGACCGCGTCCGGCAACCGCAGCGCATACGGCACGGAGAACAGCACGGTCGCCACGAACCACAGCAGTGCCTGCATCCTGGTCAGCCGCCACGGCACGCGGAGGGTGGCCAGCCGCTCCTGCTCGGTCGGCGGGCTGTCATCGTCGTCGAAGGCCCAGCGCAGGGTCCGCACCGCCCGCCTGGTGCCCCAGAAGATCCCGACCAGCAAGGCCAGCAGCACGTAGCCCGGCACCGCCACGAAGTTGATCAGCGCGAACTCGGGCACGAACACACTGGGCCCCGGGATCACCATGGTGATCAGGGCGACCACGATCCCGGCGCCGATCACGTTGGCCAGCACCAGCGACCCGGTCAGCAGCACCTGCACGCGTATCCGCAGTACCTCGTCGCGCTCGTCCGCCGAACCGAGCAACCACGAGCCATAGGGCTTCATCGTCACCTGGTCACCCTAGGGTCTGCCGGCGCCGAACGACGCCTTCGTCGCCCGATAAGCACCGAGGGACGCTTTCGGCGCAGCTTGCGCACCAAAAGCGTCCCCCGGTCAGTGCGAAAGTTGTCACTCCAGTACGAGCAGCAGATCGCCGCCTTCCACCTGCTGCACGGAGGTGATGGCCAGCCTGCCCACCTTGCCGCCCTCCGGCGCGGTGATCGCGGCCTCCATCTTCATCGCCTCGATGGTCGCCACGGTGGCACCGGCGGACACCTCGTCGCCCTCGCCGACCTGCAGGGTGACCACGCCGGCGAACGGCGCGGCGACCTGCTTCGGGTTGGCCTTGTCCGCCTTCTCGGTGCTGGGGATGTCCGAGGCGATGGAGGTGTCGCGCACCTGGATCGGCCGCAGCTGGCCGTTCAGGCTGGACATCACCGTGCGCATACCGCGCTCGTCGGCCTCGCCGATGGCCTCGAGCTCGATCAGCAGCCGGACGCCGGGCTCCAGATCGACCTGGTACTCCTCGCCGGGGCGCAGGCCGTAGAAGAAGTCCTTGCTGGGCAGCACACTGGTGTCGCCGTAGGTCTCCCGGTGCGTCTCGAACTCCTTCGTCGGCCCGGGGAACAGCAGCCGGTTGAGCGCGCCGCGCCGGTCATCGGCCAGCGCGTTCCTGTCCTCTTCGGACAGTTCCTGCACCGGCTTCGGATCGGCCCTGCCCTGCAGCGCCCTGCTGCGGAACGGCTCCGGCCAGCCGCCGGGCGGGTCGCCGAGGTCGCCGCGCAGGAAGCCGATCACCGAGTCCGGGATGTCGAACCTGTTGGGCTCCGCCTCGAACTCCTCCGGGGAGACCCCGGCGCCGACCAGGTGCAGCGCCAGGTCACCGACCACTTTGGACGAAGGGGTGACCTTGACAAGATGGCCGAGGATCTTGTCCGCCGCGGCGTACATCGCCTCGATGTCGGTGAACCGGTCGCCGAGGCCGAGCGCGATCGCCTGTGTACGCAGGTTGGACAGCTGACCACCGGGGATCTCGTGGTGGTAGACGCGCCCGGTCGGTGAGGCAAGGCCGGCTTCGAACGGCGCGTAGATCTTGCGCACGATCTCCCAGTACGGCTCCAGGTCGCCGATGGCCCCCAGGTCGAGCCCGGTCGGCCGGTCCGAGTAGTCGGTGGCGGCCACGATCGCGGACAGCGAGGGCTGCGAGGTGGTGCCGGACATGGACGCGACCGCCCCGTCCACCGCGTCCGCCCCGGCCCGCACCGCCGCCATGTAGGTGGCCAGCTGACCGCCGGGGGTGTCGTGCGTGTGGATGTGCACCGGCAGGTCGAACTCCTTGCGCAGCGCGGTGACCAGCCGGACCGCGGCCGGCGCGCGCAGCAGTCCGGCCATGTCCTTGATGGCCAGCACATGGGCCCCGGCACCGACGATCTGCTCGGCCAGCTTCAGGTAGTAGTCCAATGTGTACAGCTTCTCGGCCGGGTCCGAGAGGTCCGAGGTGTAGCAGAGCGCCACCTCGGCCACCGCGGAACCGGTCTCCCGCACCGCCTCGATCGCGGGGCGCATCTGCTCCACGTCGTTGAGCGCGTCGAAGATCCGGAAGATGTCGATCCCGGTGGCGGTGGCCTCCTCGACGAAGGCACTGGTCACCTCGGTCGGGTAGGGCGTGTAGCCCACCGTGTTCCGGCCGCGCAGCAGCATCTGCAGGCAGATGTTCGGCACCGCCTCGCGCAGCGCGGCCAGCCGCTCCCACGGATCCTCGGCGAGGAAGCGCAGCGCCACGTCGTAGGTCGCGCCGCCCCAGCACTCCAGCGAGAACAGCTCGGACGCGGTGCGCGCGACCACCGGCGCCACCGCCAGCAGGTCCTTGGTGCGGACCCTGGTGGCCAGCAGCGACTGGTGCGCGTCGCGGAACGTGGTGTCGGTGACCGCGAGGGTCGGCGACTCCCGCAGCCAGCGGGCGAACCCCTCCGGGCCGAGCTCGGTGAGCTTCTGCTTGCTGCCGGCGGGCGGAGCGCCTTCGGGCAGCTTCGGCAGCTTCTCCAGCGGGCTGATCAGCCGGGGCCGCTCGCCGTGCGGCTTGTTCACCGTGGTGTCGGCCAGATAGGTGAGCAGTCGGGTGCCGCGGTCCGCGGAGTGCCTGGCGGTCAGCAGGTGCGGGCGCTCCTCGATGAACGAGGTGGTCACCCTGCCCGCCCGGAAGTCCTCGTCGTCCAGCACCGCCTGCAGGAACGGGATGTTGGTGGCCACCCCGCGGATCCGGAACTCGGCGACCGCGCGCCGGGCGCGGCCGACCGCGGTCTCCAGGTCGCGGCCGCGGCAGGTCAGCTTGACCAGCAGCGAGTCGAAGTGCGCGCTGATCTCGGTGCCGGAGAAGGCGGTGCCGCCGTCGAGGCGGACCCCGGAGCCGCCCGGCGAGCGGTAGGCGCTGATCATGCCGGTGTCCGGGCGGAAGCCGTTGGCCGGATCCTCGGTGGTGATGCGGCACTGCAGCGCCGCACCGCGCAAATAGATCCGGTCCTGGGTCAGGCCGAGCTCGGGCAGCGTCTGCCCGGCCGCGATCCGCAGCTGCGACTGCACCAGGTCCACATCGGTCACCTCTTCGGTCACCGTGTGCTCCACCTGGATCCGCGGGTTCATCTCGATGAACACGTGGTTGCCGTCGACGTCGACCAGGAACTCCACGGTGCCGGCGTTGCGGTAGCCGATCTTGCGCGCGAAGGCGACCGCGTCCGCGCAGATCCGGTCCCGCAGCTCGGGGTCCAGGTTCGGCGCCGGGGCCAGCTCGACCACCTTCTGGTGCCGCCGCTGCACCGAGCAGTCGCGCTCGTAGAGATGGATCACGTTGCCTTCACCGTCGGCGAGGATCTGCACCTCGATGTGACGCGGGTTGACCACGGCCTTCTCCAGGAAGACGGTGGCGTCACCGAAGGCGGATTCCGCCTCGCGGGCGGCCGCTTCGATCGACTCGCGCAGGCTCTCGCGGTTCTCCACCCGGCGCATGCCGCGGCCACCACCACCGGCGACCGCCTTGACGAACACCGGGAAGCCGACCTCTTCGGCCGCCTCGACCAGCGCGTCCACGTCGCTGGACGGCTCCGAGGAGCCGAGTACCGGTACGCCCGCCGCCTTCGCCGCGGCGACCGCGCGGGCCTTGTTGCCGGTCAGTTCCAGGATCTGCGCGCTCGGCCCGACGAAGGTGATGCCCGCTTCCTCGCAGGCCAGTGCCAGGTCGGGGTTCTCGGAAAGGAAGCCGTAACCGGGGTAGACCGCGTCCGCGCCGGCCTTCTTCGCGGCCCGCACGATCTCCTCGACCGACAGGTAGGCCCGCACCGGGTGGCCCTGCTCGCCGATCTCGTATGCCTCGTCGGCCTTGAGCCGGTGCAACGAGTTTCGGTCCTCGTGCGGGAACACCGCCACAGTCCCGGCACCGAGCTCATAGCCGGCGCGGAACGCGCGGATCGCGATCTCGCCGCGGTTGGCGACTAGCACCTTGCGGAACATCCCCGGTCCTTCCCTAACGTAGGAGATCGGTAGGCCAGGGACGTTACCGTGCGCCTCCCGCTGGACGGGAGTTCAGTATCAGGTGATGGACGTCATGACCTGGCCGGGTTGCGGCCGACCTGCCTGGACCTGCTCGGTGCGTACCGGGCGTCAGCCGGTGGGCAGGGTGTAGAGCAGTCGGTTCGGGGTGCCTTCGGGCAGGCCGGTCAACGCGTCCTTGGTCGAGCGCTCGACGAGGGCGGCACCGACATCGGCGGGCGTGGCTTCCGGGTGCAGCGCGCGGTACAGGGCGGCCGCGCCAGCCACGTGGGCGGCAGCCATCGAGGTGCCGGAGAGCACCGAGGAGCCGGGGCCGTTCGCGGCGGGGGACGGGATCTCCACGCCTGGCGCGAACAGGTCGACCAGCTGGCCGAAGTTGGCGGAGGTGGGGACGCGGTCCTGGCTGTCGCTGCTGCCAACGGTCAGCGCCTCCGGCACTCGCGCCGGGGAGGTGGCGGCGGCGTCCGCGCCCTCGCCGCCGGCGGGTACCGCCACCGGCATCACCGCGGCCAGGTTCCGCACCGCCTGGTCGAGCTGCTCGTTGCCGGCCCCGGCGATGCCCAGCAGGGCGACCGCGGGCTGCCGCGCGTTCTGCGTCACCCAGTCGATACCGGCGATGATGCTCTCGGTAGCACCGGTGCCGCCGTCGTCGAGTACCCGGACGGACACCAGCTTGACGCCCTTGGCCACGCCGAACCTGGTACCGCCGGCGATCCCGGCCAGATGGGTGCCGTGCCCGTTCCCGTCCGAGGCGGCCACGTTCCGGGTGTCCACGAAGTCCCTGCCGAGCTGCACCCGGCCACCGAAGTCCGGATGTTTCGCGTCGATGCCGGTGTCGATCACGTACACGGTCGCCTGCTCGGCCAGCGTTTCGTAGCGATAGAACTGGTCCCGCCCGCTGCGCTGGTCGATCCGGTCCAACCCGGCGCTCGGCGGGTTGGCCTGCTCCCCGCCGTCGATCTCACCCGCCGCACCGGCTGCGCCCGCCTCGGTCGATCCGAACACCAGCAGCCCCGCCGCCAGCACCGTGCCCAATGCTTTCGTCACGCGAAAAACCATGATCAAGCGTTATCCGGGGCGCCGCGGAAAACAAGATCACGATCGGGTCTTGTGTCCTGTCCGGACTCTTCACCGAGCGCCGTCGGCCACCAGCGCGCTGACGTGGGACTCCGGGAAGTAGGCGAGCGCGTCGAACGCCCGTGCCACGTCCACTTCGGACGTGAGGCCGGCGTGCCGGATACCGACCGGTCCGCCGGTGTCCTCCTTCGCAGCGCGCAGGTCCAGCAGGCTCGGGCCGTGCCCGGCCATGGCGTGCTCGACGCCGCCTTCGGCCGGCGCGGCGAGCTCCTCCTCGTGCACCCGGAACCCGAGCCTGGCCTGCTCGTCCGGCGTGAGCCCGGTGGTGTACCCCGCGCCGGCCGTCACGCCGAGTGCGAAGTAGTCCGCGCCGAACTCCTCGGCCAGATGCGCGCCCGCCATCGGCGCGGAGCTGCCCGGCGTCATCGACATCGGCGTGCGCTGCAAGTGTCCGTTGTGGAGCATCAGCACGATCCTGGCGTCCCCGTGCAGCTCCCGCAGCAGGCGCACGGTCGAGGCCATGTAGGTATCCCTGGACGCGCCCTGCACGGCGGGCGCGGTGCCGTCCATCAGCTCGGTGATCTCCCGCTGGTAGCCGTCCACCCGCAGCGCGCCGAGCGCGTGGTGCCGGGCGACGGCATGCGCGACGGCACCCGCGCGCGGCCGGTAGACCGGAGCCAGCGCGTCCAGCTGGGCGACCAGCAGGGCGAGCGCCGCGGTGGCGGCGTGGCGGCCCGCCTCCGGCAGTGCCGCGTACTTGGCGGGCGAGCCCGCGCTGCTCACCGCCGCATACGGCTCGGTCGCGGCGCTCGCCCTGTCCACAAGGGACACCGCGGCCGGGTCCACGTCGGACAGGTACGCCCGCACCGCACGCAGCGCCGGTGCCGGCGAGCCCGCCGAGCTGGGCAGGTCCAGCCCGGCGAACCGGAGATCACCGCCGGCCTCGTTGTGCGCGCGCATCCAGCCGAGCATCTCGTGCATCTCGGGGGATTCGCCGAGGGTGAAGGTGAAACCGTCCCGGCCGACCCGCTCGACCTCGCCCGGTCCGCCGCGGATCCAGTCGTCGACCAGCGCGCCCTCGGCGAAACCGGACTCGAAGCCCAGCACCCGGAAGCCCAGCCGCTCGACCAGGAAGCGCAGCACCCGGCCGCGGAACTCGCCGAACTCCTTGATGTGGTGGTTGTTCTCGCCGATCGCCACGATCCGCGCGTCGCCGATCATGGCGGCGAGCGGTTCGAGCCCGTCCAGCGGATGGATCTCGGCGAACCCGATCCGGGCCATGCGCTCCCCTTGCCTGTGCGTCGATACTAATGCAACATGAGTTGCAGTAGTTGTACACGGACGCGAGCGGGGTGGCAAGTGACTTCAGCTCAGCCGGTAGATCCGGAAACCGGGGTTCGCATAGACCAGCCGGAACGCCGGGCCGTCCAGTTCCCGCAGCCCCGGCACCCGCTCCTTGCCGTAGAGCATCGGCGCCGCGACGACCGCGTATCCGATGTTGTACTTGCGCACCAGCTCCCGGACGGCGTCGTCGGTGGCGAGCTCGTCGAACCGCGCGAGCAGGACCGCCCGGTCCGAGCCCGCCGGAAAGTTGCCGAAGTACGGCACCACGGTCGGCCGCCCGACCAGCCCGTAGGTCCAGGTGCTGCCGTCGCCGTTGTCGTTCATCACCCCGGTGCCCGGCGGCACCAGCTCCTCGAGCCGGCGCATCCCGGCGAGCACGTCCCCGGTGACCGGGCCGGGCTGGTAGACGCCGCGGACCCGCTCGGCGTTCGTGGCCACATACCCGCCGGTCGCCCCGAGGTACCCGGCCAGCAGCACCAGCGCCGGCTGCCAGCCGCCGAACCGGCGGCGGACCGCGTCCAGCGCGAAGCCCGCCGCGACCGCGCCGACCATCGGCAGCACGGCGACCAGCCGGAAGCTGTCGTTCCACCACGGCGCGGCCAGCATCCTGGTCACCGGATGGTCGGTGGCCACCGACAGCACGTACAGCGCACCGAAGACCAGCATCGCGACGGCCACCCAGCGCCAGGCCCTGTCCCGCAGCAGCAGCGCCAGCCCGCCGAACACCAGCACCGCCAGCACCCACTGCGGCGGCGCGGTCGCCTCCCCCGGCTGCGGCACCACCCCACCGAGGGTGAACAACCGGCCAAGCGCCGTCCAACCGTCACTGCTCGCCGCCCAGAACGGCTGGAAACCGGCCACTTTCGGGGTCACCCGGAGCAGGCCGGCCAGCGTCGGCAGCAGCAGCGCCAGACTCAGCCCGGCCAGCGCGGCGAACCGCGGCCAGTGCAACGGAAACGCACCGCGATCTCGCAGCAGCAGCACCAGTGCGAGGAACACGGCCAGCACGAAGGCCGCGCTGGGATGGACCACCAGCACCCCGCTCGCGGCGGACACGGCGAGCACCAGGGTGGCCAGGTCGCCGGTCTTCAGCCAGCGCACGACCAGCGCGAGCGCCGGGCCGACCAGGCACAGCGCCAGGGTGTACGGGTACAGCCCGCCGTAACTCCAAAGCTGGTAGGGAAAGTTGGTGAAGGTGGTGCTCACCGCGACGCTCGCGGCCACCACAGCGGCCCTCGCGCCGAGCCCGGCAGCCAGACCGGCGGTGCTCAACGGCACCAGCAGCGTCGCCACCGCCACCACCATGCCGTTCAGCACCTCCGGCGGCGGCCGCCCGGTGGCGGACTGGACCAGCGAGCCGAGCAGGTGGAAACCGTTGGGGTAGAAGAACCCTTGCGGATACTGGGGGTCCACGATCGCAGCCAGCGCGGCGGGGTCGGGGTCGCCGGTCTCGGTGATGTACCTGATCGCGTTGCCGTGGAAGCTCATGTCCCAGATCTGGGACACCGCGTCCAGGCCGCGCATGCCCAGCACCAGCGCGGCGGCACCGGCCGCGGCGGCGACCAGCACCGCCGTGCCGATCCACCGGAACCCGCCGGGATGCCAGGAATCCGGCTCGGCGTGCGGCGGTCCGGCACGCGGCCTGGACAGCCGGACCACCAGCACCACGGCCACCACCGCGAGCACGAAGGTCAGATAAGTCCAGGGCCGCCAAGGCACCCCGAGCAGGCTGAACAGCGGGCCTGCCAGCCCGGCCAGGCCGAAGGTGACCGCCGGTGCGGCGCCCAGCACCGCCCAGCCGGACCTGCGCAACGCGGCGGCCAGCGCCATGCCGGGCAACCACAGGAAACCGAAGACCGCAACGAGCAGGAGCACTCCCGCCATCAACGCCCCCTGGCTCGGTTCGGCAGTCCCTCCACGTTAGGGGCGGCCAGTCCGGCCGCGCAGCGCCCATTCGTGGCGGTTACCGCCTACCCTCTTGCCACGAACGAGACAGGAGCCCCGAGTGACCGATGAGCAGCCTGGACAGCGCAGACCGGGCGGCCGCACCGAACGCAACCGGCTGGCGGCGCTGCGGGCGACGCTCGACGAGCTGGCCGCGCACGGCTACCAGGGACTCACCGTGGAAGGGGTGGCCGAGCGTTCCGGGGTGCACAAGACCACGCTGTACCGGCGCTGGGGCTCGGCCGAAGGACTGGTCGCCGAGGCGCTCGCGCTGGCCGTCGAAGACGACTGGCGGCCCGCGGACACCGGTTCGCTGGAAGGCGACCTCCGTGCCCTCACCCGGCTGATCGCGCAGTCCTTCACCGACCCCGCCGAGTCGGCGCTGCCGATCGCCTCGATCTCCGCCGCCTTCCAGTCCGAGCGCGGCGCGCAGGCGCTCCAGTCCTTCTACGCCGACCGGCACCGGCGCGGCGCCGAAATCGTGCACCGAGCGATCGAACGCGGCGAGCTGCCCGCGGACACCGACCCGGTCGAGGTGCTGCGCACCGCGTCGGCGCCGTTGTTCTACCGGCTGTTCATCACTAGGGAACCGGTTGACCTCGCCGTCGCCGACGCGGCGGCCAATACCGCTGCCATCGCGGCCAAAGCTGGCGCTTTCCGCCCTCGTGAGTGAAAAGTGTTCCTCCGGCAACACTTTTCACGCACGACCTACGATGGCCAGATGGAGCCCGTAGCGGAAGCGCCGGACGGAAAGTTGCGCGGCCTCGCGGCCGGAGGGGTGCTGACGTTCCGAGGCGTGCGGTACGCCACGGCGCGCCGGTTCGCCGCGCCGGAGCCGGTGCCCGCCTGGCCCGGCGTCCTGGACGCCACCGAGCACGGGCAGGTCAGCCCGCAGCCGCCGTCCAGGCTGGACGGGGTGATGGGACCGCCGCGCGACGAACAGGTCCAGGGCGAGGACTGCCTGAACCTGACCATCACCACCCCGGGCACCACCGGCCGCCGTCCGGTGCTGGTCTGGCTGCACGGCGGGGCGTTCAGCAGCGGCGCCGGCTCGCTGAACTGGTACGACGGGCGAGCGCTCGCGGCACAGGGCGATGTGGTGGTGGCCGGGGTCAACTACCGGCTCGGCGCGCTCGGTTTCCTGCGGCGGCCGGGAGTTTCACCGGGCAATCTCGGCCTGCTGGACCAACTGGCCGCACTGCGCTGGATCCAGCGCAACATCGCGGCCTTCGGCGGCGACCCCGAGTGCGTGACTGTGCTCGGGCAGTCCGCCGGCGCGCAGTCCATCGCCTGTCTGCTGGCCGCCGGGGTCGCCGACGGTCTCCTGCACCGCGCGATCATGCAGAGCGCGCCACTGGCGCTGAAGCTGATGGACACCGCCGCCACCGCGAAGACCGCTTCCCGGTTCCTGGCCGCGCTGGACGCCGATCCGCGCACCGCGCCGATCGAGCGGGTGCTCGCCGCCCAGCGGGCCACCGCGGTCAAGGCGGCCGGTCCGGCCGGACTGCGGACGATGCCGGTGTTCGCCCCGGCCGCGGGCGCGCCACCGTTCGGCCACGGCACCGGCATGGACCGGCTCGCCGAGTCGGCGCGGAAGGTCGACGTGCTGATCGGCACCACCGCGGACGAGCTGGACGCCTTCCTGGAGCCGAACCCGGCCGTCGCCAAGGCGAAGCGGCTGATCGGCGACCGGCCGGTGGCAGCGGCCAAGGCGGCGCTGACCGAACGGTTCTTCGCGGGCCCGTCACTCCGGCTGGCGGACGAGCTCGCCGCGAACGGCGGGAACGTCTACTCCTACCGCTTCGGCTGGCGGCCGCCGCACGGCCGGTTCGGCGCCTGCCACTGCATCGAGCTGCCGTTCCTCTTCGGTGACGAGGAAAGCTGGCTCGGCTCGCCGATGCTCGGTGACGCGCCTTGGGAAACCGTGCGGACGCTGGGCCACACCCTGCGCGAGGCCTGGCTTTCCTTCGCCCGGCACGGCGACCCCGCCGCCACCGGCGCCGTCACCTGGCCCGCCCACACCCCCGGCCGTCCCCCCACGCCGTTGCCCTGAGCAGCCTCAGGTCTTTTCGAGGTATTCGGCGCGATCGGCATCGACCACGTCGGCGACCAGGTGCGCCAGGCCGAGGTGACTGCCCAGCGCCGGGTCCTCGGCCACGATCCGCTGCGCCTTGTCCCTGGCCTCCGCGATCACGTCCTCGTCCCGGAGCAGGGAAAGCAGCTTCAGCGTGGACCGCTTCCCGGACTGGGCGGCACCGAGGATGTCGCCCTCCCGGCGCAGCTCCAGGTCCAGCCGGGACAGCTCGAAACCGTCCGTTGTGGACTCCACGGCACCGAGCCGCTCCCTGGTCGCGGTCCCGTCCAGCGCCTCGGTGACGAGCAGGCACAGCCCGGCCACCGAACCACGCCCGACCCGGCCGCGCAGCTGGTGCAGCTGGCTGACCCCGAACCGGTCCGCGTCCATGATCACCATCGCGGTCGCGTTCGGCACGTTCACGCCGACCTCGATCACCGTGGTGGCCACCAGCACGTCCAGCTTGCCGGCCGCGAAGGCCCGCATCACCTTGTCCTTGTCGTCACTGGGCATCCGGCCGTGCAGCACGCCGATCCGCAGCCCGGCCAGCGGCCCGCCCTCCAGCTCCGGCGCCACGTCGAGCACGGCCAGCGCGGGCCGCTTGTCGCCGCCGCCCTTGTCCGACGGCGGTTCGTCACCGATCCGCGGGCAGACCACGTAGGCCTGGTGCCCCTTGCCGACCTCCTCCGCGACCCTGCCCCAGACGCGGTCCAGCCAGGCCGGCTTCTCCGCCACCGGCACGACGGTGGTGGAGATCGGCGAACGGCCGACCGGCATCTCGCGCAGCGACGAGATCTCCAGGTCGCCGTACACGGTCATGGCCACCGTGCGCGGGATCGGGGTAGCGGTCATCACCAGCACGTGCGGGCTGGTGAAGTCCGCGCCCCGCGAGCGCAGCGCGTCCCGCTGCTCGACGCCGAACCGGTGCTGCTCGTCCACCACCACGAAGCCGAGATCGGCGAAGGAAACCGTTTCCTGGATCAGCGCGTGCGTGCCGACCACGATGCCGGCCGCGCCACTGGCGGTGTCCAGCAGCGCCTGCTTGCGTTCCTTCGCGCCCATCGAACCGGTCAGCAGGGTGAGCTTGGTGGCGATCTCGGCGCCGCCAAGCTCACCGGCCATGGCCAGTTCGCCGAGCATCTCCCGCAGGGACCGGGCGTGCTGCGCGGCGAGCACCTCGGTGGGCGCGAGCATCGCGGCCTGCCGCCCGGAGTCCACCACCTGCAGCATCGCGCGCAGGGCCACGATCGTCTTGCCGCTGCCGACCTCGCCCTGGAGCAGCCGGTTCATCGGATGCTCGACGGACAGCTCTTCGGCGATCTTCGCGCCGACCTCACGCTGACCGGCGGTCAGCTCGAAGGGCAGCTTCGCGTCGAACGCGTCGAGCAGGCCGCCTCCGTTGGGCGGGCAGGCCCTGGCCGGTCGGGACACCGCGGAGAACCGCCGCTGCGCGAAGATCAGCTGCACGGCCATCGCTTCGTCCCACTTCAGCCGCTTGCGGGCCTCGTCCAGATGCCCCCAGCTGGCCGGGCGGTGGATGGCGTGCAGCGCGTCGAACAGGTCGGCCAGCCCGTACTGCGTGAGCAGTTCGGCCGGCATCGGGTCCTCTTCGCGCTCCAGGGTGTCCAGCACCTGCCGCACGCACCTGGCGATGCTCCAGGAGTTCACCCCCTGCACGGCGGGATAGACCGGGATGATCTCGCCGAGGAAATCGTCCATTGTGGACGCACCGGAGGTGGCGTCCAGCAGCTCGTACTCCGGGTTGGCCAGCTGCAGCTTGTTCCGGAACGCGTTCACCTTGCCGGCGAACAGGCCGGTCTTGCCGACCTGCAGCTCCTTCTCGCGCCACGCCTGGTTGAAGAACGCGCAGGACAGGCTGCGCTTGCCGTCGGTGAGCACCAGCTCCAGGATGGTGCCGTACTTGCTCTTCATCCGGCGCCTGTTCACCGACTCGATCTTGGCCAGCACGGTGACGTGCTCACCGAGCTCCAACCCGGCGATGTCGGTCAGCTCGCCGCGCTCGGCGTACCGGCGCGGGTAGTGCCGCAGCAGATCGGCCACGGTGTGGATGTTCAGCCCTTCGGCCAGCGCCTTGGCCATCTTCGCGCCGAGCAGCAGGGGCAGCTCGTCCCTCAGCACAGTCATGTCACTCCACCCCGATCAGCAGCACGACCCCATTCTGGCCGCTCGGATAGCTCACCAGTTCGATTTCGGGGTGCTCGGCGTGTAGCCGTTCCGCCAGCTCGTCCTCGATACCGGCCGGGGCGCCGGCGCCGGTCAGCACGGTCACCAGCTCGCCGCCGAGGGCCAGCATCCGGTTCAGCACGTCCATCGCGGCGGCGACCAGATCCGGTTCCGCCGGCTCGATGGCCACCACCTCGCCGTCCACGAACCCGATCGCGTCCCCGGTGTACACGCGGCCGACCCAGGTGATCGACTCCTCCACCGCCACCCGCAGCTCCCCGCGCCTGGTCGCAGCGGCGGCCTCGGCCATCGCCACCACGTCGTCGTTGGCCCGCCGCCCCGCGTCGTGCACCGCCAGCGCGGCCAGCACCTGAACCGGTGAGGTGCACGGAATCACCACCACGTCCCGGTCCCCGGTCATCGCGTGCCCGGCGGCAGCGTCCGCCGCAGCGGTCAGCTCAACGTCACCGGGCAGCACGGTCACGTGCCCGCCCGGCACCTCGGTGATCAGCCCGAGCATTTCTTCGATGCTCGGCGCCGTCCCGTCCGGCACCTCGAGCACCGCGACCCCCTCGGCCCGCAGCAGCTCGGCCAGCTGGGCGCCGTGCACCATCGCGGCCACCGACCGATCCACCCCGGCGGCGGCCGCCGCGGGCGGCGGCGTGAACAGCGGCTCCACCCTGATCCCGCGCGGACGGCCCGCGTCCAGCCCCGCCTCGATGGCCGCGCCGATGTCCGCGCAGTGCACGTGCACCAGATGACCGCCGGCACCGTCCCCGGCCACCGTGACGCTGTCCCCGAGCCCGCTGAGCGCGCGGCGCAGCACCGGCAGCGCGGGCTCGTCGACCTGCTCGAGCAGGTACATGACCTCCCAGGCATACGGCTCCGGCTCGGCTTCGGCCGTCGCGCCGGCGACGGCCTCGCACGAATGCGACGGCTCGGTCGTGGTGCCGTTGAGCACCCCGGCGAGCGCGTCGAGCACCGCCACCAGCCCACGGCCACCGGCATCGACGACGCCCGCGGAGGCCAGCACGGGAAGCTGGCGCGGGGTCTGCTCCAGCGCGGCGGACGCCGCGGCCGCCGCCTCGGTGGCCACGTCCTCCGGCGAGCCGTCGTGGTCCCCGACCGCACCGGCCACCGCGTGCAACACGCTGAGCATGGTGCCCGCCACCGGCCTGGCCACCGCCTCGGTGGCCGTCCGGTCGGCGCGCACCAGCGCGGCGGCCAGTTCGGCGCCGCCGACCCGCTCCGCGCCGTCCACCGACTCGGCCAGCCCGCGCAGCACCTGCGAAAGGATCACGCCGGAGTTGCCCCTGGCGGCCAGCACCGCGCCCTTGGCCAGCACGCCCAGCGCCCGCCCTGCCCCGTCCACCGCACTCTCGGTGTTTTCCCTAGCCAGCGCGTCCCGCGCACCGGTCATGGTGTGCAGCAGGTTGGAGCCGGTGTCCGAGTCGGCCACCGGGTACACGTTGATCCCGTTGATCGCCGGACGCAGCACGTCCAGGCTGTGCACGCAGGCCGAAGCCCACGCCGCCACCGCTGCCGCGTCCAGCACCCGAAACCTCCTAGCCGATCGGCCCACGGTATCGACCCCGTGCGGACCGCCCCGGCGGAAGGTGGCCTTCACCGCTCGTTAGGGGAGTTTCCAGTCCACCGGCGAAGCGCCCTGCTCGACGAGCAAAGCGTTGGAGCGACTGAAAGGCTTGGAACCGAAGAAGCCGTTGTGCGCGGACAGCGGGCTCGGATGCACCGACTCGATGCTCGGCACCGGGCCGAGGATCGGCTTGAGCTTGCGCGCGTTGCTGCCCCAGAGGATCGCCACCAGCGGCCCGCCGCGCGCGGCCAGCGCCTTGATCGCCTGTTCGGTGACCTCTTCCCAACCCTTGCCCTGGTGCGAGTTCGGCTGCCCCGGCCGGACCGTCAGCGCCCTGTTGAGCAGCAGCACACCCTGCTCGGTCCACGGCGTGAGGTCACCGTTGGCCGGCAGCGGGTGGCCGAGGTCGTCGGCGTACTCCTTGTAGATGTTGACCAGGCTCTTCGGCAGCGGCCGCACTTCCGGCGCCACCGCGAAGGACAACCCGATCGCGTGCCCCGGGGTCGGGTACGGGTCCTGGCCGACGATCAGCACCCGCACGCCGTCGAAGGGCTGCTTGAACGCGCGCAGCACGTTCTCCCCCGCCGGCAGGTACTTGCGCCCGGCGGCGATCTCCGTGCGCAGGAACTCCCCCATCGCGGTGATGCGATCCGCGACGGGTTCGAGGGCTTTCGCCCAGCCGGATTCGACGATCTCGTGCAGCGGTCGTGCGGTCACGGCCAGCGACTCTAGACCGCGCCGGAATTGCGTGCGTCACAGGGCCCGCACACCGGGAAACGGGCTCAGTCCAGCCGGCGCAGCTCGGCCCGGAACCAGGCCGCCCGGCGCACGTAGCTCTCCACCACGGCCTTGACCATCTCCGGCCCGAAGGAGGAGTTCGGCCTGTTCCTGGCCGGTACGCCCAGCGCGATCTGCCCCGACGGCACCCGCGAACGGTAGGACAGCACCGCGCCGGCACCGACCACGCCACCGTCCTCGATCACGCTGCCGTTGAGCACCACCGCGCCGGACGCGATCAGGCAGCCGGTGCCGACCACCGCGCCCTCCACGTGCACCGAGTGCCCGATCGCCGAAGACGGCCCGAGCACCGTGGGGTGCTCGCGGGTGCAGTGCAGCACGCAGCCGTCCTGCACGTTGGACCGCTCGCCGAGCTCGATCAACCCGTGGTCCCCGCGCAGCACGGCCTGCGGCCACACCGACGCGTGCGCGGCGATCCGCACGTTCCCGATCACGGTCGCGTCCGGATGCACGTAGGCGTCCGGGTGAATGCTGGGCTCCAGCTCGCCCAGTGCGTAGATCGCCATCTATCCCAGGTCCTTCTCGAAGCAAACGCTGCGCGGGTCCTCTTTGTACAGACCGAAGGAGGGGATCCGGCGGTAGCCCGAGCTGCGGTAGAGGCCCAGCGCCTCCGGCTGCTCGACACCGGTCACCAGCATCGCCCTTGTCCGCCCGGCCGCGGCCGCGGTGCGTTCCAGCTCGGCCAGGATGCCGCGGGCGAAACCCTTGCCCCGCACCGAACTCACCACGTACATCCGCTTCAGCTCGACGTCCCCGGGGTGGTGGTGCGGAGCGGGCCCGTCCTGCGCCCGCCAGCCACCGCAGGCGACCGGCACCGAGTCCAGGTAGCCGACCAGGAACAGGCCCTTCGGCGGCGCGAACTCCGCGGGATCGGTCGGGGTCACGTCCTGCGAGCCGTACCGCGCCACGTACTCCTGCTGCACCTCGGCGATCAGCTTGACCGCGTCCGCGTCGTCGAACGGCGTCACCCGGATCTCCATGCCGGCCAGCCTAAATCACCGCCAGTGCGCCCAGCCGCCGTCCGGACCGACCGCCTTGCCGTCCACGGTGACCCCGGATTCGGGCATGGTCACCGAACCGATCCGCAGCCAGCCCTCCGGCAGGTCCACGAACGGCGGGAAGGTCGCCGCGAGCGCGTGGTCCTCGCCGCCGGTGAGCACCCAGCGCAGCGGGTCCGCGCCCAACGCGGAACCGACCTCCCGCAGCTTCTGGGAGATCTGCAGCCGCGGGGTGTGCACGTCGATGCCGACCTCGGAGGCGGCCGCGACGTGCCCGAGATCGGCGAGCAGCCCGTCCGAGACGTCGATCATCGCGGTGGCGCCGGCCAGTGCCGCCGCAGGTCCCGCCGGGTACGGCGGTTCCGGCGCGCGCTGCGCGTTGACCACGCTGACCGGCGAGCGGAAGCCGCGGCCGAGCACGGCCAGCCCGGCGGCAGCCCAGCCGAGCCGTCCGCAGACCGCCAGGATGTCGCCCGGCCTGGCACCGGAACGCGTCACCGGCGCCCGCCCGCCGAGGTCGCCCAGCGCCGTGATGCTCACTACCAACTGGTCGGACTGCACCACGTCCCCGCCGACAAGGCCGACCCCGGCCCGGTTCGCCTCGGCCCACATCCCGTCCACCAGCTCGGTGACCAGTGCCGCCTTGGTGTCGGCCGGGCAGGCGAGGCCGAGCAGCACCGAGGACGGGGTGGCGCCCATCGCCGCGACGTCGGCCAGGTTCACCGCGACCGCCTTGCGCCCCACCTGCTCCGGAGTGGACCAGTCCAGCCGGAAGTGCACGCCCTGCACCAGTACGTCGGTGGTGGCGACCACGCGGCCGTCCGGGGCGGCGACCACGGCCGCGTCGTCGCCGGGGCCGAGCAGGGTGCTCTTCGGCTGACGGCGGTTCCCGGTGACCGCGCGGATCAGGCCGAACTCACCCAGCGCGGCGACCGTGTCGGGTTCGGGTGACACCCGTCACCTCCGTTCTTTCTGGCGCGATGAACGCTGATCACCGATAGTCGGATGCCCTAGGTTTTTCCGGAACTGCGGTACGTTGCTCGACAACGCACCCACGCGTTCAATGAAACACCGAGCCGATCGATCCAGACGAAGGGGCGCGCCGTGGTCCACGCATACATCCTCATCCAGACCGAGGTGGGCAAGGCGGCCGCGGTCGCGGCCGAGATCGCCACGATTCCCGGCGTGAGCAGTTCGGAGGACGTCACCGGCCCCTACGACGTGATCGTGCGCGCGGACGCGGAGAGCGTGGACACCCTCGGCCAACTGGTGGTCGCGAAGGTGCAGAACGTGCAGGGCATCACCCGCACCCTGACCTGCCCAGTGGTGCATCTCTAGCCCGTGCTGTGATGGGCGGGTGGCTGAGACCGAGACCGGCGCCCCGCCGAAGAAGCTGATCGTCATCGCCGCGGCGCTCGTCGTGGCACTGGCCGTCGGGGTGGCCCTGCTCGGCCTGTTCACCAGTTCGGGCGGCGAGGACGAGCCGAACGCGGGCGGGCCGTTGCCGCTGGTGGCGGTACCCGCCCCGCAGGCCACGGGCCCGCAGTGCGCCGCGCTGGTCCAGGCGGCACCGGCCGAACTGACCTCGAACGGCGCCAAGCTGCCCCGGCGTGAGCTGGCCGCGCCGGCGCCCCCGGCCACCCTGGCCTGGGGCGACGAGAACCCGGTGGTGCTGCGCTGCGGACTGGACCGGCCGCCGGAGCTGACCCAGACCGCCCAGCTGCGGCTGATCGACGGGGTGCAGTGGCTGCAGGTGCCGGACGCGGGCACGTCCACCTGGTACGTGGTGGATCGGGAGGTCTACGCCGCACTGACCGTACCGGAACAAGCCGGAACCGGCCCCCTGCAAGAACTTTCCACCACCGTCGCGGCCGCCCTCCCCCCGCAACCCCTCCGCTTCTAACCCTCGCTCGACGCAGCGAAGGCCACCTTGCCTGCGTTCAACGCAGGCAAGGTGGCCTTCGCTGCATATCGTGGGAGGGATCAGCGGAGGCCGGTGCCGCGGGCGACGGCGGTGTCCACCAGGGTGGAGAGCAGGCTGCGGTAGTCCACCCCGGTGACGGCCCACATCTTCGGGTAGGCCGAGGTGGTGGTGAATCCCGGCATGGTGTTCACCTCGTTGATGATCAGCTCGCCGTCGCCGGTGACGAAGAAGTCCACCCTGGCCAGCCCCTGGCCGTCCAGCGCGGCGAACGCCCGCACCGCCATCGCGCGCAGGCGCTCGGTTATCGCGTCGTCCAGTTTCGCCGGGATGTCCAGTTCGGCGGCCTCGCCGAGGTACTTGGTCTCGAAGTCGTACCAGGCGCCCTCGTCCTCGTCGAGCACGCGGATCTCGGCCGGCAGCGAAGCCTCGACGCGACCGTCCGGGAACTCCAGCACCCCGCACTCGATCTCGCGCCCGACGACCGCCTTTTCGATCAGCACCTTGGGATCGGTCTCCCTGGCGTGCGCAATCGCGGCGTCCAGCTCCGCCCAGTCGGTGACCTTGCTGATGCCCAGCGACGAACCCGCCCTGGCCGGCTTGACGAACACCGGCAGCCCCAGCCGCTCCCGCTCCGACTCGTCCAAAGTGGACTGATTCCGGCGGAGAACGGCGTACTCGCCGACGGAGAGTCCTTCCGCGGCAAGGAGTTTCTTCGCGTACTCCTTGTCCATCGCGGTGGCGCTGGCGAGCACTCCCGCGCCGACGTAAGGGATACCGGCCAGCTCGAGCAGGCCCTGGATGGTGCCGTCCTCCCCGAAGGCGCCGTGCAGCACCGGGAACACCACGTCCACCGCGGCGAGCACCTCGGCCTCGCCGCCCGGCTCCAGGGTGACCAGCTCCCTGCTGGTGGGGTCCCCGGCGAGGACAAGCGAGGTGCCGCCGTCGACCGAAGGCAGCTCCCGGCCGCGGATCTCCAGCGCCCGCGGGTCGGAGGTGCCGAGCACCCAGCCGCCCTCGGCCGTGATCCCGACCGGGACCACGTCGAAGCGGTCGGGGTCCAGATTCGCCAGCACGCTGCCGGCGGAGACGCAGGAGATCACGTGCTCGGTGCTCCGGCCGCCGAACACCACGGCGACGCGCTTCTTCGGAGAACTCATGGCTCGCGACCCTACCCTTCTGGGTAACGGCCCTAGCGCACCAGCTCGACCAGCACCTCCAGCGCGCCGTGCAGCGCCTCGCGCGAGCACCCCGCGTAACCGACCGCGGCACCGAACGCGGTCGGCGTGCCGGCGAAGTGCCTGGCCAGGCCGTCCAGCCGGATACCCCGCAGCTCCGCGTCGGCCAGCCTGTCCCGTTCCACCGCGGCCGAGGCGAAGGGCACCACCAGATGCGCGCCGGCGTCGTCGCCGAGCACCCGGACCCCGCCGTCCCGCAGGGCAGCGACCAGCATGGACCGCCGCTCGGACAGCTCGCGGCGCAGTTTGCGCAGGTGTCGGCCGAGGTCGCCGTGCCTGGCCAGTTCGACCAGCACCCGCTGCCCGGCCGGCGACGGCCTGGTCCCGGTGCGGTCGCGGTACTCCAGCACCGCCGAGGTGACCCTGGCCGGCGCGACCATCCAGCCCGCGCCGAGGGTCGGGGTGAGGATCTTGCTGGTGGTACCGAGATGGGCCACCACGTCCGGCGCCAGCGCGGCCAGCAGCGGCAACGGGGCCACGTCGAAACGCAGCTCACCGTCGTAGTCGTCCTCGATCACCAGCAGCCGCTCGGCCCTGGCCCGTTCGATCAGCTCCACCCGCCGGGACGCGCTCATCCGGCTGCCCATCGGGTACTGGTGCGCTGGCGAGCAATACACCGCGCGCACCCCGGCCGGCACCGCGTCCGGGCGCAGCCCCTCCTCGTCCACCGGCACCCCGACCACCTCGACGCCGGCCCGGCGCAGCGCCTGCACGGCACGTTGGTAGCCGGGCTCCTCCACGGCGACCACGTCACCGGGTGAGAACACGGCGGCGGCCAGCTCCACCACCGCGGCGGTGGTGCCGCCGGTGGCCAGCACCGACTCGGTCCCGGCGGCGAGGCCGCGGTGGCGCAGCAGATGTTCGGCGATCGCGGCCCGGTAGTCCGGCAGCCCGGCGCGATGCGCCCTGGACAGCGGGGGCGCGTCCGCGGCCGCCCGCCACGACCGGCGCCACGCGGCCCGGTCCAGCCCGGCGGCCCAGGGCACCCCCGGGGTCAGGTCCAGCAGCTCGGCGGGTTCGCTCTCTTCGCGGGCGACCGTGCCGTGTGCCGCGCCGGCGCCGGGCGGCGAGGTGGTGACGTAGGTGCCGGACCCGTGCCTGCCCGCGATCCAGCCCTCGGCGTGCAGCTGCTCGTAGGCCGCGGAGGTGACCGTGCGGCTGACGCCGAGCCGGTCGGCCAGCGCGCGGGTGGACGGCAGCCGGTCCCCGCCGCGCAGATGCCCGGCGGACGCGGACTCCCGCAGCGCGTCGGCGAGCTGCACGGCGAGCGGGATGCCGGAGCGCCGGTCCAGACTGACCGGGAGCGCGGTACCGGAATGCGTCATCGGGACTCCAGCTCGAGGGAAGTGGCCTTTCAAATCATACGCCAGGTGGCCATTTCACCAGTCCACTGGTGGCGGACATGCTCGAGGTATGGCTCTCGCACCCTTGTCCGGCACCCCGCGCAGCACCCTCACCCGCAAGAAGGACCGGGCGGCGACCGACCGGACCGCTCTCTACGAGATCCTCGACGAAGCGCTGGTCTGCCATCTCGGCCTGGTGCTGGACGGTGCACCGGTGGTGCTGCCGACCGGCTACGGCCGCGACGGCGACCTGCTCTACGTGCATGGTTCCACCGGCTCGGGCAACATGCGCGCCGCCGCGACCGGGCTGGACGTCTGCGTCACCGTGACACTGGTGGACGCCGTGGTCTACACCCGCTCGATCAACAACCATTCGCTCAACTACCGCAGCGCGGTGGTGCACGCGCGCGCCAAGCCGGTCACCGAGCGGGCCGAGAAGCTGCACGCGCTGCGCGTGCTCACCGACCACCTCGCGCCAGGTTCCTGGGAGCACGCCAGGGATGTCAACGAGAAGGAACTCGCCGCGGTCGCGGTGCTCGGCCTCGAACTCACCGAAGCCTCGGTGAAGATGCGCACCGGGGACGCGATCGACGATCCCGAGGACCTCGAAACCGGTACCGCTTGGGCGGGCCTGCTGCCGGTGCACACGAAATTCGGTGTCCCGGTCGCGGCGTCCTACGTACCCTCGGACCGCCCGGTGCCGGACCACATCCTGTCCAGGAGAGCCCTTTGACCTCGGTCGTGCACAACGTCGCCTTCGACTGTCCCGATCCTTACCGGCTCGCCCTGTTCTGGAGCGAGGTAACCGGGCAGCCGCTGGACGAGGAGGACGTGCCCGGCGGCGACGAAGCGCAGATCCGGCTGCCCTCCGGGATGCACCTCTTCTTCCAGCAGGTACCCGAAACCAAGGCCGGCAAGAACCGGGTGCACGTCTGCCTCCGCCCGGAGCACGGCACCCGTGACGAGGAGGTGGCGCGCCTGCTCGCCGTCGGCGCGACCATGGTCAGCGATCACCGGGAGCCGGACGGCACCGGCTGGGCGGTGCTCGGCGACCCGGAGTGCAACGAGTTCTGCGTCCTGCGCGGCGCCGCCGAACGCGCCAAGACGGACCGGCCCAACGTGACGTTCGGCCAGTAGAAGACACCGAACGTCACATTGGGCTCGTACCGGACCGGCTCAGGCGGGGACCGGCCCGGTCAGCGGATCCAGCCGGTAGGAGCGCATCGCGCGGCCGCCCTGGCGGTAGACGTGCACGCTGACCGCCGGATCCGGCCCGTCGTTGCGCACCTCGTGCACGTAGCCGGGGCCGAACACCCTGGACTGGCCGGCGCCGAGCGAGTGCGTCTCGGTCACCGCCCTGCCGTCCGGGGCGACCCTGGCCACGGTCTCCCGCAGCCCGCCGCTGACCACGGTGAACGCGCCGGCGGCTTGGGCGTGGTCGTGCAGGTCGGTGTGCTGGCCTGGCAGCCAGCTCATCAGCCAGATCTCCTGGTCGTGGTCGGCATCGACGAGCACCGAAAACCGCTGGTCGGGGTCGTAGCGGAGCAGGTCGCGCCAGCTTTCGCGGTCGGCGGCGTACTCCAGTGCGACGCGGACGGGGTGGCGCAGGGCCGGGCGCTCGGCGAGCGCGATGGTGTTGTCTGGCACAGCGAACATGAGGGTGTCCTTGCGGAAAAGAAGGTGCGGGCCGGGTTGGGGCAGATCACCGGCAAGGACACAGCGCGCTGGCAACGCGGCGCAGGTCGATATGACCCCGCCGTGCGTTCATGCCACGCGTCTGCACGCCACACACCTCACCAGCCGGACCCCGACCGGTCAATCCATCTCACCCGATGGACACCGAAATGTCGTCAACGCCTCAGGACCGCACGCCTCAGGACCACTCGTGCTTCTGCTCGCGGCCGAGCAGTTCGGCGCCCGCCGCGCGCGGATCCACGCCCTCGTGGCAGACCCGGTGCATCGCGTCCGTGATCGGCATGTCGACACCCTTGGCCCCGGCCAGCTCCCTGATCGAGGAGCAGGACATCACGCCCTCGGCCACCTGGCCGCCGGCCGCCCGCTGCGCCTGCTCGAGGGTCTCCCCGCGGCCGAGGCGCTCGCCGAAGGTCCGGTTCCTGGACAGCGGTGACGAGCAGGTCGCCACCAGGTCGCCGACCCCGGCCAGGCCGGCGAAGGTGAGCGGGTCGGCGCCCAGCTTGGCGCCGAGCCTGGCCATTTCGGCCAGTCCCCTGGTGATCAGGGTGGCCATCGTGTTGGTGCCGAGGCCGAGGCCGGCGGCCATCCCGCAGCTCAGCGCGATCACGTTCTTGCAGGCGCCGCCCAGTTCGCAGCCGACCACGTCGGTGTTGGTGTACGGCCGGAAGTACCGGTTGAAGCTGGCCCGCTGCACGGCCACCGCGCGCTCGTGGTCCACGCAGGCGACCACCGCGGCAGACGGCTGGGCCTGCGCGATCTCCCTGGCCAGGTTCGGCCCGGAGACCACCACCACCTGACCGTCCGGCACCCCGGCGATCTCGCTGATCACCTCGCTCATCCGCTTGAGCGTGCCGAGTTCGACCCCCTTGGCCAGGCTGACCAGCGTCGCCCCGGCGGGCAGCAGCCCGCGCCATTCGGTCAGGTTCGCGCGCAGGCTCTGGCTGGGCACCGCCAGCACCACGGCCTCCGCGGACGCCAGCGCCTCGGCCGGATCGGTGGTCGCGGTCAGCCGCTCCGGCAGTCCCACCCCCGGCAGGTAGCCCTCGTTCGTCCGCCGGTCCCGGATCTCCGCGGCCACCTCGGGCCGGCGGGCCCAGATGGTGACGTCGCGACCGGCGTCGGCGAGCACCTTGGCGTAGGTGGTGCCCCAGGAACCGGCGCCGAGCA
Source organism: Amycolatopsis nigrescens CSC17Ta-90 (assembly GCF_000384315.1). GTDB lineage: Bacteria > Actinomycetota > Actinomycetes > Mycobacteriales > Pseudonocardiaceae > Amycolatopsis > Amycolatopsis nigrescens. The sequence continues at coordinate 5,606,018 of NZ_ARVW01000001.1, read as the reverse complement.
CGGTGATGCGCTGCGGCGTGGCGACCGGGACGGCGGTGCCCGCCATCAGTCGCCGTCCACCGGCTCGGCGTCCTTCTTCACCGGCGGCGTCTCCTGGCGGATGTCCGCGAGCAGCTCGGTGACCTCGTCCATCATCAGCTCGGTGACCTCGCGCAGCACGGACGCGCTGCGGGAGGGCCGCTTCCGGTACTCGCCGAGCTCGATCGGCTCGCCGACCAGGTGCGTCACGGTCCGCCGCGGGAACGGCCGGAGCTTCTTGGTGTAGCCGTTGAAGATGTAGTTGGTGCCCCACCTGGCGATCGGGATCACCGGCACGTCGTTCTCCAGCGCCAGCCTTGCCGCGCCGGTATAGGAGCGCTTCGGCCAGCCGTCCGGGTCCTTGGTGATGGTGCCCTCGGGGTAGATCACCACGATCTTGCCGTCCTGCAGCGCCTGGTGCGCGGCCCGCAGGCTGTCCCCCGCGCTGGACGAGCCGCGGTACACCGGGATCCCGCCGGAGCCGAGGAAGATCTTCCCGAAGATCGGCGCCTTCGCCACCGCCTCCTTGGCCAGGAAGCGGGGCACCCGCTTCTGCCGGTGCACGAACACCGCGTCCACCGCCGGGTCCATATGCGACACGTGGTTGAGCACCAGCAGCGCGGCGCCCTCCCGCGGTATCCGCTCGGCCCCGCGGTACACACGGCGGCCGAGTGCGGTCGCCGGATAGAACAGTGCGGCGGCGGCCCCAACCCAGAAACCGCCCTTCTCGCGCCCGGCCAAGACTCCTCCTCAGGTAGTAACGGCACTCGCCACTCCCCCTGGCGATGCAGTGATCCTGCCCCGCTGGGTTACCGGAGGCAAAGGAAGGGTGCCTTCCACCACTCGCGAGCTGCTCCTGACCCCGCATCCGCCACCCGGCGGCGCGAAATCATGAAAGATGGAGCCGTGGCTCGTGATGTGGACCTGGTGGTCCCGATGAAACCCCCGAAAGCCGGCAAATCACGGCTCCGGGGCGCGGTGGGGTCGGTGGGCCGCCCTGCTGACGACGAAACGCACGCCGCGCTCGTGCTGGCGCTGGCGTCGGACACCCTGGCCGCGGCCACCGCCGCGACCGGGATACGCCGGGTACTGGTGGTGGCCGCCGACCCGGGAGCGCTGGACGGGCTGCGCACGCTCGGCGTGGAGATCGCCAGGGAACCGGGGGCCGGTGGCCTGAACGCGGCGTTGCGGTACGGCGAGCGGCTGCTGCGCGCGGACGACCCGGACGGCGTAGTCGGCGCGCTCCAGGCCGACCTGCCGGCACTGCGCGCGGCCGAGCTCGCCGCCGCGCTGGCCGAGGCGGACGGCCGTCGGGCGTTCACCGCGGACCGCCAAGGCACCGGCACCACCCTGCTGCTGTCCGCGCCGGGGTCCGCGCTGGAGCCGCGGTTCGGCACCGGCTCGGCCGCGGCGCACCTCGGTTCCGGGGCCACCGCGCTGTCCGTCGCCGCGCCCTCGCTGCGCGGAGATGTGGACACTCCGGCCGATCTCGCGCACGCCCGCGCGCTCGGCCTCGGCGAGCACACCGCGGCCCTGCTGGGGTCGCTCTGCCTGCTCGCCTAGCCGCGACGAGTTGTTCACCACGCGGCCGGACACGATCTGCGCACAACAGCGCAACGTGGGGAACAATGCAGGGGTGAGCAACGAGCAGAGCAGTACCCCGGCACCCTCCGAGTCCAGCCCGCGGAGTGAGGCCCGCGCGGCGGAGGTCCACGCGATCCCGTCGGCCCCGCCCGCGGTGACCGCGGTGGTGCCCGCGCTGGCCGAGTCACTGCCCGACGACCGGTACTTCAACCGGGAGCTCTCCTGGCAGGACTTCAACGCCAGAGTGCTCGCGCTGGCCGAGGACACCTCCCAGCCGCTGCTCGAGCGCGCCAAGTTCCTTGCCATCTTCGCGTCCAATTTGGACGAGTTCTACATGGTCAGGGTGGCCGGGCTGAAGCGGCGGGACGAGACCGGCCTGCCGGTGCGCAGCGCGGACGGGCTCACCCCGCGCGAGCAACTCGCCTACATCGCCAAGCGCAACCAGGACCTGGTCGAGCGGCACACCGCGGCCTTCGAGCTCGGCCTGCGCCCGGCGCTGGCCGAGGAGGGCATCCGGATCGTCAACTGGTCCGATATGGACGGTCCCGAGCAGCTGCGGATGTCCAACTACTTCAGCGACCACATCTTCCCGGTGCTCACCCCGCTCGCGGTGGACCCGGCGCACCCGTTCCCCTACATCTCGGGGCTCTCCCTCAACCTCGCGGTGACCGTGCGCGACCCGGAGGGCGGCACCGAGCGCTTCGCCAGGGTCAAGGTGCCGAACAACGTGCCACGGCTGATCCGGATCGAGCAGCGCCGGGAGGAGCGCGAGGCGACCTTCCTGCCGCTGGAGGAACTGATCGCGGCGCACCTCGGTGAGTTGTTCACCGGGATGGAGGTGACCGAGCAGCACGCCTTCCGGGTGACCCGCAACGCCGACTTCGAGGTCGAGGAGGACCGGGACGAGGATCTGCTCCAGGCGCTGGAACGCGAACTGGCGCAACGGCGGTTCGGCCCGCCGGTGCGGCTGGAGGTCGCGCAGGACATGAGCGAGCACATGCTCGAGCTGCTGCTGCGCGAGCTGGAGGTGGACCCGCACGACGTGGTCGAGGTGCCGGGGCTGCTCGACCTCACCTGCCTGCACCAGCTTTCCGGCGTGGACCGCAAGGAGCTCAAGGACCGCCCTTTCGTGCCGGCCACCCATCCGGCGTTCGGCGAACGTGAGACGCCGAAGAGCGTGTTCGCCACCCTGCGGGAGGGCGACGTGCTGGTGCACCATCCGTACGACTCGTTCTCCACCAGCATGCAGCGGTTCATCGAGCAGGCCGCCGCGGACGACAAGGTGCTTGCCATCAAGCAGACCCTGTACCGCACCTCGGGTGACTCGCCGATCGTGGACGCGCTGATCGACGCGGCCGAGGCCGGCAAGCAGGTGGTGGCGCTGGTGGAGATCAAGGCGCGGTTCGACGAGCAGGCCAACATCACCTGGGCCAGAACGCTGGAGCGGGCCGGGGTGCACGTGGTCTACGGGCTGGTCGGGCTGAAGACGCACTGCAAGGTCTGCATGGTGGTGCGCCAGGAGGGCAGCACCATCCGCCGCTACTGCCACATCGGCACCGGCAACTACAACCCGAAGACCGCGCGGCTGTACGAAGACCTCGGCCTGCTCACCGCCGACCCGACCATCGGCGCGGACCTGACCGACCTGTTCAACGTGCTCACCGGGTACTCCCGCCAGGACTCCTACCGCAACATCCTGACCGCGCCGAACGGCATCCGGCGCGGCATCCTGCGCTATGTGGCCGAGGAGATCGAGCAGGCGAGCGCCGGCCGGGAGTCCGGGATCCGGCTCAAGTGCAACTCGCTCGTGGACGAGCAGATCATCGACGCGCTGTACCACGCTTCGCAGGCCGGGGTTCCGGTCGACATCGTGGTCCGCGGGATCTGCTCGCTGAAGCCGGGGGTCGCCGGGCTGAGCGACAACATCTCGGTGCGCTCGATCCTCGGCCGGTTCCTGGAGCACTCCAGGGTGTTCCACTTCAAGTCCTCGGACAGCTACTGGATCGGCAGCGCGGACATGATGCACCGCAACCTGGACCGCCGGATCGAAGCGCTGGTGAAGGTCAAGGACCCCAAGCTGACCAGGCAGCTGGACGACATGATGAACTCCGCGCTGCACCCGGCGACCCGCTGCTGGGTGCTCACCTCGACCGGCGAGTGGGCGCCGTCCCCGACCTCCGACTCGGAGGTGCGAGACCACCAGGCGGAGTTGCTCAAGAAGCACGGCGCCGCCGGATGAGCCTGGCCGGAGTACGTGCGGCCGGTGCGGTGCTCTGGCGCCGCGACGGGGAGGGACGGCTGGAGATCGCCGTCGTGCACCGCCCCCGGTACGACGACTGGTCACTGCCGAAGGGAAAGCTGGACAACGGGGAGACCCTCGCCGCAGCGGCGGTTCGCGAGGTGGCCGAGGAGACCGGGTTCCCCGCGGTGCTCGGCCGACACCTCGGTCGGATCGGCTATCCGGTGCCCGGCCGCGACGGCGGCACCGTGCCCAAGACCGTCGACTACTTCGCCGCGCGGGCCGGAGCCGGGGAGTTCGAGCCGAACGACGAGGTGGACGAACTGCGCTGGCTGGCCCCGGAACGGGCCGAGTCGTTGCTCAGCCGCGAAACCGACGTGCGGGTGCTGCGCACCTTCTGCGCTTGCCCGCCGGAGCTGAGCACCCTGCTGCTCGTCCGGCACGCCAAGGCGGGCAAGCGGGACGAGTGGAACGGCGACGACGATCTCCGCCCGCTGGCCGCAGCCGGCTTCCGGCAGGCCGGCGCGGTACGGCGGATGGCCGCGCTGTTCGGGCCGGACCGGGTGTTCTCCGCGCCACGGCTGCGATGCGTGCAGACCGTCCAGGGCGTCGCCGAGGACATCGGCGGCGAGGTCCGGCACGAGCGGCTGTTCTCCGAAGAGGGCTACTGGCAGGACCCGGTGCTGGGACTCGCGCGGCTGCTGGCGATCGTGGCCGGGGGCGGCACCCCGGTGATCTGCAGCCAGGGCGCGGTGATCCCGGACGTGGTGAGCACGCTGGCGGACCGGGACGGGGTGGTGCTGCCCGGCACCAAGTCCCCGGCGGTGTCCAGCAAGAAGGGCTCGCTGTGGCTGCTGTCCTTCCTGCCGCCCGCGGACGGGCAGGGGCCGCGGCTCGCCGACGCGGCCTACTTCCCCAGCGCGCTACCGGCTCCGGAACCCTCCCGCCGCTGACCCCGGTCGCCCGCGCGAAGGACGCCTTGCCTGCGTTGAACATTCGTCAAGGCGTCCTCCGCGGTGCTGAATGCCGGTAAGGCGCCCCAGAACTCCCCAGTCGGAGTAACGGGACCGCTCACCGGAAAGGGCCGCTGAGGAGCCCGTTCGGCCGTCCCCGCGGGTGTCTCCATAAAGGAAGGCCCCGAACAAAGAGCGGCAGGGCCCCACGGTGCGCGGGGCCCTGCCGAGAAGTGGCTCAGAGAGAGGCTACTTCTTCTTCTTTGCGGCGGCGGTCGTCTTCTTGGCTGCCGTCGCCTTGGTCGCGGTGGCCTTGGTCGCCTTGGCCGCGGTCTTCGGCGCCGCCTTGGTGGCGGGCTTCTTGGCCGCGGTCGCCTTGGCGGCGGTGGTCTTGGCCGCGGTCTTCGGCGCCGCCTTGGCCGCCGTACGGCTCGCCGCGGTGCTGCGAGTCGCGGTGGTGGCCCGGGTCCGGGACGTGGTGCTGCGGGTCGCCGTCGGGCGGCTGGCGGTCGCCCTCGTCGCGGCGGCGCGGGTCGTGGTGCTCCGGGCAGCGGTGGTGCCGGTGCTCCTGGACGTCGCGGTCGCACGCTTCACGGCGGTGGCCTTGGGCAGCTTCTTCGAGCCGCTCACCACGTCCTTGAAGGTGGTGCCCGCGCGGAAGGCGGGCACGTTCGTCTTCTTCACGCGCACGGTCTCGCCGGTACGCGGGTTGCGCGCGGTACGGGCAGCGCGGGCGCGCTTCTCGAACACACCGAAGCCGGTGATGTTCACCTTCTCGCCCTTGTTGACCGTACGGATGATGATGTCGACGAGTCCGTCGACAGCCTCGGACGCAACCTTCTTGTCGCCCAAACGCTCGGAGAGCGCCTCGATCAGCTGGGCCTTGTTGGCCATTCCAGTCCTCCAAGAAGAACTACTTGTACACGGCCCACATCGGCCGACTTGCGCACACGGTATTACCAATGCAGCACAAATTCCAAACGCAACGCGGAAATTTTCCTTGACTTGAGGGCGGTTCCGCCTCTTGAGGGACCCCCTCGGGGCCGTTCCGGGGTGCGTCTGGCGTGGTTTCGAGGGCCTGTGACCAGGGGTGGATTCCCTTGCTGAGCAGGGAATCCATCCCCTAGGAGGCGGGCTGGGGGATGGTCACCGGCTTCCACCGGGGCCGCTCGGCCTCGAACGAGTCGATGTCCGCGGCGTGTCGCAAGGTGAGAGCGATGTCATCGAGCCCCTCGAGCAGCCGCCAGCGGGTGTAGTCGTCGATCCGGAAGGGCGCGACGAAGTCCTTGGCTCGTACCGTCTTCGACTCGAGGTCCACCGAGACCTCCGTGCCGGGCTCGTTCTCGAGCAGCTTCCAGAGCTGTTCGACGTCCGACTGCTCGCACTCGGCGGCCAGCAGGCCCTGCTTGCCGGAGTTGCCGCGGAAGATGTCCGCGAACCTGGCGGAGATGACCACCCGGAAGCCGTAGTTCATCAGCGCCCAGACGGCGTGCTCGCGGGAGGACCCGGTGCCGAAGTCCGGGCCGGCCACCAGCACGCTGCCTTGGCGGAACGGCTCCTGGTTGAGCACGAACTGCTCGTCACCGCGCCAGGCGGCGAACAGCCCGTCCTCGAAACCGGTCCGGCTGACCCGCTTGAGGTAGACGGCCGGGATGATCTGGTCAGTGTCCACGTTGGACCGGCGCAGTGGCACGCCGACACCGGTGTGGGTCTTGAAGGGTTCCATGGTGGCGACTCCTCTTCTCAGGCGAGTTTTCGGTGCTCAGCAGGGGTACGGCGGTCAGCGACCGGCCCCGGCGAGCAGGTCTTCGGGCGAGGAAAGGGTGCCCCGGACGGCCGTCGCGGCGGCCACCAGCGGCGAGACCAGGTGGGTCCGGCCGCCCTTGCCCTGCCTGCCCTCGAAGTTGCGGTTGGAGGTCGACGCGCTCCGCTCGCCGGGGGCGAGCTGATCCGGGTTCATGCCCAGGCACATCGAGCAGCCGGCCTGCCGCCACTCGGCGCCGGCGTCGGTGAAGATCTTGTTCAGCCCCTCGGCTTCGGCGGCCTGGCGGACCCGCATCGAGCCGGGCACCACGAGCATCCGCACGCTGTCGGCCACCCGGTGCCCGCGCAGCACGTCCGCGGCGGCCCGCAGGTCCTCGATTCGGCCATTCGTGCAGGAGCCGAGGAAGACGGTGTCCACCGCGATCTCCCGCAGCGGGGTGCCGGGGGTCAGGTCCATATAGGACAACGCCTTCTCCGCCGCGAACCGCTCGTTCTCGTCCGCGATCAGCTCGGGATCGGGCACCCGATCGCCGAGCGGAAGCCCCTGACCTGGGTTTGTTCCCCAGGTGACGAACGGGGTCAGCTCGTTCGCGTCCAGGTGCACCTCGGCGTCGAAGGTGGCGTCGTCGTCCGTGCGGAGCTCGCGCCACGCGGCAACCGCGGCGTCCCAGTCCTCGCCCTTCGGCGCGTGCGGGCGGCCCTTGAGGTACTCGAAGGTGACCTCGTCCGGTGCGACCATGCCGGCCCTGGCGCCCGCTTCGATGGACATGTTGCAGACCGTCATCCTGGCTTCCATGGACAGGGCCTCGATCGCGCTGCCGCGGTACTCGAGCACGTAACCCTGTCCGCCGCCGGTGCCGATCTTCGCGATGACGGCCAGGATCACGTCCTTCGCGGTGACGCCGGGACGCAGTTCCCCGTCCACGTTGATCGCCATGGTCTTGAATGGACGTAGCGGCAAAGTCTGGGTTGCCAGAACGTGCTCTACCTCAGAGGTGCCGATGCCGAACGCCATCGCGCCGAAGGCCCCGTGCGTAGAAGTGTGGCTGTCACCGCAAACCACCGTCATCCCGGGCTGGGTAAGGCCGAGCTGCGGTCCGATCACGTGCACGATTCCCTGTTCGGCATCGCCCATCGGGTGCAGCCGGACGCCGAACTCCTTGCAGTTCCGGCGAAGCGTGTCCACCTGGGTCCTGGACACCGGATCGGCGATCGGCAGCTCGATGTCGATCGTCGGCACGTTGTGGTCCTCGGTGGCGATGGTGAGGTCCGGCCGCCGCACCGGACGCCCGGCCAGGCGCAACCCGTCGAAGGCCTGCGGGCTGGTCACTTCGTGCACGAGGTGCAGGTCGATGTAGAGCACATCGGGCTCGTCGCCTTCGCCGCGCCGCACCGTGTGCGACTCCCACACCTTCTCCGCCAGCGTCTTCGCCGTCTTCGCCGTCGCCGCCGGCGAGGCCGCACCGCCGCCCTGGCTGTTCGTGGTGGTGGTCATCAGGGCTCCTTCCAAGAGGTTGGTTGGGAGCAAAGGAACTCGGCCGAGGCGGCGGGCAAGCCGGGCCGCGAAGGGCGGGAGTTCGATTTTCCCAGAATCTGGACTTCCCAAAGTGCGGGAAGTTAGTATCGCGTCGTGGGACAGCATAGCGGTATCGGAGTTCTGGACAAGGCGGTGGCCGTGCTGCAGGCGGTGGCCGAGGATCCGTGTGGCCTGGCGGAGTTGTGCAACCGCACCGGGCTGCCCCGGGCGACCGCGCACCGCCTCGCGGTCGGCCTGGAGGTGCATCGGCTGCTGCGCCGGGGGCCGGACGGCCGCTGGCGGCCTGGCACCGCGCTGGCCGAGCTGGCCGGTGGCTCGACGGATCCGTTGCTCGACGCGGCCGGCGCGGTGCTGCCGAAGCTGCGGGACATCACAGGGGAGAGCGTGCAGTTGTACCGGCGGGACGGGGTGCAGCGGGTGTGCGTCTCGACCGCGGAGCCGCCGAGCGGCTTGCGGGACACGGTGCCGATCGGTTCGCGGCTGCCGATGACCGCGGGTTCGGGGGCGAAGGTGCTGGCCGCGTGGTCGGATCCGCATACCCAGCGCACGATCCTCACCGACGCGGTCTACGGCGAGCGGACCCTGCTCGAGGTCCGGCGGCGTGGCTGGGCGCAGAGTGTCGCGGAGCGGGAGCCGGGTGTCGCGAGCGTCTCCGCGCCGGTGCGCGACTCTTCGGGGACGGTGGTGGCGGCCGTGTCGGTCTCCGGTCCGATCGACCGGATCGGCCGCAAGCCAGGCGCCCGCTGGGCCGCCGACCTCCTCGCCGCCGCCGACGCCCTACAAGAACGCCTCTGACCCAGTCCGCGGGTCCCACCCCGGGCCCCGCGCCCCAAACGCAGAACTCGCGGCGCCCAACGCGGAACTCGCAGACCCCGAACGCGGAACTCGCGGTGCCCGAACGTGGGACTCGCGGGGGAAGGGGAGACGCGGCTGCCGGGTGACCAACCGGCGATGCCGCGGGGGGTGCAGGGGGCTTGCCCCCGCCTGGGGGTCTGGGGGCTCGGCCCCCAGAAGACACAAACGCGAGCGCCCCATGTCTGCGCTTTCTGCAGACATGGGGCGCTCGCTGCGCTCGCGTACCCCCGATGGGATTCGAACCCACGCTACCGGCGTGAGAGGCCGGCGTCCTAGGCCGCTAGACGACGGGGGCTCAGGACTTCTTTTCTGTTTGCGAGAGAAACCTTAGCAGTACCGGTTTTCTCTTCGCAGCTGGGGTACCAGGACTCGAACCTAGACTAACTGAACCAGAATCAGTCGTGCTGCCGATTACACCATACCCCAATGGCGAGGACCGTTCCGGACAGAAGACCAGCTCAGCACCGCCGGAAAGAAATACTAGACCACGCCGCCGGAGGGTCGGCAGCGGCCCCCACCTGTTCACCGCTGGGCCGGTACGCCGATCCTGGCGAACTCACTGACCAGCAGTTCCGGCAATTCGTCCAGCCCGTTCACCACGTGCACCCCGGACGGCATGTCCGGATTGGTGTCGGCCGCCGAGCGGTCCAGCCAGACGGCGCCGAGACCGGCGTCACGGGCGCCCACCGCGTCGGTGTCGAGCTTGTCGCCGACGTGCACCGCCTCGACCGGGTCGCAGCCGAGGGTTAGGCAGACCGAGTGGAACATCACCGGATCGGGTTTGGCGACGCCGATCTCGCCGGCGATGGCCACGTGGTCGAAGAACCGGGCCAGGCCGAGGTCGGCCAGTTTCGCGCGCTGGTGCGCGCCCGACGCGTTGGTCACGGCGGCGAGCTGGACGCCGGCCGCGACCAGCCAGTCGAGGCAGGGCAGCACGTCGTCGAAGAGCCGCCAGCCGCGCCGCAGCAGGTCCTTGCGGCGCACCTCGAAGGTGGCCACCTCCTCGGCGTCCATCAGCACGCCGAGCTCGGCCAGGAAGCACTGGGTGCGCCGGTGGTGCATCAGCCGGTACTCGAGCTGCCCGGCCACCACCATCGCCACATGACTGTCCGTGACGTATTCCCAGAGCGGCCACATGTCGGCCCGGCCGATCAGCGCGCACAGGGCGCGCCTTCCCGCGGCGGAGAAGTCGATCAGCGTGTCGTCGATGTCCAGGCAGACCAGGCGGAGGCTGGGCGGAGCCCACGGATCGCTGGTGGTGATCGAGGTCTGGGTTGCGGCCGGCCAGGCCTGCGCGGGTTCCACTCAGCGAGGCTAGGTCACTTATGGCCGTACCGATTCGACCGTCGAGGTGATTACGGCTGCTCTGTTTGGATTCTTTCGCTCTACCCTCAGTTGGCAGGCAGCGCGCGACGGAGCCGGCCGAGGGACCGGTCGCGGCCGAGCAGCTCCATGGATTCGTACAGCGGAGGCGATACGGTACGGCCGGTTACCGCCACCCGGACCGGCGCGAAAGCCTTGCGCGGCTTCAACCCGAGTCCGTCCACAAGGGCTTCCTTGAGCGCCTGCTCGATCCGCGCGGTCTCCCAGGACGGCAGCGCCGCCAGCGACTCGATCGCAGCGCGTAACACCGGTTCCGAGTCAGGGCCGAGTGCCTTGGTCGCCGAATCCTCTTCCGGCGCGAAGGTTTCCTCGTCCACGAACAGGAAGCGGAGCATGCCCGCCGCGTCGCCGAGCACGGTCACCCGTTCCTGCACGAGTGGCGCGATCACGCTCAGCGCGGCCAGTTGCTCCTCGGACGGCTTCTCGGGCAGCACTCCGGCCGCGGCAAGGTACGGCACGACCCTGGTCACGAAGTCCTCGGAGTCCAGCGCCCGCAGGTGGGTGCCGTTGATCGCCTCGGCCTTCTTCACGTCGAACCGGGCCGGGTTCGCGCTGACCTTGCCGATCTCGAAGGCCTCGACCAGCTCGGCCACGCTGAACACGTCGCGGTCGTCGGCGATCGACCAGCCGAGCAGGGCCAGGTAGTTCAGCAGGCCCTCGGGGATGAACCCGCGGTCGCGGTAGTTGAAAAGGTTCGAAGAAGGGTCCCGTTTGGACAGTTTCTTGTTGCCATCACCCAGCACGTAGGGCAGGTGGCCGAACTCCGGGACGAACTCGGCCACCCCGATCCGGCGCAGCGCCTGGTACAGCGCGATCTGCCGGGGGGTGGACGGCAGCAGGTCCTCGCCGCGCAGCACGTGCGTGATCTGCATCAGCGCGTCGTCCACCGGGTTGGTCAGCGTGTAGAGCGGCTCGGCGTTGGCCCGCACCAGCACCGGGTCCGGGATGGTGCCGGCCGGGAAGCTGATCGGCCCGCGGACCAGGTCCGTCCAGCCGAGGTCCTCGTCCGGCATCCGCAGCCGCAGCACCGGGCTGCGGCCTTCGGCGCGGAAGGCGGCGCGCTGCTCCTCGGTGAGGTCGCGGTCGAAGTTGTCGTAGCCGAGCTTGGTGTCCTGCCCGGCGGCTTTGCGCCGCGCCTCGACCTCTTCGTTGGTCGAGAACGCTTCGTAGAGTTCGCCGGCGGCAAGCAAGCGGGCGGCGACGTCGGCGTAGATCTCGCGACGCTCGCTCTGGCGGTACGGCCCGTGGTCGCCGCCGACCTCCGGTCCCTCGTCCCAGTCGAGGCCGAGCCAGCGCAGCGCGTCGAGCAGCGCCTCGTAGGACTCTTCGGAGTCGCGTGCCGCGTCGGTGTCCTCGATCCGGAACACCAGGCTGCCGCCGTGATGGCGGGCGAAGGCCCAGTTGAAAAGGGCGGTCCGGATCAGCCCGACGTGCGGGGTTCCGGTCGGTGACGGGCAGAAGCGGGCGCGCACGGCGGGCTCAGAGATCTCAGTCATAGCCCGATCAGCGTATCCGCACGCCCCGGACTTGACGCAGTCGCGGTGGGGGTGCACTCTGAGTTTATTCAACAAGTGCTGAATAAGGAGTGGTGAGCATGACCGAGCGCACGACCTGCGTGGTCATCGGCGGCGGGCCGGCCGGAATGGTGCTGGGGCTCCTGCTCGCCAGGGGCGGCGTGCGGGTGACCGTGCTGGAGAAGCACGGCGACTTCCTGCGCGACTTCCGGGGCGACACCGTGCATCCGTCGACCCTGACCCTGCTCGACGAACTGGGCCTCGGCGAGAAGTTCGCCGCGGTGCCGCACAGCGAGATCAGCCGGATCGGCTTCCCGATCGACCGGGACACCATGCTGAACATCGCCGAGCTGGACCGGCTGAAGGTGCCGCACCCCTACGTCGCGATGGTCCCGCAGTGGGACTTCCTCGACCTGCTCGCCGAAGCCGGCCGCAAGGAGCCCGGCTTCACCCTGCGGATGAACACCGAAGTGACCGGCCTGATCCGCGAACACCGCCGGTTCGCCGGGGTGCGCTACCGCTCGGCCGACGGCGAAGGAGAGCTGCGCGCCGACCTCGTGGTCGCCGCCGACGGGCGCTGGTCGCTGGCCAGGCGCGAAGGCGCGCTGACGCCGAAGGAGTTCGACACCCCGTTCGACACCTGGTGGTTCCGGCTGCCACGCCGCGAAGGCGAACGGGGCGACCAGCTGGTGCCGCGGATGCGCGACCGCCGGTTCGCCATCGCGCTGCCCCGGACAGACTACTTCCAGATCGCCTATCTGGCCCCGAAAGGCGAAGACCTGCGGGCACAGGGCGTCGAGGCGTTCCGGGAAAACGTGGCGCAGATCTGCCCGGAGTACGGCGACCGGCTGGACGAGCTGAAGTCGATGGACGACGTCAAGCACCTCGAAGTCCGGTTGAACCGGCTGCACCGCTGGCACGCCGAAGGGCTGCTGTGCATCGGCGACGCCGCACACGCGATGTCGCCGATCGGCGGGGTGGGCATCAACCTCGCGGTGCAGGACGCGGTGGCCACCGCGCACCTGCTCGCGGCGCCGCTGCGCCGGGGCAGGCCGAGCGGGCGGGACCTGGCCAAGGTGCGCGCCAGGCGGTGGCTGCCCACGGTGGCCGTGCAGACCCTGCAACGGCTGCTGCACCGCGCGGTGATGCGACCGGTGATGGAGGGCAAGCGCAACGGCCCGCCGAAGGCGATGCAAGTCGTGCTGGGCCGATTCCCGAAGCTGTCGATCGTGCCCGCCTACCTGCTCGGCGTCGGCGTCCGGCCGGAGCACGCGCCGGAGTTCGCCCGGCGCGCGCCCGAACCCGCTACTGCGCCTGTACGGGATTAGCGAGCGTGCCGATGCCCTCGATGGTGATCGACACCTGCTGCCCATCGGTGATCGGGCCGACGCCCTCCGGGGTGCCGGTGAGGATCACGTCACCGGGCAGCAGGGTCATCACGCCGGAGACGAACTCGATGAGCTCCGGGATCTTGTGCACCAGCGAGGAAGTACGGCTGTCCTGTTTGGTCTCGCCGTCCACCTCGGTGCGCAACGCCAGATCGGCGGGGTCGAGCGTGGTCTCGATCCACGGGCCGAGCGGGCAGAAGGTGTCGTAACCCTTGGCCCTGCCCCACTGCCCGTCGGACTTCTGCTGGTCCCTGGCGCTCACGTCGTTGGCGATCGTGTAACCGAGCACCGCGCTCGCCGCACGCGCGGCGGGCACGTTCTTCACCGGCTGCCCGATCACCACCGCGAGCTCGCCCTCGAAGTCCACTCTGGACGAACTGGGCGGCAGCTTGATCGCCGCGTTCGGGCCGATCACGCTCGTGGAGGGCTTCAGGAAGATCATCGGCGCGGAGGGCACCTCGTTGCCGAACTCCGCGGCGTGCGCGGCGTAGTTCCGGCCGACCGCGATCACCTTGGTCGGCAGGATCGGGGCCAGCAGCCGGACGTCGGCCAGCGGCCAGCGGCGGCCGGTGAAGTTGGGCTGGCCGAACGGATGTTCGGCGATCTCGAGCACCTGGGCGTCGTCACCTTCGCCGTCCACCGAGGCGAACGCGACACCACCGGCCGGATGAGCAATTCGGGCTAAGCGCATGGCCCGGAGTCTACGGCCGGGCCGCGGCGTGGGCGTGCCAGGCCGAATACCGCGCCAGAATCCGACGGATGGCCCTGGGCCGGCCGCGGATCGCTGCCTACCGTGGACGGGCAACCCGAGCCTGCCCGAGCCCATGGAGGCCGTCATGGCACGCATCGCACCGCATCGGTTCCGTTCCGCGATCGCGTCGGTCGCGGGTTTCCTGCTCGCCATCCTGCTCCTGCCATCGGCCGCGCACGCCGCGGCGAAAGCCCCGCTCGGCGGGGGCAGCCCGTTGTTCACCGACTCCGGTTTCCGCTGCACCGCGGCCTTCGCGGCGACCGGCGGCAGCACCGGCTACCTGATCGCCGGCCGCTCCTGCGGGCAGCCGGGCGAGACGGTCTACAGCGGGGCGCACGTACTGGTCGGGGTGATCGGGCCGGTGCAGACGCCAGCCAACGGGGTGCTCGTGGTCAGGGTGACCAACACGACCGACTGGCAGCTGGTGCCGCAGGTGCCGACCGGCAGCGGCGGCACGATCACCATCACCGGCTCGGCCGAGGCGCCGGTCGGTGCGTCGGTGTGCCGGGCGGGCCGCACCACCGGCTGGCACTGCGGCACGATCGTGGCGAAGAACCAGACCGTCACCTTCCCGGAGGGCACGATCAGCGGGCTGACGCGCACCAACGTCTGCGCCGAACCCGGCGACGCCGGCGGGCCGTTCATCAGCGGCAGCCAGGCGCAGGGCGTGCTGGTCGGCGGTTCCGGCAACTGCTCCTCCGGCGGCGTCACCTACTTCAAGCCGATCAACCCGATCCTCGCCGCCTACGGCCTCACCCTGCTCACCGGCTAGCCGGGTTCAGCCGGCGCGGAGGCTCTTGTGCACGAGGGCATCGCGGAGGGCGAGCCAGCTCGCTTCCACGATGTTGCCGTGCACGCCGACGGTGGTCCATTCGCGCTGCCCGTCGGTGCTGCCCACCAGCACCCTGGTCACCGCGTCCGTACCGGGATGTCCCGGCAGGATGCGCACCTTGTAGTCGGCCAGCTCCACGGTGTCCAACCAGGACAGGTGCGGGCTGAGCGCCTCGCGCAGTGCGGCGTCCAGCGCGTGCACCGGACCGTTGCCCTCCGCGGTGGCGATCACCCGCCTGCCCGCAACGTGCACCTTAACCGTCGCCTCGGAGACGATCTCGCCGTCCGAGCGGTGGTCCAGCACCACCCGGTAGGACTCCAGGCTGAACGGCGGGGAGTCCAGCACCTCGTTCTGCGGGCCGTCCACCTCCCTGCGCAGCAACAGTTCCAGTGACGCGTCCGCGGCCTCGAAGGACCAGCCCTGCGCCTCCAGGGACTTGACCTTGCGCACCGCGCTGCTCAGCGCTTCGGGCTGGCCGGCAAGGTCGACCCCGAGCTCACGTCCCTTGAGCTCGAGGCTGGCCCTGCCGGCCATTTCGGTGACCAGTACCCGCATGTCATTGCCGACAGAAGCTGGATCGATGTGGTTGTACAACAACGGATCCACCTTGATCGCGCTCGCGTGCAGACCCGCCTTGTGGGCGAAGGCCGACGTCCCGACGTAAGCCTGGTGGGTGTCGGGTGCGATGTTCGCGATTTCGGCAAGGGCATGGGAGACCCGGGTGAGCTCGGCCGCGCCCCCGGTGGGGAGCACCGCCATGCCGAGCTTGGCCACCAGGTTCCCGGTCACGGCGAACAGGTCGGCGTTGCCGGCCCGCTCCCCGTAACCGTTCGCAGTGCACTGGACATGGGTCGCGCCGGCCTGCACCGCCGCGATGCTGTTCGCCACCGCGCAGGAAGTGTCGTCCTGGCAGTGGATGCCGAGCCGGAAACCGGTGCGCTCCTTGATCTCGCGCACCGTTTCGGCGAGTCCCAGCGGCAGCTGCCCGCCGTTGGTGTCGCACAGCACGAGTACGTCCGCGCCGCCTTCGGCCGCCGCGTCGAGCACTCGCAGCGAGGTGTCGGGATGGTAGCCGTAGCCGTCGAAAAAGTGTTCCGCGTCAAGGAAAACCCGGCGGCCTTCGGCGACGAGGAAGGCCACCGTGTCCCGCACCATCGCGCAGGCCTCGGCCACGTCCACCCGCAGCGCCCGCTCGATGTGCCGCAGGTCCGACTTGGCCACCAGGGTCACCACCGGCGTCTGCGCGTCGAGCAGCGCCCGCACCTGTGCGTCCTCGTCGGCACGGGCGCCCGGCTTGCGGGTGGACCCGAAGGCGACCAGCGCCGCGTGCTTGAGCGTCAGTTCGCCCGCGGCCGCCTTCGCGAAGAACTCGGTGTCCTTCGGCAGCGCGCCCGGCCAGCCGCCCTCGATGTACCCGACCCCCAGTTCGTCCAGCAGCCGCGCCACGGCGAGCTTGTCCGCCACCGAGTACGAGATCCCCTCCCGCTGCGCGCCGTCGCGCAGGGTCGTGTCGTACAGGTGGAAGTCGTCGCCGAGCGGGGTGCCGGCCGGTGCTGTCCGGGTCACGGTTTCTCTCCTGGTCGTTTCGGGAGGTTTCGGGAGCACAGCGGAAAGGGTCCTGGGCAAACAAAAAGACCCCCCGCGAATGCGAGAGGTCTGCGCGCCGGGTGCTCGAAGGAGTACCTAACCGGCGCGCTGGCGAATAATGATCGCGGCAAAGGAAGCCATGCCGGCATGGTGCCACACTCCCCGCCACGCTTCCAGTCTCTGGTCTGAATCTCCCGGATCGTGGACATCGGAGCGTGGCGCCGTCGGCTATATATAGGTAGTCTCCTATATAGTTAGCCAACTCTGGAGGGAGCTTGACATGGCATTACCGGTGACCGGCGTGAACGAGATCGTGCTGGAGGTCCAGGACCTGGCCGCGGCCGAGCGGTTCTACACCGAGGTGCTCGACCTGCCGGTGCTGATGCGCTGGCAGGGCGACCTGTGGCGCGGCCGGGAAGGGGTGTGGATCCTGGCCGGCGACACCAGGATCGGGCTGTGGACGCCGCAGATCGGCATCTCGCGGGGCCGCGGCGGAGTCCATGTGCACTACGCGATGCGCGTCGAGGAGAAGGACTACGACGACGTGGTCCGCGGGATCTCCGAACGCGGCGGCAAGGTCGACGAGGTGATCTTCGGGGAAGACCGCGAGACCCCGGCCAAGGCGGCCTACGTGCACGACCCGGACGGCCACGTGGTCGAGTTCTGGACCTGGGACGCCCCGAAGGGCGACACCGGCCCGCCCACCCCCGTCACCGAAAACGTGCACGGGCTCTGAACGCAGTGAAGGCCACCTTGCCTGCGTTGAACGCAGGCAAGGTGGCCTTCACTGCATGCCCGAGTCGGTCAGGCGGTGCGGGTGTTCGAGGAGACCAGGGCGGCGAGGCGGTCGCCGATCGCGTGCGTGGCACCCGGCGACGCCTGGTCGCGAGTGGCCAGGTCGAAGGCCACCGACGCCTCGATCCGGCGCGCCGCCTCCTTCTGGCCGAGGTGGTCGAGCAGCAGCGAGACCGACAGCACCGCCGCGGTCGGGTCGGCCAGCCCCTGGCCGGCGATGTCCGGTGCGCTGCCGTGCACCGGCTCGAACATGCTCGGGTTCCGCCGGGTGATGTCCAGGTTCCCGCTGGCCGCGAGCCCGATCCCGCCGGTCACCGCGGCCGCCAGGTCGGTGATGATGTCGCCGAACAGGTTGTCCGTGACGATCACGTCGAACCGCGACGGGTCGGTCACCAGGTGGATCGTCGCCGCGTCCACATGGGAGTAGGCCACCGTCACGTCGGGGTGCTCCAGCGAGACCTCCTCGACGATCCGGGACCACAGGCCGCCCGCGTACTCCAGCACGTTCGTCTTGTGCAGCAGCGTGAGGTGCTTGCGCGGCCGCGCCTCGGCGCGGTTGAAGGCGTCCTCCACGACCCGCCGGATACCGAAGGCCGTGTTCACGCTGACCTCGGTGGCGATCTCGTGCTCGGTGTCCTTGCGCAGCAGGCCGCCGTTGCCCGCGTACGGGCCTTCGGTGCCTTCGCGCACGACGATCATGTCGATCTCGCTGTTCTCCGCCAGCGGACCGCGGACGCCGGGGTACAGCCGGGCGGGACGCAGGTTGACGTGGTGGTCCAGTTCGAACCGCAGCCGGAGCAGCAGGCCGCGCTCGAGAATGCCACTGGGCACGGTCGGGTCGCCCACCGCGCCGAGCAGGATCGCGTCGTGCTGCCGGAGTTCACCGAGCACCGACTCGGGCAGCAGCTCACCGGTGGAATGCCACCGCGCGGCCCCAAGGTCGTAGTTGGTGATCTCCGCCGCCGGTACCACCTCGTTGAGTACCTTGAGCGCCTCGGTGACCACCTCGGGCCCGATCCCGTCACCTGGGATCACAGCGAGCCGCATCCACACACCTCCGTCGCCCGGGGTCCTCCGACACCGGATGCCCCATCCGCAAGAAAACTCCAGCGACGGCAGGTTACCGGCCGTCGACATTCCATCGCAGTCGCACCACCCTTATGTCTGATCTTCCCGTACTCCGAGACACCCATCCGGGTAACGCGTGACCCCGGCGTTCATCCGATCAGGTCAGCCAGCCTGCCATTCCAGCACGCCGACCAGCCACCGGTACCGCTAACTGCCCGAACCCCCGCGCCCCTTGCCTCCGCCAACGCCGTGAAGGCCACCTTGCCTACTTTGAAG
Source organism: Amycolatopsis nigrescens CSC17Ta-90 (assembly GCF_000384315.1). Classification (GTDB taxonomy): domain Bacteria; phylum Actinomycetota; class Actinomycetes; order Mycobacteriales; family Pseudonocardiaceae; genus Amycolatopsis; species Amycolatopsis nigrescens. The sequence goes on along the minus strand of NZ_ARVW01000001.1, from coordinate 5,587,474 downwards.
GTAGGCAAGGTGGCCTTCACGGACCAAAAGGTCAGGAGAAGTCGACGGCGCGGATGGTGTGCGCGCCGACGGCGGCACCGATCGGCTCCAGCAGGTGCGAGTCCACCGAACGGTCCACGCGCAGCAGCATCACCGCGTCCGCGCCGTCCGAGGTCTGGCTGATCTGGGCCGCCTCGATGTTGATCCCGGCCTCGCCGAGCAGGGTGCCGACGCGGCCCATGATGCCGGGCCGGTCCGGGTACTCCAGTAGCAGCATGGTGCCCTCGGCCCGCAGGTCGAAGGAGCGGCCGTTCACCTCGACCAGCTTCTCCACCTCGTCCTTGCCGGTGAGCGCACCGGACACGGTCAGCGTGGTGCCGTCGGCGTGCACCGCGCGCACGGTGAGCAGGCTGCGGTGGTTTGGGCTCTCCGGCTCGGTGACCAGTTCCACCTGCACGCCGAGCTCCTCGGCCAGCCGCGGCGCGTTCACGAAGGTCACCTGGTCCTCGACCACCCCGGAGAACACGCCTCGCAGCGCGGCCAGCGGCAGCACGCTGATGTCCTCGCCGGAGAGCTCACCGCGGGCCACCACGGTTACCGAAGACGGCGCCTGCGAACCGAGCGCGGCCAGCACGGTGCCGAGCTTCTGCGCCAGCGGCAGGAACGGGCGGACCTCCTCGCCAACGGTGCCACCGCCGGCCACGTTCACCGCGTCCGGCACGAAGTCACCGCGCAGCGCGAGCAGCACCGAACGGGCCACGTCGGTACCGGCGCGGTCCTGCGCCTCCGAAGTGGACGCGCCGAGGTGCGGGGTTACCACCACGTTGGGCAGCTCGAACAGCGGGCTGGCGGTGGTCGGCTCGGTGACGAACACGTCCACCCCGGCGCCGCCGACGTGTCCCTCGCGGATCGAGTCGGCCAGCGCCTCCTCCACGATCAGCCCGCCACGCGCGGCGTTCACGATGATCACGCCCGGCTTGGTCTTCTTCAGCGCCTCGGCGTCGATCAGGCCCTTGGTCTCCGGGGTCTTCGGCAGGTGGATGGAGATCGCGTCGGCGCGCTCCAGCAGCTCGTCCAGGGAGACCAGCTCGATGCCGAGCTGCGCGGCGCGCGCCGCGGAGACGTAGGGGTCGTAGGCGATCAGCTTGGTGCCGAAGGCGGCGAGCCGCTGGGCGAACAGCTGCCCGATCTTGCCGAGCCCGACCACGCCGACGGTCTTGCCGTTGAGCTCGACGCCGGAGTAGGAGCTGCGCTTCCACTCACCGCCGCGCAGGCTCTGGTCGGCGGCCGGTACCCGGCGGGCGACCGCGAGCAGCAGCGCCACCGCGTGCTCGGCGGCGGAGACGATGTTCGAGGTGGGGGCGTTGACCACCAGCACGCCGCGCTCGGTGGCCGCGGGCACCTCCACGTTGTCCAGACCGACCCCGGCCCTGGCGACCACCTTCAGCCGGCTCGAAGCGGCGAACACCTCGGCGTCCACCTTGGTCGCGGAGCGGACGAGCAGTGCGTCGGCGTCGCGGACCGCGGACAGCAAGGCCGGCCGATCGGTGCCGTCCACATGCTGGACGGACACCTCGTCACCGAACACGCTCAGCACGGAGGGTGCGAGCTTTTCCGCGATAAGGACGACGGGCTGGCCTGACTTGGTCACGATGCGGCTCCCACGAATCGGAACGGTTAACGCGCTCATCGGCCACGACGCTGTGCCCGGACGGGCCGAAGTTTAGTCCTCGGCCGGTTCCCCCGAATGGGCCCCCGTTAACTCGTACGTAATCCGGAGAAGACAAGGGCGGACAGCCGGCCGATCGAACCCTGGCCGTCCGGCGCGTGCTCCACCGCCCAGGCGACCCCGTTGGCCAGCAGCATCAGATCGAGCGACGCCACTTCGGCGCGAATCTCGCCCGCCTCCTGCGCCCGCGCGAGCAGCCGCGCGGCAGCGTCCTGCATGGCATGGCAGGACGCGTACAGCTCCGAGGATTCATCACTCAGCGCAGTCGCTACCGAGGCCACCAACCCCCGATAGGTGGTGGACGTCCTGGCCAGCTCGGCCAGCCACTCCTGCAGGGCCGCGCTCGGCGACGGATGCCAGAGCAGTTCGCGGGCCACTTTGGCCTGTGTGTCAAACCTGTTGCGCAGCAACACTTCCAGCAGCGCGTTGCGGGTCGGGAAGTGCCGGTACAGGGTGCCGATGCCGACCCCGGCCCGGCGCGCGATCTCTTCGAGCGAAGCGTCCACGCCGTGCTGCCCGAAGGCGCGCTTGGCCTCGTCCAGCAGTCGCTCGTAGTTACGGCGGGCGTCCGCACGCAGCGGTTTCGAGGTCTCCATGGCCGTTCCCACGCTACCCGTGACAAATCGGAGGCAGGCTCCGTATAGTCGGAGCAGGCAAGCGGAGGCAGCCTCAGCTTAGGGTCGTGGAGGAAGTTCATGGGGACGGAAATGGTGGAACGGACCAGGCGCGAGCTGGGCCGGGTGGGGGTCTGGCTCTTCGGTGCGCACTCGCCGGACCCGGTGGTGGAGCGGCGGGAAACCGCGCGCATCGAACGGCTCGGCTACGGCTCGGTGTGGAGCGGCGAGGGCGGCGGCTCCAGGGAGATCCTGGCCGCGCACGGGTTCCTGCTGCAGGCGACCGAACGGCTGGTGCTGGGCACCGGAATCGCCAACGTGTGGTCCCGCCCGGCGCGCACCCTGCACGCGGGCGCCTACACGCTGGCGAGGGCCTTCCCTGGCCGGTTCGTGCTCGGCGTCGGCATCGGGCACTCGTTCCAGGCCGCGAAGGCCGGCAGCCACTACGATCCGCTGACGCAGCTGCGCGAATATCTGTCCGAAATGGACGAAGCAGCCGCGGAACTGCCGCCGCCGGAACCCTTTCCCAGGGTGCTGGCCGCGGTCGGCCCGAAGATGCTGGAACTGTCCGGTGACCGGGCCGACGGCGCGCACCCGTTCTCCACACCGCCCGAGCACGTCGCGTTCGCCAGGGAGATCCTCGGCGAGGACAAGCTGCTGATCCCGCATCAACCCGTGTTGCTGGAAACCGATCCGGAGCGAGCGAGGGCGGTGGCGAGGGAAATTCTGAAACGCGTGCTCGCGGTACCAGCGTATGCGGCGTCCTGGCGGAAGTTCGGTTATGGGGACGATCTGGCCGGACTCACCGACCGGCTGGTGGACGCTGCGGTGGCGTGGGGCGACGAGGAGGCCATCGCGCGACGGGTGCGGGAACTGCTCGACTCCGGCGCCGACCACGTGCTGGTCTCCCCGGTCGCGGACGACCTGCCCGCGGCGACCGATCAGCTGGCCCGGCTGGCCCCGGCGCTGCTGGTTCGGTGAAGCTTTCGGCCGCGAAGCGATGATGCAGGCCGGGTGCGGGCCCAGCTCGACACGGGTGCCGACCAGGTCTGCCTGCAGGTGATCACCACCGAACCGGGCATACCGCTCGAACGGTGGCGCCGGCTGGCGGCGATCCTGCTCTGAACGGGTTATGCTGGCGGGGCGCGGCAGGGGCCGCGTCCCGTCCGCGGAGAGGGCCGAGCCCACCCCTGAACCACCAACGCATGTGTACGCACCTTCTTTCCTGCCCGGTGCCAGCGGACCGCGGGCGCGAGGAAGGAAGCGGAAGAGATGAGTTCGTCCCTACCGGCCACCGCCAGCATGGAGCGGCTGCGCAAACTGGCCAAGGACCTGCAGCGGGCGCACCGGGCCGGCGACACGGACGCACTGTCCAGAGTGGCCGCGCGGCACCCGGAACCGAGCGACCCGCTCAAGCTCACCGAGGCGCAGTTCGTGCTGGCCCGCGAGCACGGCTTCCCCAGCTGGCCCCGGCTGCAGGCCTACGTCCGGCGCGTCGAGGAGTGCGGTCCCGAGCTGGAACACGCCTATCACGCGGACCTGGCGTACTACGCCGAGCGCGCGGCCGGGCTGCTCGTCTCGGCGCAGGACGAGACCCCGGAAGCCGTGGCCGCCTTCGAGAAATGGCGACAGCCGCGGACAAGGCCGGGGGCCAGGGCGGTCGTCGCCCGGCGGCACGGCTTCGAAAACTGGCGAGAGCTGAAGAAGCACGTCGGCTCGCTGGCCGAAAGCGGCGAACCCTTCGCCCGGGCGTACCAGGCCGTCGAGGCGCAGGACGTCGAAGGGCTGGCCGCCCTGCTTGGCCGGTTCCCGGAGCTGGTGAAAGCCCGTGGTACCAACGGAAACGACCTGCTCGGGATGGCCACCGCGACCCATGACGAGCGGCTGGTGCGAGTGCTGCTGGAGCACGGCGCCGACCCGTCGCGGGCGAACGCGCACGGCTCCACCCCCTTGCACCAGAGCGGCTACGTTGGCCTGCCGCACCTGGCAAAGCTGCTGCTCGACGCCGGCGCCAGGGTGGACGGCTCGGCGCGGGGCGACGGCGGCACCCCGCTGGTGATGGCGTTGTTCTGGGGACACCGGGAAACCGCGGACCTGCTCGCCGGGCACGGCCTGGCGCCGCGGAACCTGCGGGTCGCGGCCGGGCTCGGCTGGCGTGACCTGCTCGACGAGCTGATCGGCCCGGACGGCACACTCGCCCCGGAAGCCGGCGCGCACCGCGGTTTCTACCGGCCGCACAGCGGATTCGGAGCCTGGCAGCCTTCCGACGACCCGGCCGAGATCCGGAACGAGGCGCTGTCCTGGGCCGCCCGCAACGGACGGCTGGAAGCGCTCGACCTGCTGGTCGCCAGGGGTGCCGACCTCGAGGCGGACGTCTACCAGGGCACCGCGCTCGCCTGGGCCGCGTTCGGCGGCCGGGCCGACGCGGTCGAACGGCTGCTCGCGCTGGGCGCGGACGTCAACGGCCGGGGCTCCTTCGGCGGACCGGAGCACGGCGAAGGCTCCACTGCGCTGCACCTGGCCGCCCAGTCCGGCTGGCTGGACGTGCTCGGCGTGCTGCTGGCCGCGGGTGCGGACCGGACGATCCGCGACGCCCTCTACGACGCCACTCCGGCCGAGTGGGCGGAGCACTGCGGGCAGCCGGAAGCCGAACGCCTACTGCGGTCGTGAGTGAAAAACGTTGCCGGGGCAACACTTTTCACTCACGACCGTTGACCTGCGGAAACGCCGGGATCAGGGGCCGTCGAACTCGCCGTCGCGGACGCCTTTGATGAAGGCGTCCCATTCCGAGGGGGTAAAGATCAGGATGACCCCGTCCGGTTTCGAGGACTGACGCATCGCGACGTAGGTGACCCCGTCGGTATGCGGGACGAACGCGTACTCCACGGCGTCCTCGAGCGTTTCCCCTTCGGGCTCGGCACGCTGCCAGTCGGCACCGGTCAGGTCGAGTTCGTCGCGGATGTTCGCCTTGTCATCCACCGGCTGCTCACTCATGCCCGCCACGGTATCGGTTGCCCCGGGGAACGTTGCTCAGGCGTGCTCGCGGATGAAGTCGTTGATCTCCGCGTTCCCGATGCGGCTGTAGTAGCCGGGGGCGCCGGTCGCGGCGCAGCCCTCACCACCGCTGACGATGCCGATCTGGAACCAGACCTTCCGCCCGTCGCCGAGGGTGGCCTGGCGCAGCAGCGGGCCGCCGCTGTCACCCTGGCAGGAGTCCTTGTGCGAGACGCCGGCGCAGACCAGCGTGTCGTCGATCGTGGTGTCCGGGTTGGCCGCCGCGCACTCGGTCCTGGACACCAGCGGCACGTCCACCTCCTGCAGCCGGTCCGGGTAGGAGGTGTTGCCGTTGCCGGGGTTGTCCGGCGACTGCTCGATGGTGTTGCCCCAGCCGATCACCCTGGCGGTGGCGCCCGGCCGCTCCAGCGCGTCGGTGCCGCGGCTGGGCAGCAGCGGGGCGTCCACGTCGCGCACCGGCTCCTTGAGCTGCAGCACGGCGACGTCGTACTGGGGGAAGTCGTACTTCGGGTGCACGGCGACCTCGGCGATGTCCCGTTTCTCCCCGGCGCCGCTGGAAAGCACCGTGGTGCCGACGACCACCTGCAGGGCGGCCGCGTCGGCACCGCGCACGCAGTGCGCCGCGGTCAGCACCGTCCACGGGCTGATCAGGCTGGCCCCGCAGAAGTGGCGGTCGTGGCCGTTCCCGGTGCCTTCCTTGTCCTGCAGGCTGACCATGAACGGGTAGGCGCCCTCGGCCGCCGGTCCGCCGCCGACGATGTTCGGCTGCACGTCTTCCGGCGGTGTGGCCGCGGAAGCGGGCGAAACGGTGAAACCGGCCGCGGCGGCGGCCAGGCTGAGGCAGACCAGTGTTTTGCGGAACATCGTCACGAGACCCCTGCTTCTCCCCGGCGCGCACTCGATATGCGACGCACAGCAGAAAAGCTATCCACGGAGCGTGTTCAGCAGAACCCTCCGAAAGTCGCCCGATCCCCGCCCCAGCGACCCCCATCCGAGCTACCCCACCCCGTCACTCCGGATGCAGTGAAGGCCACCTTGCCTGCATTGAACGCAGGCAAGGTGGCCTTCACTGCATAGAAAAAGGGGTCAGGCGGTTTCGGTGATGGGGCGGTCGACCCAGGACATCAGGCCGCGCAGCTTGCCACCGACCTCCTCGATCGGGTGATCCTTGCCCTTCTGTCGCAGCGCGAGGAAGTTCGGCCGGCCGTTGTCGTCCTCGGCCACCCACTCCTTCGCGAAGGAGCCGTCCTGGATCTCGCCCAGGATCTTCTTCATCTCCGCCTTGGTCTGGTCGGTGATGACGCGCGGGCCGCGGGTCAGGTCGCCGTACTCCGCGGTGTCGCTGCACGAGTAGCGCTGGCGGGCGATACCGCCTTCGTAGATCAGGTCCACGATCAGCTTGAGCTCGTGCAGCACCTCGAAGTAGGCGATCTCCGGCTGGTAGCCCGCCTCGACCAGGGTCTCGAACCCGGCCTGGATCAGGTGCGAGGTACCGCCGCAGAGCACCGCCTGCTCGCCGAAGAGGTCCGTCTCGGTCTCCTCGGTGAAGGTGGTCTTGATGGTGCCGGCCCTGGTGCCGCCGATGCCCTTCGAGTAGGAAAGGCCCAGCGCGAGCGCGTTGCCCGAAGCGTCCTTCTCCACCGCGACCAGGTTCGGCACGCCCTTGCCGTCCACGAACTGGCGGCGGACAAGGTGGCCGGGGCCCTTCGGGGCGACCAGCACCACGTCCACGCCCTCCGGGGCGTCGATGTAGCCGTAGCGGATGTTGAACCCGTGGCTGAAGAACAGCGCGTCGCCCGGCTTGAGGTTCGGCGCGATGTCGTTGGCGTACACGGTCCGCTGCACGGTGTCCGGGGCCTGGATGGAGATCAGGTCGGCCTCGGCGGCCGCCTCCGCGGGGGTGAGCACCCGCAGGCCCTCCTCCTCCGCCTTGGCCCGGGACTTCGACCCCTCGGGCAGGCCGATGCGGACATCGGCCCCGGAGTCGCGCAGGCTCAGCGCATGCGCATGACCCTGGCTGCCGTAACCGATCACGGCGACCTTGCGGCCCTGGATCAGGCCGAGGTCGGCGTCATCGTCGTAGAAGATTTCCGCTGCCATGAGGGGTGTTACTTCCTTTCCTGACTTATCAAACGAAAACTAGCGGGGTGAGGTCGCGGTGATCGAGCGCGCACCGCGCCCGACCGCGACCATGCCGGACTGCACGAGCTCACGGATGCCATAGGGTTCCAGCATCCGCAGCAGCGCGCCGATCTTGTCCGAGGTGCCGGTGGCCTCCACGGTCAGCGCTTCGGGTGACACGTCGACCACCTTGGCGCGGAAGAGCTGCACGGTCTCCAGCACCTGGCTGCGCACCGTGGCGTCCGCCCTGACCTTGACCAGCAGCAGCTCCCGCTGCACCGCGCTGGCCTTCTCGAGTTCCACGATCTTGATGACGTTGACCAGCTTGTTGAGCTGCTTGGTCACCTGTTCGAGCGGTAGCTCTTCGACCGCGACCACGATCGTCATCCTGGACACCTCCGGGTTCTCCGTGGGTCCGACGGCGAGTGACTCGATATTGAAGCCACGACGGGAGAAAAGGCCGGAAACCCTGGCCAGCACACCGGGCTTGTTCTCCACCAGAACGCTCAGCGTGTGCGTGCTCATCACTGTTCTCCCTCTGCGCGCTTCTCCGCCGCCACCTCGTCGTCGTCGAAGAGCGGGCGGATCCCCCTGGCGGCCATGATCTCGTCGTTGCCGGTGCCCGCCGCGACCATCGGCCACACCTGTGCATCCTTGCCGACCACGAAATCGATCACCACGGGGCGGTCGTTGATCTCCATCGCCCGCCGGATCACCTTGTCGACCTCTTCCTTGGTCTCGCAGCGGAGGCCGGCGCAGCCGAGCGCCTCGGCGAGCAGGGTGAAGTCCGGGATGCGGTGCTTGTGCGTGCCGAGATCGGTCTGGGAGTAGCGCTCCGAGTAGAACAGGTTCTGCCACTGCCGGACCATGCCGAGGTTGCCGTTGTTGATCACGGCCACCTTGATCGGCGCGCCTTCGATCGCGCAGGTGGCCAGTTCCTGGTTGGTCATCTGGAAGCAGCCGTCGCCGTCGATCGCCCAGACCTGCTTGTCCGGCATACCGAACTTGGCGCCCATCGCGGCCGGCACCGCGAAGCCCATGGTGCCGAGGCCACCGGAGTTGATCCAGCTCTTCGGGTTCTCGTACTTGATGAACTGCGCGGCCCACATCTGATGCTGGCCGACGCCCGCGGTGTAGACGGCGTCCGGCCCGACCAGCTGCCCGATCCGCTCGATCACGTACTGCGGGGAGAGCGTGCCGTCGTCCGGCCACTCGTAACCGGCCGGGAAGGTGCCGCGCCAGGAGTCGATCTGGGTCCACCAGGCGGCCAGATCCGGCGCGCCGGAGTGTTCCGCACGCACCGCGGCGATCAGCTCGGTGATGATCTCCGCGCAGTCCCCGACGATCGGCACGTCCGCCTTGCGGTTCTTGGAGATCTCCGCCGGGTCGATGTCCGCGTGCACCACGGTGGCCTCCGGCGCGAACGAGTCGAGCTGGCCGGTGACCCGGTCGTCGAACCGGGCGCCGAGCGAGATCAGCAGGTCCGAACGCTGCATCGCGGCGACCGCGGCGACCGAACCGTGCATGCCCGGCATGCCGAGGTGCTGGCGGTGCGAGTCCGGGAACGCGCCACGCGCCATCAGGGTGGTGACCACCGGAATGCCGGTGACCTCGGCCAGTTCCATCAGCTCGCGCGAAGCCTCGGCCTTGATCACCCCGCCGCCGACGTAGAGCACCGGGCGCCGGGAGGCCGCGATCAGCCTGGCCGCCTCGCGGACCTGCTTGCCGTGCGGGCGCAGGGTCGGCCGGTAGCCGGGCAGCCGCAGCTCCGGCGGCCAAGCGAAGGAGGTGGTCTCCTGCAGCACGTCCTTGGGGATGTCCACCAGCACCGGGCCCGGCCTGCCGGTGGCGGCGAGGTGGAACGCCTCGGCGATGGTGCGCGGGATCTCCGCCGGATCGGTGACCAGGAAGTTGTGCTTGGTGATCGGCAGCGTGATGCCGCAGATGTCCGCTTCCTGGAACGCGTCCGTGCCGATCAGCGCGCGGGACTGCTGCCCGGTGATCGCAACCAGCGGGACGGAGTCCATGTTCGCGTCGGCCAGCGGGGTGACCAGGTTCGTCGCGCCGGGGCCGGAGGTGGCCATGCACACGCCGACCTTTCCGGTCGCCTGCGCGTATCCGGTCGCCGCGTGCCCCGCGCCCTGTTCGTGCCGCACCAGCACGTGGCGGACCTTGGTCGAGTCGAGCAGCGGGTCGTAGGCGGGCAGGATCGTGCCGCCGGGAATGCCGAACACGACCTCCGCGCCGACGGCCTCGAGGGAGCGCACGAGGGACTGGGCACCGGTCACCCTTACCGGGGTGCCGGCCGGCGGCCCCGGCTTGGGCCGGGCTCCGAGCTGGCTGGGCGACGCCGCGGGTGGTGTGGCACCCGTGGGTGTCGCGCCGGCGTTCGCTTCCGATCGCGAGGTGGCGCTTGTCATCGTTCTGCCTCGTGGGTCTCGGTGCTGCTGGGGGTGGTCACCGGCGGGGCCGGGTGTTGCTGGTGTCACTCGTTAGGGTCGAAACTTTTGCCTGGGCAACAAAAAACCCTCGCCGACCGAAAGGTCGCACGAGGGTCGCGCATCGACGCAGCGGGGACTCCTAAGCGTCGACGCGCTTGGGAAGTACGAGGCCGGTCCGCGGTTTCATAGGGCAGAAGGTAGTAGTCGCCATCGAGAGTGTCAACTCTGCGGGACGGGCATTCCGCATGCTGGACACAGGTGTGCGCGTGGCGAACCCCGGATGACGGCCCGCACCGGCGTCGGTGCACCATTCTCGAATGGCCGAAAAAACGCAGCGAGACCAGGCGGAACCAGGTGGCACCGCGGTCTTCCGCATTCCCGCCACGGCACTGCTCGCCATCATGATCCTGGTCATCTGCGTGACCCCGGTCGCATTCGGCGGGGTCCCCGGACTGCAGGCGCTGTACCTGGTGCCGCTCGGCCTGCTGCTGTTCGTGCAGCGGACCAGGACCACGGCCTCCCGCGACGGGCTGGCCGTGCGCACCATGTTCGGGTCGCGGGAAATCCCGTGGGCCGCCCTCAAAGGACTCGCGCTGACCAAGAAGTCGAAGGTGCGGGCGGTACTCACCGACGACAGCCAGATCCAACTGCCCGCGGTGCGCACCCGGCACCTGCCGGTGCTGGCACTGGTCAGCGGCGGCAAGGTGCCGGACCCGTCCGGGCTCACCGAGGAGATGACCAAGCAGGCGCTCGCCGAACGGGCCGCCGAAGCGGAAGCCGCGGAGCAGGCCGAGAACCCTGAGGGCGCAGAGAAGGCCGCAGAAACCGCGGAGAACTCAGAAGCCGGGGACACCGCGAAAGCCGAGGGCGGTTCGCCGTCCGGCGAGAAACCGTCCTCGGCCTGATCCCTTCGCGGGCTGATCCGTTCGCGGGCTACGGGCAGGTGTTCAGGAAGTCGCCGCTGTCCGCGGTGCAGGCGTCGAGCCCGACCCCGCCGGTGAGCACGTCGTTGCCGGACACCCCGTCCACGCCTTCGAGCGTGTCGTTGCCGTCGTCGCCGGCGATCGAGTCGGCTCCGGAGCCACCGTTGACCGTGTCCGCACCGATTCCGCCGGCGAGGTCGTCCGTGCCGTCGTTGCCGAGGACGCTGTCCGTGCCGCTGGCGCCGGTGGCGGTGTCGTTGCCCGAACCACCGGTGATGCTGTCGTTGCCGTTGCCGCCGTCGATGGTGTCGTTGCCGTTGCCACCGATCAGCGTGTCGTTGCCGGCGTTGCCGAAGATGGAGTCGTTGCCGTCCAGACCGTCCAGTGTGTCGTTACCGGGGCCGCCGATCAGGGTGTCGTTGCCCGGCCCGGCGAAGGCCGTCCCGGGGCGCCCGTCGCCGACCAGCCGGTCGTTACCGGGTCCGCCTTCCAGCTGGTCCTCCCCGTCACCGCCGGCCAGGGTGCCCCTGAGGTTGACGCTGGGGTGCAGGGTCACCTTGTCGTTCTCGTCACCGGCGTCGACCGCGATGTCCTCGATCGGCAGCGGGCAGGTGGCCGAACCGGCGGTCTCGTTGCGGCACGGCGCGACCGCGGTCACCGTGTCCCCGGTGTCGGTGATCACGAAGGACTGGCCCTGCCGGCGGATCAGGATGTCGTTCTTCTGGCCGGCCGCGGCCGTGACGACCAGCACGTCACGGGACTTCTCCACGACCGTGCCCGCCGCCTCGGCCACGGCGAGCCCGCCGTAGAGCGGCACCTGCGCGAAGGCCAGCACGGCCGCCAGCACGCCCATCCGGGCCCGGATACTGCGCATTTGACTCTCCTTTTGCTCGACCCCCTCGAAATTCTCGCTCAGGGACAATTCGAAATTGTGTCGCCGGAGTCCGCGGCACAGGTATCGGTACCGGCGCCGCCGTCCACCTGATCATTCGATCGGACGCCGTCCACGCCGTCGAGCCGGTCGTTTCCCTGCCCGCCGACATGCATATCCACGCCGCCGCCACCGATTATCCGGTCATTGCCGCTGGCGCCGTCCAGTGAATCATTTCCGACACCGCCGTTGAGTTCGTCGTCCCCGCCGCCGCCGTCCAGCGTGTCGTTGCCGGCACCGCCGAACACCTCGTCGCCGGCGCCGCCACCGTCCACGCTGTCGTTGCCGCCGCCGCCGAAGATCTCGTCGGTGCCGTTGCCGCCGCCGAGCGTGTCGTTGCCGGCACCGCCGTCCAGCGAATCGTTCCCGGCACCGCCGCCGACGCTGTCGTTGCCACCTCCGCCGACCAGTCGGTCGTCGCCGGCGCCGCCTTCCAGCGTGGCGCCGTAGTAGTCGAAGTTCGCGATCACCACGTCGTTCAGGTCGCCGGTGTCCACCAGGAACTCGGTGGTACCCGGCACCGGGCAGCTCACCGTGTCGTCGTCGAGCACCTGGCAGGTGCCGGCCGCGGTGAGGGTGTCGCCGGTGTCGCTGATCCGGAAGGTGCCGCCGACCACGTGCACGGTGATGTTGTTCTCGGCCCCGGCCGCGGCGGTGACGCTCAGCGTGCCGCCGGTCTTCTGCACCACCGTGCCGGCCGGTACGGCGTCCGCGACCGCCACGAACAGCAGCGGGCTCGACAGCACCGCACCGAACGCAAGGGTTTTGTAGATGTATTTACGCATGGGCCCTCCTAGGCCGCGCAGAAATATCCGAAAAACCGACATGATATGGATACCAGTGCGACCGATTCGATTCCAGCCACCGCCCGGCCGTAAAAACAAAGGTGCAGCCGGGCTAGAAAACCCGGCAGACAGATGCCATATTTCGGCGTGGGCCGATTGCCGATAGCGGACAATCGGCAATCGGGAGATTTTCTCACCGAAACGGCGACCGCGCGGCGAGAAAGCAACCCGGAAAAGCGCGAGCGAAGGCCGATCACCACCGGCGGCCCGGCCGCTCGCACCTCCTGGTCACAGCGAGGGGTAGCCTGCGAGGAGACCGCCGTGCGTGCCCCCACCAGGTCGCACCACTGGCCCGCCGGTCACCCCCGCCGGCGCAGCAGACAGTTTTTTTCAAGCACCTTGGAGGAGTCGTGCCCGCACTGCGCTCCCGCACCACCACCCACGGCCGCAACGCCGCCGGTGCCCGCTCCCTGTGGCGCGCCACCGGGATGACCGACAGCGACTTCGGCAAGCCGATCGTGGCGATCGCCAACTCCTACACCCAGTTCGTGCCGGGGCACGTGCACCTCAAGGACCTCGGCGAGATCGTCGCCGATGCGGTCGCCGAGGCCGGTGGCGTCGCCCGCGAGTTCCACACCATCGCGGTGGACGACGGGATCGCCATGGGGCACAGCGGGATGCTCTACTCGCTGCCATCGCGGGAGATCATCGCCGATTCGGTGGAGTACATGGTCAACGCGCACCAGGCGGACGCGCTGGTGTGCATCTCGAACTGCGACAAGATCACTCCCGGCATGCTGAACGCCGCGATGCGGCTGAACATCCCGACCGTGTTCGTCTCCGGCGGGCCGATGGAGGCCGGCAAGGCGGTGGTCGTGGAGGGGGTCGCGCAGGCGCCGACCGACCTGATCACCGCGATCTCGGCCTCGGCGAACCAGGCCGTCGACGAGGACGGGCTGTCCATTGTGGAGCGCTCTGCCTGCCCGACCTGCGGGTCCTGCTCCGGGATGTTCACCGCGAACTCGATGAACTGCCTCACCGAGGCGCTCGGGCTCTCGCTGCCTGGCAACGGGTCCACCCTGGCCACGCACGCCGCGCGCCGCGACCTGTTCACCGGCGCCGGGCGCACCGTGGTCGAGCTGTGCCAGCGCTGGTACGGCGCGGACGACGAAAGCGCGCTGCCCCGGTCGATCGCGAACAAGGAGGCCTTCGAGAACGCGATGGCGCTGGACATGGCGATGGGCGGCTCGACGAACACCGTGCTGCACATCCTGGCCGCCGCGCAGGAGGGTGAGATCGAGTTCACCATCGACGACATCGACGCGATCGGCCGCCGGGTCCCGTGCCTGTCCAAAGTGGCGCCCAACTCGGACTACCACATGGAGGACGTGCACCGGGCCGGCGGCATTCCGGCCATCCTCGGCGAGCTGTACCGGGGCGGCCTGCTCAACACCGGCGTGCACTCGGTGCACTCGCCGGATCTGGACTCGTGGCTGTCCGCCTGGGACATCCGCGCTGACTCGCCGAGCACGCAGGCGGTGGAGCTGTTCCACGCCGCGCCCGGCGGAGTGCGCACCACCAAGGCGTTCTCCACCACCAACCGCTGGTCCTCATTGGACACCGACGCGGCCGGCGGCTGCGTCCGCGACATCGAGCACGCGTACACGGTGGACGGCGGGCTGGCCATCCTGCGCGGCAACCTCGCCGAGGACGGCGCGGTGATCAAGTCCGCCGGGATCGACGAGTCGCTGTGGCACTTCCAGGGCCCGGCCAGGGTGCTGGAAAGCCAGGAGGACGCCGTCTCCGCGATCCTCGGCAAGAAGATCCAGCCCGGTGAGGTGCTGGTGGTCCGCTACGAGGGGCCGGCCGGCGGGCCGGGCATGCAGGAGATGCTGCACCCGACCGCCTTCCTCAAGGGCTCCGGGCTCGGCAAGAAGTGCGCGCTGATCACCGATGGCCGGTTCTCCGGCGGGTCGTCCGGGATCTCGGTCGGGCACATCTCGCCGGAGGCCGCCGCGGGCGGCACCATCGGACTGGTGCGCGACGGCGACCAGATCCTGCTCGACGTGCGCGAGCGACGGCTGGACCTGCTCGTGGACGCCGACGTGCTGGCCGAGCGCCGGGCGAAGATGGAGGCCAGCGAGCGGCCGTGGCAGCCCGCCGAACGCCAGCGCCCGGTCACCTCCGCGCTGCGCGCCTACGCCCGCATGGCCACCTCCGCCGACAAGGGCGCCGTCCGCGACGTCGGCAAGTAACCCCTTCCCAATGCAGCGAAGGCCACCTTGCCTGCGTTGAACGCAGGCAAGGTGGCCTTCGCTGCGTGCGCCTAGCGGAACAGGACGAGGACGAGGACGGCGGCAGCGGCGGCTAGGAGGAAGCCGAAGATGCCGAAGCCGAGCGGTTTGCGCCGCCACGGGGTGTTCACGTCCAGGGCCAGCCTGCCGGATCCGGTGAACAGCAGGACCAGCGCCACCGTGCCGAGCAGCAGCTCGTACTCGAAGCCGACGCCGGCACCGTTGAAGAAGCCGGTGTGCGCCTTGACGTACACGATGCTCGAGGTGAGCCCGAGGATGCCGGCCGCGCCGAGCGGGGTGAACAGGCCCAGCACCAGCAGCCCGCCGCCACCGATCTCGGTGAGCCCGGTGACCCAGGACAGCAGGGTGGTCTGGCTGGTGAACCCGTAGCCCTCGAGCACCTTGGCGAAACCGTCGATGCCGGGGCCGTTGAACAGGCCGAAGATCTTCTGCAGGCCGTGCGCGCCCATCGTGCCGCCCAGCACCACCCGCAGCACCAGCAGGCCGAAGTCGAGACCGCCGTGCCAGCGGGTCGGGGTGTCGGCCCGCTCGTCCGGCTCGGCACCGAGATCGGGGATCACGGTGGTCTGCGCGGTGGACGAGGCGGTGTCGTCGAACATGCCGCGGTTCTTGGACTCTTCGTCGTGAATGCTCACGCGCGCAGGGTAGGGGATCACACTGCCGCCCGCAGCGCGAAACGGCGCTCGACACCCGTCGGGGTTGGTCAGTACTCGCCGTGCACCAGGTTGTTCGGCAGTTCGCCGCTGGCGTAGACGGCGATCTCCTCGGCGGCGACGGCATAGGAGCGGCGTAATCCGCCACGGGCCGCGCCGGCCACGTGCGGGGTGACGATCAGGCCCGGCGCCGTCCACAGCGGGTGGTCGGCGGGCAGCGGCTCCGGGTCGGTGGCGTCCACCGCCGCCCGCAGCCGGCCCGAGCTCAGTTCGGCGAGCAGCGCGTCGGTGTCCACCACCCGGCCGCGGGCCGCGTTCACCAGCACCGCCCCGTCCGGCATCGCGGCCAGGAACTTCGCGTCCACCATGCCCGTGGTCCGGGAGGTCAGCGGCACCATCAGCGCGACCGCGTCGTGCCCGCCGATCAGCTCCGGCAGTTCCTGCACCCCGTGCACGCCCTCGCGGGCGTTCAGCCCGACCATCGTGGCGCGGGCGTCGAAAGCCTCAAGCCGCCGCCGAAGCTGCCTCCCGGTATCACCCGCACCGACCACCAGCACCCGTTTGTCCTGCAGGGTGTCGGTGGCGTGCCGGTCCCAGAGCCGTGCCTCCTGTGCGGCCGCGAACGAGCCGAGCTCCCGGTACACCGTGAGCAGCATCGCCACCACCCACTCCGCGGTGCTGCCGCCGTGCGCGCCACGGCAGGTGCAGAGCAGCACCCCGTCCGGAACGACGTCCACCCAGTCGTCCGCACCGGCCGAAAGCAGCTGGATGAGCTTGAGTTTCGGCATCGCGGCGAAGAATTCCGCGTCCGCGTCGGCCGGGTTGAACCCGGGGATCAGCACGTCGGCTTCCGCCGCCTCCGGGGGCAGCGGGTCGCTCCAGCGATAGCGCACCGCACGCACGCCGGCGAGCTCGCCGAGCGCGGCCACGCCGTCGTCATCCGGGACCAGCACGGTAACCGTCATGATCACCACCGTAATCGTCGCCGCCACTCACCGTGGCTCACTGCCACTCACTGGACGTTCACGCCCGTGCACCTAAGCTGGAATCGTGCGTACCAGGTGTCACAGGACCTCGCGCCGGCCGCTGGCCCTGCTGGCGGCCGGTGCGCTGTTGCTGACCTCCTGCGCTTCGTTCGAGGACAGGGGCACCGGCCAGACCTTCGCCCCGGCGCCCCAGCTGACCCCGCAGGCCGGGCCGGAGCCCCGGCTGCCCGGTGAGGACGGCGGCGTTGCCGACCGCCCGCCGTCCAGCCGCGCGCCGCAGACATCCATTCCTCCTCCGCAGGGCTGCACCGACTTCGACCGGGCCGTGATCGAGACCTGCCTGGACACGGTCTCCAGCGTGGCCGCGCTGCCCGGTTCCGCCAGCGAGCCCAGCGCACTGGCCGGGGAACGCCGGAGCGGGCGGCTGCTGCGCGTCGCACCGGATAGCGACCCTACCGAGCTTGCCAAGATCGAGGTGGACGCGAGCGGGGACGGCGGGCTGACCGCGATCGCGCTCTCTCCCAGCTACGCCGAGGACCAGCTTGTCTTCGCCTACATCACCACCGCGACCGACAACCGGGTGGTCCGGATCGCGCCGGGCGAGCCGCCGAAGCCGGTGCTGACCGGGATTCCCAAGGGCGCCTCCGGCAACCACGGCGCGCTGCTGGGTGACGGCAAGGGCGCGCTGCTGGTGGCCACCGGCGACGCCGGCGACCCGGCCAACGCGGCCAGGGCCGACTCGCTGGCCGGCAAGGTGCTGCGCATCGACACCGCCGGTAAACCGGCCGCGGACAACCCGGTCGCAAGTTCCCCGGTGCTCGCCTCCGGGCTGCACACCCCCGGCGGGCTGTGCAAATCGTCGGACGGTTCCCGGCTCTGGGTGACCGACCGCACCCCGGACAAGGACCTGCTCTTCCGCATCCAGCCCGGCACCTCACTGGCCTTGCCGACCTGGACCTGGCCGGACAAACCCGGTCTCGCCGGCTGCGCGGACGGGGAGAGCCAGCTGGTCATCAACGCCGCCACGGCGGGGAACATGCAGAGCCTGCCGATCACCCCGGACGGCTCGGTCGGCGGCAAGCCGAGCGTCTCGATGGACGGCAAGAACGGCCCCAGCTACGGCAGGCTCGCCGGGCTGGACCCGATCGACGACAAGCTGGCCTTCGCCGGCACCGTGAACAAGGACGGCGGCCAGCCGGTGTCCAGCGACGACCGGGTGGTCGTGGTGCAGCGCCAGCCCTCGCCCGGCGGTGGCGGCAAGGACTGATGGACGGCTGAACACCGCTGTGACCTGCGAGACCCGCACCGTGGAACTCGCCATGGCCGAAGGCCCCGCTAGCGCGGCGGCAGGGCGTCCGGCACGACGACGTGCGGGTTCTCGACAAGGAGCGCCCTGTCGACGCGATCGCGGTGCGAGTTCTCAGACGGGCACAGCTAGCCGCCGTCGATCTCGTATTCGTCGCGACGGCCGCACATGCCGAAACCGCCTCGTCGCGACGGGGTGGCCACCCGCACCCCGGCTTCGGCCAGATGCGAGAAGTCACCGGCGGCGAGCGCGGTGAGCTGCGCGCCGGTGCGTTCGGCCGCGGCCAGCGCGCCGGCCCGCCACTTCGGCACCCACTCGGCGAGCTTCGGCGCGACCAGCGCCGCCGCCGCGCGGTGGAACTCGCGCAGCGGTGCGAAGTCACCGGACACCAGCGCCGCGCGCAGCTCCAGGAAACCTTGTACGGCAAGGTCTCTGCGCCGCCGCGCGGCGGCTTCCGCGGCCGGGCCCTGTTTAGCGGGCAGCGCGGCCGCCTCGGCGTAGGCCGCCGGGTCGGCGAGCACCTCCGGCGGGAAGGTGAACACCGCGTCGCCGGCCTCGGGCAGGCCGCTGTTCTGCATCAGCACGGTGATCGCCAGGTCCTCGCGCCGCACCATCCGGTGCACGGTGCCCGGCGAGAACCAGGCGATCACCCCGGCCTCCAGCTCGGTCTGGTCGTAGCCGTCCGCGCTGAGCGTCTGCACCGCGCCGCGGCCACCGGTGACCACGTACGCCTCGGTGCAGGCCAGGTGCAGATGCGGGCTGCCGCCGCACACGCCGTCCTCGGCCAGCCATTCGTAGGCCCGCACGTGCGACAGCCCGATGGCTCCTGGCAACGGGAACTCGTCCATCACGCCTCCTGGAAGGGGTGGGTCTCGAGGTACCGCGAGATCCGGTCGCGGTCCCAAGCCCCGTCCGCGATCACCACCCGGTACCGGTAGCCGAAGCTCTCTCCGGGCGCCAGCTCGAACTCCTCGAAGAAGGCCCAGGAAAAGGCCACCATCGGGGTGCCGTGGGAGCGCACGAACCAGTGCGACTCGTGGATCGACCGCTCGTTCTCCGGCGCGTGCGCGAAGATCAGGGTGGAATGCGCGTCGATCTCGTCATGCTCGCCGACGAAGGCCAGCCACGGCGACTGCCCGCCCATCATCTCCTCGCCACCACGGCCGTCCGGGGCGAGCACCTCGCCACCGCCGAAGTCACGCGGGCCGCGCCAGCACAGCCCGGTGTAACCGGCCAGTTCCCGGCCCGCCGCGGCCGGGCTGCCGAACTCCAGCGGCACGTCCCGCGTGTTGGTCAGCTCGATCGACCAGTCCAGCGCCCAAGCGCCCTCGTCCGGTTCGACCGAATGCACCACCAGGTCACGAAGTTCGTCCGCCCACGGCTCTCCGTCGTTGGCGAGCCAGGTGAGCCGTTCGCCGAGGCCGAGGGAGTGGGGCGTCACGTCGAACTGCTCGAAGCAGTCGTGCCGCATCGAGCCGATCAGCCAGGGCAGGTCCTGGTACCAGTTGCCCGGCACATAGCTGTGCCCGCCCCAGAAGTTCTGTCCGGACAGGTGGCTGGCGGCCAGCTGCAGCCCCTTGTGCCAGCGGTGGTCGTGCGGCCGGTACCCGCTCACCCGGCGGCCGGCCAGCGTGCGCAGCGGGTGCGCGTAGGGCTTCCGGGACTCGTAGGCGACCGGGTCCGGTGCGTACACATAGGACATCAGCTCGGTGCCGGCCGCGGCGACGCCGACCCGCTCGCCGTGCCGGTGGGTGACGGTGATCCGCTCGCTCACCTTGCCCCCTCGCCGGCGACGGTGATCCGGTCCGCCATGCCGCCGTGCATCGCTTCGTGGAAGGGATCCCCCGGCCCGATCTCCCCGGCGGTCACCGGCAGCCCGGTGAACGCCGCCTTGTACAGGGCCGCGATCAGTTCGAGCACCCGCCGTCCGTCCGCGCCGCCGCAGGCCGGCCGGGTGCCCGCGCGGATCGCCGCCAGCAGCCCGGTCAGCTGCGCGGTGTGCGAGCTGGCCACGTCCTCCGCCGGGCCGCGCCAGTGCCGCACGCGCTCAGCGGCCACCCCCGGCGCGGGCGTGTACACCCAGTTCTCGTTGCGGTGGCCGTAAAGGTGGGTCAGCTCGACCGTGGCGTGCGCGCAGTCCAGCCGGATCCGGCTCACCTCGTCCGGCGACAGCACGCTGTTCACCGCGGTCGCCAGCGCGCCGGAGCGGAACCGGATCAGCGCGGTGGAGACGTCCTCGGTGCGCACGTCGTGCACCAGCCTGCCGGCCATCGCCCTGACCTCGGCCCAGTCGCCGAGCAGGTGCAGCAGCAGGTCCAGCTGGTGGATGCCGTGGCCCATCGCGGGCCCGCCGCCCTCGGTCTCCCAGCTGCCCCGCCACGGCACGGCGTAGTAGGCCGCGTCGCGGAACCAGGTGGTCTGGCAGTGCGCCACCAGCGGGCGGCCGAGCTCGCCGCTCGCCAGCAGCTTCGCCAGCTGCGCCACGCCCGAGCCGGACCGCTGCTGGAACACGAACGCGGCATACGGGCCGCCGTCGCGCTCGGCCGCGGTGATGGTGTCGTACTCGGCGAGGGAACGGCACGGCGGCTTCTCGCACCAGGCCCAGGCGCCACCGGCCAGCACCGCCAGCACCTGCTCGACGTGCAGCGACGGCGGGGTGCAGATGGAGACCAGATCGGGCCGCTGCTCACCGAGCATCTCCGCGACGGCGTGGTAGCCAGGGATGCCGCCGGCTTCGGCGCGGAACTCGGCCAGCCTGGCCCGGTCCACGTCCACCGCGGCGACCAGCTCGACCTGATCGGCGTGCGCGCGGTAGGCGGTCAGATGGTGGCCGGCGATGCCGCCCGTGCCGACCAGCGCCACGCGAAGGCGCTTTCCGTTCGCCGCGCTGGGAAAGTCCGGCATTTCCGGCTCCTGGGCTCGCGTGGAAAGCGCTTTCTTATTGCACGGTAGAGATCACGCTTCGAAACTGTCAAGCCTCAGCGGCGGGACTCACGGCGGGCGGCGCGGGCGTCCAGCACCGAGACGGCCACCGAGACCACCGCGCCGAGCAGCCCGAGATACCGACCGACCCCGGCGTACACCTCGATGCCAACCTGCTCGAACAGCCCCCGCTGCTCGCTGCCGTACTGCCCGTCGATGATCAGCCAGCCGAGCACGCTCAGCAGCAGCGCCACCCCGGCGATCACCAGCCACAGCTGCGGCAGGCCGCTCTTGCGCGCACCGGGCACCCGGGCTAAGCCGATCACCGCGAAGCCGGCCAGCAGCAGCAGGATCGGCGGGCACCAGGCCAGGAAGCCGGAGTTCCAGCCGTCCCGCAGCACATCGCTCTCGGGGACCTCGCGCAGTGCGTCTTCGATCTCCGGGTTACCGGCGGACAGTCCGGTCCAGGTCAGGAACAACGAGCCCAGCGCGAGCAGCCCGGCCGCCAGGCCGAGCCACTCCCGCCAGGTAATCCTCGAAAACACCTAGCCGCCGACTCGTTCCACGATCAGCTCACGCACCCGCTTGGCGTCGGCCTGGCCCTTGGTCGCCTTCATCACTGCACCGACGATGGCGCCCGCGGCCTGCACCTTGCCACCGCGGATCTTGTCCGCGACGTCCGGCTGCGCGGCCAGCGCCTCGTCCACCGCGGCGATCAGCGCGGAGTCGTCGGAGACGACCTTCAGCCCGCGCTTGTCCACCACCTCGTCCGGCTCGCCCTCGCCGGCCAGCACCCCGCGCACGACCTCGCGGCCGAGCTTGTTGGTCAGCTCACCGGCGTTGATCAGCGTGATCACCCTGGCCACCTGCGCCGGGGTGATGGCCAGCTCGGCCAGCTCGACCTCGCGGGCGTTCGCCTCCTGCGCCAGGAAGTTCACCCACCAGCCACGCGCCTCGGCCGGCTTCGCGCCGGCGTCCACAGTGGACGTGACGAGGTCCACCGCGCCCGCGTTGAACAGGTCGCGCAGCTCCTCGGCGGTGAGCTGCCACTCTTCCTGGATCCGCTTGCGCCGCTGCGCGGGCATCTCCGGCAGGGTGGCCCGCAGCGTTTCGACCCACTCCGCGGACGGCGCCATCGGCACCAGGTCGGGCTCCGGGAAGTACCGGTAGTCCTCGGCGGTCTCCTTGGTGCGCCCCGGCGACGTGGTGCCGTCGGACTCCTGGAAGTGCCTGGTCTCCTGGGTGACCCGACCGCCACCGGCCAGCACCGCAGCCTGCCTGGTCATCTCGTAGCGGACCGCGCGCTCGACGCTGCGCAGCGAGTTGACGTTCTTCGTCTCGGTGCGGGTGCCCAGTTCCTCGGTGCCCTTCGGCATCAGCGAGACGTTCGCGTCGCAGCGCAGCGAGCCCTGGTCCATCCGCACATCGGAGACGTCCAGCGCGCGCAGCAGGTCGCGCAGCGCGCTGACGTAGGCCCTGGCGACCTCCGGGGCCCGCCCGCCGTGCCCCGGGATGATCTTGGTGACGATCTCGATCAGCGGCACGCCGGCCCGGTTGTAGTCCAGCAGCGAGTAGTCGGCGCCGTGAATCCGGCCGGTCGCGCCACCCATGTGCAGCGACTTGCCGGTGTCCTCCTCCATGTGCGCGCGCTCGATCTCCACCCGGACGATCTCACCGTCGTCCAGGGTCACGTCGAGGTAGCCGTTGAAGGCGATCGGCTCGTCGTACTGCGAGGTCTGGAAGTTCTTCGGCTGGTCCGGGTAGAAGTAGTTCTTCCTGGCGAACCGGCACCAGGACGCGATCTCGCAGTTCAGCGCCAGGCCGATCCGGATCGCGGACTCCACGCCCTTGCCGTTGACCACCGGCAGCGAACCCGGCAGGCCGAGACAGGTCGGGCAGACCTGGGTGTTCGGCTCCCCGCCGAAGGTGTTCGGGCAGCCGCAGAACATCTTGGTGTTCGTGTTCAGCTCGACGTGCACCTCGAGCCCGAGCACCGGGTCGTAGCGCTCAATGACCTCGGCGTAGTCCATCAGCTCGGCGACAGTGGTCATTTGCCCGCCTCCGCGGTAGTGAGTACGTCGGCGGTGGTCATTTCCCCGCGTCCTTCTTCAAGCGCCGAGCCGCGATCAGCACCCCGGTCAGCGCGGCGATCGCGCTCGCCGCCGCGTTGAGCAGCAGCAGCTTGTCGTTCTTGTCCTTCGCCGCGCGCACCGCGCCGGCCGCGCCGACGGCACTGGTCACCGAGGTCGCCACGCCGATCAACCCTCGTGCCTGCTTCACCTTGCTCAAGACGCGCCTCCGTTCTGCTCAGGTACCTCGTACACCAGCGACCCGCCGGCCGCGTCGTCGCGGGCCAGCTCGTACGCCGCACCCACCCGGTAGAGCCGGTCGTCGGCCAGCGCCGGCGCCATGATCTGCAGGCCGACCGGCAGACCGTCCTCATCGGACAGTCCACTGGGGACGCTCATGGCCGCGTTGCCGGCCAGGTTGGACGGGATGGTGCACAGGTCCGCGAGGTACATCGCCATCGGGTCGTCCACCCGCTCACCGATCTTGAAGGCGGTGGTCGGCGTGGTCGGCGAGACCAGCACGTCCACCTTCTCGAACGCGTTGTCGAAGTCGCGCGTGATCAGCGTGCGCACCTTCTGCGCCGAGCCGTAGTAGGCGTCGTAGTACCCGGAAGAAAGCGCGTACGTGCCGAGCATGACGCGGCGCTTCACCTCGGCACCGAAGCCCTTCTCCCTGGTCAGCGCCATCACCTCTTCCGCGCTGTGCTCGCCGTCGTCGGCGACCCGCAGCCCGTACCGCATCGCGTCGAAGCGGGCCAGGTTCGAGGAGCACTCGCTCGGCGCGATCAGGTAGTAGGCCGGCAGCGCGTAGGTGAAGTTCGGGCAGGACACCTCGACCACCTCGGCGCCGAGCGCGCGCAGCTGCTCGACCGCGGCCTCGAAGGACCGCTGCACCCCGGCCTGATAACCGTCACCGGAAAACTCCTTGACCACGCCGACGCGGACGCCGGTCAGGTCGCCGCGGGCGCCTTCGCGGGCGGCGGCGACCACCTGCGGCACCGGGGCGTCGATCGAGGTGGAGTCCAGCGGGTCGTGCCCGGCGATCACCTCGTGCAGCAGCGCCGCGTCGAGCACCGTGCGGGCGCATGGCCCGGCCTGGTCCAGCGACGAGGAGAAGGCGACCAGGCCGTACCGGGACACACCGCCGTAGGTCGGCTTCACGCCGACGGTGCCGGTGACCGAGCCCGGCTGGCGGATCGAGCCGCCGGTGTCGGTGCCGATGGCCAGCGCCGACTCGAAGGCGGCGATCGAAGCGGACGAACCGCCGCCGGAGCCGCCCGGGATCCTGGCGTGGTCCCAGGGGTTGTGCGTCGGGCCGTAGGCGGAGTTCTCGGTGGAGGAGCCCATCGCGAACTCGTCCATATTGGTCTTGCCGAGGATGACCACGCCGGCCTCGCGCAGCCTGCGGGTGACCGTCGCGTCGTACGGCGGGAGCCAGCCCTCCAGGGTGCGGGAACCGCAGGTGGTCGGGATGCCCTTGGTGGCAAGCACGTCCTTGAGCGCCAGCGGCACCCCGGCCAGCGGGGAGGCGGGCGGCTTGCCCTCGGCGACGTCGGCGTCCACCGCTCGGGCCGCAGCGAGCGCGCCCTCGGTGTCCACGTGCAGGAAGGCGTGCACGAACTCGTCGACCTGGCCGATCCGGTCCAGGTGCGCCTGGGTGACCTCGGCCGCGGAAACCTCGCGGGACTGGATCTTCGCGGCCAGTTCGGCGGCGGTCTGCTTGATCAGCTCGGTCATGCTTCCTCCCCCAGGATGCGCGGCACCCGGAACCTGCCCTCTTCGGCGGCCGGCGCGCCGGCCAGCGCCTGCTGCTGGGTCAGCCCGGGGCGGACCACGTCCTCGCGGAACACGTTGGTCAACGGCACGGCGTGCGAAGTGGGCGGAATGTCCGCCGCGGCGACCTCGCCGACCTTGGCCACCGCGTCCAGGATCTGGTCGAGCTGGCCGGCGAAGGTGTCCAGCTCATCTTCGGTGACGGCCAGCCTGGCCAGTTTGGCGAGGTGCGCGACCTCGTCGCGGGAAATGTTGGGCACGCGGGTTACTCCCGGGGTGTGCTGGTGGGACGGGCTTGTTGAGCTGCAAGTCTATGGTGGTCGGCGTGGCGGTCTCGACTGGGTTACGGGTGCGGCCGGGATCTCGCTACGCGGACGGCCGGTCCCGTTGGATGGCTGGGTCTGCCACAATCGTCGGCCGGCACATCCGCTCCGCCACGAGGTGGGGTCCGCAAGACGAGAGGGGTTCGCGTTGTCCTTCCTGATCCGGGTTCAACTCCCGGACAGCCCGGGGACGCTCGGTGCGGTGGCCACCGCGCTCGGCACCGTCGGCGCGGACATCCTCAGCGTCGACGTGGTCGAACGCGGCGGCGGCGTGGCCATCGACGACCTGGTGGTCGAACTCCCCTCCGGACGGCTGCCGGACGCGCTGATCACCGCGGCGGAGAGTGTCGAAGGCGTCGAGGTGGACGCCGTGCGGCCTTACGCCGGTGTGCTGGACACCCATCGTGAGCTGGAACTGGTCGAGGAGATCGCCGCGCAGCCCAAATGCGGCCTCGACATCCTGGCCGAGGGAGTGCCGAGGATCATCCGCGCCGGCTGGTCGCTGGTGGTCAAGTACACCGACGACGGGGTGCGCACCCTGGCGTCCTCCAGCGCGGCCCCGGAGGCGCCGATCACGAACCTGCCCTGGCTGCCGCTGGAGCGCGCGACCGTGCTGGACTCCGAGGACTCCTGGATCCCGGAGACCTGGCAGGAGCTCGGCACCGAACTCGCCGCCACCCCGCTGGGCAAACCGGACAAAGCACTGCTGGTGGCCAGGCCGGGCGGCCCGATGTTCCGCGCCGCCGAAGTGGCCAGGCTCGCCCACTTCGCCGGCATCGTCTCCGTCGTCCTCGACAGCTGACGCCACCGGCAAACTCGCCGCCCCAACCGGCCAACTCGGCGCCGCCACGGGCAAACACGGTGGTCAGCCGTGTTGGCCATCGGGGGCGGCGAGTTGGCTCGTGGCGACGGGGAGCTGGTAGGCGAGGAGGTGGACGCCGGGGGCGGGGTGCCAGTCTCGTTCGGGCAGGCGGGTGAAGCCGAGGCGCTGGTAGAGGCGGTGGGCGGTGTGCATCACGTCCAGGCTGGACAGCACCACGCGGGAGCAGCCGAGTTCGACAGCGCGGGCGACGACGGCGCGCGTCAGGATCTCGCCGACCCCGCGGCCGCGGGCCGCCGGTGCGACGCCGAGCATCCGGAACTCCAGCTCGCCTTCCCGGCAGATCTCGGCGAACTCGCTGCCGGGACGGACCACGGTGACCGAGCCCAGCACGGTGCCGTCCCGGTCCACCGCGGCCAGCAGCTCCGCGTGCTCGGCCCGCAGCCCGGCGTCGCGCAGCTTGTCCGCGTAGTTCGCCTCGGCGCCCTTGACGAAGCCGTCGTGCTGGTACGCGGCCACGGTGAGCGCGCCGATCTCGGCCAGCTCTCCCGGCTCGGCGGGACGGACCACGACGTCACTCATCCGACTCCTCCGAGTCTGCTGTCTCCTCTGACTCCTCCTGGCCGGTGGCCAGCGCGACCTCGGCGGCGGCATCCGGGCCGCGCGCCAGCAGCACCTGGAAACCACCGTCGTCCAGCACCGGCACCTTCAGCTGCACGGCCTTGTCGTACTTCGACCCCGGCGCGTCCCCGACCACCACGAACGCGGTCTTCTTGGACACCGAGCCGGCCGCCTTGCCACCGCGCGCCATGATGGCCTCCTTGGCCTCGTCGCGGGAGAAGGAGTCCAGGGAGCCGGTCACCACGATGGACAGACCCTCCAGGTTGCGCGGGATGGACTCGTCGCGCTCCTCCTCCATCCGCACCCCGGCCCGGCGCCACTTCTCGACCACCTCGCGGTGCCAGTCCACCGCGAACCACTCCTGCACCGCGTGCGCGATGGTCGGGCCGACCCCGTCCACGTCGGCCAGTTCCTCCTCGCCGGCGGCCTCGATCCGTTCCAGCGAGCCGAACTCCCTGGCCAGCGCCTGCGCCGCGGTGGGGCCGACATGCCGGATGGACAGCCCCACGATGACCTTCCACAGTGGACGGTCCTTGGCCGTCTCCAGGTTGGCCACCAGCTTGTGCGCGTTCGCGGAGAGCTCGCCCGCCTTGGTGCGGAACAACTCCACCTGCCCGAGCCGCTCCTCGTCCAGGTCGAAGATGTCGCCCTCGTCGCGCACCACCCCGGACTCCAGCAGCGCGCCGGCGGCCTCGTAGCCGAGCACCTCGATGTCGAAGGCGCCCCGGCCGGCCAGGTGGAACAGCCGCTCCCGCAGCTGCGCCGGGCAGGACCGGGCGTTCGGGCAACGGATGTCGATGTCACCCTCCTTCTGGTACGCCAGCAGGGTGTCGCATTCCGGGCAGCGGGTCGGCATCAGGAACTCGCGCTCCTCGCCGGTGCGCACGTCCACCACCGGGCCGAGCACCTCCGGGATCACGTCCCCGGCCTTGCGGATCACCACCCGGTCGCCGATCAGCACGCCCTTGCGCTTGACCTCTTCGCCGTTGTGCAGGGTGGCCATCGCGACCGTGGACCCGGCCACCTTCACCGGCTCCATCACCGCGAACGGGGTGACCCTGCCGGTCCGGCCCACGTTGACCTGGATGTCCAGCAGCTTGGTGAAGGCCTCCTCCGGCGGGTACTTGTACGCGATCGCCCACCGGGGTGCCCGCGAGGTGCTGCCCAGCCTGCGCTGCAGCGAAACCTGGTCGACCTTGACCACCACGCCGTCGATCTCGTGCTCGGCGTCGTGCCGGTGCTCGCCCCAGTACTCGATGTGCTCCCGCAACTGGTCCGCGGCGAGGATCTTGGTGTGCTGGGAGACCGGCAGGCCCCACGCGGCCAGCGCCTCGTAGGCCTCGGACTGCTTCGCGGGCTCGAAGCCCTCGCGCTTGCCGAAGCCGTGGCAGATCAGCCGCAGCCGCCTGCTCTTGGTGATCTTGGGGTCCTTCTGCCGCAGCGAGCCGGCCGCGGTGTTGCGCGGGTTCGCATACGGCGGCTTGCCGGCCTCCACCATCGCGGCGTTGAGCTCCAGGAAGTCCTCCACCCGGAAGAACACCTCGCCGCGCACCTCGACCAGATCCGGCACTCCGAACTCGGCGGTGCCGTGCAAGGTCTCCGGCACCTCCTCCAGGGTGCGGACGTTGAGCGTGACGTCCTCCCCGGTGCGCCCGTCACCACGGGTGAGCGCCCTGGTGAGCTTGCCCTTCTCGTAGAGCAGGTTGACCGCGAGCCCGTCGATCTTCAGCTCGCACAGGTACGAGCCGGCGCCGGTCTCCTTCTCCACCCGCTCCACCCAGGCGGTCAGCTCCTCCAGGTCGAACACGTTGTCCAGGCTGAACATCCGCTCGAGGTGGTCGTGCGCGACGAACTCGGTGGAGAAGGTGCCGCCCACGTTCTGGGTCGGCGAGTCCGGCGTCCGCAGCCCCGGGTGCTCCTCCTCCAGCCGCTCCAGCTCCTGCAGCAGGGCGTCGAACTCACCGTCCGCGATGGTCGGCGAGTCCAGCACGTAGTAGCGGAACTGGTGCCCGCGGACCTCCTCGGCGAGCGCCAGATGCCGCTCGCGGGCGGGCGCCGGTACGTCCGCCATGTCCTGCGCGGCGCCGGGAGAGACCTGGTCTTCGGGAAGCTCTTCGCTGCTCACAGGGGGTAAGACTAGTGGTCGTCACCGACATTCTCATCGCCGCGCTCGTCCAGCCCGCGCACCAGCTCGCGCAGCTCCAACAGCGAGATGCTGCCGGCCGGCTCGTTCTCAGCCAGCTCCACTCTGCGTAACCGCTCGGCCGCGAGCCGCTCGCCGAGGGTCGCGTCCAGCGGCAGGAAGGTCATCGCCGAACGCGCGGCGTCCTCCAGCTCGGCCAGCCGCGGATGATGCACCGCCACGTCCACCACCGCCTCGGCCTTGTCCACCTGCGCGGCGACCCGGAAGTCGGCCAGCGCGATCCGGTGCTCGCCAAGGTTCACCGTGACCTCGCTCGGGTCCGGCACCGGCGGCACCGAGTCGTGGTACTCCCAGATCGGGTCCTCGGCGGGCGCCGCGGCCTTCCACGCGTCGGTGTAGGGCCGCAGTGCCGGATCCTCCTGCCCGGTGACCACCAGCGCGTAGATGGCGCGCTGCCCGCGTTCCAGGGAGAACTGCAGGTCCGGGTGCACCAGCGCGATCGCCTGGCACAGCTCGTGCTCCACCCGCTGCGGCTCCCGGTCGCCCAGCGCCGCGCTGATCTCGGGCAGCAGCTCGTACCAGCGGCGCCAGAACGCGACCGCGGCCACCATCGGATCCGCCGGGACCTCCTGCACCGGCCACGGCGTGCGCGGATCGGGCACATCCTCTTCGGGCTTACGACGGCGGAACCACTTCATGACCTCGTTCCTACCAGCCTTCCGGTGGCTCCACGAACGCCTTGCCGAGATCGCGGGTGAGCGCCAGCGCACGGCGCATCCACTCCCCCGAGGCGCCGGCCAGCCCGCAGGTCGCGGTCGGCACCGCCCGCTCGGCCAGGATGTCCCGGTTGAACCCGAGCCGGTCGGCCAGCCGCAACGCCGGCAGCGCCACCTGGTGCAGCGTGACCGGTTCCGCCGGGGCCACCGAGGGCACCAGGCCGAGCAGGAAGGTCAGCCCGGCGTCCCATGCCTCGCCGAGCTCGTCGAGCATGCTGCCGGGTGCGCCGTCGAGCAGGGTCGCGTCCAGCGCGAGCGCGCCAGCCCCGGCCGAGCGGAGCAGCCCGACCGGCGGCCGCGGCGCGCAGCAGTGCACGATCACCGGCTGGCCGGTGATCCGCCCGGCGCCCTCGATCATGGTGGCCAGCAGGTCGCGGGCGGCCGGCTCGGGCACCGAGGGCACCGTGCCGTAACCCGACGGCGTGGACAGCGCACCGGCCAGCACCGACGGCAAGGTCGGCTCGTCGAACTGGACGACCACCGGCGCCCCGGTGCGCGCGGTCAGCTCGGCCACGTGCCCGCGCAGGCCCTCCAGCAGGGAGTCGGCGAACTCCCGCAGCGCGCCGCGGTCGGTGAGCACCCGGTGGCCCTTCGGCAGCTCGATCCCGGCGGCCAGCGTCCACGGCCCTGCCACCTGGGTCTTGATCACCGGTGGCGCGCCGCCGCCCCGCTGGACGGCCTCCTCCAGCGCGTCCAGATCCCAGCGCAGCAGGTCCACCGCGCGCCGGTGGTCGTGGCCTGGCCGCGCCGCCACCCGGTACCCGCTGGGCACCACCTCGATCGCGAGATCCACCAGCAGCGCCGCGGTCCGGCCGAGCAGGTCGGCACCGACCCCGCGGGCCGGCAGCTCGGGCAGGTGCGGGAACTCGGGCAGCTCACCGAGCAGGACGGCGGCCGCTTCGCCGGGGTCGGTGCCCGGCATCGAGCCGATGCCGGTGGCCGCGCCGGGTTTCCATGCTCGTTCAGTCACGTACCCGATTGTGCTCGGTGTTGCACGGAGGTAAATGATCGCCCCGGCGGTGCGGCTCGCCTCGCATGTGCACCGGAAACTCCCGTACCGTCCGCCTTACCGATCAGCTTCGGACCCGAGGAGGTGAGACGCATGAGAGTGGCACTCGCACAGACCGACTGCCGGCTCGGCGACGTGGAAGGAAACCTTGCCGATACCGAACGGATCATCAAGGAATCCGCCGCGGAGGGCGCGGACCTGGTGGTCTTCCCGGAACTGAGCCTGACCGGCTACGCGCTCGGCCAGCTCGCCGACGACATCTCGCTGTGGCCCGACGACCAGCGTCTCGCCGAGCTGTCCAGGCACGGCACCGACGTGGTGATCGGGCTGCTGGAGGACGGCCGGATCCGGCGGCACAACTCGGCGCTCTACCTCTCCGACGGCCAGCTGATGCACAACCACCGCAAGCTGTACCTGCCGAACTACCTGATCTGGGAAGAGCGCAAGCACGCCAGCCCCGGTCAGCACATGCGCGCCTTCGACACCCGGCACGCCAGGATGGCCACGCTGATCTGCAACGACGCCTGGCAGCCGATGCTGCCCTGGCTGGCCGCGCAGGACGGCGCGGAGGTGCTGGTGGTGCCCACCAACAGCGCGGCCAAGCTCACCGGCGGCTCCTTCGACCCCGCCGAGTACTGGCACGACCTGCTCACCTTCACCGCGCGCATGCAGCAGTGCTGGGTGATCTTCGTGAACCGGGTCGGGGACGAGGCCGGGGTGCGGTTCTGGGGCGGCTCACGGGTGATCGACCCCTGGGGCTCGGTGGTCGCCACGGCCCCAACCTGGGAGGAGTCGCTGACCATTGTGGACATCGACCCGAAGGCGGTGCGGCGCCGCCGCCGGGAGATCCCGTTGCTCGCCGACGCCAGGCTCGGGCTGCTGCGAAGGGAACTGGAAAGACTCATCAACGAAAGCGGCGACGACTGAGCGGCATGCACTATCCAGTCGACGGGGGCCGCCCGGAGGGTGGCTCGTGGCGGCTGGATGCCGGTGACGCACGGACGGCGGGCGCACCAGCGAGCGTGCATGCCGCTCAGTTGAATAAGACACTGAGGGAACGAGCCGGACAAAGAGGGACACGGACATTCGCCGCATTTCCCGAAATGGGGTTCCCTCGCCGGGGAACGTGGTTACGCTGACCAGTCATGACGAGCAATTCGCCGCAGCCGGGCTGGTACCCGGACCACGCGAACGCGCGGCAGGAACGCTGGTGGGACGGGCGGGACTGGACGCAGCACACCCGTCCCGCCGACCCCGGCGGTGACGCGCACCCGATCGAACTGGACATCGAACGGTCCGCCGATCCGGGCCGGGTGCGCAGCCAGGTCGCCAAGGCCACCCGCGGCCGCGGCGGCGCGCAGGCCGGCGGCGGCACCCTGTTCACCGAGCCGGTGCTGGTGGTCAACCAGCGCGCCAAGCTGATCGAGATGGCCAACGAGTTCGGCGTCTTCGACCAGCACGGCCGTCAGCTCGGCGGGGTGGTCCAGGTCGGGCAGAGCACGCTGAAGAAGCTGGTGCGGCTGTTCACCAACTACGACCAGTTCCTCACTCACCGGTTCGAGGTACGCGACGCGAACCACAGCACGGTGCTGAAGGTGACTCGGCCGGCGAAGGTGTTCAAGTCCCGGTTCCTGGTGACCAAGGCGGACGACACCCCGATCGGTGAAATCGTCCAGGAAAACGTATTCGGCAAGATACGCTTCGCGTTTTCGGTGAACGGTAACAAGATAGGCGGGATCAAGGCGGAGAACTGGCGGGCGTGGAACTTCGTGATCGAGGACCACAATTCCCAGGAGGTCGCGCGCGTCACCAAGACCTTCGGCGGCCTGCTGAAGGCGGCCTTCACCACCGCGGACAACTACGTGGTGCAGATCCACCGGCAGCTACCGGACCCGCTGGCCAGCATGGTGGTGGCCAGCGCGCTGACCATCGACACCGCGCTCAAACAGGACGCTCGTGAGTGACGCTGACCAGCACGTCGTTCAGATGGGCCAGCACGGCCTTGGCGGAACGGTCGTCGCCGGTCAGCTCGGGCAGCACGTCCGGCACCGCCCGGCGCAGCTCCAGCCAGCCGACGTAGGTGGCGTAGGCGACCACCGCCCGCCGCCTCGCCGCGGCCTTGCCGAGGCCGAGATCGCGGTAGCAGCGGGTGAGGTACTCCATCCGCCGCTCGGTCACCCGGCGCAGCACCGGCGCCACCACCGGGTGCCCGGCGTGCGCCATCAGCGCCGGTTCGAGCCGCGAGCGGGCGTCCGAGCCGAGCGCGTGCGCGAGCAGGGTGCCGAGCCGCTGCTCCGGATCGGCCACCGGCTGCACGCTGTCGATCACCTCGGTGGTGCACAGCCGTTCCCAATCGGCCAGCGCCGCGGCGAGCAACTCGTCGCGGTCGGCGAAATGCCAGTAGAAACTGCCGCGGGTGATGCCGACCCGCCTGGCCAGGGTGTCCACCCGGACCGCGGCCACCCCGCCTTCGATCAGCGCGTCGATCGCGGCGCGCACCCAGTCCTCCCTGGAAACCTGAGCCTTGGCCATGTTCGTACAGTACGGTCCGGACCTTTCGACAAGTGACGTGCGTCTCAGCACAGTGCTGTAGACAGTCCATCCGGGGCGGCTCAAGGTGGGAGGGTGGAGCCGCTCAAGGACGACAGCACCCGCGACTGGACCGAGCCCGGGATCTACACCGTGGCGCCCGGCGTGTACCGGATACCGCTGCCGCTGCCCAACGACGGGCTGAAGTCGGTCAACGTCTACGCGGTCACCGACGGTACCCGGCTGGTGCTGGTGGACGCGGGCTGGGCGCGGGAGGACTCCCGTGAACGACTGCGCGCCGGGCTTGCCGGGATCGGTGCGGAGCTCGGGGACATCGACGAGTTCCTGATCACCCACATCCACCGCGACCACTACAGCCAGGCCGTGACGCTGCGCCGCGAGTTCGGCTGTCACGTGACCCTCGGCCAGGCGGAGGAGCCGTCGCTGAAGGTATCCGCCGATCCGGACCAGCCGGAGATGGCGGGCGTGGTGCTCTCGCTGCACAAGTACGGCGCCGGCGTGGTGGCGAAGGAGTTGGCCGAGCTGTTCGGCGACCGCCTGCTGAGCGACCGCGCGGAATGGGAGACGCCGGACGAATGGCTCACCGGCGGTACCCGCGAGGTGCTGCCGGGCCGGGACTTCCAGGTGGTGCCGACGCCGGGGCACACCAGCGGGCACCTGGTGTTCGCCGACGACGCGGCCGGGCTGCTTTTCTCCGGCGACCACGTGCTGCCGCACATCACCCCGTCGATCGGCTTCCAGGCGGTGCCGGCCGACCTGCCGCTCGGCGACTTCCTCGACTCGCTGCGGCTGGTCCGCGAGATGCCGGACCGCCGGCTGCTGCCCGCGCACGGGCCGGTGACCGAAAGCGCGCACCAGCGGGTGGACGAGCTGCTCGCGCACCACGCCGAGCGGCTGACCGCGATGGGCGAGACCATCGCGAACGGCGCGTCCACCGCCTTGGAGGCGGCGGGGCGGCTCGGCTGGACGAGGCGGCGGCGCGAGCTGAACGAGCTGGACGCGTTCAACAAGATGCTCGCCGTGCTGGAGACCGCCGCACACCTCGACCTGTTGGTAGCACAGGGCAGTCTGACGTCGGCCACCTCCGGCGGCGTCCGCCACTACGGCCTGAACTGATCGCGCAGCTCGCGTTTGAGGATCTTGCCGGAGGCGTTGCGCGGCAGTTCCGGCACGAACCGCACCGCCTTTGGCACCTTGAACGGCGACAGCTTCTCCTTGGCGTGAGCCAATAACGCCGCCTCGTCGACCTCGCCTTGGTAGTCCTCTTTGGACACCACGACCGCGGTGATCGCTTCGATCCACTTGTCGTCCGGCAGCCCGATCACCGCCACCTCGCCCACCGCGGGATGGGTGTACAGCGCGTCCTCGACCTCCCTGGACGCCACCAGCACCCCGCCGGTGTTGATCACGTCCTTGATCCGGTCCACCACGTAGAGGTACCCGGCCTCGTCCATCCGCACCAGGTCACCGGAATGGAACCAGCCGCCGCGAAAGGCCTCCGCGGTCTCCTCCGGCTTGTCCCAGTAGCCGGTGCACAGCTGCGGCGACCGGTAGACCACCTCGCCCGGCTCGCCGGGCGGCACGTCGTCGCCGTTCTCGTCGACCACCCGCAGCTCGACGAACAGTGCCGCGCGGCCGGCCGACTCCGGCCGGTCGGCGTGCTCGTCCGGGCCGAGCACGGTGGCCAGCGGCGCGATCTCGGACTGGCCGAAGCAGTTGTAGAAACCCAGTCCCGGCATGGCTTCGGCGAGCCGCCGCAGGATCGGCCCCGGCATGATGGAGGCGCCGTAGTACGCCTTGCGCAGCGCGCCGAGATCGCCACTGCCGAAGTCCGGATGGTTCGCGATGGCCACCCAGAGCGTTGGCGCGGCGAAGAAGGCGCCGTGCCGGTCTTCGGCGATCCGGCGCAGGATCTCCCCGGGGTCGGGCACCTCCAGCAGGTCGTTGGTGGCGCCGACGGCCAGCCACGGCAGCAGGAAAACGTGCAGCTGCGCGCTGTGGTAGAGCGGCATCACGTGCAGCGGCGCGTCGTGCTCGGTGAGGTTCAGCGCCACGATGCAGGACAGGTACTCGTGCAGCAGCGCGCGGTGGGTCATCATCGCACCCTTGGGCCGCGAGGTGGTGCCGGAGGTGTAGAGCAGCTGCACCAGGTCCTCGTCGGCCACCTCGACGTCGAGCTCCGGCACGTCGCCGCTGGACGCGACGGCCAGCAGCGAGTCCTCGGTGTCCCGCAACAGCAGCACGTGGTTCAGGTTCAGCCCGCCGACCACGGCGTCCACATTGGACTTCAATGCGGGGTCGACCAGCGCGGCCGTGCTGCCGGACTGCCGCAGCAGGTAGGCCAGCTCGTCACCGGTCAGGTTGTAGTTGACCGGCACGTGCACCAGCCCCGCCCTGGCACAGGCCAGGAAACCGATCAGGTAGGCGTCGGAGTTCCGGCCGTACGCGGCCACCCGGTCGCCCTTGGCGAGGCCGAGACCGAGCAGGTGCGCGGCGGCCCTGGTGACCGCCGCGTCCAGTTCCGCATAGCTCCACTGGCGCCCGGCGAACCGGAGCGCCACCCGCGCCGGCGTCCTGGCCGCGCTGCGCCGGACCACGTCCGCGACGGTGCTGGACCTCAGAAGCGTCATCGGTTCCTCCTGCGCTGGCATACTCGCGTCGGTGAGCGAGATCCAGATTAGACGTGCCCGCCGCGAGGATGTCGAGCCGATCGTGCGGATGCTGGCGGACGACCAGCTCGGCGCGACCAGGGAGTCCACCGAGGACCTCGGCCCGTACCTGCGCGCGTTCGCCGACATCGAGACCGACCCGAACCAGCTGCTGATGGTCGCCGACGACGAAGACACGGTGGCGGGCACGTTCCAGCTGAGCATCATTCCCGGGCTGTCCCACCGCGGCTCGGCCCGCGGGCAGCTGGAGGCGGTGCGGGTCGCGGCCGCGTACCGGGGCGGCGGGCTGGGCGGCACGCTGATGAAATGGGCGATCGAGGAGTCCCGGCGACGCGGCTGCTCGATCGTGCAGCTGACCTCCAACGCCACCCGCGCCGACGCGCACCGCTTCTACCGGCGGCTCGGCTTCCAGCCAACGCACACCGGCTTCAAGCTCACCCTCTAGCGGTTCTTCAGGAGGTGGCGGCGATCTTCGCGGAGCCGAGGACGAGGTCGCCGCCGGCGTCCGGGCGGTAGAGCACCGCGACCTGGCCGGGAGCCACGCCGCTGAGCGGCTCCCGCAGCTGGACGCGCACCTGGTCGCCGTCGACCTCGGCCACGGCGTCGGCGATACCACCGTGCGCGCGGACCTGGACCGTGCACTCGACCGGCCCGTCCAACGGCCGCTCGGACGGCCAGATCGGCCGGTCCGCCCGGATCTCGCGGACGCCGAGCTGCGCGGCCGAGCCGACCTTCACGGTGCCGGACACCGGCTCCAGCGACAGCACGTACCGCGGCCGACCGTCCGGCGCCGGCGCCTCGATGCCGAGGCCCTTGCGCTGGCCGACGGTGAACCCGTGCACCCCGGTGTGCCTGCCGAGCACCGCGCCGGTCTCGGCGTCCACCAGCTCGCCGGGGCTCTGACCGAGCTTGGACTCCAGGAACTTCTTGGTGTCACCGTCCGGGATGAAGCAGATGTCGTGGCTGTCCGGCTTGTTCGCCACGGACAGCCCGCGCCGCTCCGCCTCGGCCCGCACGTCGGGCTTGCGCGAGCCGCCGAGCGGGAACATCGCGTGCCGCAGCTGCTCCGGGGTCAGCGAAGCCAGCACGTAGGACTGGTCCTTGCCCTCGTCCGCGCTGCGCCGCAGCTCCGGCACACCGTCCACAACGGACAATCGTGCGTAGTGGCCGGTGACCACCGCGTCGAAGCCCAGCGCCATCGCCTTGTCCAGCAGCGCCTCGAACTTGATCTTCTCGTTGCAGGTGACGCACGGGTTCGGGGTGCGCCCGGCGGCGTACTCGCCGACGAAGGTCTCCACCACCTCTTCGGTGAACCGCTCGGCGAAATCCCAGACGTAGAAGGGGATGCCCATGATGTCCGCGGCGCGCCTGGCGTCGTGCGAGTCCTCGACGGTGCAGCAGCCCCTGGACCCGGTGCGCAGGGTGCCGGGTTTCGCGGACAGCGCCAGGTGCACGCCGACCACCTCGTGCCCGGCGTCCACCGCGCGCGCGGCGGCCACCGCCGAGTCCACTCCCCCGCTCATCGCGGCAAGTACCCGCATACCCCTCACACCTTCGCTTTTTGCTTGCGCATTCCGGCCAGCCCGGCCTGCCTCGCCCGGCCGACCACCCCGGCGATCTCCCGCGCCAGCGACTCCACGTCGGCGCGGGTCGAGGTGTGCCCGAGCGAGAACCGCAGCGACCCGCGCGCGGACGCCGCGTCCGCACCCATCGCCAGCAGCACGTGGCTCGGCTCGGCGACCCCGGCGGTGCAGGCCGACCCGGTCGAGCACTCGATGCCCTTGGCGTCCAGCAGCATCAACAGGCTGTCCCCGGCGCAGCCGGGGAAGGTGAAGTGCGCGATCCCGGGCAGCATCTCCGGCCCGCCGCCGTTGAGCACCGCGTCCGGCACCTCGGTCAGCACCGCGGTGACCAGTTCGTCGCGCAACGCGGCGAGGCGCCCGGCCTGCTCCGGCTGCGCGGCAACACTGGCCGACACGGCCGTCGCGAAGGCGTGGATGGCGGGCACGTCGAGGGTGCCGGAGCGGACGTCACGCTCCTGCCCGCCGCCGTGCAGCAGCGGCACGCACGAGGTGTCGCGGCCCAGCACCAGCGCGCCGACCCCGTATGGCCCGCCGACCTTGTGCCCGGTGAGCGTCAGCGCGCCGGCACCGCTGGCGGCGTAGGACACCGGGACCGCGCCGACGGCCTGTACCGCGTCGGTGTGCAGCGGGATGCCGTGCTCGGCGCAGATCCCGGCCAGCTCTTCGATCGGGTTGACCGTGCCGACCTCGTTGTTCGCCCACATCACGGTGACCAGTGCGACGTCGGCCGGGTTCTCTTCGATGGCCTGGCGCAGCGTCTCCGGGCGCACCCGGCCGTGCTCGTCCACCTCGAGCCAGCCGACCTCGGCGCCGGCCTGGTCCGCCAGCCATTCCACGGTGTCCAGCACCGCGTGGTGCTCCACCGAGCTGGCGATCACCCGGCGGCGCGCGGGGTCCTCCGCGCGGCGGGCCCAGAAAATGCCTTTGACCGCGAGGTTGTCACTCTCCGTGCCACCGCCGGTGAAGACCACCTCGGAGGGCCGGGCACCGATCGCCTCGGCCACGGTTTCCCTGGCCTCCTCCACCACCCGCCGGGCACGCCTGCCGGAAGAATGCAGCGAGGAGGCGTTGCCCACGGTGGACAGCGCCTCGGTCATCGCCGCTATGGCCGCCGGCAACATGGGGGTGGTCGCCGCGTGATCGAGATAGGTCATCGCCATTCCAGGGTAGTCGCACTCAGCCGGTAGCCAAGCCCGCCCTGGCCAGGAGGCGGGGATCACACCTTCGACGGCCACCTGCTCGTCGCCAGCACCCCGACGAGCGCCAGCGCCGCCATGACGGCGCTCAGCACGGCCACCGCCGCGGAAGGCTGCTGCGCCGAGGCCAGCAGGCCGAGCAGCACCCCGCCGAAACCGACCGTCAGCGCCGAGCCGACCCAGTCGCCAAGCTGCATCGCCGAGGTGTTGAACCCGCGCTCGGCTTCGGGCGAAAAGCGCATCAGCAGCACCGAAATGGCCGGCATGGCGGTGCCCATCCCGGCCCCGCCGACCAGGCAGGCGGCATAGGCGCCCCAGCCGGGGAACCAGGGCTGGGAGACGAAGGCGAAGATCGCCAGTGCGATCGCGACCAGTACGAAACCGGTGCGCAGCGAGCGTTCCCTCGACCAGTCCGGATAGCGGCCCTGCACCGCCGACGCCGCGGACCAGCCGAGCGCGGTGACGGTGAGCGGCAGTCCGGCGGCGGCCGGGCTGTAGCCGTGCACGGTGCTCATGGTGAGCGGCAGGTATGCCTCCATACCCATGTACGCGCCGCCGATCAGGGCCCGTGACGCGACCACCGTCGGCAGGCCGGGTCGCAGCGTCAGCGTGCCCGCCGGCAGCAGCTTGCGCAGGGCGAAACCGAGTGCGAGCAGGCCGGCGGCGCCGTAGCCGAGTGCGGGCACGGACGGATGCTGGGCCGCCCAGGTCAGCGCGGCCACCCCGGCCGCGGCGGCCACCGCGGCCGGCACCCCGGCGCGCTGCTCACCGGTGCCCGGCAGGTACCCGCCGAGCCCGCGGACCACGTGCACCAGCAGGGCGAAGCCGAGCAGCACCAGCGGGGTCAGCCCGAGGAAGACCCAGCGCCAGCCGATCGTCTCGGTGAGCGCCCCGGCGACCGATGGCCCGATCACCGCGGGCAGCACCCAGGCCGCCGCGTTCGCGGCGTAGATCACCGGCCGTTCGCGGTCGGTGTAGGTGGCCGCGATCAGCAGCGAGATGGCCACCAGCAGCACCCCGGAGCCAAGCCCCTGCAGCACCCGGCCGAGCAGCAGCACGCCCATGCTGTGCGCGAAACCGGCGACGAACAGTCCGCTGAGGAACAGGGCGGGCCCGAGCAGCAGCGCCGGGCCTGGCCCGCGGCGGTCGCCGAGCCTGCCGGAGAGCACCGTCGCCACCACGCTGGCCACCAGGAAAGCGGTGAACGGCCAGGAGTAGAGCGCCTGGCCGTCCAGATCGGCCACCATGCTCGGCATCGCCGTGGCCACGCCCATGTTCTCGAACGCGACCAGGGTGACCACCAGCAGTACGCCGGCCGTGGTCACCCGGTGCTCAGGCGTCCACAACACCCGCTCGCGCCGCTCGCGCCCCACCCGCCCCAATGCCATGACCGAACCCTGCAACCTCCACCCCACTGGAGGTCAACCCGCGATGACGGCCAACTCGGCGCCGCAGCCAGCAAACACGGCGCCCCAGACGGCAAACACGCCTTACCCGGCGTGTTGGCCGCCCGCGTCGGTGAGTTGGCCGGGTGCGTCGGTGAGTTGGCGGGGTGCGGGGCGACGGCGGCGCTGGGGTGGGATGCGGACGGTGCCGAGCGCGGAGTGCACGGCGGACTCGGCGAGGTCGGCGAGCTCGCGGCGGTCGGCGGCACGGCCGGGCGCGATCTCCTGGCAGACGAAGACTTCCAGCACGAGGCCGCGGAGGCGGGCGACCCGGCGCAGCGAGGCGATCAGCGACTCCGGCCCGATGAACGCGGCCCTGGTGGTCTCGCGGCCGTCCGCCAGGCGGTAGCGCAGCGCGATCGGCCGCACCGGCACCCCGCCGTCGATGGCCGCCTGGAAGGTGGCCGTGGTGAACCGGCCGGACGCCAACCCGCACCAGGTGGTGCCCTCCGGGGTCACGTTCACCATCGCACCCGTCCGCAGCGCCTCGGCCAGCTCGGCGATCGTCGCGGGCAGGGTGGAAAGCCTTTCCCGGTCCAGGAAAAGGCTGCCGGAGCGGGAGACCAGCCCGCCGAGCAGCGGCCAGCCGCCGACCTCCTTCTTGGCCAGCGCGCGCATCGGCCGCACCGCGTTGATCGCCACGATGTCCAGCCAGGACATGTGGTTGTTCACCACCAGCGCGCCACGGCCGATCTCCCCGGCGCGGGCGAACCCGTCCGGATCGTGCACCAGCAGCCGCACCCCGAACGCGCGCAGCACGCCACCGAAGACCAGCCGCACGGCGAACGCCCGCGCCGCGCCGCGGGTGAGGAACACCACCGGCGACAGCGCCAGCGTCACCAGCAGCACGCTCACCGCGGCGGCGACCCGCAGCACCCGCCGGGGAAAGGCCACCGACGGCGCGTCCGGGGTCAGGCAGCCGTCACCGCAGGGCGACACCGGCATCCACGGGTGCGCCATCACTGGATTCCGAGGAAGAACTTCAGGTACCGCTCGTCGATGTTCTGCAGGTCCAGCAGCACGAAGAAATCCGCGACGCCGAAGTCCGGATCGTGCGCCGGCGGGCCGCACACCCGCGCGCCGAGGCGCACGTACCCCTTGAGCAACGGCGGCAGCAGCGCCCTGGCCGGCCGCGCCACGCCTTCGAATTGCCAAGGGTGCAAGGGCATCACCCGTTGGGAGTCCGGCGAGTAGTGCTTGGCGCGCACCACGTCCCAGACCCCCGCCGCGTAGCTGCCGCCCTCGGTGAGCGGCACCGACGCGCAGCCGGCCAGGTAGCGGTGCCCGGAAAGCAGCATGTACCTGGCGATTCCGGCCCAGACCAGGCTCACCACCCCGCCGCCGCGGTGCGCGGGGTGCACACAGGACCGTCCGGTCTCCACCAGGGAGCCGCGAATTCCGGCCAGTGCGGACAGCTCGAACTCGGTGTCCGAATAGAGCCGTCCCGCCCGCGCCGCGCGATCCGGCGGCAGCATCCGGTAGGTGCCGACGATTTCGCCGCTGTTGTCGTCCCGGACCACCAGGTGGTCGCAGAACTGGTCGAACTCGTCGACGTCGAGGCCCGGCTTGGCGGAGACGAGCTTCGCGCCCATTTCCTCGGCGAAAACCTGGTAGCGGAGCCGCTGTGCGGCAAGGACTTCGTCGTTGTCGTTGGCGACGAGCAGGGAATACCGGGGCGCACCCGCCGGCAGCTCGACACCCGCCTGATCAGTGCTGACGAGTAGCTGTGACCGCGTCATGCATTAGGTGTACCTGCCGCCAAGAGACAACTGAGAGACCAATTCGGCGTCCGCTCGGTGCACGTTCCGTTAATAGCGGGTTCTCAGCTTCTTCTCAGACTCCCGGATGCAGTGAAGGCCACCTTGCCTGCGTTGGATGCAGGCAAGGTGGCCTTCGCTGCGGAATGGGTCAGCCCTTGCGCTTGGCGACCTCTTCGGTGAGCTGCGGGGCGACGTTGAACAGGTCGCCAACCACACCGAAGTCGGCGATCTCGAAGATCGGCGCCTCGGGGTCCTTGTTCACCGCGACGATCGTCTTCGAGGTCTGCATACCGGCGCGGTGCTGGATCGCACCGGAGATGCCGAGCGCCACGTACAGCTGCGGCGAGACCGTCTTGCCGGTCTGACCGACCTGGAACTGCGCCGGGTAGTAGCCGGAGTCCACCGCGGCACGCGAGGCGCCGACGGCCGCGCCGAGCGAGTCGGCCAGCTTCTCCACCACGTCGAACTTGTCCGCCGAGCCGACACCGCGGCCACCGGAGACGACGATGGTCGCCTCGGTGAGCTCGGGCCGGTCGCCACCGGTCACCGGCTCCACACCGGTGATCCTGGCCGACTTCGCCGGGTCACCGGCCGGGATCTGCACGGTCTCCTCGGCGGCCGCGCCCTCGGCGGGCTCGGCGTCCACCGCACCGGGACGGATCGAGATGACCGGCGCACCCTTGGCGGCCTTGGCCTTGACCGAGAACGCACCGCCGAAGATGGACTGCTCCACCGAGCCGTCGGAGTTCACCGCGACCGCGTCGTAGAGCAGACCGGAACCGATCCGGACGGCTAGCCTGCCGGCGACCTCCTTGCCCTCCGCGGAAGCGGCCACCAGCACCGCCGCCGGAGAAGACTTCTCAGCCAGCGACGCGAGCACGTCGACCTTGGGGGTGACCAGGTAGCCGGTGGCCTCGTCGCCCTCGGCGACGTAGACCTTCGCGGCACCGTGCGCGGCCAGCGACTCCTTGGCCTTCGCCGCGGTGCCGGTCGGGCCGACCACCACGGCGGACGGCTCACCGAGCGCGCGGGCCGCGGTCAGCAGCTCCAGCGTGACCTTCTTGACCTCGCCGTCGACATGGTCGACGAGGACGAGTACTTCAGCCATTCGTCTTTCCTCCTCGAAAGTTATGTCGCGGTAGCTCAGATGATCTTCTGCGTGACCAGGTACTGGGCGACCTTCGAACCGCCGTCGCCCTCGTCCTCGACCCGCTCGCCGGCCTGACGCGGCGGCTTGGGGGTGGCTTCGAGCACCGAGCTCCACGCGTTGCCGAGGCCGACCTCGCCGCCGTCGATGCCGAGGTCGCCGACGCTCAGCGTCTCGACCGGCTTCTTCTTGGCGGCCATGATGCCCTTGAAGGACGGGTAGCGCGGCTCGTTGATCTTCTCGCCGACGCTGACCACGGCGGGCAGGTTCGCCTCGAGGTGCGTGATGCCGTCCTCGGTCTCGCGGTCCGCCTTGATGGTGGAGCCCTCGACGGTCAGCACGCGCACGTGGGTCAGCTGCGGCAGGCCGAGCAGCTCGGCCAGGATCGCCGGGATCGCGCCGCCGCGGCCGTCCGAGGCTTCGTTGCCGGCGATGACCAGGTCGTAGCCCTCGACCTTGCCGATGGCCGCGGCCAGCACCTTGGCGGTGGCGATCGCGTCGGAACCGTGGAGCGCCTCGTCGGAGACGTGGATGGCCTTGTCCGCGCCCATGGAGAGCGCCTTGCGGATCGCGTCGGTGGCGCGGTCGGGGCCCACCGAGATCACGGTGACCTCGCCTTCGCCGGCCTCCTTGATCTTCAGCGCCTCTTCGACCGCCTTCTCGTTGATCTCGTCGAGAACGGCGTCGGCGGATTCGCGGTCAAGGGTGTGGTCGCCGTCGGAGAGCTTCCGCTCCGAATAGGTGTCCGGCACCTGCTTGACCAGGACAACGATGTTGGTCATGGGTCTTCTTCGACCTCCCGATACTGGAGCGCCGTCAGGCGCTGTCGAGCACACGGACTCAGGCTCTACTGGCCGGTAGATTAGGGCCAAACCAGGGCCGGTGCCCGCCGAGGTGACGCCATTCACCTGGATACGCATTTTATCGGGACGATCGTACCGGTAGTTTTCCGCTGCCGGAACGCTGCCCAGGGTGTGTCTTGGCCCGCTTGGCGGAACCTCGGGGTACTCCTGATGGGTGGTCTCGGGTTAGCCTCCGAAACCGTGACAGACCATGTAGCCGTCATCACCGACTCGACCGCGTGCCTTCCCGAGCACCTCATCCAGCAGTGGGGCATCAAGGTCGTGCAGATGCAGCTACAGGTGGCGGGCAGAGTCGACGACGAACACCGCTTCGAACGTGCCGAACTGGTGGAGGCCCTGCGTGCCGGGCAGCCGGTGGCGACCTCGCCGCCCGACGCCGGCGCCTTCTTCTGGGCCTACCAGGACGCGGTGAGCGCGGGCGCCACCGCGATCGTCAGCCTGCACATCTCCAGCCGGATGTCCGCCACCATCCAGGCCGCGCACCAGGCTGCGCAGCAGATCAAGATCCCGGTGTACATCCTGGACAGCGCGGTGCTCGGGATGAGCCTCGGCTTCGCGGCGCTGTCCGCGGCCAGGACCGCCGCGGCCGGCGCGCAGGTGCAGCGGGTCGTCCAGGCGGCCGAGCGGCGCTACAAGACCAGCACCGAGCTGATCTACGTGGACACCCTGGAGTACCTGCGCCGCGGCGGCCGGATCGGCGCCGCTTCGGCCTGGCTCGGCTCCGCGTTCTCCATCAAGCCGCTGCTCACCGTGCGCGAAGGCGAGGTGGCCCCGCTCGCGCGCGTGCCGGGCACCCGGCGCGCGTTGGCCAGGATGGCGGACCTCGCCGTGGAGCGG
Organism: Amycolatopsis nigrescens CSC17Ta-90; assembly: GCF_000384315.1. Taxonomy (GTDB): domain Bacteria; phylum Actinomycetota; class Actinomycetes; order Mycobacteriales; family Pseudonocardiaceae; genus Amycolatopsis; species Amycolatopsis nigrescens. Next base: position 5,543,170 of record NZ_ARVW01000001.1, on the reverse strand, counting down.
GCCTCCGGGAAGCCGGTGGACATCGCGATCCTCCGCTTCGGCGCGCCGGACGAGCGGGTGGAGGAGATCGCCGAACGGCTGCGCGCCAGGATGCCCGAGATCCAGGACAGCCTGCTGCTGGAGGCGGGCACGATAATAGGCGCGCACGTCGGCCCGGGAGCCCTCGGCATCACGGTGTCCCCGGCCTGAATCCCGGAACCACCAGCGCCCCCGGTTCGTTGACGAACCGTCGAACCGGACATAACCGCTAACCCGGAGGACCCGAAATGGCGTCGCTGTTCAGCAAGCTCGCACACTTGGCAAGGACCCCGCAGGGCCGTCGGGCGGTACGGCAGGCCAAGCAGTTCGCCAACGACCCCCGCCGCCGCAAGCAGGCGATGGACGCGGTGAACAAGCTCAGGGGCAAGCGCAAGCCGCCCTACGGTCACTGACCGTGCGCTACCGCTGGTCTCGCCGGCACCGCCAGCGCGACCAGCGGTAACACCAGCAGGGCCGCCAGCCCCACCACGTTGAGCACCTGGTCGAACGGCTGGTACACGTGCAGATGCGCCACGTGGTAAGCGAAGTGCACCACCGAGAACGCCAGCCAGCCAGCCGCGGCCAGCCGCGCCGCGCCGATCCCGCCGAGCACCGCGGCCCCGATCGTGAGCACCGCGAGCGCCAGGAACATGCCGCCGACATCCCTGGTCAGATGTTCGTTGAACGGACCGTCCAGCATGATCCAGCCCGACCGGACGCCGGGGAAGTCCCGGTAGAAGGACGTCGGCAGGAACTGGGCCCAGCTGCCGGTCGCCAGCCCGGTCGCGCCGAGCAGCAGCAGGATGAGCCGGGTCACCGTGCGTTGCCCGCGCTCTTCGTCGGTGCCGGGCTCCGGAGGCGCCCCGCGCCCCGGCATCGCCAGCACCAGCAGGCCGACCACCGGGCCGCCCGCCGTGCCGACGGCGATCAGGACGGCGTCCAGCGGCGGGAACGGGTGCAGATGCGTCAGGTGGTAGAGCGCGTGCGGCCCGTGGAACACCAGCAGGGCCAGGCCGCCGATCCGGGCGAGGCTGGTCGTGCCGGCGATCGCGGCACCGGCCAGGAACACCGAAAGCGCCAGGTTGAGTCCGCCGTAGTCGCGGATCAGGTGCTCGTTGAACGGGCCGTCCATGGCCACCCAGTGCCACCGGAACCCCGGGAAGTACTCGTAGAAGGAGTGCGGGAACTGGGCCCAGATCGCGATCGCGGCGGAGACCAGCGACAGGGCCACCAGGATGGAGCGGGTCAGAGTGCGTTGCATATCGCTTCGACAGCACAGCCGGCCAGGACGTGACACGGGATAGGGTCCGGTCGTGACCCCATCCACCGAGGCCGCGGACCGGGCCAGTGCCCTGCATCTGACCGGGGAGCGCACCGTACCGGGCGTCCCCGAGGAAAACTACTGGTTCAGGCGGCACGAGGCCGCGTATCTGGCGTTGCTGCCGTACTGCGCCGGGGCGGCCGTGCTCGAGGCGGGATGTGGCGAAGGTTACGGTGCCGGGCTCATCGCCGCGCGGGCTGCGACGGTGCTGGCCATGGACTACGACCAGCAGGCCGTTGCGCACGTCGGCCGCCGCTATTCGGAGGTGCGGGCGCTGCGCGGGAACCTCGCCTGCCTGCCGGTCCGTTCGTCCACAATGGACGTAATCGCGAACTTCCAGGTGATCGAGCACCTGTGGGACCAGGGCGGCTTCCTCGCCGAATGCCACCGCGTGCTGCGTCCGGGCGGGCGACTGCTGGTCACCACACCGAACAGGCTGACCTTCACCCCGGACAGCGACACCCCGCTCAACCCGTACCACACCAGGGAACTCGCCCCGGCCGAACTGGACGCGCTGCTGCGCGAAGCCGGGTTCGAAGTGGAGCTGCTGCACGGGTTGCACCACGGCGCCGGGGTGCGCGCGCTGGACGAGCGCTACGGCGGTTCCGTCATCGACGCGCAGCTGGACGTGGTGCTGGGCGAGCTGCCAGGCCAGGCCAGCTGGCCACCGGCGCTGCTGGCCGACGTCGAGGCCATCGGGGCCGCGGACTTCGAGGTGCACGGCGAGAAACTGGACGCCAGCCTCGACCTGGTGGCCGTGGCGGTGCGGCCGTGAGCGAGCACGAGGGCACCTTCTGCCTGGTGGTGCACAGCCATCTGCCGTGGCTGGCGCACCACGGGTCGTGGCCGGTCGGCGAGGAATGGCTGTACCAGGCCTGGGCGCATTCGTACCTGCCGGTGATGGACCTGCTGCGCCGGTTCGCCGACGAAGGCAGGCGCGACGTGCTCACCCTCGGTGTCACCCCGGTGCTCGCCGCGCAGCTGGACGATCCGTACTGCCTGCGCGCGTTCCACGAATGGCTCGGGCACTGGCAGCTGCGGGCGCGGCAGGCGAGTTCGCTGTGGGGGCACGACCCGCTGCTGCGCGAGCTCGGCGCCACCGAGTACCAGCGCTCGACCAAGGCGATCGAGGAGTTCGAAACCCGCTGGCGGCACGGCTTCTCGCCGATCCTGAGGTCCTTTGTGGACAATGGAACGGTGGAGCTGCTCGGCGGTCCGCTGGCGCATCCGTTCCAGCCGCTGCTGGACGAGCGGGTGCGCTCGTTCGCGCTGCGGGGCGGTCTCGACGACACCGCGCTGCGGATCGGGCGGCGGCCGGAGGGCATCTGGGCCCCGGAATGCGGCTACGAACCGGGGATGGAGCACGGCTACGCGGCAGCCGGGGTGCGGCGGTTCATGGTGGACGGCCCGTCGTTGCGCGGGGACACCTCCGCGGCGCGCACGGTCGGCTCGTCGGACGTGGTGTGCTTCGGGCGCGACCTCGAGGTGACCTACCGGGTCTGGTCGCCGAAGGCCGGCTATCCGGGGCACGCCGCCTACCGCGACTTCCACACCTGGGACCACCGGGTCGGGCTCAAGCCTTCGCGGGTGACCGGCAAGACCGTCGAGCCGGCGGACAAGGCGCCGTATGACCCGGCGCTCGCCGCGGACACGCTCGGCCTGCACGTCAAGGACTTCGTGGACACCGTGGTGACCAGGCTGCGCGCGCTGCGGGCGCGGCACGGCCGCGAGTCGCTGGTGGTGGCCGCCTACGACACCGAGCTGTTCGGGCACTGGTGGCACGAGGGCCCGGCCTGGCTCGAAGGTGTGCTGCGGGCGCTGCCCGAGGCCGGGGTGCGGGTGACCACGCTGCGCGGCGCGCTGGAGGCGGGCCATCTCGGCGCGCCGGTGGACCTGCCCGCGTCGTCGTGGGGCTCCGGCAAGGACTGGCGGGTCTGGGACGGCGAGCAGGTGGCGGACATGGTGCAGGCCAACCGCGAGCTGCAGGCGCGGCTGCTGGCGGGCCGGTCCGCCGGTACCGCCAGGGACGCGGTGCGGGACCAGGCGGTGCGGGAGGCCATGCTGGCGCTGTCCAGCGACTGGGCCTTCATGGTCACCAAGGACTCCGCCGCGGACTACGCGCGGCGGCGGGCGCGGGTGCACACCGAGCGGTTCGACACCCTGGACTCGCTCGCGCGCGAAGGCAGGACGGAGCGGGCGGCCGAGCTGGCCGCCGAGTTCCGGGCACAGGACGACCCGTTCGGGCAGCTGGACGCCCGCGGGCTCGAGCAGGACTGAGAAGGAGGACCGTGCGCATTCAGGACATTCCGCTGCAGACCCTCGCCGGTGAGCCGAGCACCCTCGGCTCGCTGGACGGCAAGGCGCTGCTGGTGGTGAACGTTGCTTCGAAATGCGGGCTGACCCCGCAGTACGAGGGCCTGGAGCGGCTGCAGGAAAAGTACGGCGAGCGGGGTTTCTCGGTGGTCGGCTTCCCGTGCAACCAGTTCGCCGGGCAGGAGCCGGGCACCGCCGAGGAGATCCAGACCTTCTGCTCCACCACCTACGGGGTGAGTTTCCCGCTGTTCGCCAAGCTCGAGGTGAACGGCGAGGGCAGGCACCCGCTCTACCAGGAGCTCGTGCGGACTCCGGACGCCGACGGCGAAGCCGGGGACGTGCAGTGGAACTTCGAGAAGTTCCTGATCGCCCCGGACGGCGAGGTCGCGGCCCGCTTCCGCCCCCGCACCACCCCCGAGGACCCCTCCGTCGTCTCCGCCATCGAATCCACCCTCCCCTAACCCCTCTTCCCGCCTGTCCGTGAAGGCCACCTTGCCTACCTTCAAAGTAGGCAAGGTGGCCTTCACGGACGGAGGGGGATTTTGGTGCCGATGAGGTGGGTGCCGGGGGCGTCGCGGGCGCCGGGGCCGGCGTAGGGGCGGATGTCGTCGGGGTCAAGAGGGCGGGAGCAGTGGTCGCAGGAGACCACGGGGGTGGTGTCGTGACCGCAGGCCGCATGGCGCAGCCGGACCGGCGGGCCCTCGTCGCCGGCCAGCCAGCGGTCCCCCCAGGCCAGCAAAGCGAGCAGCACGCCCATCAGCTCGCGGCCCTTTTCGGTCAGGTGGTACTCGTACCGCGGCGGGCGCTGCGAGTAGGTCACCTTGGCCAGCAACTCCTCGGCGACCATCCGCTCCAGCCGGGTGGTGAGCACCGCGCGGGCCACCCCGAGATCGGCGGCCAGCTCGTCGAACCGGCGCAGGCCGACGTAGACGTCCCGCAGGATCAACGGGGTCCACGACTCGCCGAGCACGCTGCTGGCCCGCGCGATCGAACAGGTGATCGCGGAGAAGTCGGTGATGCGCGGCATGTCCGCGCTCAGCCGAACAGCGGCGCGGCGGCGGCCTGGCGGACGCCCCGGCTCGCCGCGCGGTCCAGTACCGCGGCCAGGTGCTGGGTGTCCTCCAGCGAGTAGATCGCGGTGATCCGCGCCCACTTCAGGTCCAGCACCTGGATCATCCGGTTGCGGTACGGCTCGCCGGCCACCGTCGCGGTGATGTCCACGATGCTGATCACCCTTGTCCGCCAAGGGGTTCCCTTGACCAGCACGTCCACCACGTCGAACCGGCCGGCTTCGAAGATCTCGAACATCCTGGTGAAGCCGGCCAGTATCACCTCCGGAGTGGACCGGCGGCCGCCGAGCGCGTGGTCACCGACGAACTCGTACACCGCGCCGGGCGCGAGCTGGTCGGTCACCGACCCGTACTCGCCGCGGTTGAGCGCCTGGAAAGCCTTGCGGACCTGACCGGCCACGATCATCTTGTACATATAGTCTGTTTAGCAGACTCTCTCCGTTCGCGCCAACCGGCGCCGGGTTCACGTCGTGCGCAGGCCCCAGGCGCCGGTCCACTCCTGGCCCGGCTTCAGCACGACCAGGCCGTCACCGGTGTTGAAGCAGTTCGGCGCGCAGCTCACCGGCTCCACGGTCAGCCCGGAGCGCGGCGGATGTCCCTGCGGCCCGTCGTCGGTGTACACCTGCAGGTAGCCGTAGCCGGAGTCCATCCACAGCTGGACGTCCTGCCCGCCGGGCCGGGTGAAGCCGACCGCGGCGAGCCCGTCCGGCCCGCGGCGCAGGTCCTTGAACGCGGTGTCCATTTTGGTCGCACCGATCGGCTTGGCGGTGCGGAAGTCGTACGGCGTACCGGCTACCGGGGCCGTCCCGGTGGGGATCAGCCGGTCGTTGACCAGGTAGTAGGTGCTCGCGCCGAGCTCCAGCCCGATGGTGTCGATGGTGCCGGAGGCCGCCTTGATGTAGGTGTGGTTCGCGGTGCCGTACGGCGCCGGGCCGGTACCGATGTTGTGCGCGGTCAGCGTGCAGGACAGGCCGTGGGAGTCCAGCGCGAACTCGATCCGGAACCGCAGGTGGAACGGGTACCCGTAGTGCGGATGCTGCTGGACGCCGAGCACCACGCTGTCCCGGCGCTCGCGCACCGGCTCCCATTCGGTGAAGCTGAGCAGGCCGTGCAGGGCGGTGTCCCGGTCCGGCTCGTTGATCGGGACCGAGTACTCCTCGCCCTCGAAGGTGTAGCGGCCGTGGTCGATCCGGTTGCACCAGGGCAGGATCGTCTTGCCCTGGTAGCCCTCGCCCATCTCCTCCGGCGGATGAGTCAGCAGCAGTTCCTCACCGTCCACCTGGTACGACAGCAGGCTGCCGGCGACCCCGCCGACCAGCGCGCGCTGCCGACCGCGCCGCAGCTCGTAGATCCGGCCGCTCGCGGTCTGCCGCCGGGAGTTCCCGGTGGCGGCGGGTTCCGCCCGCGCGGTGCCCGCCATCGCGGTGACCGCGCCCGCGGCGAGCGCGGCCCCGATCGCGCCGCGCCTGCTCAGTCCGTTCGAAGACATCCCGGTCCCCCATTTTCGGTGTTCCATTTTCCGTGTTCCATATCGTTGTCCTTCATTGCGAGCCCGCCGCGATCACCGCACGGTTGCGTTCCGCCACAACGGAAAGCGTCGGCTTGGTGACCCGGCGGTCGTAGGTGTAGAAGCCGTTCACCTCGTTCTCCAGGTCGGTCGTCTGGGTGTAGATCGCCCCGGACAACCCGTTGCCGCGGACCACTTCCTCCAGGTCCCGGCTGACCTCCACGTACCGCTGGGTGAGCCGTTCCTGGCTGTCGGTCATCTCGTAGGCGCCCGGCGGGCCCGGCCACAGATGCCCTTCCAGCACCAGACCGAGGCCGCCGTACTCGCCGTCCACGATCACCCGGTCGTCCTTGACCTCGGGGCGGCCGGGGCCGACATAGGTGTGGTCGTCGTAGATGTCCCCGGCGCCCACGTCCGGGCGGGACAGGCAGCAGTTGATGCCGCTGTTCGCGTTCACCATCCTGGTCGGGTCCTGCGCCTTGACCTTTTCCGCGATGCGCGCGGTGTCGTACTCGCCCCAGCCCTCGTTGAACGGCACCCAGCCGACGATCGAGGTGACGCTGCGCAGCTGGTCCACCATCGCGGTCAGCTCGTCCTCGAAATGGGCCTTCGCCTCGGGCACCGGATCCGGGCCCGGGCCGGGCGGGCCGTCGAAGTTCATCGGCAGCGACGGCATGTCCTGCCACACCAGCAGGCCCAGCTTGTCGGTCCAGTAGTACCAGCGGGCCGGCTCGACCTTCACGTGCTTGCGGACGAAGTTGAAGCCGAGCGCCTTGGTCTTCTCCAGGTCGAAGCGCAGCGCCTCGTCGGTCGGCGCGGTGTAGATGCCGTCCGGCCAGAAGCCCTGGTCCAGCGGCCCGTGCAGGAAGGTGATCTTGCCGTTCAACGCGATCCGCGGTCTGCCATCGGCGTCGGCGACGGTGCTGATCGTGCGCAGGCCGCCATAGCTGCGGACCTCGTCGCCGCGTTGCCCGTGCCGGCCGACCAAGCGAACGCTCAGGTCGTAGAGGTAGGGATCATCGGGGGTCCACAGGTGCGGGGCCGGCACCGGCACGCGCAGCGGCTGCCCCGGGGTCCCGGTCGCACGGGCTACTTCCTTGCCACCCGGTTCCGAGACGACCACTTCGGCCGTTTGGTCCCGCACCCCGGAAACCCTTGGCGTGACGGTGAAACCGGTCAGATCCGGGGTGATGTCCAGTTTATCCACCCTGGCCGGTGCGACCGGTTCCATCCAGACGGTCTGCCAGATCCCGGAGCTGCCGGTGTAGAAGATGCCACCCGGTTTGTTGCGCTGCTTGCCGACCGGGAAGGTGTTGATGTCGTTGCGGTCCTCGACCCGCACGGTGAGCTCCTGCGAGCCGGAGCTCCGCAGCGCCCTGGTGATGTCGGCGCTGAACTCGGTGTAGCCGCCGGAGTGGGTGGCCACCTGCTGCTGGTTCACCCATACCGTGGCGATCTGGTCCACCGCGCCGAAGTGCAGCAGCACCCGCTGGTCGCCGCGCCAGTCGCCGGGCACTTCGAACACCTTGCGGTACCACATGGTGTCGTCGTGGCGCTGGATTCCGGACAGCCCCGACTCGGGCGGGTAGGGCACCAGGATCCGTTCGCCGTATTCCTGGATGGACGGTGCGGCGGTCACCGAGCGGCCGGCGTACTCCCAGACCCCGTTGAGGTTCTGCCAGCGCGGCCGTTGCAACTGCGGGCGCGGGTACTCCGGCAGGGCGTTGCCCGGCCCGACCTGATAGGTCCACGGAGTGGACAGCGGGGGCTCCTTGGGCTCCCAGTCCGCGGCGGCGGCCGGTGCCCCCAGCACCGCCGTGCCCACCAAAAGCGCAAGACCGAGAACGATTAACCGGTTCTTTCGCACGGAATTCAACATCACTGAACAACAGTGACCAAGGTCACCGGCAAAGTCACGCGTCTGTTCGGGTGGTTTTCGCCAGGCCACGACGCCGGCCCGGCAACCGGTGACCATTCTCCGGCATGCGCGGACGTCACCGCCAGGGTCTTTGACGACGACGCGCGGTGCCGCAGCCGACTGGTGAGTAACCTCCACTCATGCGCGTACTGATGCTGTCCTGGGAGTACCCGCCGGTGGTCGTCGGCGGACTGGCTCGGCACGTGCACGCACTGGCGCGGCATCTGGTCCGCGACGGGCACGAAGTGGTGGTGCTGTGCCGGCACGTCGCCGGCACGGACGCGCAGACGCACCCCAAGACGGACCGGGTGGTCGAAGGGGTGCGGATCATCCGGGTCGCCGAGGACCCGATGCACGTGACCTTCGAACGAGACCTGGTGGCCTGGACGCTGGCCATGGGGCACGCGATGGTCCGGGCCGGCACCGAGCTGCTGCGCGGCTGGCAGCCCGACGTGGTGCACGCACACGACTGGCTGGTCACCCATCCCGCGATCGCACTCGCCGAGGCGGCGCGATCGCCGCTGGTCGGCACCATCCACGCGACCGAGGCGGGCCGGCACTCCGGCTGGCTGTCCCATCCGCTGAACCAGCAGGTGCACTCGGTGGAGTGGTGGCTGGCGAACAGGGTGGACGAGCTGATCACCTGCTCGCAGGCGATGCGCAGGGAGTCGGCGCACCTGTTCGACGTGGATGCCGCGGATATCACCGTCATCCACAACGGCATCGAGGAACGCGGCTGGCAGGTACCGGCCCGCGAGATCACCCAGGCCCGCGAGACGTACAGCCCGTCCGGCGCGCCGCTGCTGCTCTACTTCGGCAGGCTGGAATGGGAAAAGGGAGTGCAGGACCTGCTGGCCGCGCTGCCCAGGATCCGCCGCGACCATCCCGGAACCCGGGTGGTGGTGGCCGGCAAGGGACGGCACCTGGAGGAACTGGTCGAGCAGTCGAGGCGGCTGCGGGTGCGGCGGGCGGTGGACTTCGTCGGCCACCTTTCCGACCGCGAGCTGCGGGCGGTGCTCGCCGCCGCGGACGCGGTGGTGCTGCCAAGCCGGTACGAGCCGTTCGGCATCGTCGCGCTGGAGGCCGCCGCCGCACAGGCGCCACTGGTCGCGTCCACCGCCGGCGGGCTCGGTGAGGTGGTGATCGACGGCGAGACCGGGCTGGCCTTCCAACCCGGTGACGTGCCCGCGCTGAGCACCGCCGTGGACGCGGTGCTCACCGACAAGCGGGCCGCCGCTCGCCGGGCCCGCGCGGCCCGCGCGCGGCTGGCCGTCGACTTCGACTGGAGCCGGATCGCCGAGGCCACCGCCGAGGTGTACCGGCGGGCGCGGCTGGGCGAGCCGGAAGAGCTCGGCCGGCCCAAGATCGCCACCGGCAACGCTTTCGAGCCGTGACAGGGAACCCGTGAACAGGAACAAGGCCCGCATCCTCTGGGGGATGGATGCGGGCCTTGCGTGCCGCGGGAGGCGGCAGTGCGCTCCAAGCGCGCCCTAGAAACCGCCGCACCTCGGACGGAAGCAGTCCGTCGACGCAGGGGCAGATTCCGGGCCGGCCTGCGCCACCGCGGCGGGACCAAAGGCGACCACTCCGAACAGTGCGAGCGCGATCACCCCGAACAATCTCTGACGCTTCATGGGGTTCTCCTCAGTGCAGGGAACCCGAGCATCACCCGCCCGTGACCGAAAAACAATCCGGGAAACAGTACGTATACCTACTTATTAGCGTCCGCTCAGAAGATCGGTATCGTCCGGCCGTGTTCGCTCTCCGGACGCGGGCCGAAGATCCGGCGATCTCCCTCGCCGATCCGAACGTCGTTGATGCTGGCTTCCCGGCGGCTCATCAGCCCTTCCTCGCTGAATTCCCAGAGCTCGTTGCCGTAGCTGCGCCACCACTGGCCGGCCGCGTCGTGGCATTCGTACTGGAAGCGCACCGCGATCCGGTTGCCGTGAAAGCTCCAGAGTTCCTTGCGCAGCGCGTAATCCAGCTCGTGCGCCCACTTCTCCCGGAGGAACTCGACGATCTGCGCGCGGCCGGTGACGTGGCGATCCCGGTTGCGCCACGCGGAATCCTCGGTGTAGGCCAGCGCGACCCGCTCGGGATCGCGGGTGTTCCAGGCATCCTCGGCGGCCTGCACCTTGCGCGCGGCGCTCTCCTGGTCGAACGGCGGGAACGGGGGACGTGGTGCCATCGAGGACTCCTCGGCTGTGGTGGAGAACGATCGTTCTCTGACGTCCGGTAGTGTAGAGAACGATCGTTCTCCATTGTCAAGTGCTCTCCCCGACCCGCAGGAGGTGCCGTGGACCGGACCGAGGCGACCGGCCGGTTGCTCGACACGGCCGAAAAGCTGTTCTACGCACACGGTGTGCAGGCGGTGGGGATGGACGCCATCCGGGCCGACTCCGGGGTCTCGCTCAAACGCCTCTACCAGTGCTTCCCGGCCAAGGAGCAGCTGGTGGAGGCGTACCTCCGACGCCGCGACGAGCGTTGGCTCGGCTCGCTGACCCGGTACGTCGCGGCCGCCGGTGACGACCCGCTGGCGGTGTTCGACTGGCTGCGGGAGTGGTTCGCCGAACCGGACTTCCGCGGCTGCGCGTTCATCAACTCGTTCGGCGAACTCGGCTCCGGCGCGCCGGGGGTGCTCGCGGCGGTCCGCGAGCACAAAACCGCCCTGCACGCGTACCTGCTCGGGCTGGTCTCCGGCGACCGCCCGCTCGCCGACCAGCTGCTCGCACTGGTGGAAGGCAGCACGGTCACCGCGGCCATCAACGGTGACCCCGCCACCGCGGACGCCGGCCGGGACGCGGCCCGCGTACTGCTGGCGGCGAAAAAACGGGCCCGGTAGGAGGGAACCTCTCCTACCGGGCCCGCTCGCCCGGTTCCCTTCGTCAGGTAAGGGAACCGGGAGCCGGAATCACCTGAAGTCGGTCAGGTACCTCGCGTACGCGCCGGTGGTGAGGAAGCTGGGCAGCTTCTCACCGAGCGCGGTCTCCACGAAGATCGCCTTCGCGTCGTCCAGCCGGTTGCCCTCGCCCAGCTCGGCGCGGACCTCGGCCAGCTCCTCGTCCAGCCAGCCGGTGACCAGCGAGTGGGTGACCGCGGTACCGTCGTCGAGCTTGGTGCCGTTGCGGATCCACTGCCACACCTGGCAACGCGCGATCTCCGCGGTGGCGGCGTCCTCCATCAGGTTGTGGATCGCCGCCGCGCCGGTGCCGCGCAGCCAGGCGTCCACGTACCGCAGCGCGACGTTGATGTTGGCCCGCACCCCGGCTTCGGTGACCTCGCCACCGGCGCTGGCCACGTCCAGCAGGTCGTCCGAGGTGACCACCACGTCGTCGCGCAGCTTGTCCACCTGGTTCGGCCGCTCGCCGAGCACACGGGAGAAGACCTCGCGGCAGACCGGGACCAGGCCGGGGTGCGCGACCCACGAACCGTCGAACCCGGCGCCGGCCTCGCGTTCCTTGTCCTGGCGGACCTTCTCCAGCGCGGTGGCGTTGATCTCCGGGTCCTTGCTCGGGATGAACGCGGCCATACCGCCGATCGCGTGCGCGCCGCGCCGGTGACAGGTGCGGACCAGCAGCTCGGTGTAGGCACGCATGAACGGCACGGTCATCGTCACCTGCGCGCGGTCCGGCAGCACGAAGTCCGCGCCGCGGTCGCTGAAGTTCTTGATGACGCTGAAGATGTAGTCCCAGCGGCCGGCGTTCAGGCCGGCCACGTGCTCGCGCAGCTCGTAGAGGATCTCGTCCATCTCGAAGGCCGCGGTGATCGTCTCGATCAGCACGGTGGCACGGATGCTGCCCTGCGGGATGCCCAGTTCGTGTTGCGCCAGCCGGAAAACGTCGTTCCACAGGCGCGCTTCGAGGTGGCTTTCCAGCTTCGGCAGGTAGAAGTACGGTCCGCTGCCGCGGGCGAGCAGCTGGCGGGCGTTGTGGAAGAAGTACAGCCCGAAGTCGACCAGGCTGGCCGAGACCGGCCTGCCGTCGATGCGGATGTGCTTCTCCACCAGGTGCCAGCCGCGCGGCCTGGCGACGATGGTGGCCGGCTGCTCGCCGATCGTGTAGCGCTTGCCCTCCGGCGTGCTGAAGTCGATGTTGCGGCGGATCGCGTCGAACAGGTTGAGCTGCCCGTCGATCACGTTGTGCCAGGTGGGAGAGGTGGCGTCCTCGAAGTCGGCGAGCCAGACCTTCGCGCCGGAGTTCAGCGCGTTGACCGTCATCTTGCGGTCGGTCGGGCCGGTGATCTCCACCCGGCGGTCGGTCAGGCCGTCGGCCGGGCCGGCGACCTGCCAGTCGTCGTCCTCCCGCACCGAGCGCGTCTGCGGCAGGAAGCCGAGGGTCTCCTCGCCGCTGCCGAGCTTCTCGCGGCGCAGCCGGCGGGCGTCCAGCAACTCACGGCGGCGGCCGGCGAACTCGTTGTCCAGCCGCGCCACGAACGCGAGCGCGGCCGGGGTCAGGATCTCGTCGAACCGCGCACCGGCCGGGCCGGTCACGTCGATCCGGTAGTTGAGCTGGTCAGCCATCTCATCCCTCCGAGGGGCGTGGTCGGTCGGCGCCAGGGGCAAATAGCCGACTTTTTGCCCCTGGGGGGCAGGGCAAAAAGTCGGCTATTTGCCGTTAGGGGGTCAGAACTGGGCTTCTTCGGTGGAGCCCTTGAGCGCGGTGGTCGAGCTCTCCGGGTTCAGCGCGGTGCTGACCTGGTCGAACCAGCCGGTGCCCACCTCGCGCTGGTGCTTGGTGGCGGTGTAGCCCCGGTCCTCCGAGCCGAACTCGCGCTCCTGCAGGTCCACGTAGGCGGTCATGCCCTCGCGGGCGTAGCCGTGCGCCAGGTCGAACATCGAGTAGTTCAGCGCGTGGAACCCGGCGAGGGTGATGAACTGGAACTTGTAGCCCATGTGGCCGAGCTCGCGCTGGAACTTCGCGATGGTCGCGTCGTCCAGGTGCTTCTTCCAGTTGAACGACGGCGAGCAGTTGTAGGCCAGCAGCTGGTTCGGGTACTTGGCCTTGATCGCCTCGGCGAACTGCCGCGCCACCTCGAGGTCCGGCTCGGAGGTCTCCATCCACAGCAGGTCGGCGTACTCGGCGTAGGCGAGGCCGCGGTCGATGCAGGGCTCGATGCCGTTGCGCACCGTGTAGAAGCCCTCGGCGGTGCGCTCGCCGGTGACGTACTTCCGGTCGCGCTCGTCCACGTCACTGGTGATCAGGGTGGCGGCCTGGGCGTCGGTGCGGGCGATGATAACGGAGGCCACGTCTGCGACATCACTGGCGAGGCGGGCCGCGTTCAGCGTGCGCTCGTGCTGCTTGGTCGGGATCAGCACCTTGCCGCCGAGGTGACCGCACTTCTTCTCGGAAGCGAGCTGGTCCTCCCAGTGCACACCGGCGGCACCGGCCGCGATCATGCCCTTCATCAGCTCGAACGCGTTGAGCGGGCCACCGAAGCCCGCCTCCGCGTCAGCCACGATCGGGGCGTACCAGTCAATGTCGGTATTACCCTCAGCCCAGTTGATCTGGTCCGCGCGGCCCAGCGCGTTGTTGATCCGGCGGACCACCGCGGGCACCGAGTTGGCCGGGTAGAGGCTCTGGTCCGGGTAGGTCTGGCCGGACAGGTTCGCGTCCGCGGCCACCTGCCAGCCGGACAGGTAGATCGCCTTGAGGCCGGCGCGCACCTGCTGCACGGCCTGGTTACCGGTGAGCGCGCCCAGCGCGTGGATGTAGTCCTCGTTGTTGATCAGGTTCCACAGCTTCTCGGCACCCCGGCGGGCGAGGGTGTTCTCCTCCACGACGCTGCCGCGCAGCTTGACCACGTCGGCCGCGGAGTAGGAGCGCTTCACGTCCGCCCAGCGGGGGTCGGTCGCCCACTGCTCGGCCAGCTCCTGTGCCGCTTGCTCAAACTTGTTGGCCTGCTCTGCCATCGGTTCTCCAACGTTGCGAACTTTGCGATTACTCGCCTGCTTGCCCTGACCATGGCATGCGCAGCGGAAACACGACCAGAGCGCCAATTTGCCAATTTCTGCGAAGATTACGTAGCATCTTGTGAAGCTTGCGAACCTGGCGTTCGCAGGTGCCCGAAAATGAGCCGAGCTTGATCGTTTACTTAATCGTTCAGGCCCGGAAACCTTGCGGACAGGAAGGCCAGCGTGGACAAAACCTTCGCCGGCGCGCGGCTGCGGCATCTGCGCGAAACCCGGTCGATGAGCCAGGCGGACCTGGCCCGTGTGCTGGAGATCTCACCCAGTTACCTGAACCAGATCGAGCACAACTCCCGGCCGCTGACGGTGCCGGTGCTGCTGCGGATCACCGAGGCCTTCGGCGTGGACACCGAGTTCTTCGCCAACAACGACACCGCCCGGCTGGTCGCCGACGTGAAGGAGGCGCTGCTGGACGAGGTGCTCGGCATGCAGGTCTCCACCGGCGAGCTGAACGACCTTGCCACCAACCTGCCCTCGATCGCGCAGGCGCTGGTCAAGCTGCACCGCAGCTACCGCAACGCGGTGGAGAACACCGCGGCGCTGACCACCGAGAACGGCACCGGCCTGCACGGCAGCGCGGCCGCCCCGCTGCCGCACGAAGAGGTCCGCGACTTCTTCTACGAGCGTGAGAACTACGTCGCCGAACTCGACGAACGCGCCGAGCGGATGGCCGCGGAGGTCCCGCTGCGCCGGGGCGAGGTGCTCAGCGCGCTGCGCGGCAGGCTGACCGACCGCTACGGCGTCGGCGTGACCAGCGACGGGATCGACGAGACCGCCGGGGAGCAGCACCGCTACGAGCCGCACACCAGGACGCTGCGGCTGGCACCCAGCCTGCGGGTCGGGCAGCAGGCGTTCCGGATGGCCTCGCAGATCGCGCTGCTGGAGTACGACGACCTGATCACCGAGCTCGCCGACTCCTGGGCCTTTTCCGGCCCGGCCGCGCGCTCGCTGGCCAGGGTCGGCCTGGCCAACTACTTCGCCGGCGCGTTGATCCTGCCCTACGGCGCGTTCCACTCCACCGCGGAGAACTTCCGCTACGACATCGAACGGCTCTGCGACCACTTCGGTGTCGGCTTCGAGACGGTCTGCCACCGGCTGTCCACCCTGCAGCGGCCGAAGCAGCGCGGGGTGCCGTTCTCCTTCGTCCGGGTGGACCGGGCAGGGAACATGTCGAAACGCCAGTCCGCGGCCGGGTTCCACTTCTCCAGGGTGGGCGGCGCCTGTCCACTGTGGAATGTGTACGAGGCGTTCACCTCGCCCGGCAAGATCCTCACCCAGATCGCCAGCGTGCCGGACGGCAAGAGCTACTTCTGGATCGCGCGCACCATCCAGCGCAACATCGGCGGCTACGGCAGCCCCGGCAAGATGTTCACCGTCGGCCTCGGCTGCGAGCTGCGGCACGCCAGGCGGCTGGTCTACTCCACCGGGCTCGACCTGGACGACAGGGCCGCGGCCACCCCGATCGGCATGGGCTGCAAGGTCTGCGAACGGCCGGCCTGCCCGCAGCGCGCCTTCCCCACCATCGGCAAGCAGCTCACCGTGGACGAGAACACCAGCACCTTCGTGCCATACCCGGCGGTGCCGAAGAACACCGGCTGACGCTCAGCCCGCCGCCGACTCGCGCTCGATGGCGTGCCGCACCACGGAGATCAGCACCTGCTTGGCGGACTCCCGTTCCCGCACGTCGCAGGCGATGATCGGGATCGACGGCGAGATCGTCAGCGCGTCCCTGACCTCGTCGATCTGGTGGTGCAGCAGCCGGTCGAAGCAGTTGATCGCGACGATGTAGGGCAGCTTGCGGTGCTCGAAGAAGTCGATCGACCCGAACGCGTCGGCCACCCGGCGGGTGTCCACCAGCACCACCGCGCCGATCGCGCCGAGCGCGAGGTCGTCCCACATGAACCAGAACCGGTGCTGGCCAGGGGTGCCGAACATGTACAGCACCAGATCCGAGTCCAGCGAGATCCGGCCGAAATCCATCGCCACCGTGGTGGAGACCTTGTCCGGGGTCGCCGAGGCGTCGTCCACCGATCCGCCGGCCTCGGTCATCGCCGCCTCCGTGGTCAGCGGATCGATCTCGGAGACCGCGCCGACCATGGTGGTCTTGCCCACGCCGAAGCCGCCGGCGATCACGATCTTCGCCGAAGAAGTCGGTCCGGTCGCGACCGGCACGTCTGCCGCATCTGCCGCATCTGAGCCGGAACCGAACTCACCAAAGCCCACCGGCAACCCTTTCCACTAAGAATCCTGCCCGCGCCTCGCCGGGGTCAGCTGCCTGCCGACCCGGTCCACCAGCAAGGTCATCTCGTAGACCACCAGGCCGATGTCGCCGCCAGGTGGCCCCAGCACGGCAAGGCAGGACCCGTCCGACACCGACATCAGGAACAGGAAGCCGTTGGTCATCTCGATCACGGTCTGCGCCACCGGGCCGCCGTCGAAGATCCGCGCCGCGCCGCTGGCCAGGCTGGTCAGCCCGGACGCGACGGCGGAGAGCTGATCCGCCCTGTCCTTCGGCAGCCCCCGCGACGACGCCAGGATCAGCCCGTCGGCGGAGACCACCGCCGCGTGCGCCGCCCCGGGCACCCGGCGCACGAAGTCCGTGACCAGCCAGGCGAAATCGCCCTGCGCCGCCGCCTGTTCCATCCTCGTCATCGCTATTCCCCCGTTCCCGGCTGGTCGGTGAGCGCGTGCCGGCCGCTGGTGTAACCGCGCTGGAACCGCACCATCCGTTCCCTCGTCACGTCCGGAAGCCGCGAAACCGGGACCGCCACCGGCGGCTCGGGTTCGGCGGGCGTGAAGGAGTCGTGGCCGGGTTCGACCGAGCCGGGGACCAGGAACTCGTTGGGCACCCGCTTGGGCATACCGGTCGCGGTGGTCAGCGGCTGCTTCGACGCCAGCAACGAACGCGCCTTCTGCCAGCCGTCGTCGGACGGGCTCCGCCAATCGGCCGCTTCCGTGCTCTCGGCAGGTTCGGGCGCCGCGGTCCCTCCGGCGTCCGGCTCCCCCGACTCCTCCAGTTCGGTGAACCACCGCGACAGCACCGACTGGTAGATCGGCAACCGCCGCGTCACCGCGTTGTCCGGGTCGTCTGGGTAGCCTGTGGACGCCGTGTCCTTAATGGACTGATCGGGTGGCCGCTCGCGTCTCGGCAACCGGATCCCGGACGACTGGTCCGCACCGGCGTGATAGGCGGGCGGGCTGAGGAACGCGGGTGCCGACGAGCCCGCGATCAGGTCGTCCAGCCTGATCGGCTCGCGGGGCTCGGCGATCACCGGCTCGGTGACCACCGGCAGGGAAGGCAGCGAAGGCCAGGAGTCCTGGTGCGGGGACCGCGGATCGGGCGACGGCGATCCGACCAGCAGGTCGGCCGGCACCACGATCCTGGCCACCAGGCCGCTCTCGATCTCCTGCCGTTCCCGCAGCCGCACCTCGATCCGGTGCCGCTGGGCCAGCCGGGAGACCACGTAGAGGCCCATCCGCCTGGTCACCGACACCTCCAGCGCCGGCGGGTCGGCCAGCCGCCGGTTCGCCTCGGCGTACTGCTCTTCGGACATGCCGACGCCGCTGTCGGTGATCTGGATGGCCAGCGCCTTCTTCCTGGTGATCACCGCGCGCACGCCGACCTTGGTCTCCGGCTCGGAGAAGTAGGTCGCGTTGTCCAGCAATTCGGCCAGCAGGTGCACCAGGTCGTGAATGGTCAACCCCTGCACCTGCACGTCCGGCACCGCGCCGACCTCGATGCGCGCGTACTGCTCCACCTCCGACACCGCGGCACCGATGACGTCGGCCGCCGACACCGGCTTGGGCACCGACTTCGCCAGCCCGGCGCCGGCGAGCACCAGCAGGCTCTCGCCGTTGCGCCGGAGCCGGGTCGCCAGGTGGTCCAGCTCGAACAGGCTGGCTAGCTGGTCGGGGTCCTGCTCCTCGGCCTCCAGCCGGTCGATCACGCCGAGCTGGCGTTCCACCAGCCGCTGCGAGCGCCGGGAAAGGTTGACGAACATGCCGTTCACGTTGTTCCGCAGCAGCGCCTGCTCGGCCGCCAGCCGGACCGCCTGCTCGTGCACCACGTCGAAGGACCGGGCCACCTCACCGATCTCCTCGTTGGTGTCCACCGGCACCGGGTCGATCGCTTTTTTGGCCGCCTCGACCGGGTTCGGGTTGTCCAGAATGCTCCGCACCATGCCCGGCAACCGCACGTAGGCCACGTCCAGCGCATTGGCCCGCAGCGCCCGCAACGGGCTCAGCATCGAGCGGGCGATCACCAGCATCAGCACCAGCGCGGCGAGCACCGCGACGAGCACCCCGCCGGAGTAGCTCCAGGCGGTGGCGGTGGCCGACTGGGCCAACTCGGTCGCGTGCCCCCGCAACGCGCTCAGCAGTGCGTTCTCCACCTCCCGGTACTTCCCGAGGGTGGCGGCGCTGGTGGTGGTGAGCCGCCCGCTCTCGATGGTCAGCGGCTTGTCCCCGTCGGCGAACACGAACCCCGCCTGCTTGATCCGCTCGCGGTCGTCCACCTCCGGCCCGCTCACCGTGTCCGAGTGCAGCCGCTGCTCGGCAGGGGTCGCGTTGGCCATGAAACCGGCCAGCGACGCGCGGGAACCGGCCTGCGCGGCACGGGCCTGGTCGAGCAGGTCGCCCGGGAACTCGTGGCGCCCGGCGGCGATCTGCAGCGCGGCGCTCTCCTTGGCGAGGAACTCCTTGGCCTCGCTCATCGCCTGCGTACTGGTGCCCTGGCGGAGCAGCTCCCGGTCGGTGACCGACGTGTTGACCTCGCGCCCGAGCTGGACGAGCGAGTCGATGATGGACGAGTAGGTACCGAAGGCCGAGAGGTCGGGATAGGTCGGCGTGCTGGCCGCCATCCTCAGTGGAGCGAGCGCGTTGAGCCGTTGCAGCCCTTGCTGATAGCGGTTCCTGGCGGCCTGGTCTGAAGTGGTCAGCTCACCGGCCGCCGCACGCAGCGCGGCGGCGGCCCGGTCGACGTCGGCGATCTGGTCGTCGAGCGCGCTCCGGCCGGTGATGCGCGCGCCGCCCGCCGAGATCATCGCGACCGTCAGGTTCCGCTCCTGCTGCAGCTCCTGCACCACGGCCGTCACCTTCGCGGCGACGTCGACCTGGCTGACCGTCTGGTGGAAGTCCTGCGCGCGGCTGAACTCGTTGATCGCGCGGAGACCGCCGAGGCCCAGCGCGGTGAGCGCCGGGATGATCAGCACCAGCGCGAGCTTGGAGCGCAGCCGCCAGTGACGCACGCTCAGCCACGGTTTCGCCGGTGGCGCCGCCTCCTCCGGGGCGGCCTGTTCACTGGCCGGGGTCTCCGGCGCCCGTAGCGCTTCTGTAGTCGGCACCGCTTTACCACCATCGTTCCGGATACGCACGGGACAGTTGACCGGGCCGATTCGGCGTCGGTGTCGCAGCTCTTTCACCAAATTAACCCAAATGGACGTACGAATGCACGTACGAATGCCAGAGCGCATCGCCGCCCTCGCGGGTGCAAAAGGTAGCGAACTCACCATGCGGATGTAACCCCCGCCGGGAGGTAACCGCAGGGAGCGCAATGACGGGCACACTGCGTAACGCTCACCACGGTAAGTAAACCCGATGATCAGCTCTTTACAGTGACCCCGAGTACCGGAATCATGCCAGATCTTCCACCCGGGAACACCGGATCGACTCCGACCTCAGTCCCCATCAGGAGTGGTTTTGCTTCGACACGACATAACGCCGCACGGGGCGCGCGCCAGGCTGGGCGTATTCACCACCATGCTCGGCCTGCTGGCCGCACTGGGCGGTTGCGGCCTGCTCGGCGGTTCCGACAACAGCGCGGACGGCGCCGCCAACGGCACGCTCGAGAAATCCAAGATCAAGATCTCGATTATGTCCACAATCGACGTCGCGTCGTACCACCTCGCCGAAAAGAACGGCTATTTCAGGCAGGAAGGTCTCGAAATCGAACCGGTCGTCTCGCCGACCGGTCAGGCGTCGCTGACAAAGTTGATCAATGGCGAAGTGGACATCGCCTACGGCAGCTATACACCGTTCTTCGTCGCGCAGGCCACTGGTGCCGCCGACATCCAGTTCGTCGCCGACGCCTCCTCCGCCGGGCCGAAGAGCACAATGGTCGTGGCCATGCCGAACTCCTCGGTGAAGAGCGTGCAGGACATGGCCGAGAAGAAGATCGCCATCACCGCGAAGAACACCATCTGCGACACCCTGGTCAAGTCCGTGATGAAAACCGCGGGCGTGGACTTCGGCAAGGTCAACTGGGTCGGGGTGCCGTTCCCGGACATGGCCGCCGCACTGCAGCGCGGCGACGTCGACGCGGCCTTCATGACCGAACCGTTCATCACCCAGGCCGCCACCACCGTCGGCGCCGTCCCGGTCTTCGACACCGCCACTGGCCCGACGCAGGACTTCCCCACCGCGGGCTACGGCGCGCAGGCCAAGTTCGCCAAGGAGAGCCCGAAAACGGTCGCCGCCTTCCAACGCGCGATGCAGAAGGCCACCGACGAGGCCGCGGACCGCAGCAAGATCGAGCCGCTGCTGGTCGAGTTCGCCAAGGTGGACCACGGCACCGCGCAGCTGACCAACCTGCTCACCTTCCAGTCCACATTGGACCCTTCGCGGCTGCAGCGGGTGCCCGACGTGCTGCTCGAGTTCGGCACCATCAACAAGCAGCTCGACGCCGCCTCGATGATCGCGAAACCGGCAGCCACATGAACGGCGACATAAACAACGACCACATAAACAACGACCACCTGAACCGCTGACGTGAACCGGACGACCAGGGGCCTTGCCGGCCTGCTCGGTTTCTTCCTGCTCTGGGAAGCGGCCGTCAGGTCGGCACTGGTCCGGCGGGAGTTCCTGCCCCCGCCGAGCGTCGTGCTCGGCCGGATGGCCGAACTCCTCGGCCAGGAACCGTTCCTGCGCGACGTGATCGCCACCTTGCTCGCCTGGGCGATCGCGCTCGCCATCGTGATCGCCGTCGGGGTGCCGGCCGGGCTGGTGCTGGGCAGCGTGCCCGGCCTGCGGACCGCCACCCGCGCGATCGTCGAGTTCCTCCGGCCGATCCCGTCGGTCGCGCTGATCCCGCTGGTGATGGTGCTCGTCGGCAGCGGCCCGGACGCCAAGATCACGCTCGCCGTGTACGCGGCGATCTGGCCGATCCTGTACAACACGATCTACGCGCTCGGCGAGATCGACCCGCTGCTTGTCGAGACGGCACGCTCCTCCGGCACCCCCAAGGCCAGAATGCTGTCATCGGTGGCGCTGCCGAACGCCGCGCCGTTCATCTTCACCGGGATCCGGCTCTCCGCCATGATCGCGCTCATTCTCGTGGTGAGCGTCGAGTTCCAGGCCGGCACCGAGCTGGGCATCGGCCGGTTCATCCTGGAGGCCCGCGGCGGGCCTGGCCGGATGGACCTGGTGCTGGCCGGCACGGTGGTGGCCGGCCTGATCGGCTACCTGATCAACGACGGCCTGGAGCGGCTCGGCCGCCGGCTGTTCCGCTGGAACGAGGTGGCGGGGTGAACGGGATCAACCGCTTCCTGCGGACCTGGCTGCTGTTCATCGCCGCCGTGGCCGTCTGGGAACTCGCGACACGCGCCGCCAACAGCGTCTTCTTCCCACCGCCGAGCGAAATACTGGCCAACTCGGCCGGACTCTGGTTCTCCGGGCCGCCGTCCAGGCTGTTCCTCACCGACACCGTGTACGAGAACGTGCTGCCCAGCATCGGCAGGGTGCTCGCCGGCTGGTCCATCGCCGTCGTGCTCGGCGTCGGACTTGGCACCGCGTTCGGCCGCTCCCGGACCGGGATGGACTACGCCGGGCCGCTCTTCGCGTTCGCGCGGGCGATCCCACCGCCGACGCTGATCCCGGTGTTCATGGTCCTGCTGGGCATCGGCACCGAGATGCAGCTGGCCACCATCGTCTTCGGCTCGGTGTGGCCGATCCTGCTCAACACCGTGGACGGGGTCCGGTCGGTCAGCAGGACCCAGGAGGAAACGGCGAAGTCGTTCCGCACCCCGGCGCGCTACTGGATCGCCATGGTGGTGCTGCCGGCCGCGCTGCC
Source organism: Amycolatopsis nigrescens CSC17Ta-90 (assembly GCF_000384315.1). Classification (GTDB taxonomy): domain Bacteria; phylum Actinomycetota; class Actinomycetes; order Mycobacteriales; family Pseudonocardiaceae; genus Amycolatopsis; species Amycolatopsis nigrescens. The sequence goes on along the minus strand of NZ_ARVW01000001.1, from coordinate 5,520,993 downwards.
GAAGATCTTCGCCGGGCTACGGCTGAGCCTGTCCATCGCCCTGATCCTGATGGTGCTGTCCGAAATGGTCGGCGCGCTGAACGGGATCGGGTACGCGCTGATCTCCGCGCAGGAGGCGTTCGACTTCCCCGACCTGTGGTCCGGGATCGTCCTGCTCGGCGTGCTCGGCTACGGCCTGAACACCTTGCTGCTCGGGGTGGAGCACCGGGTACTCCGCCGGCAACCGGCCCGCGAGGCCCTACTGCACACGGGAGCTTGATGTGCCGACCATGCTCGAAGTACACGGCCTCAGCCACAGCTACCCGGAAGACCTCGCGGAAGATCACCGCGCGCACGTCGCCGTGCACGACCTGTCGTTCACCGTGGCGCCTGGGGAACTGGCCTGCATCGTCGGGCCGTCCGGCTGCGGGAAGTCGACGCTGCTGCGCTGCATCGCCGGCCTCGTCCGGCCGACCGGGGGTGAGGTGCGGCTGCACGGTGATCTGGTGTCCGGGGTTCCGGACGATCTGGCGGTGGTCTTCCAGGACTACAGCCGCTCGCTGTTCCCCTGGCTTTCCGTGCGGCACAACGTCGAGTTCCCGTTGCGCTGGCGGGGTCTCGACCGCGCCGCACGCCGGGAACGTGCCAAGGAGGCGCTCGGCTGGGTCGGGCTCGCCGGGGTCGGCGGCAAGTACCCGTGGCAGCTCTCCGGCGGCATGCAGCAGCGCGTCTCGATCGCCAGGGCGCTGGCGAGCAGGCCCGCGCTGCTGCTGATGGACGAACCGTTCGCCTCGGTGGACGCGCAGACCCGGTTCGAGCTCGAAGACCTGCTGCGCCGGGTGCGGCAGGAACGCGGCAGCACGGTTCTCCTGGTCACGCACGACATCGACGAGAGCGTGTACCTGGGCGACCGGGTGCTCGTGCTGTCCAGCTCGCCGGGCACCATCGTCGCCGACCTGGCGGTCTCGCTGCCTGCCATTCGGGACCAGATCACCACCAGGGAGTCGGCCGAGTTCGTGTCCCTGCGGGGCGAGGTGGCGCGGCTGCTGAGCCGGGCCGGGGACAGGACCAAGGAGAGTCTGTGAAGCAGTGCCTGACTACCGAACAGCGGGAACTCGAGCACCGGGCGGGCGAGCTCGCGGACCGGTTCGCCGAACGCGCGGCCGGGCATGACCGGGAGAACACCTTCCCGCACGAGAACTACGACGAACTCCGGGCCGCCGGTTTCCTGCGGCTGTCGGTGCCCACCGAGTTGGGCGGGCTCGGCGCCGGGCTGCCGGAAATCCTGCCGGTGCTGGAACGGCTCGCGATGGGCGACGGCGCGACCGCGCTCTCGGTGACCATGCACATCTCCCCGCTCGGGCAGTGGGCGTCGGTCTGGCGCCGCACGCGGAACCCCCGGCTGGAGCAGCTGCTCCGAAAAGCGGCGCAGGACAAGCTGGTCTGGGCGTCGGTCACCAGCGAAATGGGGCTGCGCAACGACATGACCGACGCGCTGAGCAAGGCGGTCAAGGTGCCGGGCGGTTTCCGGCTGACCGGCCGGAAGAGCTTCGCGACGAACACCTCCGTGGCCACCCACTGCTCCACCACCGCACGGTACGAGGACGCCGACGGTGGGCCGCGGCTGCTGCTCTGCCAGATCGCGCTGGACCAGCCGGGAGTTGAGGTCTTGCGGACCTGGGACACCATGGGCATGCGGGCCACCCAGAGCAACGACCTCGACCTCAGCGAGGTCTTCGTGGCCGACGCCGACGTGGTGCACTCACTGCCGGTCGGGCACCTCGACGCGCGCGTCTTCGAAACGGTGTGGTCCTGGGCGATGCCCGCCTTTTCCGCCGTGTACACCGGAATCGCCGCCGGCGCGGTCGACTGGGCGGCGCGGCAACTCACCCGCCGCGGCCGCGAGGCGGACCCGCTGGTCCAGGACGCCATCGGCGAGTGCGAGATCCTGGTGGAGAGCTCGCGCGCGCTGATGTACCGGCACGCCGACGAGGTGCGCAGCAGGCGGCTGTTCGAACTCGGGGTGCAGGAAGGGATCTCCCGCTGCGCGCTGGTCAAGTACGTGGCCAGCAACAACGCGGTCCGCGTGCTGCAACGACTCGTCGACGTGCTCGGCGGCGCCTGCTATACCCGGTCGCTGCCGTTCGAGCGGATGTGGCGCGACGCCCAGGCCGGCACCTTCATGCCGATGGGCAACCTGGCCGCGCGCAAGCTCATCGGCGCCAGCGCGCTCGGCGTCGCCACCGCACCCGTGGTCGGCTTCGACGAAACCGGCCCGGACAGCAGGCCGAACCTCAGCAGCTAGTTGTCGACCAGGACGCGCGAGTCGTCGGCGGGGGTGCCGATGTTGGGGCCGCGCGGCGGGATGGCGTCGTAGGCGGCCGGGTCGAGCTGGTTCACCCTGCCACTGGCGACCGAGGAGAGCAGTCCGTCCAGCCCGATGTTGACCGTCTTGGTGAGCACCGCGCGGTACTGCTGGCCCAGCGTCTGGGTCTGGCCTCGCACCTCGAAGAGCACCGCGCCGCTGCCGTTCAGCTGGAACGAGCCGAGTCCGGTGCCGGGCAGGTTGGTGTCCTGCGGGTACAGCGTGATGTTGCCGAACAGCGGACGGTTGTTCGCCGCGCCCTGCAGGGCGTTGTGCACCGCGACGTTGAGCTTCTTCGAGTAGTTCAGGTCGTAGTTCTTCTGGTACTTCCGGTATTCCGGTGTCTGCGCCGGGTCGTCCACGAACTTGCCGGAGATGGACATCGTGACGAACTCGTCCTGGTCGTCCGGCATCACGTAGCAGGCACCCTGGTGATGCAGGTCCACGTAGGTGTCCACCTTGCCGAACTCGGTGCTGAGCCCGCGGTAGACGTCCCGCACCACCTGGGACTCCGGGGTGATGTACCAGCCGGTCTTGGCGGAGTCGCCGGGGAAGTCCGTCGGGCGCGGCACGTAGGACAGATCCGGGTTGTAGTCGCGGTTGGTGTCGAAACCGGGCTTGGCCGAGTAGTCGTCGCCCTGCATCGAGCCGGTGTAGTAGTTCCAGGCCGGCTTGGCCTCGCGCAGCTGCGGGTTCCGCGCGGTGACCTCCTGCCAGGTCATGTCGTTGCCGCGGCGGTCGAGCTCCGCGCCGTCCGGGTTCATCTTCGGGATCGCGACGATGGTCAGCTCGCTGCGCCAGCGCTTCGCCTTGGCCGACTCATCGGTGCCGACCCAGTTCAGCATGTTCAGCAGTGCGTCGGTGCCGGTCTTCTCGTTGCCGTGGATCTCGCTGGTCAGCAGCACCACCTTGCGGCCGGTGCCCACCCGCGCCGACCAGATCTCCCGGCCGCGGTTGCTGCGACCGGCCTGCTCGACGTCGACCCGACCCTTGCTCACCCGCTCGATCCGCGCCAGCTCCACGCCCAGCTCACGGTGGTCGGTGAACTCGTTGATCGGCAGCTCACGCGGGGTTTCGCTGCACTGCTGCGCGGACGAGAGGAAGGCCGCGTCCCCGGGCTGCACCCGGTCGAGCTGGTCGGTGGCCGCGAGGGCCGGGGTGGCGGTGACGATCAGGGTGCACACACTGAGGCCGATCAGGCCGCCGCGCAAACGCTGTCTGGACACGAGCCACTCCTCCAAGATCCGGGTAACCAGCACCAAAGGTAGTTAGTTATATCAACAAACCAAATCTGGCAAAACCGCCCTTTGGCGCGGATGCACTGAAGGCTCCCTGTCTAGGCGGCGTGCTGGTGGGGTAGGTCGTGGGCGGTGTTGCGGATCGGCCGTTGTTCCTGGTCCAGCCATTTCGGCGGGATGAACTCCGGGACGCCGCTGTCGGCCATCCGGACGGACCAGCCGGTGTGGTGCAGTTCGCGGTGGTGGAATTCGCACAGCAGCACAAGATTGCCGATGTCGGTGTCGCCGCCGTCGACCCATTCCTTGATGTGGTGGGCCTGGCAGTATTTGGGCGGGCGGCCGCAGCCCGGTCTGGCGCAGCCGCGGTCGCGGATGGCCAGCGCGCGGCACTGTGCGGGAGAGGCGAGTCGTCGGGCGCGGCCGAGGTCCAGGATCTCGCCACTGGAGCCGAGCACCGCGGGCACGACTTTCGCATCGCAGCACAGCCGGCGAAGCTGGCTGACGCTCGTGTAGCCGACCCCGTCGAGATAGGCGGCTCCGGCGCGGCGCTCCAGTTCATCCAGGCCGATGGTGACCATCATCAGCGCGCGTTCGCCGCCGGTGACGGGAAGTTCCGGGGCGTGGGCCGCGAGCCCGATCGTTTCCGCCAAAGCGTCGCCTTGGCGCTGGGCGAGGGTGCGGCCGTCTTCCCGGCCGAACTCGTCGAGCGGGCGAGGGCGGGCCAATGGGGTCACGATCGACTGGAGCAGTGCCGCGGTCTCGGGATCGAGCTCCCCGGCGAAGTGCATCTGCCCATCGGCGGCGAACCAGTACCGGAACCTCCGCCGCGGGCGGGCGAGCCCGTCTTCGGGGTCGCCCGGACCTTTCGTGTCCACATCCCAGTAGGCGAGCAGCCTCGCCCCGGCCTGACGCACGGACAACGGCGGCGCCTGCCCGGCCAGCTCGACGAGCGCCTGCTCGGCGTACTCCAGCTTTTCCGGGTCGAGACCTTCGGGAGCCCTGACCAGGACGCGATGGATCTCGGTGACGTGCTCAACGGTGATGACACCTTCGGCCAGCGCCTTGCCGGTCAGCGGCATCGGGGTGGTCGCCTGCGCCACCCTGGCCTTCGCCTCCCGCGCGGACAGGCGCATCGCCCCGGACAGGAAGGCCGCGGTGTTGCGGTAGCCCTTGGCCGAAGCCAGCCCTCGGCCGTCGACTTCGGCAACCAGGGCCAGCATTCGGCCGTAGGTCCGGGAAAGCACGGCCTGGGTGTGCAGCAGCGCCGCGGTCAGCTCCCCATCGGAGAGCTGCCACGCCGGCACTGCCTGTGTTTCGTCCACGCCTTCAGAATACTCGAACAGGCGTTCGAACTGCGATTACACGATCGGGTCAGGACTCGCCGAGGGTCTTCTGCAGGGCCTTGTTCGCCTTGCGGGCCATGTCGGCGACGGCCTCGCGGCGGGCGGCGTCGGCGGCGTAGTCGGCCTGGCGGTCGCGAACCACCCTGGCCGGGGAGCCGACGGCGATCGCGTAGTCCGGAATGTCGCCGCGCACCACCGCGTGTGCGCCGAGCACGCAGCCGCGGCCGACCCTGGTCCCCTTGAGCACCGAGACCTTGGTGCCGATCCAGGTGTCCGGCCCGATCCGCACCGGCGACTTCACGATGCCCTGGTCCTTGATCGGCAGGTTGATGTCGGTGGTGACGTGGTCGAAGTCGCAGATGTAGACCCAGTCCGCGACCAGTGTCGCCGCGCCGAGCTCGATGTCGAGGTAGCCGTTGATCACGTTCTGCCTGCCGAAGACCGCCTTGTCGCCAATCCGCAGCGAGCCCTCGTGACAGCGGATCGCGTTGCCGTCCCCGATGTGCACCCACCGGCCGATCTCGAGGCGGCCGTAGCCGGGGCGGCAGTGGATCTCCACGTCCTTCCCGAGGAAGACCATGCCCCGCAGGATGATGTGCGGGTTCGCCAGCCGGAACCGCAGCAGCCGCCAGTACCGCACCAGGTACCAGGGGGTGTACGCCCGGTTGCGCAGCGCCCAGCGCAACGAGTCCGCGGTCAGGAAGCGGGCCTGCCGCGGGTCGCGGCGGGCCCGCTGCCAGGCACGCAACCGCGAGAGCGCGGGGGAACCCCACATGGACGTCATGTCCGTGACCGTAACCTGTCGGCAGGGTGATTTCGAAGCCGAGGGAGCTCAATGGGCAGGAAACTGATCATCGACACCGACCCTGGTGTCGATGACGCGTTCGCGATCGCGCTGGCCGCGCTGAGCGAGGACGTGGAGCTGCTGGGTGTGACCACCGTGTTCGGCAACGTGCCGCTGTCGGCCACCACCCGCAACGCGCTCCGGCTGCTCTCGCTGTGCGGGCGGGCCGACGTGCCGGTCGCGGCCGGTGCCGCGCGGCCGCTGGTCTACCCGCATCCGCATCGCGCCAGGTACGCGCATGGCGCGGACGGGCTGTCCGGCCGCGCCGGCGAGTTGCCCGACCCGGTGCGCGCGCTGGAGCCGGTGGACGCGGTCAGCATGCTGGTGTCCCTGCTGGAGGCCGCGGACGAGCCGGTCACGCTCGCCCCGATCGGCCCGCTGACCAACATCGCGCTGCTGCTCGCCGCGCATCCGGGGATCGCGGAGAAGATCGACCGCATCGTGCTGATGGGCGGCGGCCTCGTCCGTGGCAACACCACCGCGGCCGCGGAGTTCAACATCTGGAGCGATCCCGAAGCGGCCAGGCGGGTGTTGGTCGAGGAGGCGGTGCCCGCCGTGCTGGTGCCGATGGACCTGACCTACCGCTGCGCGGTGGACACCGGCTGGCTGGCGGAGCTGGCCGGGTCCTCCCCGATCGGCGCGGCGCTGAACGCGCTCACCCCGGACTACCTGGAGCACTACAAGAAGGCACTCGGCTGGGACGGCATCGTGCTGCACGACGCGGTCGCGGTCGCGGAGGCGATCCGGCCGGGGATGCTGCGCACCGAGGCGCTGCCGGTGGAGGTCGAGTGCTCGCTGGGGCCGAGTCGCGGCGCCACCGTGGTGGACAGCCGCCTGCCCGGATTGCGCGGCGAAACCGGCGAGGAGCCGCATACTGTGGACGTGGCTGTGGACACCGATCTGGACGGGCTCCGCACCTTCGTACTGGAGCGGATTTCGGGGGCGAAGCGATGACCGAACAGGACGCTGGAAAAGAAGCGGTACCGGACGAGGAACAGAACGGTGAGCGGCAGCCGAGCGGGCGCCGGAAGCTGATCGTGACGGTGGCCGCGGTCGCCGTGGCGGCGGGCACCCTGGTCGCGGTCACCCAGCTGGCACCGCCGGAGGATGCGGCACCGGTGGCGAACACCGCGCCGGCGGGCCCGTTGCCGGAGCTGCCGTCGTCGATGCCGCCGCCGTCGAGCCAGCAGCCACCGCCCTCCCAGCCGCCCGCGCAGGCACCGGCGCGCCAAGGCCAGGAGTTCGACGCCTGGGTCGGCAAGGTGGCCGAATGGCTGGACGTGCCGGCCAGGGTGATGACCGGGTACGCCAAGGCGACCGTGGCCATGGCCAAGGAACGCCCGAACTGCCACCTTTCCTGGGTGACACTGGCCGCGGTTGGCCGGGTGGCCACGAACCACGGCCGGACCGGCGGCGGCCCGATCGGTGACGACGGCACCGCGGGCGCACCGATCGGCACGGTCGGAGTGCGCGATTTCTACGACAAGGTGGTATCCGCCCCGAAGGCCACCGGCCCGATGCAGCTGACCCCCGCGCTGTGGCAGAAGTACCGCGGCGAAGCGGCCGACGTGCAGAACATCGACGACAGCGCGCTGGCCGCCGGCCGCGCGCTCTGCGACGGCGACCGCGACCTCGCGGTGGGCAAGGCGTGGTGGGACGGCGTCGCCGTGCTGCAGAGCGCACCGGTGATCCTGCACCGGGCGCTGGCCACCGCGAACGTGTACGGCACGATCGGAAAGGCGTCCGTGCCACCGAAACCGGCGGTGCTGCAGGCGGTGAACTTCGCCATCGAGAAGATCGGCCTGCCCTACGTGTGGGGCGGCAACGGTGAGGAGAAGGGCGATCTCGGGTTCGACTGCTCCGGTCTGACGACGGCCGCGTACGGCACCGCGGGCATCACGCTGAAACGCACCGCGCACTGGCAGTACGGCAGCGTGCCGCTGATCCCGCAGGGCAGCGAGCCGGAGCTGGGCGACCTGATCTTCTACGGCGAACCGTCCACGAAGATCCACCACGTCGGGCTCTACATCGGCAACCAGCAGATGATCGACGCGCCCACCTTCGGCCAAGCGGTGCAGGTGCACACCTACCGCAAGGCGGGCGACGACTACGCGGGCGCCGGACGCCCGGCCTGAGGCCGATGTCGCTCCTTTGGAGTCGCGTCCGCGTACAAGAAGATCGGCTCCCCAGCGGTCCGCTGCTACGTTGACCCGGGTGCCCACCTTCGAGGAGATCACCCGACACCAGGACCCGGACCCGGCCGAGAGCCCGTGGGTGCACGGCCCCCCAGCACCGGAGACGGTCTCGATCGTTGCCTACAAGCCCGAGTGGCCGCGCTCCTACCGGGCCGCGGCGACGGAGATCCGCGCGGCGCTCGGCCCGGTGGTGGTGGACCTCGAGCATGTCGGGTCGACCTCCGTCGAAGGACTGGCCGCCAAGGACGTCATCGACATCGATCTGACGGTGGCCGATCCCCGCGACGAGAAGCGGTACGTCCCTCAGCTCACGCGGATCGGCTACATCCTCACGGTTCGGGAGCCGTCCTGGCACGAACACCGGTGCCTGATGTTGGCCGAGCCCCGCGTGAACCTGCACGTGTTCGGACCAGAGTGCCCGGAGCTCATCCGGCACCGCATGTTCTGCGACTGGCTGCGCGCCCACCCCGAGGACCGCGCTCAGTACGAGGACGCCAAACGAGCGGCAGTCCAAGGAGGTGGGCGCGTCATGGACTACAACGCGCGCAAGCAGGAGACCGTCCGCGCGATTTATGACCGGCTCTTCCGCGCGGCGGGAATGCTGTAGGCACCCAGACAACAGCCGCACTCGGCACACGCTCATGCCGCGTGGAGTACGCCGGTGGGTCCGTCGCGTGCGGGTCAGGCGAGTCGGGGGAACAGCGCTTGCGCGGCGGTCCGGTCCACGGCGGTGAGCCGGTCGGCGTCGGGGCCGTCGTAGGTGGTGAGGCAGTGGTCGAAGTCGGCGCGCCATTCCGCTGGGGCGAAGGGGAAGTCGCTGCCGTAGAGGATGTGGCCGGGTTCGGCGAAGGCGAGCAGGGAAGGCAGGGCCGTGGGGCTGGCGGACAGGGCGGTGTCGAAGTAGAAGCGGCGTAGCCCGGCCATGATGGTTTCCGGTGTGGTGTCTGGGTTGAACATCGCTGCGCCGACGAAGCGGCGTGCGGCGAAGGGCAGGAAACCGCCGGCGTGCGACAGGATCACGCGCAGGCGCGGGTGCCGGTCGAATACGCCGTGCGCGACGAGGTCGAGTGCCGTGCGTGTGGTGTCGAACGGGAAGTCCAGCAGCGGGCTCGGCAGGCCGGCCAGTTGCGGGATCGGTGGTTCGGTCGGGTGCACGAAAACCACGGCGTCCCGCGAGTCCAGTTCCGTCCAGAGCGGCTCGTACGCGGGGTCGCCGAGGTAATGGCCGTGTGCGTTGGACAGGAGGACGACTCCGTCGGCGTGCAGTTCGTCCAGGGCGCGCACGGCTTCGTCCAGGGCGCCGTCGAAGTCCGGCAGTGGGAGAACGGCGAAGTGGCCGAAGCGATCCGGCGAGTCCTTGACGAGTTCCGCCTGGAAGTCGTTGATCTCACGGGCCAGCTCGCGAGCCGCGGCGTCGTCGCCGAAGTGGACGCCAGGGGCGCTGATGGAGAGCACCCCGGTGGCGATACCGGCGTCGTCCATCATCGCGGTGGCGGCGCCGGCGTCCCACGTGGGGACGGGCCAGCCGCCGGGAGTGCGCTCGCTGTTCTCCAGCGCTTGCCGGTAGCGAGGTGGGAGCAGGTGCTGGTGCACGTCGATCCGGCCGGTCATGGCGTAGAGCCTCCTGATAGCTAGGTTGCTAACTATTGCCATGCTAATCTAACTCGCATGAAGACGACCGGCAACGTTCCGCCAACGCCGACGGAGGTCGACGAGCTCGCCCAGGCCGCCGACGAGCTGTTCTTCGCGGTACGCAAGGCTCGTTCGACGGGCGCCGATCGTGACGGCGGGCTGTCGTTGCCGCAGCTCACCCTGCTGGAGCCGCTGGTGGGCGACACCGAGTTGCCGGTGGGGCGCCTCGCCGCGGCCGCGGATGTCTCGATCCCGACAGCCACCCGGATGCTGCAGCAGCTGGCGGCCGCCGGGGTGGTCGTGCGGCGGCGGTCACCGCACGACGAGCGGAAGGTGCTGGTAACCCTCACCAGGGACGGCCGGGACCGGATGGCGCGGTTGCTGGCGCGTCGGCGGGAACGTCAGGCGCAGGCGTTCGCCGTGTTCTCGCCAGGGGAACGCAAACAGTTGGTCGCGTTGCTCCGGCGGCTCGTCCCGGCGATCGAAGAGGTCGGGTAGGACTCGGCTACCGCGGAAGGGTGCGATCGCGTGATCCGGCGGCCAGGAAGGGCGGCAGGAGGCGGAGCAGTTCCTGGGGCCGGTCCAGCGGAATGATGTGGCCACAATCCTGAACGAGGTGACCGGCGAGGTCGTCGGCGACCGGGCGCAACTGCTGTTCCAGTGCGCGGCCGACGGGGTGGGCACCGATCGCCATCGTGGGCACGGTGAGCCGACCACCCGCCACGGCCTCGCTGATCTGACGCGCACTGGTCGCCGTGGCGCGGTAGTGGGAAAAGGCGCAGCGCAGGGCATCGTATCCGGTGTAGGCGCTGACGAAGGCGTCGCGGATCTCCGGCGGTACACCCCGGCCGTGGGTGCCTGCGGCGAGGAACCAGTCCAGGTACTCCGCCTCGTGTCCGATCAGGACCGTTTCACCCAGACCGGGAACGGAGTGGAACCCGAACCACCACGGCGGCCCACCGGCGAGGAAGTCCTCGGCGCCCGGCAGTGAGCCCAGCAGCGACTCCATCACCACGAGTCGGCGCACCAGGTCCGGCCGCCGCATGGCGAGCAGGAAGGCGACCGGGGTGCCGGCGTCGATGGCGACCACGGCGGCGGTGGGTTCGCCAAGGGCGTCGAGAATGCCTTCGGCGTCGGCGGCCAGCGTGCCCGCGTCGTAGCCCCCCGCCGCGCGGGTGCTGGCGCCGAGCCCACGCAGATCCGGGGCGATGACCCGGTGCTGTCCGGCCAGGGGACCGATGATCTCGGTCCAGAGCCGCCAGGTGTGTGGAAAGCCGTGCAGCAGCAGGACTGCCGGCCCGGTGCCGGCGACAGCCACGTTGGCCTGGATGCCGTTGGTGCTGATTTGCCGCAGCACGATGCCGGCGCGGTGCCGTGCGGAAGTGCTCGCTGGTGAGGTGCCGGGCATGTAGCCTCCAAGGATGGTTACCATTGGTTACCAGGGAACGGTAGGTAACTCCAGTTGTGCTGCCAAGACGGCACCTTCTCCACAGGTGGTGAGCTCCAGGTGACCTCCCAGGCGGCGCGCTCGGCAGGAAACGGGCGCGGTGACTTGTTCGATCCCGAGTGCCCGACCCGCCAGCTGCTGGACCGGATCGGCACGAAGTGGATGTCGATGGCGGTCAAGGTCCTCGCGGAGGCTGCCCCGCACGAGGTGCGTTTCGCCGAGTTGCGGCGCCGGATGCCCGGTGTTTCGCAGAAAATGCTGTCGGTGACCCTGCACAGCCTGGTCCGGGACGGGTTGGTCGCCCGCCGGGTCGAGCCGACCGTGCCGCCGCGGGTGCACTACCGGCTCACGGAGCTGGGCCTGTCGCTGGAGACCCCGCTGGCGGCGCTTCGGACCTGGGCCGAGCAGCACATGGCCGAAATCGACCGCGCCAACGCCAGTGACGCTGGAAAAGGATTGGACGGGTGCCGCCCTGGCTTATAGCTTGCGGTGGACCGTGACACCGCCCGAGGAGGTGAGACCCATGAACGCTGGATCGATGTGGGTGCTCCCCCTTTCCGTCACGGCCGGGCGATTGACGTAGGTGTCGCCGGGAGCGCCTCGACCACAAGGCACTCCCGAAAGGCAACACCCATGGATTCTCCGCGGTTTTTCGACGTGATCATTGCCGGGTGCGGGCCGGCCGGCGCGATGCTGGCCGCCGAATTGCGGCTGCACGATGTGCGGGTACTCGTGCTGGAGAAGGAAACCGAGCCCGTGTCGTTCGTCCGCATAGTCGGCCTGCACATTCGCAGTCTCGAATTGATGGCGATGCGCGGACTGCTGGATCGCCTTCTCGAACACGGAAGAAAGCGTCCGGCCGGCGGTTTCTTCGCCGCCATCGCCAAACCCGCGCCAGAGGGCCTGGATTCCGCGCACGCCTATCTGCTGGGCATCCCGCAGCCGGTCGTCGTTCGCCTGCTCGAAGAACACGCGATCCAACTGGGTGCGCAGGTCCGGCGCGGTTGTGCGGTGGCCGGTTTCGAGCAGGACGACGAGGGTGTGACCGTCGAGCTGGCCACCGGCGAACAGCTGCGTTCGCGCTATCTCGTCGGCTGTGACGGCGCGCGCAGTGCGGTGCGCAAACTGCTCGGCGTCGGCTTCCCCGGCGAGCCATCGCGGAACGAGACGCTGATGGGCGAAATGGAAGCGGGGGTGTCGTCGGAGGAGATCGCCGCCAAAGCGGCCGAAATCCACCATCAGCGATTCTGGCTCCGCCCCTTCGGTAAAGGGGTCTACAGCGTCCTGGTCCCCGCCGCGGAAGTCAGCGACCGCACGAAACCGCCCACCCTCGAGGATTTCAAACAACAGCTGCGCGCCATCGCCGGAACCGACTTCGGCGTGCACTCCCCGCGCTGGTTGTCCCGTTTCGGGGATGCCACCCGGCTGGCCGAACGTTATCGGGCCGGGCGAGTGCTGCTGGCCGGCGATGCGGCGCACATCCATCCACCCCTCGGCGGGCAGGGCCTCAACCTGGGAATTCAGGACGCGGTCAACCTCGGCTGGAAGCTGGCCGCGCAGATCCGCGGCTGGGCGCCGGAAACGCTGCTGGACACCTACCAGGCCGAACGTCGTCCGGTCGCCGAGGACGTGCTGGACAACACCCGCGCCCAGCTGGAGCTGTCGTCCACCGAACCTGGCCCGCAGGCCGTGCGCAGGCTGCTCACCGAACTGATGGACTTCGACGAGGTGAACCGCCACCTGATCGAGAAGATCACCGCGATCGATATCCGCTACGACTTCGGCGAAGGCCCCGACCTGCTCGGCCGCCGGCTGCGCGACATCGACGTGAAACAGGGCCAGCTCTACGGGTTGCTGCAGCACGGCCGCGGCCTGCTGCTGGACCGCACCGAACGCCTGACCGTCGGCGGCTGGTCGGACCGGGTCGATCACCTCGCGGATCCCACCGCGGCACTGGATGTTCCGTGCGTCCTGCTACGCCCCGACGGCCACGTCGCCTGGATCGGCGACGATCAGCGGGACCTGGACGACCAACTTTCCCGCTGGTTCGGCGAACCCGCCGGCTGATCGGTCAGCGACCCATTCGGGCCGCGAGACCGTCGAGCACGCAGTCCAGGCCGAACGCGAACTCGACGTCGGGCTCGAGTTCCTCGGCTTCGTGCACGCGGCGGGCGAGCATCGGGTGCTCGCCCGCCGCGATGACCTCGCGGATGTAGGGGCCGACGCTGCGCTGCCACTGCTCCTCGGTCAGGCCGGTGCGCTGCTCGGCGCGCCGGGCGGCCTGCTGGGTGGCCACCGAGCCCAGCACGTACGCGCGCACGGCACCGAGTGCCTGCGAGGCCATGGTGATGTCGGGCGTGAGCGCGACAGCGGCGCGCAGCGCGGATTCGGACCGCCGCAACGAGTTGGGGCCGAGCGAGGGCCTGCCCGTCAGTTCGCCCGCCAACCACGGATGCCGCAGCAGGGTCGCGCGCAGCGCGTGCGCGACCGCGGCCAGGCCGGCGCGCCAGTCCCGCGAGGGCTCGGGGAGCGGGTCCTCGCCCTGCGCCGCGTCGATCATCAGGTCCACCAGTTCGTCGCGGTTGGTGATGTAGCGGTAGAGGGTGGCCGTCCCGGAACCGAGGTCGCCCGCGACCCGGCGCATCGACACCGCGGCCAAACCCTCCGCATCGGCGACGGCCAGTGCGGCGGCCACGTACTGGTCCACCCCCGGCGCGCGCCGGCGCGGTTCGGGGCGAGGCCTTGTCCACACCGACCAAGGAGCGGGTTCGGTCATCGAGTTGTTCCTTTCTTCGTTGACCTGCATCCTAACTTATGGCTACGCTGTAACCATGACAGCAACAGCGTATCCAGAATTGCCAGTGCTCGTGGTCGGAGGCGGCAGCGTCGGACTGCTCACCGCGGCGCTGCTCAGCCACCACGGCGTCCCCGCGGTGCTCGCCGAACGCCGGTCCGGGCCGTCGGTCCACCCGCGCGCCACCGGCATCGCGGCGCGCACCGTCGAGGTCCTCCGCGAGCTCGGGCTCGACACCGCCGTCGACGCCGCCGCGGTCGACCTCCGGGGCGGCGCGGGCAAGGCGGTGGCGCGGACCGTCGTCGAGATGGGCACTGGCGACGTCATGACCGTGCCCATGCCGGCCCCCTCGGCCACTGAACTGGACACGACGCCGTTCAGGCTGCGCGGCGTCTGCGCGCAGGACCGCCTCGACGCCGTGGTGGCAGCCGACCTGGCGCGCCGCGGAGCGGATCTGCGCTGGTCGACCAGCCTGGTCGGGATCGCGCAGGACGCGGACGGGGTCGACGTCGAGCTGGAGGGGCCCGACGGCCGCTACTCGTTGCGCTGCGCGCGCGTGGTGGCCGCGGACGGCGCGCACAGCACCGTGCGGACCGCGCTCGGCGTGGCCACCTCCGGGGCCGGCGACCTGGGCAAGTCGATGATCAACATCCTGTTCCGCGCCGACCTCCGGCCCCATCTGCGTGGAATGTCCTTCGCCACCTGCACGATCACCACGCCGGAGGCGCCCGGCCTGCTGGCGACCGTGGACGGCGAGACGAACTGGGTCCTCCACGTCGCTTGCGACGTCGATGGGGGCGAGCGTCCCGAGGACTTCACGCACGAGCGCTGCGCCACGATCGTCCAGGCGGCGGTCGGCGACCCCGACCTCGACGTCGAGGTGCGCAGCGTGCTCCCCTGGCGACCCCGGAGCTCCCTGGCCGACCGCTTCGCCGTCGGCCGCGTGTTCCTCGTCGGCGACGCCGCGCACACCGTGTCGCCGATGGGCGCGTTCGGCCTCAACACCGGGGTCGCCGACGCGCACAACCTGGCGTGGAAGCTGGCCGCCGTGCACCAGGGCGAGGCGGGCGCCGGGCTGCTCGACACCTACGCGCAGGAGCGCGAGCCGGTTGCCGCGGCGACGCAGGACCAGGCGATGCGCAGGCTCGCCGACCCGGCGCTGCACTGGGGGCGCGGACCTGAGGCCGACGCCGCCAGGGCAGCCGCAGGGGTGTGGGCGGCGCCGGTCGTGCACCTCGGCCAGCGGTACGACTCGGCCGCCGTCATCGACCCGCGGCCGCAACTTCCGTCCACTGTGGACCTGGCGGTGGCGCTGGACGGGTCGCCGGGTTCACGGGTGCCCCACGCGTGGGTCGACGGGGTTTCCACGCTCGATCTGGTCGCGTCCCGGTGGACCCTGCTGGTGGGCGCCGCGGGCGAGGAGTGGCTCGCCGCCGCGGCGGACGCCGGCCTGCCGGCGCACCGGATCGCCGCACCGTGGCTGTCCGACGACGGGGCCCTGCTCGTGCGACCGGACGCGATCGTCGCGATGCGGGTCGCGGCACCGGTTCCGGACCCGGCGCGGTTCCTCGCCGACGTCCTGGACCAGGTGCTGGTGAGATCGGTCGCGGTGCCGAGCACCTGACCGGGAAGGACATCCCTAGCGAAGGGTCGCGATACCGGCCAGGAAGATGTCGATGCCGGAGAGGAACTGTTCGCGGTCGTCGTGCTCGCGCAGCTGCGTCGCCACCTTGTGCACGAACGGGTACTGGCCGGGGTCGAGCTGTGCCCATTGCGCAGCGATGGTGGCCAGGAAGACCGATCGGTCCGCATCGCTGCAGGTGAGGACCCTGGCGTTCGCGGCATTCTGCCCGGCGACGCCGAGGACGTAGTTGACGAGCGCGCCCGCGGCATCGAAGAGCGACCGCTCGGGAACGTTGAGCGCGTCGAGCAGGCTGCCGATGCTCTCGTAGATCTCCAGCAGTGCGGGGCGCCACGGTTCCCGGGAGAGTTGAGCGCCGACCCAGGGGTGTGCGTCGATCGCGTCGAACAGACCCAGTGCGACGGTACGCAGCGCTTCCCTCGGCTCCGCATCGGTGACCACGCCGGTCATCACGCGGGCGATGATCTCGTCGGTGGCCGCCGCGAGCAGGTCGCTCTTGTTCGCGACGTGGTGGTAGATCGCCCCGTAGCCGGTGTTCAGCCGGGTGGTGAGGGTGCGGAAAGTAAGCGCGGTCTCGCCGCCGGCGTCGAGAAGGTCGGTCGCGACCTTGACGATCAGCTCCTTGGACAGCCCGTCCGTGCGCCGTTGAGCCTTCTTCGCCATGGGCGTCATTATTGCATTGTTGGATCGCCGATCCAAAGCCGTGCTAAGTTGTTGGAGTAGCGATCCAACGAACCTCTTGGGAGCAACACCATGACCACACCGGTCACGATCATCGGTGCCGGCCTCGGCGGTCTGGTACTGGCCCGCGTCCTGCACGGGCACGGCATCCCGGTCACGGTCTACGAGGCGGAGTCCTCGCCGACCTCGCGCCGTCAGGGCGGGATGCTCGACATCCACCCCTGGAACGGCCAGCCGGCACTCGAAGCGGCCGGCCTGACCGAGGGATTTCGCAAGCTCATCCTGGAGGGCCGCGAGTCCTACCGGGTCCTCGACCGGAACGGGACCGTGCTGCTCGACCGGCGAGACGACGGCACCGGCGAGCGTCCCGAGGTGCAGCGCGGCGAGCTGCGGCAGCTGCTGCTCGATTCGCTTCCGCACGATGTCGTCCGATGGGGACACAAGGTGACCGGTGTGCGGGCGCTGGACGAAGGTCGCTACGAGGTGAGCCTGGCCGACGGCAGCACCGTCGTCACAAGCCTGCTCGTCGGCGCGGACGGCGCGTGGTCGCGGGTTCGTCCGTTGCTCTCCGACGCCACTCCCGAGTACGCCGGCGTCTCAGTCATCGAGACCTTCCTGTTCGACGGTGACACCCGCCATTCCGCCGCCGCGAAGGCGGTCGGCGCCGGATCGCTTTTCGCGCTCGCGCCGGGCAGGGGAATCCTGGCTCATCGGGAGAGCGGCGGGACCCTGCACACGTACACGCAACTGCTGAAGCCACCGGACTGGCTCGCCGGCATTGATTTCACCGATGCCGCAACCGTGACCGCGCGGGTCGTCGAGGAGTTCGACGGCTGGGCCCCCGAGCTCACCGCCCTGATCACCGACAGCGATACCCCACCGGTCCTGCGCCGCCTCTGCACGCTGCCGATCGGGCACCGCTGGGATCGTGCGCCGGGGGTCACCCTGCTCGGCGACGCCGCCCACCTCATGCCACCGAACGGCGAAGGCGCCAACCTGGCCATGCTGGACGGTGCCGAACTCGGTCAGGCCATCATCGCGCACCCCCACGACGTGGAGACCGCGCTCGCCGAATACGAACGGATCATGCTCACCCGCGCGGCCGCCGAAGCAGGAGACGACGACATCTACAAGATCATGTTCGGTGACGACGCACCGCACAGCATGGTCGCCATGATGACCGGAGCCGAACAAGCCTCATGACCTGTGTCATGGGGTGAAGAACTGCTCGAGCACGCCGGCGAGCACCTTCGGGTCGGCCACGTGGGTCTGGCCCTCGATGATCCGGCGCTCTGCCGTGGGAAGTGCCGCGGCGATCGCGTCCGCGGCCGCGTCGAAGAAGCCGGGTTGCAGGCCTCCCAGCTGCGGGTCCGGGATGCCGCCGGTCGCCACCAGTGCCGGCTGGGTGATGGTCGCCAGCCGGGTGACCGGTGGCCGTCCGTCGCCGAGGCAGGCCGCGTCGTAGGCGAGCGTGGGGGCGAGTGCTTCCAGGCTGGGCCAGAACGACGAGGCGCGCGCTCCGGCGATGTCTTCGTCCGACGAGCCCGCCAGGCGCATGAACAGTTCGAGCGCGTCGCCGCGCTGGCCG
This sequence comes from Amycolatopsis nigrescens CSC17Ta-90, assembly GCF_000384315.1. Lineage (GTDB taxonomy): Bacteria > Actinomycetota > Actinomycetes > Mycobacteriales > Pseudonocardiaceae > Amycolatopsis > Amycolatopsis nigrescens. Next base: position 5,503,245 of record NZ_ARVW01000001.1, on the reverse strand, counting down.
TCGGCTAGCGCCGCGGTCAGCCGGCCGACGTACTCCGACCACTGTTCTGCCGCCACGTCGTTGTCCATGTACGGAACCTCGTACACGGCGATCCGGTCGACGGCGAGTCCGGCGGCGGCCGCCTCGAGTGCGAGCGCCCCGCCCGACGAGGCGCCGAACAGGTGCGCCGACCCACCGGCCTCGCTGATCAGCGCGTCGATGTCCTCGATCTCACGCGCTACCGCGTACGGGAGGGTGTCGCCGCTGTCGCCCCGGCCGCGGCGCGCGTAGTTGAAGACGGTGAAGTTCCGCGCCAGCTCCGGGACGAGCGCCTCGTTCTCCGAACCGTCATCGAGCCCGCCGCCCACCAGGAGCACCGCCGGACCGGCTCCGGCGCGCTGGTAGCCGATCGACGTGCCATCCTTCGACGTCACACAGGTCATTTCGGGCTCCTCGCGGCAATAATCTTTCGCCAGCCGCCGGCGCGGTTGTTCGCGATGATGTGCTTGAGAAGCTGGCTGAGTGCGGGCACGTTGATCGGCTCGCCCTCGTAGTAGGAGATCATCCTGGCGGTCTTGTTCTGGTGCCCGGCCGTGATGATGCCCTCCGGGTCGGGGACGATGCCGCCATCGTAGAGGAACACGTTCACGTGGTTCTTCGCGGCGAGCAGCGCGCAGATGTTGCCGTTCAGCACGAAGTAGGGCTGGACCGTCCGCTTGATCGTCTCGACGACCTCGGGGTCGGCCGCGTGCACGATGTCGCGCACCTGGTGGCAGATTTCCTGCTGCCAGTCCGGCAGCTTGTCGATGTAGTCGTCGACGCGCGGGTCCTTCTGGTAACTCACGATGCCCTCCCCTACAGCCACAGACCGACGATGATGCCCACGGCGAGCAGCTTGATCAGCCAGTCTCCGCCATGCCGGGCCGCTGTGGCCACCGGAACCTTGTCCCACATGACAGATCCGGACAGCAGCACGAACGGGAACGCCGCCCACAGCACCAGCGCGAGCAGCAGCATCGGGCCGATCGTCGCGATGTCCATGGCCTTCGCCAACCCGGCGATGGCACCCGCCACCAGCGCGCTGCGGCCGAACTCGGCGACAATCTGCAGCGGGGACGGGCGGCCGTCCGCGGCGCGGTCGCGGTCCAGCACCGAGTACCAGACGCTGCTGATCACGAAGGATGCGACCGCCGAGGTCAGGATCGCGGCGATGACGGTCATCTCACACCGCCCGGTCTGGCGGAGTACTGGATGAGAAAACTACACTGGCTAGTGTTCATAAGAGGAAACTAAACCGGGTAGTTTCCGGAGTCAAGGGGGGCTTCCCATGACAGGGCGCCGCGAGGAGCGGTCGGCCGCCAAGCGTGCCGAGATCGTGGCCGCCGCGCGAAAGGTGTTCACCACGCACGGCTACCTCGGCACCAGCATGGACGCGGTCGCCGCGGCGGCCGGCGCGTCCAAGCGGACCGTGTATCAGTACTTCGCCGACAAGGAAGAGCTGTTCGCGGCGGTCGTCCTCGAAACAGTGGACCGCGGCTACGAGTACTTCCGGCCGCACATCCTCGCCCTCGCCGAGACCGACGACCTCGGGACCGCGTTGCGGCAGCATGCCCGCGTCACGGTCGCCGGGATCATGAACCCCGAGGTGCTCCAGATGCGCCGCCTGGTGATGGCCGAGGCGGACCGGTTCCCCGAGGTGGGCCGCCAGTACTACGAACGCAGCTGGGTGCGGACGACCGGCCTGCTGGCGGAAACCTTGACCCGACTGACCGAGCGCGGCCTGCTCAAGGTCGACGACCCCGGGCGCGCGGCCTTCCTGTTCACCTGGCTCGTCGTGTCGATCCCGTTGCAGCGCACCGCGTTCATGGGCAATGCGGCCGCCGGCACGAAGGCCGAGCTGGACGAGTTCGCCGACGAGGGCGCCCGTGTCTTCCTCGCCGCGTACGGGACCGGCACCTAGCCAAGCCCGGACCTCGATAAACGGCGAGGGTGCGAGCCTCTACCATTCCGCGGGTGACCGCCTACCACGATCTTGACCTCTTCGAGCACCTGGACACCGCGGCGCTGCCGCCCCGTCAGCAGCGGATCCTGGTCACCATCCGGGACTGGGTGGTCCGGTACGGATACGCGCCGAGCACCCGGCAGATCGGCGACGCGGTCGGCCTGCGGTCCTCGTCCTCGGTGTCGAAGCACCTGACGAGCCTGGAGGAAAAGGGTTTCCTGCGGCGCAGCGACACGATGTCCCGGCCGATCGACGTGCGCGCGTTCCTCGGCGAACCGTCCACCCGGGAGCCCGCCGACGACTCGGTGTCCGTGCCCGTGGTCGGCCACATCGCGGCGGGAACGCCCATCTCGGCCGAGGAGCACGTCGACGACATGCTGACGCTGCCCCGCGGGCTCACCGGGCGCGGCACCGTTTTCGGCCTGCGGGTGCGTGGTGACTCGATGATCGACGCCGCGATCTGCGACGGCGACATCGTCGTGGTGAAGCAGCAGCCCGAGGCCCATTCCGGCCAGATCGTCGCCGCGATGATCGACGACGAGGCCACCGTCAAGGTGTACCGCCGCCGCAACGGCCACGTTTACCTCGAACCGCGCAACCCCGACTACGAGGTCATCGACGGCGACAAGGCCGTGGTGCTCGGCACCGTCGTTTCGGTGCTGCGCAGCGTCTGAAAGCCCTGCGCTACCGGGTCTTCTTGGCGACACCGCCGTAGATCTGCGCGTTGGCATCGGGATCGTCAGAGATGTCGCCAGGCCCGCCTGGCCGCCACAGCGCGCAGCCGACCAGTCCCGGCTCGATCAGCTCGAAGTCCCCGAACATCGCCTCGACCTCGTCGTAGGTCCGGGTGGTCGCCTGGTCACGTCCCTTGGCGCGGTTGAACATGCCCACCGCGCTGTCGATCCGCTCGGCCCGCTGGTCGCTGCTCAGATGCGAGATCGCCAGGTAGCTCCCGACCGGGACGCGCCGCCGGTACTCGGCGAGCAGTTCGGTCGGGCGGTCACCGTCCGGGATCCAGTGCAGCAGGGCCACCATCAGCACCCCGACCGGCTCGTCGAGATCGAGCAGCCGGCGCGCCTCGGGACTGGCGAAGATCTCGTCCGGGTCGTGGAAGTCCGCGTGCACGATCGCGGCGCGTTCGTTGGCGGCGAGGATCAACCTGCTGTGCGCCACCGCGATCGGGTCGCGGTCCACGTACACCACCCGGCACTCCGGGTCGATCCGCTCGGCGACCTGGTGCACGTTGTTCACGGTCGGGATGCCGGAGCCGATGTCGAGGAACTGCCGGACGCCCTCGGCCATCATGCTCCGGACCACCCGGCCGAGGAACGCGCGGTTCAGCCTGGCCACGTCCCGGATGCCGGGCATGATCTTTTCGGCCTGCACCGCGGCTTCCCGGTCGGCCTGGAAATTGTGCGCACCCCCCAGCAGGCAGTCGTACGTCCGGGCGCTGCTCGGGGTCGTGGTGTCGATACCCGGTGGAACCCAGTCCTGCTGTTGTGTCATCTCACGTCCCTCATTCACTTTTGTGCCGGAGAGCCTACCGAGCCGCCACACGCGGACGATTGATCCATCGGTGTGACGGCATGTCAGCCGATGGGGTGCTGTCGCTACCCACCGGGCAGCGCCTAAGGTGGCACATCCGTTTCCCTCTGCTGAGGAGAGAGAATGAGCGTCCCGGTCGCGCCCGGCCGTTGGATCTTTCTCGGACACACCCCGTCGATGTTGCGGCATCGGGTCGGGTACACCTCTTCCCTGCGCGAACACGGCGACCTGGTGGAGATCTATCTCGGCCCGCTGCGGACGTATTTCCTGACCAGCCCCGAGTTGGTTAATCGCGTGCTGGTCAGCGAAGGAACCAGTTTTTCGAAGGGCGCCATTTTCGACCGGTTCCGGCCGTTTATGGGCAACGGGCTCGTCATGTCGCAGGGCGCCTTTCACCTGCGTCAGCGGCGGCTCGTGCAACCCGCGTTCCACCACACCAGGCTCGCTTGCTACGTGGACACGATGGTCCGGGTCTCCGCCGAGCTGACCGCAGGCTGGCGCGCCGGCGAGGTCCGCCAAGTGGACGACGACATGCAGCACCTCGCCATCACGGTCGTCGGCGAGACGCTCTTCTCCACTGAACTGGGCAAGCGGGCCATCGCCGAGGCGCGCCGGTCGATTCCGGTGGTGCTCAAGGAAGGCATGATCCGGGCACTGTCGCCGAAGATCTTCGAGCGGGTGCCGCTGATCCCTGCCAACCGGCGGTTCGACCAAGCCATCGAACGGCTGCGGCGGATCGTGTTCGAGGTGATCGCGGCCTGGCGGGCGGACGGCGAGGACCGCGGCGACCTGCTGTCCATGCTGATGCTCGCGCAGGACGAGGACACCGGCGAAGGCATGACGGACCAGCAGGTCTACGACGAGGTGATCACCCTGCTCACCGCGGGCAGCGAGACCAGCGCGGTCGCGCTGACCTGGTTCTTCCACGAGATCGCCCGGCATCCGGAGGTCGAGCGGCGGGTGCGGGCCGAACTGGACGAGGTGCTGGCCGGGCGCCCGGTGACCTTCGACGACGTGCCGAAGTTGGAGTACACCCGCCGGGTCGTGGACGAAGTCCTGCGGATGTACCCGATCTGGATTCTGATGCGCCGCGCGCTGGTGGACGTCGAACTCGGCGGAACCAGGCTGCCCGCGGGCACCGAGTTCATGTTCAGCCCGTACTCGCTGCACTTCGACCCGAGGTACCACGAGGACCCGGACCGGTTCGACCCCGATCGCTGGCTGCCGGAACGGGCCGCGCGAATACCGCGAGGCGCGTTCATCCCGTTCGGCGCCGGCACCCGCCAGTGCATCGGCAAAGCGTTCGCGCAGACCGAGATAACCGTTGCTGCGGCGACCATCATGGCAGGCTGGCGGCTTGTTCCGGTGCCGGGCAAGCCGGTGCGGACCAAGGTCACCTCGGCGGCCTACCCGAGCCGGATGCCGATGACCGCGGTGCCACATCTTTAGATTTATCCGAACAACTATATTACCGGAGGTAAATCCTGTGTACCGGTTCCGCGGTGGACGGAAGAGCGTTTCGATCCGCCGTTGCCTGGCCGCCGGACTCGCGGTGGTGGCACTCGCTTTTCTGCCGGCTCCCGCGCCAGCACTGGCGGCCGAGCCGACCTGCCGGGAGATGTATTTTCCGGTGACCCTGCTCGGTACCCCGCAAACGATGCACGGCAACCTGTGCGTGCCGGCCGGTGGTTCGGAAACAGTTCAGGTGCTCATTCCCGGTGGCACCTACAACAGCACGTACTGGGATATCGGGTTCGAGCCGGAAAAACGGTCGTACCGGCTGGCCATGAACAGGGCCGGATACGCCACCCTCGCGCTCGACCGGCTCGGCACCGGCCGCAGTTCGGTGCCGCCGAGCGTGCTGCTGACCACGATCACCGAGGCCGGGTCCGTGCACGAAGTGGTCCAGATGCTGAAGTCCGGTGAAAAGGGGCCGCGGTTCGAAAAGGTGATCCTTGGCGGGCATTCCTTCGGTTCCGGGGTGGCCATCGTGGAGGCGGCGACCTTCCACGACGTGGACGGCGTGCTGGTCACCGGGCTGGCGCACCGGCTGAACGTCGGCGGCGCGGTGCCGATCTTCGCCGCGACGCTCCCGGCGTTCCTCGATCCCAAGTTCGCCGGCGACGGCCACGATCTCGCCTACCTGACCACCTTGCCGAACACCCGCTACTCGATCTTCCACAAGCCAGGGCCCATGGTGGAGGGCGCCATCGCCTTCGATGAGGCCACAAAGGACACTTCGGTGCACACCCAGGCGGTTGACCTGTTCCCGCTCGGCGTGATCCTGCCGTACTCGAAGTTGATCGACGCGCCGGTGATGATCGCGCTGGGGCAGGACAGCGTCTTCTGCGGCCTGCTCGCCACCGACTGCTCGTCCGCGGAGGGGATCAAACGGACCGAGGCGGCGTACTACTCGCCGGCCGCGGACCTGAACACCTATGCCCTGCAGGGCTACGGGCACGCGATCAACTACGCGCCCAACGCGCCCGACTACCACCGGGCGGTCGTCGAGTGGGCGGACCGCAAGGTCGGCACGCAGTAGCCTCGGCGCGCCGGGCAGTCGAGCTGCCCGGCCAGTCCGTGTCCGGCGACGGCAGGACGCTCACCGCCCGCGCGACGACGACGATCGACCGCTACGCGTTCGGGGTGACCGCCGCCAAGGGCATGACCGGCCGGCGGCTGCACCTCACCATCGAGATCGTTGCCCGGCTCTGACCTTCGCGCCGAGCACGTTCGAGCGCCGCTGACCCCCCGTCAACGGCGCTCGAACGCGGTGCCTAAACGGTCACCGAGAGGGTGTCCAGGCCGCGCAGGTTGATCCGGCCGTTCCAGTGCAGGTCGCCGATCTCGGCGGCCGGGAAGCGCCGCGCGAACCGCTCGATCGCCACCCGTCCCTCCAGCCGGGCCAGCGACGCGCCGAGGCAGTGATGCGGGCCGGCGCCGAAGGAGACGTGCTGTCGCGCGTTCTCCCGGTCCAGCCGCAGCTCGCCGGCGTCGGCGCCCCAGAACTCCTCGTCGCGGTTCGCCGACGCGAGCCCGGCCAGCACGAAGCTGCCAGCCGGGATCTCATACCCGCGCACCGGGTACGGCTCCAGGGTGATCCGCCTGCTCATCTGCACCGGGCTGTCGAACCGGAGCAGTTCGTCCACCGCGTTGCCGCCGAGGTCGGGGCGGTCGCGCAGCAGTTCCAGCTGGGCGCGGTCGTGCAGCAGGGCGAGGATGCCGCCGCCGATCAGGTTGACGGTGGTCTCGTGCCCGGCGATGTAGAGCAGCAGCACCTGCGCCACCAGCTCGTCGTCGCTGAGCACGTCCCCGTCGTCCTCGGCGGCGATGAGCGCGGTGAGCAGGTCTTCGCCGGGGTTGCGGCGTTTCCAGTCGATCACCTCCGCGCCGATCACGGAAAGCTCCCGGTCGGCGTCCGCGATCGCGGCGTGCACCTGCGGGTCGACCACCGGCTCCAGCGAGCGCACCACGGTGCCGGTCAGCTCGCGCAGCCGGACGTGGTCCACCGGTGGCATGCCGAGCATTTCGGAGATCACCGCGAACGGCAGCGGGAAGGCCAGTTCGGCGACCACGTCCGCGTTCCCGGCGGCGGCGATCCGGTCCAGCGCCTCGTCCACCAGCTCGACGATCCGCGGTTCCAGCGCGGCGACGGCGCGTGGGGTGAAGGCCTTGGAGACCAGCTTGCGGAGCCTGGTGTGGTCCGGCGGGTCGACATCGAGCATGGACAGCCCACGCATGCGCTGACCGCGCTCGCCGTAGGCGGCCTCGATCATCTCCCGCAGCGGGCCCGGCCTGGCGTGCTGCGCGTCGACCGAGTGCCCGGAACGCAGCAGCGAGGCCACGTCCTCGTGCGCGGAAAGGATCCAGAACCCGAGCGGGTGTTCGTGCACCGGCGCGGCGGCGCGCAGCTCCGCGTAGTGGGGGTAGGGATCCTCGGCGAATCCCGGTGCGAAGGGGTTGAACTCGAACGTGACGGCGCTGTCGGTCATGGTTCACCTACTTTGCGGTGGTCACATACTCTGTGTATGTCGATAAACTCAGCGTATGTCCGCTGTCAAGAGCCGCCGGGAGCAGTACTCCGAGGCGACCCGCGCCGCCCTGCTGGAGACGGCGACCGCCCTGTTCGCCGAACGCGGGTTCGCCGGCACCGCGCTGGAAGACGTCGCCTCCGCCACCCAGGTGACCAGAGGCGCGGTCTACCACCACTTCGCCAGTAAACGGGAACTGTTCGAAGCCGTGCTGGAAGCACTGGAGATCACCGCGATGGGCAGGGTCGCGAGCGCGGCCTCCGAAGCGACGGACGCCTGGGAAGCCGCGCTGATCGGGCTCGACGCGTTCCTGGAGCAGTGCTGCGACCCGGTGTACGGCAAGCTGGTCTGGCAGGAAGGCCCGGTCGCCCTCGGCTGGGACCGCTGGAAGCAATGCGAAGAGAAGTACGCGTACGGCCTGACCGAGCAGTTCGTCCGGTCGCTGATGGATGCGAGCTATATCCAGCAAAGCCCGATGGAGCTGACCACCCGCTTCCTGTTCGCCCTGCTGGGTGCGATGGGCAGCAGCCTCGCCGACGCGAAAGAAGCCGACAAGCCCCGCGTCCGCGACGAATGCGCCACCCTCACCCGCCGCCTCCTCTCCGGCCTCCGCCCCCACTAACCCCCTCACGCAGAACTCGCGATGCGCCAACGTGGGACTCGCGATGCGCGAACGTGGGACTCGCGATGCGCGAACGTGGGACTCGCGATGCGCGAACGTGGGACTCGCGGGTAAGGGTCAGAGCAGGCCGCATTGGGCGGCGAGTACGGCGAGCTGGACCCGGTTCGCACAACCGGTTTTCAGCATCAGATTCGCCACGTGCGTCTTCACCGTGGTGACGCCGAGGTGCAACTGGAGGCCGATGTCGGCGTTCGGCAGCCCGGCGCCGACCAGCGCCAGCACCGAACGTTCCCGCTCGGTGACCCCGTCCAGCCTCCGCTTCGGGTCGTCGTCCCGGGTGGTCCTCGATCGCATCGCCTGGTCCACCAGCCGCCGCAGCACGGCCGGGCTGAACGGGTTGTCCCCGGCCGCGGCGCGGCGGATCGCGTCCAGCAGCTCGGCCGGGGCGGCGTTCTTGGCCAGGAACCCGCAGGCGCCGGCGTTCAGCGCGGGATAGAGGTGATCGTCGTCGTCGAAGGTGGTCAGCACGACGACGCGGGCAGCCGGGTGCGCACGCAGAATTCGTTCGGTCGCGCTGATCCCGTTCATTCTCGGCATGCGCAGGTCCATCAGCAGCACGTCGGGCACCAACCGCGCGGCGAGCTGGACGGCCTCGTTCCCGTCCGCGGCCTCCCCCACCACCTCGATGTCGTCGCTGGAGTCGCACAGCATGCGCAGCCCGGCCCGCACCAACTGCTGGTCGTCCACGAGCAGCACCCGGATCACCGGTGCGCCTCCGAGTGCACCGGCGGCAGCTCGGCCACCAGCAGCCAGCCTTCCGCGCCCGGCCCGGCGGTCAGCGTGCCGCCGGCCAGCTCCACCCGCTCGCCGAGGCCGATCAGGCCGAAACCGCCAGGCGGCGCGGTTTCCCGCGGAGCCGCCCCGTCATCGGACACCTCCACCCGCACCCCGCCGGAATCGTCGAGCGCCACCCGCAGCCGCGCCCCGGTCGCCCGGTCGGCGTGTTTCAGCGCGTTCGTCAGCCCCTCCTGCGCGATCCGCAGCACGGCCAGCCGGCGGATCGCGTCCAGCTCGGTGACCCGCGGGTCCAGCTCGACCCGCACTGGCAGGCCGGACCGCCGGATCCGGTCCACCACGTCGGTCAACGCGGCGGGCAGGTCGGCCGGGTCCAGCATCGGCTGGTGCGGGTCGTCGCGCACGGTCGCCGGGTCGCGCAGCACGCCGACCAACTCGGCCAGGTCGGCCAGCGCCGAGTCCGCGGTCGCGTGCACGTCATCCAGCACACTGGTCACCCGCGGGTCGGCATCCGCGACCACGTGCCGGACCACCCCCACCCGCAACACGATCGAGGCGACGTGGTGGGCGACCAGATCGTGCAGTTCGCGGGCGATGGCGGTGCGTTCGGTGGCACGGGCCGCGATCGTCTCCGACTCCCGAAGCCGCTCGGCTTCGTGCGCCTTGGCGAAGTACCGGGTCATCCACAGTCGCAGGGACCACATGTGCACCCCTAGTCCGGTGGCGGCGCCGGCCACCACGACCACCCAGAACACGCTGACCGCGAAGTCACCACCGCTGCCCCGCCAGGCGTGGAACGCGGTCGCCGCGGCGAGCGCCAGCGTGGCGAGCACCGTCGGCGCGGCCACCGGGCTACGTTCGCCGCGCCGCATCACCAGTTCCAGCACCGCCCACGCGGCCAGCACCTGCACCACTTCCCGGCCGACCGTGGTACCCGGCACGGCCAGCGCGAGCAACGCCGACTGCGCCAGCGCGACGGCGAGCGGCCAGGTGCCGCCGCCGATGGTCAGCACCGCCGAGACCAGCGCAACGGTCCAGTCGAGCGCACCGGGCGGTTCGCCGGGCAGCAGGGCGACCGCGGCCGCCGCCACGGCGAGCGGGACGAACCTGCCCGGAATGATGAGAACCTGCTTGATGAGCACGTCTCGACGCTAAGCGATCCCCTACTGGCACGCCTCCTGCCGAAGGAGGAGACCGGGTCGTCCTGCCGGCCGCGAACCCGGCCGGCAGGCGGAGGCGTGAAGATGCGGTCGCGGCCACCGTGATCATCATGACCAGCACCGCACAGGACCTGCGCACCTTCGTCTCCGCGGCCGCCCGCCGGCCCGCCGTGATCGGCGCGATCGCGCCCAGCTCGGCCACCCTCGCCGACCGGCTCGCCTCGGTGGTGCCCAGCTTCGGCCTGCCCACCGTGGTGGAGCTCGGGCCGGGCACCGGCTCGGTCAGCGCGGCCATCGCCAGGCGGCTGCCCGAAGGCGGCCGTCAGCTCGCCGTGGAGATCGACCCGGAACTCGTCGAGTACCTGCGCCGGACCAGGCCGGAACTTGAGGTGTCCTACGGCGACGCCGCCGACCTGCGCGCGTTGCTCGCGGTGCACGGGGTCGGGCGGGTGGACGCGGTGGTCAGCGGGCTGCCTTGGGCACTGGTCGGTACCGGGCGCCAGGAGCGGATCCTGGCCGAGGTCACCGGCGCGCTGACCCCCGACGGCACCTTCACCACCTTCGCCTACCTGCACGCGCTGCCGCTGGCCCCGGCAAGGCGGTTCCGCGCCCTGCTGCGCTCGTTGTTCGACGAGGTGCTGGTCACCAGCGTGGTGTGGCGCAACACGCCACCGGCGATCAGCTACGTCTGCCGCCGTCCGGTCGTTCAGCGGCGGTAGACCCGGAAGTAGTCGAAGACCGCGGTCACCGGCGGGGTGTCCCCGCCGTGTGCCACCAGCCCGATCCGCGGCGCGGGCCCGGCCGGGAAAGTCCAGGTACCGCCCCAGGTCCAGTGCTCGCCGTCGCGGCTCGCCGCGCTTCGGAACCGGTGCTCGCCGGTCTCGCCGACGCTGTGCGCGAGCCGGAGCCAGGTGGTCTCCGCCGGTGCGGTGAGCGCCATGCCGCCGAAGGAAAGCGCGCCGGCGTAAGGAAGTTCGCGGCCGTACTCGAGCTGCCGGGTGTTCCAGATGGCGACCTGGCTCAGCCGGGCGAAATCGTCGTCGCCGGCGTAAGCGATCAGGCCGGCTTGCTGGTAGTTGCGCGTGGAGTCCTCGCCGAGGGCGAGGCCGAGCTTGGTCTCCACGAGGTAGTCGCCGTCCGGGGCGTCCCGCAGCAACACCCCGGCGTTGTTCGTGGTGCCGACCAGATCCGCGGCCTGCGCCGGCCAGCGCAGTGCCCCGCCGGCCACCGTCGCGGCCGGGTCGGGACGCACCCACCGCCACGCCGGGTCCAGCACGGTGCCGAACTCGTCGGAACGGGACCGGTCCAGCCGGCCGGGTTCCGGGGTGGGCACCGGGTTCCGGCCGAGGCGGGCGGCGGGTGCGGCCGACACGTTGTCCAGTTCGGCCGCGCCGTCGGCGGTCAGCGCCAGCGCGCCGTCGCGCGGTCTCGGTGGCACCGAACGGGCCTGCTGTGCCACCGGATTGCCGAGCCTGTCCTCGGTGACGCTCGCGGTCAGCGTCCGGCCGTCGATCCGGACGGAGAGCGTATGCCAAGTGCCGTAACGGAAATCGCGGGGAAGCGGGGTGGCCCGCCGATCGTGCCCGCCGCCGGAGTACAGGTCCACCACGAGCGCGCCCGCTCGCCGGTCGATGGTGGCCGTCACCTCTTCGCCATCGGCGCCGAGCCGCACGGTGACCCCGGCCGCGCCCTCTTCCCGCGGCAGCCGGAGATCCACATCGAACTGCAGGTCCGCCGGAATCCGCGCGGTGGACCACAACCGGTCCCGGCCGGGACCGCCGTGGCGCAGCAGGCCGCCGGAATCGGTGCCGGTGGCGGGAAGCACCGCCCAGCCAGGGGCCGGTGTGCGCCAGCCCGGCCCGAGCCCGGACCGCTCGAACCGGTCGCCGACCGGCCCGGCGACCACCGGTGCGCGCTGCGGACCGTCGGAGGCTCCCGCACCGGCCCGCACCACCGGCCAGTCGTCGATCCAGTCCAGCCGGTCCAGCAGCATCGGCCGCTCGACGTCGACGAAGGGCCGGTTCAGGTAGGGATCGTCGCGGTCGATCGCGTGGTAGACCAGCCATTCCTGGCCGGCGGTATCACGGATCATCGCGTTGTGCCCGGTGCCGATCCAGGTGTTGCCGTTCGGCTGGAGCACCGGGGTGCCGCCGGTCCGCGATTCGAGCAGCGAGTCGCCGTCGCGGTCGATGAACGGTCCCGCTGGGCCGCGCGCGCGGGCGGCGAACACGCTGTAGCCGGCAGTGGGACCGGCGCAGCAGTTCGAGGCTGAGCCGAACAGGTAGTACCAGTCGCCGTGACGCACCACGTACGCGCCTTCGTACCGGTGGCTGGTCGAAATCTGGATCTCCTCGCCGGTCACGCGCAGCCCGTCCGCGGACAGCGGCACCACGACCAGCCCACCGAGGTAGGAGCCGTAGTAGAGCCAGCGCGTGCCGTCGGAATCGGTGAACATGGCCGGGTCGAAGGTCCACTTGAAACCACCCTCGGTGTCCGGCCGCGGCGCCACCAGCGGGCCGCCCGCGTCGGACCACGGCCCGACCGGGCTGTCCGCGGTGGCCACCCCGATGGCCGAGTCCCCGCCCGGGTACAGATTGGTGTCGGTGACCATGAAGTACAGCAGGTACCGCCCGTCCACATAGCGGATGTCCGGGGCCCACAGCTCTGCGTCCGGCGCCATCCAGACGGGCCGGGTGGCCGTGCTGAACACGTCCGCCACGTGCTCCCAGGTGGTCAGGTCGGCGGAGCGCAGGATCGGCAGCTGGTGCCGGAAGATCTCGCCTTCCCGCAACGGGTCGCTGGTGCTCACCGCGTACCAGAAGCCGTCCTTGCCGCGGATCAGCACGGGGTCGGCGAAGGTGTCCGCCGCGGCGGCGGAGATCGGATTGGTGTACAGCCGCGGGGATTCGTCCGCGACGGCGGAGCCCGGATCCACCACGACGGAGAGCACCAGCACGATCGTGGCGAGCACACGACCCAGAACTCCGGCCACCGAACCACGCCCCTTCGCGCCGAACAGCCGTGCACCGTGTTCACATTCGCACGTTCCGTAGCCGCGGATGACCGCCAAAGGACTCAATACCTTCGTCTCAGCGGGCCCCGACCGGCAGAAGGGCACACACTGGCAAGGGACACCGTGACACGACGGCGCTCGAGGGCGATAATGGCTGGAGGTGGTGCAGGCGATGACACTTCATGATGAGGAACAACGCCGACTGGCCGAGATCGAACGCCGGCTGGCTGAGGACGATCCGAGGCTCGCCGACAGGCTGGCCGAGCTACGGCCGATGCGGCTACCGGCCGCGGTAGTCGGGGTGCTCGGCATCCTGACCACCATCGCGGCCGGGCTGGTGGTCATGGTGCTCGGGGCGCAGCAATCCTCTCCGGTGCTGATCGTGATCGGCACCCTGCTCGTCGCCGGCGTGCCGACGCTGATCGTCTGGCGGCTCTGGCTGCACCGGATACGCTGAGCACAACCGTCCTCAGTGGACTCCTCAGGCGTCGCCGATGAGCCTGGCGAGCACGGTGCCGAACAGCCGCTCCGGCACGGCGTCCGGGTCGATCCCGCGCTCGATGGCGAACCCGTTGGACAGGGCCAGCATCGCGACGGCCAGCTCTTCGGCGGGCAACGGCAGGGTGAGCCGCCGGACGTCCGCGGCCCGCTGGATCGCTTCGGTCATCGCGCGCCGGAGCTGGGCCCGCCGTTCGGCCAGGCCGGCGTGCACCTCGGGATCGCGCATCGCCGCGCCCCAGTACTCCAGGAAAAGCCGGTGCCAGGTCGCGTCCTGGTGCACCGCGAGCAGCAGCCTGGCGCCCGCCTCGTGCGCCGCTTCGCCGACGTCGCCCAGTTCGGCGAAGGCGGCCGTCGCGGCGTCCACCCTGGCCACCAGGTGTTCTTCCATCAGCGCCAGCACCAGTTCGTCCTTGCCGGCGAAACTGGAGTAGAAGGCGCCTTTGGTCAGCCCGGCGGCGGCCGAGATGTCGTTGATCGAGGTGCCGCCGATACCCCGCTCGGCGAACACCGCCGCGGCCGCGTCGAGCAGCCGACGACGGGTCTGGGCGCGGGTGGGCCGACGACGCCCGGCGGTTTGTTCGGCCGACATGCGCCAACCGTACAGCGATGACAACTTCGGCCGGAACGCTGCCATTTTCCGGATTTCCCGGCCAGGCCCGCGGAGTTAGCATGAGACATGGCCGGCGCGGCTTCCTTCCCGCTCGCCAACGTGCTGCTGTATGCGGTCATCGCGGTGCTGCCGACCGCAGCGGGTTGGGCGATCCTGCGCGCGCCGGCGCTGGCCCGCCTGCTGTCGCGGCGGTTGCGCCCGGTGCGGCCGTCCCCGGCCGGCCCACCGATCCAGACGCTGGCCGCGGACCTGCGCCGGGTGCACCGGTTGCTCGCCGGTTACCAGCCGGGCACGCCGGCGGCCCGGCGGACCGGTACGCGGCAGGCGTACGACGCGCTGTTGGTTCAGGCCAGCACTGCGGTCGGCGTCGAGCACCGGCTCGGCGAACTGGCCGAAGGGATGGACCGCGAGCTGGAACGGCTGCGGGTGGAGGAGGCACTGCGCGTGGCTGGGCTGGCGATTCCCTGAGCCGCGGCGGATTTGCTAAAACAGAGTGGCTGCTCTGATAATGGCCCGCATGGTCGGGGAGAGTTCTGAACGACAGGTGACCGGTGACGCGACGATCGTCGCGGACCCGGTGTGGCTGCGGCCCGCCACCTGGCTGGTGTGCCCGTTTCTCGGCGGCGCGGCGGGCTGGGGGCTGAAACTGGCGGCGGGCTGGCTGCTCTCGCTGAGCTGGGTGCCGTTCAAGGGGCCGCTCGAGCTGATCGAGTCCATTCCCGAGCCGCTCGGCATGCTCGGTGCGATCGCGATCGGCGTCGCGGCCGGGCTGGTGCTGGCCTACCTGGTGGTCGCGGACCTGCTCACGGTGCGGATCGGCCATGCCGAAGTCGCGCTGGAGCGCGGCGGCAAGGTGCAGCGGGTCCCCCGGCCGGAGATCAGCGCGGTCTTCCTGACCGGGAAGAACCTCACGCTGCTCGACGAGTCCGGCAGCGAACTCGCCTCGGCCAGCACGGACCTCAGCGGCAAACGTTTGCGGGAGGCGTTCCGCGGCCAGGGACTGCCCTGGCAGGACGGCGGCGACCCGTTCGCCGACGACTACCGGCTCTGGGTGGAGGACATGCCCGACCTGCCGGCCGGCGCGAACGCGTTGCTCCGCGCCAGGACGCGGGCGTTGCGCAAGCACGAGTCCGAGGAGGCTTCGGTGATCCGCGCCGAACTGGTCAAGCTCGGCGTGCTGGTCCGCGACGAGAAGAAGCACCAGTACTGGCGGCTGAGCGGACAGCGCTGACGTGCGCACCGTCGACCCGGCCAAGCACGAGGCGAAACGACGGCGCATCCTGGACGCGGCGACGGATTGCTTCGCCCGCAAGGGGTTCGAGCGGACCACCACCGCGGACATCTGCGCCGAGGCCGGCATCAGCTCGGGCAGCCTCTTCCACTACTTCCCCACCAAACGCGCGGTGTTCCTGGCGATCTTCGAGCAGGACGGCCGCGAGATCGCGGCCCAGCTGGCCAAAGCCGCCGAAGCCGAAGACGCCTGGAGCGCGGTGCTCGAACTCGTCGAAACCCAGGCCGGGCAGGTCACCTATCCGGACGTGGCCGGCCTGGTCGCCGAGATGACCGCGCACGCGGGACGAGACCCGGAGTTCGCCGAGCTGTTGAACCGCAACGACATCGCGCTCCGCGACGGCCTGGCCGGGCTGCTCGCCCGCGCGGCCGAACAGGGAACGGTCGACGCCTCGCTCGACCCGGTGCTCGCGGCCACCTGGGTGAGCGCGCTGATCGACACGGTCTTCTTCCGCGCCGCCGTCGACCCGTCCTTCGACGCCGGGGAACAACTCGCGATGCTCCGGCTGATCGTCACCAGGTTCCTCCGCGCCGAACCTTGACCTTGTCGCGAGGTCAAGGTTTTAACTGGGCTGATGAGGATCGGTGAGCTCGCCGCCATGATCGGCGTATCGACCCGCGCCGTGCGGCATTACCACCGCCGCGGTCTGCTGCCCGAACCGGCACGGCTGGCGAACGGCTACCGGGAGTACGGCCTGCGCGACGCCATCGTGCTAGCCCGGATCCGGCGGCTCACCGAGCTCGGCCTGAGCCTGGACGAGGTCCGGGACGCGCTCGCCGGCGATCAGGGCCGCGACCTCGCGGAGATCCTGGCCGAGCTGGACGAGGACCTGGCCCGGCAGGAAGCCTTGATCCGGGACCGCCGGGCTCGGCTCGGCCGGCTGATCGAACGCGCCGAAGGGGGCCTGGTGCACGCCGACGATTCGGTGTCACCGGAGATGGCGGCGTTGTTCGGGGAACTCGAGCGCACCACCGGTGCGCTGCCGCCGTCCCCGATGGCCGTCCGGGAACGGGAACTGCTGGCGCTGCTGGACACCAGCGCGGACCCGGAACAGCGGGACCGGGTGCTCGCGGCGATCAGACCGATGGCAGCCGACCCGGCCGCCGCGGCCGCCGGGCACGAGCTGCACCGGCGGCTCGACGAACTCGGCGACGCCACCGCCGACGATCCGAGGGTGGCGCCGCTCGCCGAAGAGCTGGCCGGCGCGATCCCGCCGGGGCTGGCCGCCGCGATCGCTCCGGCCGCGGCCGATCCGGTGGACGCGTTCGGCACGGCCTTGCTCGGCTCGTTCGCCCCGGCGCAGGCCGAGGTGATCCGCCGGGCGGTGCGGCTGTTCGCCGAGCGGAGCGGGTCATGAGCCTGCCCCGCCGCCTGCTGCTGCACCAGATCCGCGCACTGGGCGATCTGTGGTTCTGGCTGCTTCGCCGCCGTCACGGCGTCGGCCCGGATGACGTCGCGCTCGGCTACGCCCGCGACGAGGTCCCGAAGATGGTCGCGATCGCCTTCGCGCTGGGGCTGGAGACGGTGGTGGTCGGCATGCTCGTGCCGTGGCCGCTGATCCACGTGCTGGACGTGCTGGCGGTGCTGCAGGTGCTCGGCATGCTCGCCACCAACGTGACCCGACCGCATGTGGCGGGCGGCGGCTGGTTGCTGTTGCGCCAGGGAGCGCTGTTCACCCTGGAGGTCCCGCTGGCCTCGGTGACCGCCGTGCGGGCGGCCGGGAAGGACCACGAAAGCCACTCGGTTCAGCTCGGCGACGAGGAAGCCAGCGTCATCATGGGCAACCGGACCACGGTGCTGGTCGAGCTGTCCGAACCGGTCACCGTGCGGCTGCCGGACGGCACCACCGGTACCGCCACCCGCCTCCGCTTCCACGCCGACGACCCCCGCACCGCCGTCTCCACCCTCCACTCTCTCGTGCCCGCCCCTTAAGGCCCCCAAGACTAGAACACCCGTCCTAGACGGTCGTTCCAGCGCTGTCGTAGGGTCGCGGCATGGGAAACCGGGACGACCTGCTCGCCGGAGCAAAGCGCTGCCTCTACGAGAAGGGTTACGCGCGCACCACCGCCCGCGACATCTCGGCCGCGGCAGGCACCAGCCTCGCGTCCATCGGCTACCACTTCGGCTCGATGGAGAAGTTGCTGAACACCGCGCTGATCGAGGCGTCCAGGGAATGGGGCGAAGGGCTCAGCGAAGCGCTGTCCACCGCGGCGGACCGGGACGCAGCCCCGCTCGCCAGGTTCGAGACCGCGTGGACCCGGATCATCGAGCTGTTCGCCACCCACCGCCCGCTCTGGGTGGCCACCTTCGAAGCCATCGCCCAGCTCGACCACGCCGAAGAGGTGCGCCGGTACTTCAGCGACGGCATGCAGGAGGCCAGGCTCGGCCTCGCCGCGCTGATCCAGGACATCGAGGAGACGGACGAGGCGGCGACCGGGATCGGCACGCTCTACCAGGCGCTGCTGACCGGGGTGATGGCGCAATGGCTGATCGACCCGGACCGCGCCCCCTCCGGCCGCGAGCTGACGGCCGGCCTGAAGGCGATCATCGAACGCGCTCAATAGTCCTTTTCCAAGAACAACTTAAGCGCCGTTCGTAGGTAATCGGCCGCACGTTTTGCCGCATTTCTCCGAGGTGTTCGCCCAGCGTTACAGCCTGCCCCGCTTTCAGTACGAAAGTCGGATGCCCTCCTCCGCAAGATCTCCTTATATTCAGCGACACGAAAGTTTTTCACCCACCGGATCGCTCAGCTGTTTGTTCCTTTGAGGACGAGGAGTTTCGCATGTCGATCAAGACCTTCATGTCCGGCGCCGTCGGTGTCGCGATGCTGGCCACCCCGATGCTCGCGGGCACCGCGCTGGCCGCACCAGCCGCGCCGCAGGCCGAACCCGCGATCATGGCCGCCACGGTCTACTACGACGCCTCCGGCGCGCCGACCTTCCGCGACGCCATCGCCGCCGGCCTCTCCAACTGGAACAACGCGGTCAACAACGTGAAGTTCGAGGAGAACGCGGGCAGCGCGACCCTGCGCTACACCGAGGGCAACGACCCGCGCGGCTCCTACGCACAGACCGACGGCCACGGCAACGGCACCATCTTCATCGACTACACCCAGGCACAGCAGTACGACCAGACCCGGATCGCGGCGCACGAGTCCGGGCACGCGCTGGGCCTGCCGGACCACTACGAGGGCCCGTGCTCGGAACTGATGTCCGGCGGCGGCCCCGGCCCGTCCTGCACCAACGCGAACCCGAACGCGGAGGAGCGGTCCAGGGTGGAGTCCCTGTGGGCCAACGGTCTGGCCAGGACCGCCGGTGAGATGAAGATCTACGCAGGCAGCTTCCCCACCCGCTGACCCACGCCCGCCGACCTCGTGAGTGGAAAGTGTTGTCCCAACAACATTTTTCACTCACGAGGTTGGTTTTGCTTGATCACCCTGGCGAGGTGCTCGCCGAGCACCGACTCGATGTTGCGCTCCAGCGCGTGCCCGAGGATTCCCTGCACCGAGCTCATCGCGACCAGCCGCAACTGCCGCAGCAGCTGGGTCACCTCGGCCACCTCGTCCTTTTCCGGCAGCCACGCGTCACCGTGCTCGGCGATCAGCCGGGACGCGCCCGCCTCCACCATCCGCCGCGCCACCACGTCCACCGCCGGCGCGATGTCCTCGTACAGCTCGATTAGCTCGCCGATGCTGAACCCGGAGCCGGTCAGCTCGGTGAACCCGCTGAGCAGCTGCGGGCTGGTCACCAGGCAGCGCTCGCCATCGGGTTCGAGCAGGCCGAGCCGCACCACCCGGTCGAACTGCTCGTCGCCGCCGAGCAATTCGCGCACCTGGTCGGTGGGCAGGTAGGCCGGGATCTCGTCGGTCCACGGGCTGTTGATCGCTTCTTCGAGACCGAGCACTTCGCCAAGATTCTTGCCCTGTTCCCAGCCGGAGAGCAGTTCGGAGATCTGCGCGGAGGCGTAGCCGCGCCGCAGCAGCGAGCCGATCAGCCGCAGCCGGGCCAGATGGGCGTCGGTGTAGATGCCGACCCGGCCCTCCCGGCGGGGCGGTGGCAGGATCCCGCGGTCCTGGTACGCCCGGACGTTCCGGGTGGTGGTCCCGGCCAGACGCGCCAGCTCGTCGATGCGGTACTCGGCCACCGGGCAACCTTATCCTTCCCATCTTGACATCGCCCGATGTAACATTCGTTCATGTCGTCGTCGCGAAGGTGGGACGGATGATCGAGCCGAAGCTGGTCGTGGTCACCGGCGCCGGAGCCGGAATCGGGCGGGCCACCGCGGAAGCCTTCGGCCGGCAAGGGGCCACGGTGATCTGCGCGGACATCGACCTGGCCGCGGCGCAGCGGACCGCGAACGGGCTGACCGGTGAGGCCGTCCGGCTCGACGTGGCCGACGCCGAAGCGTGGGAGACCTTCGCCGGCCGGGTCCGCGAGGAGCACGGCGTGCCGGACGTGGTGGTGAACAACGCCGGGATCGGCATGGGCGGCGGCTTCCTCGACCACGGCACGGACGACTGGCGCCGGATCATCGACGTGAACCTGATGGGTGTGGTGCACGGTTGCCGGCTGTTCGGCGCCCAGCTCGCCGAGCGGCATCGCGAGCGGCCGGAGACCCGCGGCCACCTGGTCAACATCGCCTCGGCCGCGGCCTTCACCCCGAGCAAGGCGCTGCCCGCCTACGCGACCACCAAGGCCGCGGTGCTGATGCTCTCCGAGTGCCTGCGCGCGGAACTGGCGCCGCACGGGGTCGGGGTGAGCGCGATCTGCCCCGGGTTCATCGCCACCGACATCTACGCCTCCACCGTCTTCACCGGTCTCACCGCGGCGGCCGGACGGGAGCGCGGCAGGCTGGCCGGCGAGTTCTTCGGCCGCTGGGCACCAGGTCCGGAACTGGTCGCGCGCCGGGTGCTCGGCGCGGTGCGGCGGAACCGGCCGGTGGTGCCGGTGACCCCCGGCGCCTGGGCCGCCTACGGCCTGGCCCACCTGTTCCCGCCGGCGATGCGGGTCACCGCCCGCTTCGGCGGCGAGGCCACGATGTCCCGGCTGGAGGGACTGGCGATGAGACTGCTTCAACGGCGAGGGAGCTCGAACCATGGCACGTAGGGAAACCGACCGCGAAGCCACCGCACGACGCCTGCTCACCGCTTCACCCGACCGCAGCTACGACCCGGAGCTGGACATCGACTGGGACGCGCCGCTGGTGGACGGGGCGTTCTTCGCGCCACCGGCCTACTCCTCCTTGTACGGCACCGAAATCTGGGCCCGGATGAGTCACCGGCAGCGGGTGGAGCTGACCCGCTGCGAGGTGGCGAACATGCTCGGGTTCGGCATCTGGGTGGAGACCATGTTCATCCAGATGCTGGTGCGGCACGCGCTCACCTTCGATCCGGTCTCGGAGCACCTGCGGTACGCGCTCACCGAGGTCGGTGACGAGACCCGGCACTCCACGATGTTCAGCCGGACGCTGGTCAAGCTGGACCGCGGCCCGTACCGGCCGCATCTGGTGGACCGGGTGATGACCGATCTGCTGCGCGCCTTCTCCACCAAGCCGCTGGCCTTCGTGGCGGTGCTGTTCGTCGAGGAGATCTTCGACGCGATCCAGCGCGGCGCCATGAAGGACGACTCGATCCAGCCGCTGGTCCGCCAGGTGAACCGGATACACGTGATCGAGGAGGCAAGGCACATGCGCTACGCCCGCGAGGAGCTGCTGCGCATGGTGCCCCGGCTGCCGAGGGCGTACCGGGAGGGCCTCGCGCTGGCGGTGGCGATCGGCCTCGGCGTGGTGGAACGGTCCTGGCGGGTACCGGCGATGTACGCCGAGGCCGGGCTCGACGCGAACGAAGCGGCCCGCGCGGCGAAGACGAACCCGCACTGGCGCGCCACCCTGGACGACTGCATGAGCCGGTTCCGGCCGTTCTACGCCGAGCTCGGCCTGCTCACCCCCGCGGCCAAGAAACTGTGGCACCGCTACGGGTACACCGTCTGATGGCCGCCGCGAAATCGGTCCGGGTGCTGGTGATCGGGGCCGGCGCCTCCGGGGTCGCCACCGCGATCAAGCTACGACAAGCCGGTATCACCGACTTCACCGTGCTGGAAAAGGGCGACGACGTCGGCGGGGCTTGGCGCGAGAACACCTATCCCGGCTGCGGCTGCGACGTGCCGTCGGTCTGGTACTCCTACTCCTTCGACCCCAACCCGTTCTGGAGCCGGTTCTACAGCCGTCAGCCGGAGATCCAGCGCTACCTCCGGGCCAGCGCGCGGCGACACGGGGTGTACGAGGACATCGAGTTCGGCGTGCGGGTCGACTCGGCGCGCTGGGACGCTACGGGCCGGTGCTGGCGGGTGGAGACCGACCGCGGCCGCTACACCGCCACGGTGCTCGTCGCGGCGGCCGGACCGCTGCACGAACCGGCGCTGCCGGACGTGCCGGGACTGGCGCGCTTCACCGGGAAGACCTTCCACTCCGCGCGCTGGGACCACGAGTACCCGCTCGCCGGGAAGCGGGTCGCGGTGATCGGCACCGGCGCGTCCGCGATCCAGTTCGTGCCGAAGATCGCGCGCGGGGTCGAGCGGCTGCACCTGTTCCAGCGCACCGCGCCCTGGGTGCTGCCGAAGCTCGACTTCCCGATCCCGTGGACCGCGCAGCAGCTCTTCCGGCTGGTGCCGGGCGCCGGGAACGCGCTGCGGTACGGGGTCTACGCGGTGCATGAGGCGGCCGGGGTGGCGTTCCGCCGCGAGCGGCTGATGCGGGTGCTCCAGCGGGCGGCGCTGCTGCACCTGCGCCGCCAGGTGCGCGACCCGGCCCTGCGTGCCGCGCTGACCCCGGGATTCACCTTGGGCTGCAAGCGAATCCTGTTGTCGAACGGCTACTACCGTGCGCTCGCCGGGCCGAACGTGCGGGTGCACCCGACCGCGGTGGCCGAGCTGCGCGAGCGGTCCGTGGTCGGAGCGGACGGCACCGAGTGCGAGGTGGACGCGGTCATCTTCGGCACCGGTTTCGAGGTCACCGAACCGCCGATCGCGCGGTACGTGTTCGACGCCGAGGGCCGCAGTCTCGCCGAGCACTGGCAGGGCAGCGCCCGCGCCTACCTCGGCACCGCGATCGCCGGTTTCCCGAACCTGTTCACCTTCCTCGGCCCCAACATCGTGCCGGGGCACGCGTCCGTGCTCGGCACGATCGAGTCGCAGGCGCGGTACGTGGCCGACGCGGTCACGACCATGCGCGAGCGGGGCTGGGCGAGCGTGGACGTCCGCGCCGACGTGCAGCGGCGGTTCAACGAAGAGGTGCAGGAAGGGCTGCGGCCGACGGTGTACAACGCCGGCGGCTGCGTCAGCTACTACCTGGACGAGACCGGGCACAACATCGCCAACTGGCCGTGGTCGCTGGCCAGGCTCGACCGACGCCTGCGCTTCCGCGCCGAAGACTTCGAAACAAGCAAATGAGCAGCGAGGCCGATATGGACATCACCGTCAACTACGAACGCCGAGGGAGCGGCAGCCCGCTGGTGCTGCTGCACGGGATCGGGCACCGCTGGCAGGCCTGGCTGCCGGTGCTCGACCGGCTCGCCGAGCGGCATCAGGTCTTCGCCGTCGACCTGCCGGGGTTCGGCCGCTCGCCGCGGCTGCCCGAGGGCACCGCGCACGACCTGAGCGGCTCGGTCGGCGTCCTGCGCGGCATCTTCCAGACGCTCGGGGTGGAAAATCCGCACGTGGCGGGCAATTCGCTCGGCGGGCTGCTGGCCATCGAGGCCGCCGCGCAGGGCCTGGTCGCTTCGGCGACCGCGTTGTCACCGGCCGGGTTCTGGAACCGCCGCGACCGGGCCCGCGCGTTCGCCGCGCTGCGCTGGATGCGCCGCGGCGCGCGGGCGCCGCAGACCGCGACCAGGATCGTGCTGCGCAGCGACGCCCTGCGCAACGGCAGCTTGCGGATGCTGTACGCGCATCCCGAGCGGATCGACCTGAAGACCGCGCTCGGCGACATGGGGGCGCTGCGGGGAGCGGCGTCCTTCGAACCGACGCTGGCCGCCGGCGAGGATTTCGCCTGGAACGGCCCATCGCCGGCGGTGCCGCTGACCGTCGCCTGGGGCGCCGGTGACCGGCTGCTCCCGCCGCGGCAGGCGTTCCGCGCGACCCGGCTGCTGCCGTCCGCGCGGCACGTGCTGCTCCCCGACTGCGGCCACGTCCCGATGAGCGACGCCCCCGGCCTGGTCGCCGACACCATCCTGCACACCTGCGCCACCGCCGAACGGCCGCTGACCGTTCGCTAAGAGCTGCCACGGTCGGGGGTCGCGCGAAGTGGTGGGCGGACGTGCGGGGCCGGGGTCGTGTCCTAGCGTGGGGTTTCCACCGACCGAGAGGAACTCAACCCGTGATCCGCATCAACATCACCAGCGTGTTCGTCGACGACCAGGCCAAGGCGCTTGCCTTCTACACCGAGAAGCTGGGGTTCATCAAGAAGACCGACGTGCCCGCCGGCGGGGCCCGCTGGCTCACCGTGGTCTCTCCCGCGAACCCGGACGGGGTCGAGCTGCTACTGGAGCCGGACGGCCACCCGGCGGCAGGCCCGTTCAAGAAGGCGCTGGTCACCGACGGCATCCCGTTCACCCAGTTCGCCGTCGACGACGTGTACGCCGAGGTCGAGCGGCTCAAAGGGCTTGGCGTCGAATTCACCCAGGACGCGATCGACATGGGGCCGGTGGTCACCGCCGTCCTCGACGACACCTGCGGCAACCTGATCCAGATCGCCACCATGAAGTAGCGAGCTCAGGGAAGGTAGTACATCGGGTTCGGGAGTTTGACGGAACGCTCGGCGTGGCCGCCTTCGAGGTCGCTGTACTGGTCGCCGACGTTGAGCAGCACGGTCGCGCCGGTGGACTCGAGATGTGCGCGGGTGCCGGACTTGTACTGCACGGTGTTGCAGCTCAGCCCGCACGGCAGGTAGTCCGGCGCGGCGGTCTCCGGCTTGAAGAACGCTCCGGCCGGCGCGGGGTAGCCCTCGTTCGCCAGGTTCTTCAGCGACGCCGGGCCCTGGTGCTCCTTGCGCCCGGTCAGGAAGTAAACCTGCACCCCGCGCTGGGCGGCCCAGTTCGCCAGCTCCAGGGTCGGCTTGACGGCGGTGAACTCGCCGGACTCGATCGCCTGCTCCTGCTTGACGGGGTCGAAGCCGAAGTCGTTGTCCGCCTCCCAGCCGTAGGTGCTCTCCGAGGTGTCGTCGATGTCCAGCACGATCGCCGGGTTCGCCACCCCGTCGGCCAGCCGCTTCGCCAGGAACTGACGGGCGTCGCCGACCTGCCGGGCGGTATCGGTGGCCCAGTCGCCGGTCTCCGAGTAGTGGTGCTTGCCCGCGGCGTCCAGGTAGTCGCCGTAGTATGCCTTGACGTCGTTCTTCACCTGCCCGAGGTTGGCGGGCTGCCGGGCGTGCGCACCGTCGTCGGTGCCCGCCAACGCGGTCACTCCCCCGACCGCACTCGCCCCAACGGCCGCCGCCGCGGCCAGTTTCACCAGACTACTGCGGAACATGCTTCCCCCATCTCAGTACACACAGGACTCGCAGAACCTAGACGCGGACCGGCCGGCAACTCCACCCGAACCGTCCTTTTGGCGCCCTTTCAGCCCGGATTTCCGGCGTGATTCAGGTCCTTTCGGCCCGGCAGAGAAACGCGCGGGGAGAACGGCCGATCCGGGTGAGCACCACGCTCAGCTCGCCCGCGCCCCGTGGCTTGAGGCGGCGGCGCAGCGCATCCGGGTCCACGTCCAGCCCGCGCACCAGGATCTCCAGCCTGCCGACGTCCAGCCGCCGCAACGCGGCACGCAGCTCCTTCTCCCGGTACGCGCCGGACTCCAGCACGCGGAAGGCCCGCACCCCCGGCGGCGGGCGGTCGCCGGTGAGGTAGGCGATCCGCTCGTCGAGCTGCCAGAGCCCGTGCCGGGCGGCGTAGTGCCGGACCAGCCCGGCCCGCACCACCGCGCCGTCCGGGTCGATGATCCACTCGCCCGGCTCGGCGGCGCCGACGTCGTCCGGGTCCGCGTCGGTGACCGTCCACGAAGGACCGTCCGAGCGCAGCACGGTGGCCCGCCTGGAGACCCCGGCCAGCCCGGCGCTCCACAGGCAGGCTTCGCGCACCTGCCCGTCCAGCGACACCAGCTCGACCTCCGACGCCCACGGCACGGCGGCCGGGTCGATCCCCGGCGAGCACTTCACCACCAGGTCCCGGCCCGCGTACACCGCGGCCAGCTCGTCCAGCGGCGGCACGAAATCGGCAGGGCGCCAGGCACGGCGGCCGGCCGAGTCCCGCCGTGCCGGATCGGCCACCACCACGGTTTCCCTTGTCGACGGCGCCAGTGCGTCCGCACGCAGCAGGGCGGGGGCCACCCCGGCCACCCGGGAGTTGTGCCTGGCCATCGCCAGCCGCACCTCGTCCAGATCGGAACCGGCGCAGCGGCGGGTCACCCGCGCCAGCTCGACCAGGTCCGCGCCGACCGAGCAGGTCACGTCGTGCACATCCCGCCCGGCCAGCCTGGCCGCCCGGTGCCGCGCCACCGGTGCCGCGCTCGCCTGCTGCAGCGCGTCACCGGTGAACAGCCAGTCCGCCGGTGAATCTATTTTGGACACAGCGTTCCGGCGCAGCTCCACGGTTTCCAGCACCGCCGACGCGAACCGCTCGCCCGCCGTGCGGCGGGCGGCGGTCACGTCGGCGATGGAACCGGCGTTGAGGCGCGCGCAGGCGTCCAGTGCCGACGCGCCCTCCGGCGAGCGCAGGAACGCGACGTCACCGAGCGAGAACGCGTAGGCCAACGGCTCAGATCTCGACCGGTGCCGGCGGCTTGGTGCCGGTGATCATCACGTTGTAGAACAGCTCGCGCGGCAGCACCTTCGCCAGCAGCTTCTTGTCCAAAGCGGACAGTCGAAGCCAGGCGTGGTAGGCGAACAGCCGCCACCGCACGGTCAGCTTCTCCTGCGGCACCGCGGCCTCGAAGGTGCGGATCGGCCAGCCGAGCAGCGCCGCGGCGAACTCCTCGGTGACCGCGTGCACGTCCACCGCACCCGCGCCGAGCGCCTTGCGCTCCAGGTCCGACGGGTCGAAGGTGTGGATGTCCACCACCGCCTCCAGCGCCGCGGCCCGCGAGGACTCGTCCAGCTCCTCCTGCGGACGGCGCCAGCCGCGCAGCGCGGGCAGCTTGGTCAGGTTGGTGGTGAGCCACCAGGTGAGCTGGCCGAGCTTGCGCGCGTAGGTGTCCCCGATCTTGGTCGGCTCACCGGCGAAGACGAACCGGCCACCGGGCTTGAGCACCCGCAGCACCTCGGCGAACGCGGCCGGCACGTCCGGGATGTGGTGCAGCACCGCGTGCCCGACGACCAGGTCGAAGCTGTTGTCCGGATAGGGAATGCGCTCCGCGTCGGCCACCCGGCCGTCCACGTCCAGGCCGAGCTTCTCCGCGTTGCGCAGCGCCACCTCGACCATGCCGGGTGAGAGGTCGGTGACCGAGCCCTTCTTGATCACCCCGCCCTGCATCAGGTTGAGCAGGAAGAAACCGGTGCCGCTGCCCAGCTCCATCGCGGTCGGGTACGGCTCGGTCTCCTCGCCCGCCACCGCGCGGAACACGTCGGTGGCGTAAGCGATGCAGCGCTCGTCGTAGGAGATCGACCACTTCTCGTCGTAGGTGCCGGCCTCCCAGTCGTGGTAGAGCACGTTCGCCAGCTTCGGGTCGCGGTAGGCCGCCTGCACCTCCTCCTCGGTGGCGTGCGGGTGCGGGGCCGGATCGGTCGCCTCGGTCATGCCGACGTCACTTCCCCTCGAAGGTGGCCTTGCCGGGACCGTTCTCGACGAACGAGCGCATCCCGTTGGCCTGGTCCTCGGTCGCCCACAGCGCGGTGAACAGGTTCGTCTCCAGCTTGAGGCCGTTGGCGAGGTCGAGGTCCAGCCCACCGTCGATGGCGGCCTTCGCCGCCCGCAGCGCCACCGCCGGGCCGTTCACGAACTGCGCGGCCCACTTGTGCGCGGCCGCGTAGACGTCGTCCGGAGCGACCACTTCGTCCAGGATGCCCAGCGCGAGCGCCTCTTCGGCCTTGACGAACCGGCCGGTGTAGACGAGGTCCTTGGCCTTGCTCGGGCCGATCAGCCTGGCAAGGCGCTGGGTGCCGCCGGCGCCGGGGATGATGCCGAGCTGGATCTCCGGCTGGCCGACCTTCACGTTGTCGCCGGCCACCCGCCGGTCCGCGGTGAGCGCCAGCTCAAGGCCGCCGCCGAGGGCGTAGCCGGTGATCGCGGCGACGGTGGGCTTGGGGATCGCGGCGAGCAGGCTGAGCGAACCGGACAGCGCGGCACCGAACTTGGTCATCTCGACATACGACTTCGCGGCCATCTCCTTGATGTCCGCGCCGCCGGCGAAGGTCTTCTCGCCGCCGTAGAGGATCACCGCGCGCACGTCGTCGCGTTCAGACGCCTCCCTGGCCGCCTCGGCCAGCTCACCCTGCACCTGGTTGTTCAGCGCGTTGACCGGCGGACGGTCCAGCCGGATCGTGCCCACCCCGGCGTCCACCTCGAGCCGTACGAACTCGCCCACGCTCACTCCTCCTTCGGCCAGCAATCAGCTTGTTTCGGAGCCTACCGGCCGGTAGAACGAGTTACCGGCGCCGGGCGAAGAATCGATCTCCCGAGCGCTCCAGCAGCAGGTCCTGGTCGAAGGTCTTGGCCAGGTTCTCGCTGGTCAGGACGTCGTCGATGAGACCGGCGACCACCGCGCGGCCGTCCTTGAGCAGCAGCGCGTGGGTGAAGCCCGGCGGGATCTCCTCGACGTGGTGGGTGACCAGCACCATCGCCGGGGCGTCCGGGTCCAGCGCGAGCGCGGACAGCCTGGCCACCAGATCCTCCCGGCCGCCGAGGTCGAGCCCGGCCGCCGGCTCGTCGAGCAGCAGCAGCTCGGGGTCGGTCATCAGCGCGCGGGAGATCAGCGTCCGCTTGCGCTCGCCCTCGGACAGCGTGCCGTACGTGCGCTCGGCCAGGTGCGCGATGCCGAGCGTGGCCAGCAGCTCCTCGGCCCGCTCGGTGTCCATGGTGTCGTAAACCTCACGCCAGCGGCCGAGCACCGCGTAGCCGGCGCTGACCACCACGTCCCGCACGATCTCGTCCGGCGGCACCCGGCCGGCCACCGCGGCCGAGGTGAAACCGATCCGCGGCCGCAGCTCGAAGATGTCCACCCGGCCCATCCGCTCCCCGAGCAGATGCACGACACCGGTGGTGGGATGCAGCTCGGCCGCGGCCAGCCTGAGCAGGGTGGTCTTGCCCGCGCCGTTCGGGCCGAGCACCACCCAGCGCTCATCCAGTTCAACGGCCCAGTCGAGTCCGGCGAGCAGCTCGTTGTGCCCCCGCCGTACCCCTACGCCGTCCATCCGCACCACGAGATCGTCTAGGTCATACGGCTGCGTCGGCTCACTCACGAGCCCATTGTGGCCGGGAGAGTTGATCATGTCGCGGCGGCACCCCGTGCGGGGCCGTCGGCGCTGGTCGTCCCGGCGTACCAGTTCGTGAGACCAGCCGCACCGGGCCAGCAGGCTGTGGCATATTCGGTCTCGTGAGCACTCCGGCGATCTCCAGCGCACCCGCCACCGCGGGCTCGTTCTGGCGCCGCCGTGCCATCGACCTGCTCCTCGTCGCGTCCTGCGGGTGTACCGCGACGCGACACCTCAGCTGAGCGCTCTGCACGGAACTCTTCCCGGTGCGGTGGGTGCTCGCCGTGTCGCGTCGCGTGATCGCCCTTCACCCGCGCACTCAGTCAGGAGCTCCCCCAATGACCGTGTCCATTGCCCGTCCCGAATTCGAGATCCACCCCCAGCTCACCGACCCGCTGCTGGCCGACCTGCTGCACCCGGAACGTCTACTGTGGACTCCCCGTGAGCTGGCCGAGCTGACCGGCACGGTGGCCGCAGAGCTCACCACCGGCCTGCGCGAGCTGCTGCGCTTCGAAGAGGAGCAGCGCTGGTGGGCGCGGCTGGCGCTGACCGACGGGGTGGAGCTGTGGCTGCTGTCCTGGCTGCCAGGCCAGCAGACCAAACCGCACGACCACGGCGGCGCGTCCGGCTCGTTCACCGTGCTACAGGGCGAACTGGCCGAGGAGTACCGGTACGCGGGCGGGCCGATCCGCAGCCGCACGCACCGGGCCGGGGACGGGCTCGGCTTCGGCGCCGGCCGGGCGCACCAGGTGACCGGCGCAGGCAACGGCCCGGCGGCCAGCGTGCACGCCTACTCGCCGCCGCTGGTGGCCACCCGCGAGTACGCCTCGCTGGCCGACGTACCCGCCGAGATCCCGCCGCTGCCTGCGATCATCAGCTAATGGGCATCGAGGACGTACTGGCCGCCGCCCGGTCCACCCTGGACCGGGCGGACCCCGCCACCGCACGGGCCCTGCAGGCCGAGGGCGCGCTGATCGTGGACATCCGGCCGTTCGCCAACCGGTCCGCCGAAGGGGAGATCCCCGGTTCGATACCGGTGGAGCGCATCCACCTGGAATGGCGGCTGGACCCGGACGGCGAGCACCGGCTGCCCGAGGTCCGCGCGGACCGGGCGGTGGTCGTGGTGTGCAACGAGGGCTACGCGTCCAGCCTCGCCGCCGCGGACCTCAAACGGCTCGGCCTCGCCAAGGCGACCGACCTGGCCGGTGGCTTCCGCGCCTGGGCCGCCGCCGGCCTCCCCATCCGCCCCGGCGGCACCCCCGCAGTGCCCTGAACCGCGGGTCGGAAATTCCGGCCCTTCCGCTTCCGGTGCGATGATGAACCGATCACCGTGAGTGGGGAGGTCGTCACCGTGGTCGGGCGGAGCAGTCCTACGTACCTCAAGCGCAAGATCGGCCGACGGCTGCGCGAGATGCGTGAGCGCGCCGGGATGACGCTGGACATCGCCGCGCCGAGGCTGGACAAGACCCGCACCAGCCTGCACCGCATCGAGGTCGGCGAAACCCTGGCCGACGTGCACCTGATCCGCACCATGACGGACCTCTACGACCAGCGAGATGACG
This sequence comes from Amycolatopsis nigrescens CSC17Ta-90, assembly GCF_000384315.1. GTDB lineage: Bacteria > Actinomycetota > Actinomycetes > Mycobacteriales > Pseudonocardiaceae > Amycolatopsis > Amycolatopsis nigrescens. The sequence goes on along the minus strand of NZ_ARVW01000001.1, from coordinate 5,472,682 downwards.
AGCTGCTCGACCTCGCCCGCGCGACGAAAAAACGAGCCTGGTGGTATCCCTACATCGGCCCGAGAAGCCAGATCACTTATGTCGACATGGAGACCGAGGCAAGCCGGGCTCGCACGTTCCACACAACCGCGGTTCCCGGCATTCTGCAGACCGCGGACTACATCCGCGCCCGCTTCACCGGTGCACGTCAAGCCTGGACGCGTGGGTGCGCCGAAAACTTGATAGCGGTGCGGCGGATTCGCAAAGGGCGCTTATCCGAGAAAGAAGATCCTTTGTACCTGGAGGCAGTGATCGATGAATCGGCGCTGCGCCGGATGGTGGGCGGCCCCGAAGTGATGCGCGAGCAGCTATCACTCTGGACCGATGATCTCGAACAAGTGGAACAGGCCAAGTCCGTCTTCAAGCAGCTGAGCGCGATCGCACCGTCACCGGAAGAGTCGATCCGGCTGATCGAGAAGATGCTCGCCGACCTGCCTGACCTTGAAGGGAACAGCGATGGCGACCTACGCTGAACTCATTTCCGCGAAACCGCAGGTCAGAGGTCGTGAGTGAAAAGTGTTGCCAGGGCAACACTTTTCACTCACGAGGGCAGGACGACGCGGCCTAGTTCGGCGGGGCTGGCGAGCAGGTCGTGCCGGGGCAGCACGCGCACCGTGTAGCCGAGTGAGCCGGCGTGCGGCAGCCGCAGCGCCGCGCTGAACTCGCCGATCCCGGTGCACGGCATCGGCACGGTCACCGGGTCCTGCAGCTCGTCGGTGTCGCCCACCCTGCCGACCACCGCCTGAACGTCCACATCGGACGGTTCGAGGCCGGCGAGGTCGATCCTGGCGCGCACCCGGACCTCGTTGCCCACCACCAGCGCCTGCGGGGCCTCCACGGTCAGCTCGCTGTCGAAGATCCGCACCTGCCGCCAGGACAGGTCGACCTTCTTGCGGTACGCGGCCAGCGCCATGGCACCCGCGTAACCGTCCGATGCGGCCGCGGCGACCATGCCGGCGGCCGGGCGGTAGTAGTTCTCCACGTACTCGCGCACCATCCTGGACGCCTGCACTCGCGGCCCGAGCGTTTCCAGGGTGTGCCAGACCATGGACAGCCAGCCCCGCGGCACGCCGGCCGGGTCGCGGTCGTAGAACAGCGGCGCCACCTGCTGGCCGAGCAGGTCGTAGAGCGCCGCGGCCTCCAGGTCGTCGCGGCGCAGCGGGTCGGTGATGCCGTCCGCGGTGGGGATCGCCCAGCCGTTGCTGCCGTCGTAGTACTCGTCCCACCAGCCGTCCCGGATGGACAGGTTCAGCCCGCCGTTGAGCGCGGACTTCATGCCGGAGGTGCCGCAGGCCTCCAGCGGTCGGGTCGGGTTGTTCAGCCACACGTCGCAGCCGCGGTAGAGGTAGCGCGCCATGGACATGTCGTAGTCCGGCAGGAAGACGATCCGCTGCCGCACCTCGGGATCGTCCACGAACCGGACGATCTGCTGGATCAGCGCCTTGCCGCCCTCGTCCGCGGGATGCGACTTGCCGGCCACCACCACCTGGATCGGCCGCTCGGAGTCCAGCAGCAGCGCGCGCAGCCGCTCCCGGTCGCGCAGCATCAGGGTGAGCCGCTTGTAGGTCGGCACCCGCCTGGCGAAGCCGACGGTCAGCACGTCCGGGTCGAACACGGTGTCGGTCCAGCCCAGCTCCAGCGCCGACGCGCCGCGCTGCAGCCAGGCCGCGCGCACCCGCCGCCGCACCTCGGCGACCAGCTTCTCCCGCAGGTCACGGCGAAGCGCCCACAGCTGCTCGTCACTGACCCTCGCGCGCGCGCTCGACAGGCCGCCGTCGCCGTCGTGCCCCCACTCCTCGTCACGGCCGCCGAGCAGCGCGCTCATCTCCCTGGCCACCCAGGTCGGCCCGTGCACCCCGTTGGTGACCGAGGAAACCGGCACCTCGGCCTCGTCGAACCCTGGCCAGAGCCGGGCGAACATCCGCCGCGACACCCGGCCGTGCAGCGCGGACACCCCGTTCGCCCGCTGGGCCAGCCGCAGGCCCATGTGCGCCATGTTGAACATCCCGGGGTTGTCCTCGGCCCCGAGCGCGAGCACCCGCTGCACGTCGATCCCCGGCAGCAGCCTGCCGTCGCCGAAGTAGTGCCGCACCAGATCCACCGGGAACCGGTCGATGCCGGCCGAAACCGGGGTGTGCGTGGTGAACACGGTGCCCGCGCGAACCGCGGCGAGCACGTCGTCGAAGCCGAGCCCGGAGTCCGCGATGACCTCGCGAGCCCGTTCCAGGCCGAGGAAACCGGCGTGGCCTTCGTTGGTGTGGAACACCTCCGGCTGCGGATGCCCGGTCAGCTCGCAGTACCGGCGCACCGCGCGCATGCCGCCAACCCCGGCCAGCAGCTCCTGGCGGATCCGGTGGTCCGCGTCGCCGCCGTAGAGCCGATCGGTGACCCCGCGCAGGTCCTCGTCGTTGTCCTCGATGTCGGTATCCAGCAGCAGCAACGGAATCCGGCCGACCCGCGCCTGCCACACCTGGGCCCGCAGCTCCCGCTCGCCCGGCATGGCCACCCGCACCAGCACCGGCTCGCCGCCGTCCTCGGTGAGCAGCTCCAGCGGCAGCCCCGCCGGGTCGATCACCGGGTAGTGCTCCACCTGCCAGCCGTCCAGCGACAGCGACTGGCGGAAGTAGCCCGCGCGGTACAGCGGGCCGACCCCGATCATCGGGGCGCCGAGATCGGATGCGGCCTTGAGATGGTCGCCGGCCAGCACACCGAGTCCGCCGGAATAGTTCGGCAGTGCCTCGTGCACGCCGAACTCCATGCTGAAGTAGGCGATCGCGGCCGGGGAGTCCGCGCCGCCGCCGCGCTGGTACCAGCGGGGCTCGGTCAGGTACCGGTGCAGATCCTCGGTGGTGGCGCGAGCCCTGGCCAGGAACTCCTCGTCCCCGGCTAGCTCCTCCAGCCTGGCGGCCGGCACCGCGGTGAGCATCCGCAGCGGGTCCCTGATCCGGCGGAACAGCTCGTCGTCCATCGAGGCGAACAGGTCGCGGGTCGGCGGATGCCAGGTCCAGCGCAGGTTGGTGGCCAGTGCGGTGAGACCGGAGAGCGGCTCCGGCAGGCTCGCACGGACGGTGAACCGGCGGATTGCTCTCATGCGGATCGACGATAGCCGCCTGATCAAGAGCCACTGCCGGGTGACCTGCACGCGGCATCCGGACCCACCTGATCGGTGGTACCGGTTGGCCGAAGGCGCGCATATCGCCCGTTCGCAATAGGTAGGGTGCCCGCGTGAACAAGTTCTCAGTGGGCAGGGCGGCCATCGCGATCAAGATCGTCGCGGCCGGGCTGGGCGCGGCGCTTCTCGCGTCCTGCAACAGCACCGCGGGCGAGGCCAGGACGCCGGGCGACGTGGCGGGCCTGCCCGTCACGCACTTCGCGAGCGGCCTCAAGGAAGGTGCGCCGAAGCCGTCGCTGGAAGTGCGCAACGTCACCGACACCGAGCCGGACCGGCTGGCCGTGGCGACCATCGCGGACGTGTCGGACTACTGGAGCGAGCACCTGCCCGCCGACTTCGACGGGCAGAAGTTCGAGCCGGTGAAGTCGCTGCTGTCCTACGACGCGAAGGGCGAGGACCAGGAGACCGGCTGCGGCGGCACCGCCAAGCAGGTCAACGCCTTCTACTGCGGCCGGGACGACTCGGTGGCCTGGGACCGCGGCGTGCTGCTGCCGATGCTGCTCGAACGGTTCGGCCCGATGGCCGTGGTCGGCGTGCTGGCACACGAGTTCGGACACGCCGTGCAGTACCGGCTGCTGGAGAAGGCCGGCATCGGCCAGAACACCCCGACCATCGTGAAGGAGCAGCAGGCGGACTGCTTCGCCGGCGGCTACTTCCGCTGGGTCGCCGAGGACAAGAGCAAGTTCTACCGCGTCTCCACCTCCGAAGGGCTGGGCCAGGTGCTCGCGTCGCTCTACCTGATCCGGGACCAGGCCGGCGAATCCGCCACCGAGCGCGGCGCGCACGGTTCCGCCTTCGACCGGACCTTCGCCTTCCAGCGCGGGTTCGAAAAGGGCCCGAAGGACTGCGCCGCGATCGACATGGCCGAGGTGCAGTCGCGGATCACCGAAGTCCCGTTCGACCCGGAGGACAAGGGAAAGGGCGACAGCAAGATCAACCAGCAGACCCTCGGCCTGCTCCAGGCCAGCCTGGACGGCTCGTTCACCGGGACCGGCGCGCAGCCGCCGCGGATCGTGCCCGGCGGCGGCGCCTGCCCGAACGGGCCGAGCACCCCGCCGGCGTCCTACTGCGCGGACACCAACGCGGTCACCGTGGACCTGCCGGCACTGACCCAGCTCGGCCGGTCGGTGGACGTGGAGGCCGAGATGGCCGGGGAGGATCCCGGCGGGATGGGCGACTTCGCGGTGTTCGCCGAAGTCGCCTCCCGCTACACGCAGGGCATCCAGAAGGCCGTCGGCGCTTCGCTGGACAACACCAACGCGGGGCTGCGCACGGCCTGCCTGGTCGGCGCGTGGGCCAAGGTGACCACCCAGCAGGGCCAGAAGCTGCGGCTGTCCCCCGGCGACCTGGACGAAGCCATCTCCGACCTGCTGCGGCCGGACAGCCTGGTCGCCGCGGACGTCAACGGCAACCGGGTGGCCAGCGGCTTCGCCAGGGTCGCCGCCATGCGCAAGGGCTACCTGGAAACGTCCAAGTCCTGCACCGACCAGTTCGGCTAAGCCCCCTTACGTTCGTCCGTGAAGGCCACCTTGCCTACCTTCAAAGTAGGCAAGGTGGCCTTCACGGACTAAAAGAGGGCGGAGGCGAGGTCGCGGCGGGCCTTGAGGACGCGCTCGTCGCTCGGGTCGAAAAGGTCGAACAGGCCGATCAGGTGTTCCCGCACCCGGTTGCGGTCGTCGCCGGCGGTCCGCCGCACGACCGCGACCAGCCTGGCGAAACCGTCCTCGATCGCGTTCTGGGCCACCTCGAAGTCGGCCGCCGCGAGCTGCGCGTCCAGATCGTCCGGCGACGCCTCGGCGCGCTGCACCGCGGACGGGTCGACGGTGGCCGCGCGGGCGGCGAAGCGGACCTGGGTCAGCGCCGCCTTGGCCTGCTCGTTGTTCGGCTCCGCTTCCAGGATGCGCAGGTAGGCGGCCTCAGCGGCGAGGTAGTCGCCGCGCTCGATGGCGTCCTCGGCCTCGGTGAACCGCGGGTCCTCGGCCGGCTCCTCCACGCCGTCGCCGCCCTGCTCGGCGGCGGTGATGCCGGGCAGCTTGTCGCGCAGCGCGTCCAGCAGCGAACCGAGCCACTTGCGGATCTCCGGCTCCGGCAGCGCACCGGAGAACGCGTCCACCGGCTGCCCACCGCCGATGGCGACCACGGTCGGGATGGACTGCACCCCGAACAGCTGGGCGATCCGCGGGTTGGCGTCCACGTCGACCTTGGCCAGCACCCACGCGCCGTTGCTCTCCGCGGCGAGGCGCTCCAGCACCGGGCTGAGCTGCTTGCACGGCCCGCACCACTCCGCCCACAGGTCGACCACGACCAGCTGGTTGAGGGAGCGTTCGACGACCTCGGCCTGGAAGGTGGCCTCGCTGACGTCCAGCACCGCCGTGCCGGCGCCCGGTGGCTGGGCACCGCCCGGCGCCGCGGTCGGCGGGCCGGCGGCCGGCTGCTGCTTCGCCGCGTCGGCCCGCGCCTTCAGCGCGGACAAATCGACCGCACCGGACAGCGCGGCGGACATGGCTGCTGACTTCGCTGCTGATCCGCGTGGATGTGTCACGCTTTCATCCTGGCACGTTCGACCGGACGTTTCACCGCCGGTGGGGTGCGCTGACGAGCGGCGGACGGCCGGATCGGCGGAGACGGAATCGGAGTGGGGACCTTGTTCACTCGCAGGCGGCTGGTGATGCTCATCGTGACCGCGGTGGGCGCGGCCTGGGTGGTGCTGATCACAGTACTGATCGCCACCCAGCCCAGCCCCGGCGTCGCCTCGCCGGACGAGCTGCGGAGCACCCTCGCCACCGCGCTGCGCGACGGCGACCAGGAGGCGCTGGAGCAGGTGCTCGACTATCCGACCTCGGACGCCGAGGACTTCGCCGGGGCCTATCTCGACCGGTTCCGCAACGCGGGGGCGCAGGTGAACGACGTGCGGCTCGGCCCCGATCCCGGCGCGCCGCGGCTGGCCACGATCAGCGGCGAGCTGGCGGCGGGCGGCCGGTTCTCCTACACACTGGCCGTCCAGGAGAGCGGCGGGCAGTGGACGGTCACCTTCGCCCCACCGCTGCTGTGACAGGCCCTAGGCCAGGTGCTCTTCGATCCGCTCCACCTTGGCTTCGAGCTGCCCCTCGTAGCCGGGCCGGATATCGGCCTTGAGCACCAGGCCGACCCTGGCCGAGCCCTCCCCGGCCGCCTCCACTGCGCGCTTGACCACGTCCATCACCTCGTCCCAGGAGCCTTCGACGTTGGTGAACATGGCATTGGTCGAGTTCGGCAGGCCGGACTCGCGGACCACCCGCACCGCCTTCGACACCGCTTCGCTGACCCCGCCGTCCGGATCCCCGCCGGACGGGCTGACGCTGAATGCCACGATCATCGCTGCTCCTCGTGCTCGTTGCGGCCGTTGTGAGAAAGATGTGACCACCCTGCCGCAGCTTTCCAATACTCGCTGGTAATTTCGGTGGCCATGAACCGTCCGTTGCCGTTCGACCCCATCGCCCGCGCGGCGCAGCTGTGGGAGGACCGCATCGGGCCTTCCGGCACGATGGCCGCGGTGACCGGGATCATGCGCGTCCAGCAGATCATCCAGTTCGCCGTGGACGGTGCGCTGAAACCGCACGGGCTCACCTTCGCCCGCTACGAAGCGCTGGTGCTGCTGGCCTTCTCCCGCAACGCGAGCCTGCCGATGCGCGTGATGGGCGAGCGGCTCCAGCTGCACCCGACCAGCGTGACGAACATTGTGGACCGGCTGGAGAAGGAAGGTCTGGTCAAGCGCGTGCCGCATCCGACGGACCGGCGCACCACACTGGTGGAGATCACCGAGGACGGCCGGACGCGCCGCACCGAGGCGACCAAGTCGGTCACCGAGATCGATTTCGGGCTCACCGGCCTGACCGGCAGGCAGACCGCGCAGCTGACCGAACTGCTGACCAAGGTGCGCAAGGCCGCCGGCGACTTCAACGAATAGCGACGCCTCAGGCTCAGGCTCAGGCTCAGGCGGAAACGGTCTCCTGCCGGGAGACGAACAGGCCGGTGCCGCCGTAGGACAGCCGATCGGTGCCGTCGAGCTTGCCGGTGCGCAGCGCCCACTTCTCGAACAGCCAGGTGAACAACGGCGGAACGCTGGACAGCAGCGCCATCAGCACGGTCCTGCCGCGCCAGCCCAGCGGCTTGAACACGGCGAGGGTGACCAGCAGGTAGACGACGAAGACCACGCCGTGCACCATGCCGAGCACCGGCACGCCGCCGTCACCTTGGGAGAGCACGTACTTGAAGAACATCCCGATCAGCAAACCCGCCCAGGAGAACGCCTCGGCGACTGCGGCCACGCGGAACAAGAGAGCGGCCTTGCTGGACACGACTTCCTCCTAGTGAGAGCACACCAAACCGTCCGTAACCGGATGACGACGGACGTTTCCGTTCACGCCAACCACATCGTCGAACGTCGAAGCTCAGTGTGAGCCGTGATCGCGATCACCGGAACACCGGGGGTGGTGAGCATAATCACTGGTAGCAGCGGTTAACTCGGCCCCTCGTGTCCATTGTGTCCACTCCTCCGTTTAGTCCGTGAAGGGCACCTTGCCTACCTTCAACGTAGGCAAGGTGCCCTTCACGGACAGCCGGGGCGGGGAGGTTACGAGGAGCAGGGGGAGGGAGGGGTGGAGGCGGGGGAAGTGGCCCAGGTGGCTTGGGCGGGGTCGGAGGTGAGGCCGAAGTTGAGCCGGGCGCCGCGGGTCAGCTGCTCGAGATCGACCCAGACCCGGTCGCTGGGCCGGCCGTTCACCTTGAGGTCCCGCACGTACTGGATCTCCGACGGCCGCGCCCCCGCCCCTTCGATCACGATGTCGCGGCGGTTCTCCAGGTGCACCACGGCCTTGGCGAACCGCGGCGCGTTGAGCACGAACTGCCCGGTGCCCGGCGTCGCCGGGTACATGCCGAGCGCGCTGAACACGTACCAGGCGGACATGGTGCCGAGGTCGTCGTTGCCGGTCACCCCGTCCGGGGCGTTGGTGAACAGGGTGTGCGCGGCCCGCACCACCGCGGAGGTCTTCCACGGCTGCCCGGTCAGCGCGTACATCCAGGGCGCGTGCAGGTCGGGCTCGTTGTTCGGGTTGTACCTGAACTGGTTGTAGTAGTCGTAACTGCCGATGACCCACTTCTCGCGCACGGTCTTGGCCGGGTCGGCGAGCAGGTCGGAGTAGGCGAAGAAGTCGTCCAGCCTGGCGCCGGTGGCCTCCCGGCCGCCCATCCGCTGCACCAGCCCGGTCACGTCCTGCTGCGCCAGCCACTGGTACTGCCAGGCGGTGCCCTCGTGGAAACCGTCCTGCCCCTGCGGGGTGTACGGCTTGTCCGGCGGGCTGTACCAGGAGCCGCCCTCGACCTTCGGCCGCGGGAAGCCGGTGACCCCGCGGTCGGACACGCTGGAGTCCCACACCTGCTGGTAGTTCCGGCCGCGCTCGGCCAGCGCCCGCGCGTCCCCGTTCCTGCCGAGCCCCTTGGCCATCAGCGAAAGCGAGCAGTCCGCGAGCGCGTACTCCATGGTCGCCGACGCACCGTGGTTCGGGTCGGTGTCCTGGCCCTTTTTCGGGAAGTCCGGGTCGTACTGCACGAAACCATTGGCCTGGTAGCTCTCGTTGCCGGACCTGCCCTGGAACGGCGACTCGGCCGGCGGCACCTGCTCCGCGTTCTGCTTCAGCGCCCGGTAAGCCTGGCCCTCCATGCCCTTCAGCGCGCCGAAGCGCCACAGGTCGACCAGGAACGGGGTGACCGGGTCGCCGGTCATCGTGTTGGTCTCCTGGTTGGCGTAGGCCCAGCGCGGCAGCCAGCCGCCCTGGTCCTGGATGGCCAGCACGGACTTCGCGATGTCCCTCGCCCTGGCCGGCCGCAGCAGAGCGAGCAGCTGGTTCTGCGTGCGGTAGGTGTCCCAGAGCGAGAAGAACTCGTAGTAGGTCCAGCCGATCGCCCGGTGCACCTTGTCGTCGAAGCCCCGGTAGCGGCCGTCGGCGTCGTTGCCGGTCAGCGGCTGCAGCAGGGAGTGGTAAAGCGAGGTGTAGAAGACCGTGCGGTCGTCCGGCGCCCCGCCGGAGATGTCTATTGTGGACAGTTCCTTGCGCCAGTTCCGCTGCGCGCCGTCCCGCACGTCGTCGAACGAGCGGAGCCTGCCGTGGGAGGTGCCCTCGGCGGCCAGGTTCCCGGCCGCGCCCTCGGCGTCCACGTGCGAGATCGAGGTGGTCGCGGTGACCTGCCCGGCGTCGCCGAAGGAGAGCCACGCGCCGCGGAGCCCGGCCCCGCCCGCGGACTCCCGGGCGCCGGGGGTGCCGCCGTCGGGCGACCAGGTGCCGAAACCGCTGAACGGCCGGTCGAACCTGGTAACGAAGTGCGTGGTGTAAGGCTTTCCGCCGCAAAACGCCTGCGACTCGACGGTGCCGGCCACCGTCCGGTCGTCCAGCACCCGGACGCTGCTCGCGGTCACCGGCTCCTTGTCGTTGGCCTGCCCGGTGTTCACGAAGACGTTCGCACCCGAACCCTTGGCGAAGGTATAGCGCTCGACCCCGGCCCTGGTGGTGGCGGTGGTCTCCACGTCCACGCCGCCGTAGCCAGTCAGGCGCACCTTGTAGTAGCCGGGTTTGCCGACCTCGCCTTCATGCGTGTACGGGGAGGCGTACCGCTTGTGGTCGAAGGTGTCCGGCTTCGTGGTGTCGAACTCGGCGCCCGGCCCGACCGAACCGGTGGTCGGCAGCGTGGACACCAGCCCGCCCTGCTCCCAACATCCGGCGCCGGACAGGAAGAAGTGCCCGAAACCCCGGATCGCCGGGTCCTCGTACCGGTAGCCGGCGTAGTGCGAGCCGATCGGGCTGACCTGGGTCATGCCGAAGGGCGCGGACGCGCCGGGGAAGGTGTTCCCGTCGTCCTTGGTGCCGATGAACGTGTTCACCGAGTCGACCGGGTCGGCGGGCCGCTGGGCCGCCGAGGCGGTGGCCGGGACCAGCAGGGCAGCCGGGACCACGGCGGTCAGGAGGAGTGCAGCACTCCGGGTCGGCCTCACCGGTCGCATGAGCAGCCTCCTGACATCGTTGTCCACGCTCGTACCAGCAGTAACCTGGCGCATCGGCAGGCCGTGCGTCAAGAAACCTGGCGCACCCTGTCCGATACCGGACAAACCCGCGATCCGGCTCAGGCAGCGACTCAGGCATGGAGTCAGGCATTGACAGCCCGCCCGTTTTTGGTGTGCAATCCGCTGCACTATGACAACGTTGTCGTCCGATGGCCGCGGCGGTTCCCCCAAAGGGACCAGCCGGCGGGCCACCATGAGCGATGTGGCCCGGCTGGCCGGAGTGAGCATCAAGACGGTCTCCCGGGTGGTGAACGACGAGCCGGCGGTGCACCCGGAGACCGCCGAGCGGGTGCTGGCCGCGATCGAACAGCTCGGGTTCCGGCGCAACCTCGGCGCGCGCAACCTGCGCCGCGGCTCCACCACCGGCACCATCGGGCTGATCGTGGAGGACGTCGGCAACCCGTTCTACTCCGAGCTCAACCGGGCCGTGGAGAAGATCGCCGGCTCCTTCGGCCGCCAGGTGCTCACCGGCTCCTCCGAGGAGAACTCGGGCCGGGAACGCGAGCTGGCGCTGGAGTTCTGCTCCCGCCGGGTGGACGGCATCCTGGTCGTGCCGGCCGGGATGCAGCACGGCTACCTGGTGCCGGAGATGCGGGCCGGCACCCCGGTGGTGTTCATCGACCGACCGGCCGGCGACATCGTCGCGGACACCGTGCTGGTGGACAACATCGGCGGCACCGTCGAGGCGGTCACCCACCTGGCGTCCTTCGGCCACCGCCGGATCGCCTTCCTCGCGGACAGCCCGGACATCTTCACCGCCGCCGAGCGGCTGCGCGGCTTCCGCGAAGGCTGCGCGCGGGCCGGCATCCGCTACGACGAGCGCCTGGTCGTGATGCGCACGCCCACCCCGGAAACGGTCGGCGAAGCGGTCCGCGCGCTGCTTTCGGGCGCCGAACCGGCCACCGCCATCGTGGCCGGCAACAACCGGGTCACCGTGCACCTGCTGCGTGCGCTGGCGCACGGCGCGCACGACGTCGCGCGCCCGGCCGTGGTCGGCTTCGACGACTTCGAGCTGGCCGACATGCTCGACCCGCCGGTCACCGTGATCGCGCACGACGTGAGCGCGCTCGGCGAATCGGCCGCAGAACTGCTCTTCGCCCGTGTCGAGGGCGATCAGTCCACCCCGAGAAAGGTAGTTCTTCCTGTGCGTCTTGTAGCCCGCGGTTCCGGGGAGGTCCGCCCGTGAGCGGGTATTCGAGCCCCATCAAGCTTCCGGCGAACCAGCCGCCGCAGTTCTACCGCGGTGGCGACGCGATCGCCGCGCTGCGCGGTGCGGGCGAGTCCGCGAAGTTCGGCCCCGAGGATTGGGTCGGCTCCACCACCACCCTGTTCGGCCAGCCGGAGAACGGGCTGACCAGGCTGCCCGACGGCCAGTTGCTGCGGGACGCGGTGCGGGCCGATCCCGAAACCTGGCTGGGCGCCAAGCACGTCGCGGCGTTCGCCGACTCCACCGGCCTGCTGGTCAAGCTGCTGGACGCGGGGCAGCGGCTGCCGGTGCACTTCCATCCTTCGAACTCCTTCGCCAAGGAGCACTTCGACTCGCACTTCGGCAAGACCGAAGCCTGGATCGTGGTCGGCACCTACGGCGACGACCCGCGCGTCTACCCCGGCTTCAAGGAGTCACACAGCGCGGCGACGATCAACGAGTGGGCGCGGGAACAGGACGCACCGGCCATGCTCGACGCGCTGAACAGCGTCCCGGTCACCGCCGGCGACACGGTGTACATCCCGGCCGGGCTGCCGCACGCGATCGGCGAGGGCGTGTTCGTGGTCGAGCTGCAGCAGCCGACCGACTTCTCGCTCACCCTGGAGTGGCGCGACTTCCTGGCGAACCCGGAGAAGGGCCACCTCGGCCTCGGCTTCGAGACCGCGATCGAGGCGCTGGACACCTCCGGCTGGGACGAGGAGCGGCTGCGGAGCATCGTCAAGCGGACCGCCGGGCTGCCCGGCCCCACCGTCGAGCTGCTGGTGGACGACGCCGCCGAGTTCTTCCGCGCCCAGCAGGTGCGGCCGTCGCCGTCGTTGTCGCTGGACCCGTCCTTCGCGGTGCTGGTCGTGCTGGACGGCTCCGGCACGCTTCGCACCGAGCACAGCGGCGAGCTCACGCTGGCCAAAGGTGAAACGCTGGTGGTGCCCTACGCCGCCGGAGAGTCCACTGTGGAAGGTGACCTGACGTTGGTCCGCTGCCTTCCACCCGTATCGGGGAGGCAGGGATGAACGAGGAGATCCTGCTCGACGCGCAGGGGCTGACCAAGCGGTACGGCTCGGTGGAGGCGCTGCGCGGCGCGTCCTTCCAGGCCCGTGCCGGTGAGGTCACCGCGCTGATCGGGGACAACGGCGCCGGCAAGTCCACCCTGGTCAAATGCCTCTCCGGCGCGGAACAGCCGGACGAGGGCGCGCTGCTGCTGGACGGCGAGAAGGTCGTGCTGGACTCGCCGACCACCGCGCGGCGGCTCGGCATCGAGACCGTGTACCAGGACCTCGCGGTGGCGCCCGAGCTCGACCCGGCGGCGAACCTGTTCCTGGGCAGGGAGATCCACCGCAAGGGCATCCTCGGCAAGCTCGGCATGCTGGACAAGCCGGAGATGCGCCGCCGCGCGGTCGAGGAGTTCCAGCGGCTCGGCGTCACCCTGCAGAGCACCGACGTGCCGATCGGCTCGCTGTCCGGCGGCCAGCGGCAAAGCGTCGCGGTGGCCAGGTCGGTGGTGTGGGCCAGCAAGGTCGTGTTCATGGACGAGCCGACCGCCGCACTCGGCGTGGTGCAGCGCGAGCGCGTGCTGGACGTGATCAAGCGGGTCCGCGACGAGGGCATCGCGGTGGTGCTGATCAGCCACAACATGCCCGAGGTGCTCTCGGTCGCGGACCGGGTCGAGGTGCTGCGCCTCGGCAGGCGGGTGGCCAGGTTCGCCTCGCGGGACACCAAGCTGGAAGACCTCGTCGCCGCGATGACCGGCGCTTTGACCCAGGAGGAGGCCGCATGACGAAGGCCACCGACACCAAGGCCGCGGTTCAGTCCGAAGTGGACGGAACCGGCGGGTTCGCCAAACGGCCGCTCGGGGCGAGGCTGGTCTCGGCGAACACGTTCTGGATCGCGCTGGTGCTGCTCGCGCTGATCGTGGTGTTCACCGCGCTGCGGCCGGCCGAGTTCGCCAGCGTGTTCACCCTGCAGACCCTGCTGATCGAGACCTCGGTGCTGCTGGTGCTCTCGGTCGGGATGACCTTCGTGATCATCACCTCCGGCATCGACCTGTCCGTCGGCTCGGTGCTGATCTTCGCGGGCATGGTCGGCGGCAAGACCATGGAAGGCCTCAGCGACGGCAACGCCAGCGCCGCCGGCTGGGGCGTGATCACCGTCGGCCTGATCGCCGCGGTGCTGGCCGGCACGGTATGGGGCCTGCTCAACGGGTTCCTGATCGCGGTGGCGAAGATCCCGCCGCTGATCGTCACCCTTGGCACGATGGGCGCCGCGCTCGGCGCCGCGTACCTGCTGAACAACGGCTCCGACGTGCGCAGCGTGCCGACCGCGCTGAACAACACGCTCGGCTACGGCACCTCGTTCGGCGGCGTGCCGAACCTGGTGATCGTGGCCGTGGTGATCACCCTGATCGGCGCCTGGCTGCTGCACACCACCAAGTTCGGCCGCTACACCTACGCGGTCGGCTCCAACGCGGAGGCGGCGCGGCGCTCCGGCATCGGCGTGACCGCGCACCTGCTGAAGGTGTACCTGCTCACCGGTTTCCTGGCCGGGATCGCCGGTTTCATGTCGCTGGCGTACTACGCGTCGACGACCATCACGGCGCACACCACCGACAACCTGAACGCGATCGCGGCCACCGTGATGGGCGGTACCAGCCTCTTCGGCGGGGTCGGCTCGGTACTCGGCACGGTGATCGGGGTGTTCATCCCGGCAGTGCTGAAGAAGGGCTTCAACATCACGCAAATTCAGGATTTCTGGCAGATGATCGCGGTGGGCGCGGTGCTCATCGCGGCCGTCTGGTTCGACCAGCGACGCCGCCGGCTTCGCAACTCCCGTTAGTCCCGAGCACAGTTCCCAAGCACAGTTACCGAGCACAAAGAGGTGCAGTGATGAAGTTCAACCGGAAGACGCTCGCCGCCGCCGGTTCGGCGTTCGCGGTCGCGGCGCTGGTGGCCGGCTGCGGCAGCGGCCAGGTCGGCCAGTCCGGCGATGCCGGCGGCCAGACACAGAACAACAAGAAGCTCACCCTGATCCCCGGCGCGCAGGCGGAGCCGTTCTACATCTCGATGCAGTGCGGCGCCGAGGCCGAGGCCAAGAAGCTCGGGTACACATTGGACACCCAGGCGCCGCAGAAGTTCGACGCCGCGATGCAGACCGAGAAGGTGAACGCGCTCGGCTCCGCGCCGCCGGCCGGGCTGCTCATCGCGCCGACCGACGAGCAGGCCATGCTCGCGCCGATCCAGCAGGTGAAGAACCGGGGCACCAAGGTCGTCGAGGTGGACACCTCGCTGAAGGACACCAGCGTCGCGGTCTCGTCGATCTCCTCGAACAACGCCGAGGGCGGCAAGCTGGCCGCGCAGACGCTGGCCAAGCTGGTCGGCGACAAGCCGGGTTCGGTGCTGGTGCTGGACACCATCGCCGGCACCTCCACCACCAACGCCAGGGCCAAGGGTTTCGAGGAGGAGCTGAAGAACCACCCCAACCTCAAGGGCCTGGAGACCCAGTTCACCCAGAACGAGCCGGACCAGGCCGCGTCCAAGGTGACCGCGACCCTGTCCGCCACGCCGGACCTGGTCGGCATCTTCGCCACCAACCTGAACACCGGTGAGGGCGCGGCCACCGGCCTGCGCAACGCGGGCAAGATCGGCCAGGTGAACCTGGTCGGCTTCGACGCCAGCCCGTCCGAGGTGGAGGGCCTGCGCAAGGGCGAGTACCAGGGCCTGATCGCACAGGACCCGGCGTCGATCGGGCAGCAGGGCGTGCAGCAGGCCGTGGCCGCGCTGGAGAACAAGCCGACCCAGCGCACCATCACCGCCGGCCTGCACTCCATCACCAAGGCCGACATGGACGCCAACGCCCAGTACTTCTACAAGCAACAGTGCTGACCTGACCCGCTGAAGCCGCGCTCTTAAGGCCACCATGAGGGCATTCAACGCCCCTATGGTGGCCTTAAGGGCATCCTGGCGATCTAGGATGAGCGGCTATGCCGGTGTCCGCGGAAAGCGCGTTCCGCCGGGCCGCGGACCGGGCCCGGCGGTCCAGGGCGGCCGCGGACCCGATCGACACACTGGCGCTGACCCGCCGGATCGCGGCCGACCTCAAGGACGGGCTCGCCGCGCCGAAGGCCCAGCGGGCACTGCGGCGGCTGCGCGGGCTGCTCGGCGCGAGCGGCGCCGGGCTGGCCGACCTGACCGGCTCGATGCTGTGGTCCGGTACGCCCTCGGCCGACGAACCGACCGCCGAGCTGCTCGACGAGGTGCTGCACACCGAGGCGCCCAGTGGACGCCCGCCGCTGACCGCGGTCCCGCTGCACGTCCACGACGAGTTCAGCGGGGTGCTGGTGGTGGCCGGCGAGGTCAGGACGGCGGCCGTGCGCGAAGCCACCGCGCTGGTGGTGGACGCGCTCGAACGCGGCAGGCTGGAGGCCTCCGCGGAACAGGCCGCGCAGGCGGAGCTGCGGGCGCTGCGGGCGGAGATCTCGCCGCATTTCGTCTACAACGCGCTCACCGTGATCGCGTCGCTGGTGCGTTCGGATCCCGACCGGGCCCGCGACCTGATGCTGGACTTCGCCGACTACACCCGCTACAGCCTGGCCAGGCACGGCGAGTACACCATGGTGTCGGAAGAGTTCCACGCCGTGGAGACCTATCTGGCGCTGCAGCGGGCCGTGCTCGGCGATCGGCTGCAGGTGCAGATCAGGGTCGCGCCGGAGGTGCTCGCCGTGGCGGTGCCGTACCTGGTGCTCGAACCGCTGGTGGAGAACGCGATCCGGCACGGTATCGAGCCGCGCTCGGGCAGCGGGCTGGTGCAGGTGCGCGGTGAGGCCGAGGGCAACGACTGCGTGATCAGCGTGGAGGACGACGGCGTCGGCATGGACCCCGAGGAGGCCAAGGAGATACTGGCCGGCCGGGGCAGCGCGGGCAGTGTGGGTCTGGCCAATGTGGACCGCCGGCTGCGTAGTGTGTACGGACCGTGGTTCGGTCTCGTGGTGGAGACCGCGGAGGGCGCCGGGACGCGGGTGGTCGTGCGGGTACCGAGGTTCCAGCCGGGGGTCATGCCATGAGTGACGGGTTGCGGGTGCTGGCCGTCGATGACGTGCCGCCGGCGCTGGACGAGCTGTGCCAGTTGCTGCGGGACGCGCCAGAGGTCGCCGAGGTCGCCGCGGCCGGTGACCCGCTGACCGCGTTGAAGATCATCCAGGCGGATCGGTTCGACGCGGTCTTCCTTGACATCGCCATGCCCGGCCTGGACGGGCTGGAGCTGGCCTCGCTGCTGGCGAAGTTGACCGAGCCGCCGGTGATCGTGTTCGTCACCGCCTACGACGGGCACGCGGTCACCGCCTACGGCATCGGCGCGGTGGACTACCTGCTCAAGCCGGTCCGTGCGGAACGGCTTTCCGCGGCGCTGGCCAAGGTGACCAGGATGGCCGGCGCGGCGCCGAGCGTGCAGCCGACCCCGGACGCGATGGCGGCGCTGCCGGTGGAGTCCGGCGGGCGCACCCGGTACGTGCGGCGGGTGGACGTCCAGTTCGTGGAGGCGCACGGCGACTACGTCCGGCTGCACACGCCGGGCGGGGTGCATCTGGTGCGGATGCCGATCTCGCGGCTGGAGGAGTACTGGGAGGGCACCGGTTTCAGCCGGGTGCACCGCGGTTTCCTGGTCGCCGTCGGCGCGGTGCGCGAGCTGCGCAGCGATTCGGCCGGCGGGCTGCTGGCGCACACCGACCTCGGAGACGTGCCGGTGAGCCGGCGGCACGCCCGCGAACTCCGCGAGCGGCTGCTACAGGCTGCGCAGCGCGGCGAACTGGACAGCAGGCCATGAGCAGGACCAAGCGGGTGGCCGTGATGAGCCCGCAGACCCGGCTCGCGCACGCGCGCGGCCGGGCGACCCGGCGCTGGCGGGTGCCCCGGCTGGATCCGGCGGACGCCGAGCGCGCGCTCACCCTGTACCGGGCCCAGCGCGGGCCGGGCCTGCTCGCGCTGGCGCTGCTGTTCGGCCTGTTGCTCGCGCTGCCGCTGCTGTTCGCGCTGTGGCCGGAGCTGGACGGCCTGCGGCTGCTGGGCATCCCGGTGTCCTGGCTGCTGCTGGCGGTGCTGCCCTATCCGGCGATGGTGCTGCTGGCGCGCTGGCAGCTGCGCCGCGCCGAGCGGATCGAGGACCGCTGATGGGGGCCGCGCTCGCGGTGGCCCCGGTAGTGCTGATAACCCTGCTGATCGGCCTGCGCGGGGTGGCCGCGATGCGGACGACCTCGGACTTCCTGGTCGCCTCGCGGCGGATCTCGCCGCTGCTGAACTCGGCCGCGGTCTCCGGCGAATACCTGTCCGCGGCTTCCTTCCTCGGGGTCGCCGGGCTGATGGTCAAGGACGGCATCGGCGCGCTGTGGTACCCGGTCGGCTTCACCGCCGGCTACATCGCGATGCTGGTGCTGGTCGCCGCGCCGATGCGCCGCTCCGGCGCGCTGACCGTGCCCGACTTCGCCGAGGCGAGGCTGGCTTCGCCGGCGCTGCGGCGGCTGGCCGCGGTGGTGGTGCTGGTGATCGGCACGCTCTACCTGGTGCCGCAGTTCCGCACCGCGGGGCTGGTGCTCAGCGCGGTGAGCAACACGCCGTACTGGGTCGGGGTGGTGATCGCGGGTGCCGCGGTCAGCGTGACGCTGGCACTCGGCGGGATGCGCGCGGCCACCTACGTCCAGGCCTTCCAGTTCGTGCTGAAGCTGCTGCTGTTCATCGTGCCGGCGATCTGGCTGGTGTTCGCGGTCGGCGCGAACGTGCGGCACGACGCGCTGAACCCGGTGGAGTTCACGCATTTCTCCCGCGAAACCCCGGTCACCTTCGAGGTGGACGTGACGCTGGACCTCCGCGAGCAGACCACCATCTCCGCCCCCGACGGCACCAGTTCGGTGCACCCGCCCGGCGAACTGACCATGCCGGCCGGGCGCACCGTGGTCTTCGCCGCCGGCGCCCCGGTGCCGGAGGTACGCGGCGGTGCCCTGCCCGGCGGGCCGGACTGGCACCGCCCGCTGCTGGACCTCGGCCACAACGGCGCGCCGCTGCTGGGCACCTGGGCGGTGCTGATCGCGACCATGCTCGGCACCATGGGACTGCCGCACGTGCTGATGCGCTTCCACACCAGCCCGGACGGCCGCGCGGCCCGCCGGACAGCGGCGATCACCGTGGCGCTGCTCAGCGTGTTCTACCTTTTTCCCGGTATCTATGGGGTTCTAGGCCGCGTGCTGGTGCCGGAGCTGTACCTGTCCGGCGCCACCGACACCGTGGTGGTCGCGTTGCCGGCACAGGTGGACACCAGCTGGGCCGGCGGGTTGTTCACCGCGCTGCTCACCGCCGGCGCGTTCGCCGCCTTCCTGGCCACTTCGCTCGGCCTGCTGCTGGTGGTCTCCGGCGCCATCGCGCACGACCTGATGCCGGCCGGGCTGCGCCGGCTGCGGATCACCGTGGTGCTCGCTGCCGCGGGGATGGTGCTGCTCGCCCTGCCTTCCACCCGGCTGGACGCGGGGGTGCTGGTGACCTGGGGGTTCACCGTGGCCGCGTCCACCTTCTGCCCGCTGCTGGTGCTGGGCATCTGGTGGTCCAGGCTGACCGCGGCCGGCGCGATCAGCGGGGTGCTCGCCGGGCTGCTCGGCTCTTCCGGCTCGATCCTGCTCGCGCTGTCCGAACCTCGGCTGGACGGCTGGCCGGCGATCCTGATCGCGCAACCGGCGCCGTGGTCGGTGCCGCTGGCCTTCTCGGTGATGGTGCTGGTGTCCCTGCGCGGCCGTCCGCCGCCGTGGGCACGCACCGCGATGCTGCGGCTGCACCTGGACGAACGCCGCGAACCCGGCAGGCGGAGCTTGGGCCGGACGGCCTAGCGCCCGGCCACTCGTCGCGACCCGCACGCCGTTCGTATGCCGTTCGTCGCAGCCGGCAGGCGTTTATCCGGCGGCGGTACCAGCATGCCTGAGGGCTGCCTAGCGTGGCGCGGAACACAGCCGTACCACCTAGGAGGGCTCCTCGTGAGCATCAGCGAACAGGACGTGACCGGGCAGGATCCGCCCGCCGACAGGTGGGAACAGGTGCACCAGAGCGCCGAGTTCCAGCAGCTGCGCTCCAGGCTACGCCGGTTCGTCTTCCCGATGACCGGGTTGTTCCTGTTGTGGTACCTGCTTTACGTGCTGCTGGCGGACTACGCGCACGGGTTCATGTCCACCAAGCTGGTCGGCAACATCAACGTGGGCCTGGTCTTCGGCCTGCTGCAGTTCGTCTCCACCTTCGTGATCACCGGTCTCTACGTCCGCTACGCCAACCGGAAGCTGGACCCGATCGCGGACAAGATCCGGGACGACATCGAGGGAGCAGCGAAATGACCAACCTCGCCGCTGGTGTCGAAGGCAGCAACCCCGTACTGAACATCAGCATTTTCGCCGCTTTCGTGGTGATCACGCTGGTGATCGTGTTCCGGGCCAGTCGGAACACCAAGACCGCGTCGGACTACTACGCCGCCGGGCGCGCGTTCAGCGGGCCGCAGAACGGCATCGCGATCGCGGGCGACTACCTGTCCGCCGCGTCCTTCCTGGGGATCGCCGGCGCGATCGCGGTCTACGGTTACGACGGTTTCCTTTATTCGATCGGGTTCCTGGTGGCCTGGCTGGTCGCTTTGCTGCTGGTGGCCGAACTGCTGCGCAACACCGGCAAGTTCACCATGGGCGACGTGCTCGCGTTCCGGATGCGGCAACGCCCGGTGCGCGCCGCCGCGGCGACCTCCACCCTCGCCGTGTCGTTCTTCTACCTGCTGGCGCAGATGGCGGGCGCCGGCATCCTGGTTTCGCTGCTGCTCGGCATTTCCAGCAGCGTCGGCCAGGCCGTGGTGATCTCGGTGGTCGGTGTCGTCATGATCATCTACGTGCTGGTCGGCGGCATGAAGGGCACCACCTGGGTGCAGATCATCAAGGCCGCGCTGCTGATCGCCGGCGCGTTCGTGATGACGGTCTGGGTGCTCGGCAAGTACGGGCTCAACCTCTCCAGCCTGCTCGGCGGCGCGGTGGACCGCGCGGGATCCGGCGGCGAGAGCCTGCTCAACCCCGGCGCGCGCTACGGCCTCAACGGAACCAGCAAGATCGACTTCCTGTCGCTTGGCATCGCGCTGGTGCTCGGTACCGCCGGGCTGCCGCACGTGCTGATGCGCTTCTACACCGTGCCGACCGCCAAGGACGCCAGGAAGTCCGTGGTGTGGGCGATCGCGCTGATCGGCATCTTCTACCTGTTCACCCTGGTGCTCGGCTACGGCGCAGCGGCGCTAGTGGGCAAGGACAAGATCACCAAGGCACCCGGCGGGGAGAATTCGGCGGCGCCGTTGCTGGCGCAGGAGCTGGGCGGGCCGATACTGCTCGGATTCATCGCCGCGGTCGCCTTCGCCACCATCCTCGCCGTGGTCGCCGGACTCACCATCACCGCGTCCGCCTCCTTCGCCCACGACGTCTACGCCAACGTGATCAAAAAAGGCAAGATCAAAGACCCCAACGCCGAAGTACGAGTCGCCCGCATCACCGCACTGGTCATCGGCGCCGTCGCCATCGTCGGCGGCATCCTCGCCAAAGACCAGAACGTCGCCTTCCTCGTCGCACTCGCCTTCGCCGTCGCCGCATCGGCGAACCTGCCCACGATCCTCTACTCGCTGTTCTGGAAACGCTTCAACACCCAAGGCGCACTGTGGAGCATCTACGGCGGGCTGATCGTCACCATCGTGCTGATCGTGTTCTCCCCCGCGGTGTCCGGTACCGCGAAGTCCATGATCAAGGGCGTGGACTTCCACTGGTTCCCGTTGCAGAACCCCGGGCTGGTGTCCATCCCGGTGTCCTTCTTCCTCGGCTGGCTCGGCACCGTGCTGTCCAAGGAGCACAACCAGGACAAGTACGCCGAGATGGAGGTCCGCTCCCTCACCGGCGCCGGCGCCGAAAAAGCCACCACCCACTAAGGCACCCCGCTGTCCGTGAAGGCCACCTTGCCTACCTTCAAGGTAGGCAAGGTGGCCTTCACGGATCATCAGTAAGGGAGGGTGCCGGAGGTGAGGGCGGAGAGGGTGTCCGCGAGATGGGCACGCGCGGACTTCCAGATGCCACCGCCGAAGGAGACCCGGGCCACCCCCAGTTTCGCCAAAGCGTCGAGGTCCGGGCCACCCGGCAGATAGGTGGCGTTCACCGCGGCGGGCCGCACCGCGTCCAGGAACGAGGCCAGCACCCGCTCCGACCGCACGTGGATCGGGTACACGCAGTCCGCACCCGCCGTGAGATAGGCGCCGGCCCGCTCGATCGCCTTGTCCAGCACGGCCTGCTCGTCCTCCGCACCGAGGAACACGTCGATCCGCGCGTTCAGCACCAGGTCCCGGCCCGCCGCCGCACGGACCGCGCCCAGCAGCTCGACCTGGTCGGCCACCGACCGGATGCCACGCCCCGGCGCGGTGTCCTCCAGGTTGCAGCCGGCCGCGCCGGTCTCCAGCAGCCGCGACACCAGCTCGGCCGGCGCCAGGCCGTAGCCGGACTCCGCGTCCACGGTCACCGGCACCGAGACCGCCCGCGCCATCCTTGCCGCCGCAGCGAACATCTCCTCGGCCGGCGCCTGCTCCCCGTCCGGATAACCGAGCGCAGCCGCGACGGCCACCGAACTCGTTGCCACCACTGGGAAACCGGCAGCCTCGACGAGTCGCGCGGTGTCCGCGTCCCAGGCGTTCGGCAGGATCAGCGGCACCCCGGGCACGTGCAGCGCCCGCAGGTCTGAAGCGGTCATGCGGGCAGCTCCATCCGGCTGGTGACGCCGAGCCGGTTGAGCAGGTTGATCACGCCGACGGACCAGACGAGCACCGCGTACTGGGTCTCGTCGAACACCGCGGTCGCCTGCTGGTACACGTCGTCCGGCACGTCCTGGGTCTGCGACAGCTTGGTGATCGCCTCGGTCAGCGCGAGCGCGGCCCGCTCCTGCTCGGTGTACAGCTCGGTCTCGCGCCAGGCGCTCAGCACCAGGAGCCGGCGCTGATCCTCGCCCAGCTTGAGCGCTTCCTTGCTGTGCAGGTCCAGGCAGAACGCGCAGCCGTTGAGCTGCGAGGCGCGGAGCTGCACCAGTACCAGCAGCTTGCGGTCCAGCCCGGCGTCGGCGGCCCGCTTCTCCACCGCGCCGACCAGCGCCAGCAGCTTCTGGTAGGCGTCCGGAAGCGCCGGTCCGGCCTGAATTCGCGCGCTCATGCGGCTCCCTTCGACAGTGGTCGGTGACTGACATATCCGATGCGTAACTTGAAGGTCACCAGACCAAGCTATCCCGCACTGGCCTACAAGTATGGTCCAGTCCCATGACACTTTCGTGGTCCAGTTCCGGCTGGGACGTGCATCTGGACTGGCGGCCGGACACCGGTGCCCGCGGCCTCGCCGAAGCTATCCGGGCCGCGATCCGCGACCGGCGCCTCACCCCCGGCACCGCGATGCCCTCCACCAGGGAGCTGGCCAAGGATCTCGGCATCGCCCGCGGCACGGTCACCCGCGTCTACGCCGACCTCTCCGCGGAGGGCTACCTGCACACCAGCCAGGGCGCGGCGACCAAGGTGCGCGACCTGCACCCGGCCGCGCCGGTCTCGGCACCGCGGTTGCGCGCGGCCGAGCCCGCCGTGCACCGCGGGTTCGCCCCCGGCAGCCCGGACGTCTCGCTGTTCCCGCGCGACCGCTGGCTCTCCGCGACCCGGCGGGTGCTCCAGCGTGCGCCCACCGCGCTGTTCGGCTACCCGGACGAGCGCGGCTCGGTGACCCTGCGGGAGGCGCTGGCGGGCTATCTCGCCCGTACCCGCGGGGTGCTCGCGGACCCGGAGCGGATCGTGGTCTGCGCCGGGTTCTCGCACGCAATGGCGCTGCTGGCCAGGGTGCTGCGTGACCGGGGCGCCGAGGAGATCGCCTTCGAATGCCCGTCACTGCCGCAGTTCCGCGCGGTGGCCAAGGCCGCCGCCGAGGTCCGGATCGCCGGGGTGCCGGTGGACGAGCACGGCCTGCGAGTGTCCGAACTGGACAGTCCAGCGGTGGTGCTGACCCCGGCGCACCAGTATCCGACCGGGGTGCCGCTGGCCCCGGACCGGCGCACCGAGCTGACCCGCTGGGCCACCCGCACCGGGGCGATGGTGATCGAGGACGACTACGACGGCGAGTTCCGCTTCGACCGTCAGCAGGTCGGCGCGCTGCAGGCACTGGCGCCGGAGCGGGTGGCCTACGTGGGCACGGCGAGCAAGACGCTCGCGCCGGGGCTGCGGATCGGCTGGCTGGTGCTGCCGCGGACCTTGGTCGAGCCGGTGCGGGCGGCGATCAACGCGACCGGCTGGCGACCACCGGCGCTGGAACAGGCGGTGCTGGCCGAGCTGATCTCCTCCGGCGGTTATGACCAGCACATCCGGCGCTGCCGCGGCATTTACCGGGCGAGGCGGGAGAAACTGCTCGATGCGATCCCGGACTGGCTGGTGCCGCACGGCATCGCGGCCGGGCTGCAGGTGCTGCTGCGGCTGCCGGAGTCCGGTCCGGGTGAGGCCGCGGTGGCCGCCGCCGCGCGCCGGCGTGGACTCGGCGTGGAGATGCTCGGCCGGCACTGGATCGGCGAAGGCCCGCATCCCCAAGGCATCGTGGTCGGCTACGCGACCCCGGCCGAGCACGCGTTCGGCCCGACCCTGCAGACGTTCCTGGACGTACTGGCCGAGGTTTCGCGCTGAGCTGATCCGTCCCCGCCGCCGCGCGCGGAGCCATACGGTGGGCTGGTGGATCTCATCGAACTACTGCCCCAGCTGCATCTGCTCCGATTCGAGGTTGGCCAGGCGTACCTGTGGCAGGACCAGGATTCGCTGACGCTGATCGACACCGGCACGGCCGGCTCCGGCCCGGCGGTGCTGGACGCGATCGGCTCGCTCGGCCGCGACCCGGCCGAGTTGTCCAGGCTGGTGCTGACCCATTTCCACGGCGACCACACCGGCTCGGCGGCCGAGATCCGCTCGTGGCACGGCGCGGAGGTACTGGCACACCGGGCGGACGCGCCGATCGTGCGCGGCGAGGCCCCGCCGCCCCACCCCGAGCTGCTGGACTGGGAGTGGCCGCTTTTCGAGCAGGTCAAGGGACATCTGACCGGTCCGCCGGTACCGACCGACCGCGAGCTGGAAGACGGTGACCTGCTCGATTTCGGTGGTGGCGCGAAGGTGCTGGCCATCCCGGGGCACACCGAGGGCAGCCTGGCGCTGCACCTGCCCGAGCACGGTGTGCTGTTCACCGGCGACACCGTGGCGAACGTGGAGGGGCCGATGCTGGGCGTGTTCAACCAGGACCGCGCCCGCACCGTGGAGTCGTTCCGACGGCTCGCCGCGCTGGACAGCGAGATCGCCTGTTTCGGGCACGGCGACCCGCTCACCGGCGACGCCGCCACCGCGCTCCGCCGTGCCGCCGCGGCCCTGCCAGGGGACGAACCGGTCAGCGAGCGCGGATGATCGTGATGGGCAGCGCGGGCCGACCGTCCACCGGAGGCGGCGAGCCCGGTTCGCCGACGATGCCGCCCGCGGCGACCTTGTCCAGGGTGCGCAGGCCGCGCTCGTCCACCTCGCCGAAGATGGTGTAGTCCGGGCGCAGCGCGGAATCCCCGTAGACCAGGAAGAACTGGCTGCCGTTGGTGTCCGGTCCGGCGTTGGCCATGGCCAGCACCCCGCGCGCGTATACCCGCCGCTGCCCGGTCGGATCGCTCGGTGCCGGCGGCAGCCCGACCGGCAGCTCGTCGGCGTAGCGGTAACCGGGCCCGCCCTCGCCGGTGCCGCTCGGATCCCCGCACTGCAACACCTTCAGCGTGGGGTACGCGGTCAGCCTGTGGCACGAGCTGCGGTCGTAGAACCGGTGCCGGGCCAGGTGCAGGAAGCTCTGCACGGTGCAGGGCGCCTGCGCCCGGTTCAGGATCAGCGGCAGCTCACCCCGGTCGGTCCGCAGCTTGACCCGCACGGTGCCGCGATCCGGGGTGTGCCAGGGGTCCCTCGGCAGCGGCACCGGCTTGGCGGCGGGCTCGTCCGGGGTCTCGGTGTACTTGCAGGGGCCGTGGGTGACCTTCGGCGGCGGCTCGGCGGCCGCGGAGCCGCCGGTCAGCAGCAGGCCGGCGGCCAGCGCGGCGACGGCGGAAAGGGTGCTGGCGACGCGAACCATCGTGTCCTCCCGGTGTTCAGGCCGGGCAAGTATCGGCCCTCGGCCGTCCCACTGGGAAGCGCCGGAAGTACCGGAAGTACCGGGGCTCGCTCAGCGGGTCAGGTCGCCGATCAGCTTTTCCGCCGCGGAGTAGGGGTCCAGCTCGCGTTCGACGACCTGCCGCGCCAGCTCCGGCAGCCGGTCGCCGCCGCGCAGGTCCGCCAGCTGGTCGCGCAGCCGTTGCAGCGCGATCGCCTCGACCTCGCCGGCCGCCCGCGCGGTCCGCCGCCGGAGCAGCTCACCTCGCGCCTGGAGCCACTCGTGGTGCTCGTCCAGCGCGCTCAGCACCTCCGCGGCGCCCTCGTTCTTCGCGGCGACCGTGCGCACGATCGGCTGACGCCAGCTGTGCCCGCGGACCTCCCGGCGCACCATCGCGATCATCTGCTTCAGGTCGCGCACGGTGGTCTCCGCGCCGTCCCGGTCGGCCTTGTTCACCACGAACACGTCGGCGATCTCCAGCACCCCGGCCTTCGCGGCCTGGATACCGTCGCCCATGCCGGGCGCGAGCAGCACGACGGTGGTGTCCGCCAGCCGCACGACGTCCACTTCGGACTGTCCAACCCCGACGGTCTCGATCAGCACCACGTCGAACCCCGCGGCGTCGAGCACCCGCACGGCCTGCGGGGTGGCCCAGGCGAGGCCGCCGAGATGGCCCCTGGTCGCCATCGAGCGGATGAAGATCCCGCTGTCCGTGGCGTGCTCGGTCATCCGGATCCGGTCGCCGAGCAGCGCACCGCCGGAGAACGGCGAGGACGGGTCGATGGCCAGCACGCCGACCCGTTTGCCCTCCTCGCGCAACGCGGAGAGCAGCATCGAAGTGGAAGTCGACTTGCCGACCCCCGGCGGGCCGGTGAGCCCGACGATCCGCGCGTGCCCGGTGTACGGGGTCAGTGCCTCGGCCACCTCGCGCAGCTGGGGATGGGCGTCCTCGACCAGCGAGATGAGCCGGGCGATCGCGCGGTGTTGTCCCTCGCGCGCCCGCCCGACCAGCTCTCCGACTTCGACTGCTACCGCCACACGACTATTACAGCGCCCGGATCAGCAGCGCGTCACCCTGGCCGCCGCCACCGCACAGCGCGGCGGCACCGAGGCCACCGCCGCGACGGCGCAGCTCGTACACCAGGTGCACCGCGAGCCGGGCGCCCGATGCGCCGATCGGGTGGCCGAGCGCGATCGCGCCGCCGTTCACGTTCACCTTTTCCTGGTCCAGCCCGAGCTTGTCGGTGGACACCAGGCCGACCGCGGCGAACGCCTCGTTGATCTCCACCAGGTCCAGCGCGTCCGCGGCGAGCTGCTCCTTGGCCAGCGCCGCCTTGATCGCGTTGGCCGGCTGCTCGTGCAGGCTCGCGTCCGGACCGGCGACCACGCCGTGCGCGCCGATCTCGGCGAGCGGGGTGAGGCCGAGCTCCTCGGCCTTCGCCCGGCTGGCCACCACGACCGCGGCCGCGCCGTCGGAGATCTGCGAGGCCGAACCGGCGGTGATGGTGCCGTCCGAGGCGAAGGCGGGCCGCAGGTTGCCAAGGCTCTCCGCCGTGGTGTCCCCGCGGACGCCCTGGTCGGTGTCGAAGATGGCCGGGTCGCCCTTGCGCTGCGGGATCTGCACCGGGGCGATCTCGTCGGCGAACCGGCCAGCCGCGATGGCCGCGGCGGCCCGCTGGTGCGAGCGCGCGGAGAACTCGTCCTGCTGCGCGCGGGTCAGGCCGTAGCGGGTGTTGTACTTCTCCGTGGACGCGCCCATGGCCACCTGGTCGAAGGCGCAGAACAGGCCGTCGTAGGCCATGTGGTCCACCAGCGTGGTGTCGCCGTACTTGAAACCGGCGCGCGACTTGGGCAGCAGGTGCGGGGCCTGGCTCATCGACTCCTGGCCACCGGCCACCACGATGTCGAACTCACCGGCCCGGATCAGCTGATCGGCCAGCGCGATCGCGTCCAGGCCGGAGAGGCAGACCTTGTTGATGGTCAGCGCTGGCACGTCCATCGGGATCCCACCGGCCACCGCGGCCTGCCTGGCCGGAATCTGGCCGGCGCCGGCGGTGAGCACCTGGCCCATGATGGTGTACTGCACGGCCTCCGGAGCCACCCCGGCCCGCTCCAGCGCCGCCTTGATGGCGACCCCGCCGAGCTGGGCACCCGAGAAGTCCTTCAACGAGCCGAGCAGCCGCCCGATCGGGGTACGAGCGGCACCCAGGATCACGGAACCGGACACGACATTCCTCCAAGCCTCGGCGCTGGACCAACCCAGCGACCATACCGTCGAGTCAAGGATCTGAACCGCGACAGTGTGAGCGGCGGCACGTGGGCGACGGCGGCACGCGCACTACCCTGCGAAACCATGAACGACGCCCTAGCACCCTTTGTCACCGCGATCGACCATGTAGGGGTCGCCGTACCGGACCTGGACAAGGCGATCAAGTTCTACACCGACACCTTCGGCATGGAGGCCACCCACACCGAGGAGAACGAAGAGCAGGGCGTGCGCGAAGCGATGCTGCACGCACCCGGCGACGCCGGCTACGGCACCGCGATCCAGCTGCTCGCCCCGCTGCGGGAGGACTCGGCGATCGGCAAGTTCCTGGACAACAAGGGGCCCGGCCTCCAGCAGCTCGCCTACCGGGTGTCCGATGTGGACGCCGCCGCGGCGGCGCTGCGGGCAAAGGGCCTGAAGCTGCTCTACGACGAGGCCAAGCGCGGTACCGCGAACAGCCGGGTGAACTTCGTGCACCCCAAGGACGCCGGCGGCGTACTCGTCGAGCTGGTGGAACCCGCTCCCTGACGTTTTCGCAGGTCAGCCCTCGTGAGTGAAAAGTGTTGCCAGGGCAACGTTTTTCACTCACGACCGGTGGTGCGGGCGGTGAGGGCCTCGGCGATGAAGGTCAGCTCGCGCTCCATCTCGTCCGGCCGGTCGTCCACCACGTGCCGGGCGACCGAGTGCCGGTAGCTCACCGCGAGCGCGAGCAAGCCGGACGCGCTGTCCACGTCGGCCATCGCCAGCCCGCCCACCGCGGCCGCGACGATCACCGCGCGCACCTGGCCGACCAGCGTCCGGTACCGCTCGTGCAGCGCGTCGCGCACCGCGAGGTGCGTGTCCGCCTCCCGCCAGAGCAGGTGCGACAGCATCCGCGACGCGCTCAGCCGCCGGTCCAGCTCGGCGACCAGCCGGCGCAGGCTTTCCGCGATGTCACCGGGGACCACCACGCTGGCCGGTTCCACGTGCTCGTCCGGCAGCCGCTCGACCAGCGCGGTGAGCAGGTCGGTCTTGCGCCGGAAGTAGTAGTGCACCAAGCCCTTCGGCACCCCGGCGCGCTCGGCGATCCGGGAGGTCGGGGTGGCGTCGAAGCCGGCGTCCGCGAACAGCTCCTCGGCGGCGGCCAGAATGCGCTCTCGCGCCGTCTCCTTCTTCACGCCTGTCCCCCTCCGCGCGCTCGGGCCCACAACCGTACAAGTCGTGGGCCCGAGACGTCGCTGGGTCAGTGCTGGCCTGCCATCCCGCTGTGCACGGCGTTGGCGATCGGCAGCGCGGCGGCGCCGACCACGACGGTCAGTACGCCGATGATCCAGGAGGTCCACGACGCCCCTGTCATCTCGGTGTAGCTCATCGCCCACGGCGAGATGAACATCAGTGCGCCGAGCACGATCTGGATGCCCTCGCCGTAGACCATGCCGGGCATGGCGAGCGAGACGAGCCCGTCCAGGGCGACCAGCGCGCCGAGCACGATCAGGGTCCACATCGCGGCGTTGTCGGTGTCCATCCACAGCGGCGAGAGCACCGCGACCACGCCGAGCACGACTTCGGCCCAGTCATGCGGGCGGGTCCACGGACGCGCCGAGGTTTCGGCCATCTTGATCACCTCCAACAGGGAAACCGTGTGTCTCGCGGTCTCATCCCCCATCATCCGCCTTGGTTGGCCGGCCGGTCAATTATTCTCGGTCACATCTTGACCCGGTCGGGCGGTGTCCGAGTGCCGTAGCTCTCCTCCGGTTGTGCGCTTGGTTACCGGCCAGTAGTTTCCACCCCAGTTCCCGAGACCCACTCCCCCTGGAGGTCGCCATGGCGCCGGCGAGTCAGCTCAGCCAGATCCAGCAGGCCATCCTGTCCGGTAACCCGGCCGAGGTGGGGTCGCTCCCGGTCCCGGAGAGCTATCGCGGGGTCACCGTGCACGCCGACGAGGTCGACATGTTCGAGGGACTGGCCAGCCGGGACAAGGACCCGCGCAAGTCGCTGCACGTCGACGAGGTGCCCACCCCGGAGCTGGGCCCCGGCGAGGCGCTGGTCGCGGTGATGGCCAGCGCGATCAACTACAACACGGTGTGGACCTCGATCTTCGAGCCGCTGCCCACCTTCAAGTTCCTCAAGAAGTACGGCCGGCTCTCACCGCTGGCCAAGCGGCACGACCTGCCCTATCACGTGGTGGGCTCGGACCTGTCCGGCGTGGTGCTGCGCACCGGGGCCGGGGTGCACAGCTGGCAGCCCGGCGACGAAGTGGTGGCGCACTGCCTCAACGTGGAGCTGGAAAGCCCGGACGGGCACAACGACACGATGATGGACACCGAGCAGCGGATCTGGGGCTTCGAGACCAACTTCGGCGGGCTCGCCGAGATCGCGCTGGTCAAGGCCAACCAGCTGATGCCGAAGCCGGGCCACCTCACCTGGGAGGAGGCCGCCTCCCCCGGGCTGGTCAACTCCACCGCGTACCGGCAGCTGGTCTCGCGCAACGGCGCGGACATGAAACAGGGTGACGTGGTGCTGATCTGGGGCGCCTCCGGTGGCCTCGGCTCCTACGCCACCCAGTTCGCGCTGAACGGCGGCGCGATCCCGGTGTGCGTGGTGTCCAGCCCGGAGAAGGCCGAGATCTGCCGCCGGATGGGGGCCGAGCTGGTCATCGACCGCAACGCGGAGGGCTACCAGTTCTGGAAGAACGAGCACGAGCAGGACCCCGGGGAGTGGCAGCGGTTCGGCGCCAAAATCCGGGAGCTGACCGGCGGCGACGACCCGGACATCGTGTTCGAACATCCCGGCCGGGAGACCTTCGGCGCCTCGGTCTACGCGGCGCGCAAGGGCGGCACGATCGTCACCTGCGCCTCCACCTCCGGCTATCTGCACCAGTTCGACAACCGCTACCTGTGGATGAACCTCAAGCGGATCATCGGCTCGCACTTCGCCAACTACCGCGAGTCGTGGGAGGCGAACCGGCTGATCGCCAAGGGACTGATCCATCCGACGCTGTCCAGGACCTACTCGCTGGAGGAGACCGGGCAGGCCGCGCTCGACGTGCATCGCAACGCGCATCAGGGAAAGGTCGGCGTGCGCTGCCTCGCGCCGGAGGACGGACTCGGGGTGCACGACCAGGAACTGCGCGAAAAGCACCTGGCCGCGATCAACACGTTCCGCGGAGTCTGAGCGCCTGAACCGACGCGTGTGAGTTCGGTGTACCTCGGTCGTGCGGCCCCCTTCCGTGAACGGCTAGGCTTTCGCCCATGAGCCTTGGCGACGAACGGGAGCTAGTACCGCTGGGCGCCGGCTTCGATTTGATGAAGCGCGGCTACAACCGGGCCCAGGTCGACGAACATCTGGAACGCCTGGACGCGGACCTCAAGCTGCTGACCGCGGACCGGGACGCGGCCATCTCGCAGTCCGGCGACCTGGCCCGTCAGCTGGAGCAGTCCAGGATCGAGCTGGACGACCTGCGCGGCCAGGTGGAACGGCTGGCCCAGCCGCCGACCAGCATCGAAGGTCTGTCCGAGCGGCTGCAGCGGATGCTGCGGCTCGCCCAGGACGAGGCCGCCGACACCAGGGCCCGCGCCGAAGCCGAGGCCGGGCACATCCGGGCGAAGGCGGAGACCGATGCCAGCGCGATGCGCGCCCGCTACGAGCAGCTGCTGACCGAGCTCGACCTCCGGCGCAAGGAGATGGAGGCCGAGCACCGGGGCGTGTTGGAGAAGGCGCGCGCCGAGGCCGAGACCATCACCACCAAGGCCAAGGAGGAGCGCGACCGGCTCGACGCCGAGTCCGAGCAGCGCCGCATCTCGGTCGAGGAGGACTTCGAGATCGCGATGGCCTCCCGTCGCACGGAGGCCATGCGGGCGCTCGCCGAGCAGGAGTCGGCCAGCAAGGCGGAGGCCGAGCGCCGGCTGCGCGAGGCCACCGACGAAGCCGCCGCGATCCGGAAGAAGGTGGCCGAGGAGCAGACCGCCGCGACGACGGAGATCGAGCGGCGGCAGCGCGAGTCGATCGAGGCCGCCAACCGGCGCAAGCAGGACTCGACGAACGAGGCGAACGCACGCCTCGCCGAGGCCGCCGACGAGGCGAACCGGCGGGTGCGCGAGGCCACCGAGGAGTCCAACCGCCGGATCAACCAGGCCTCGGAACGGGTGGAAGCGCTGCGCGTGCTGCGCAACAACATCGCCGAGCAGGTCACGTCGGCGAGGGCCGTGCTGGCCGAGGCGGCGAGCGTGCTGGTGGAGACCGAGCCGGCGGCCGAGGGCCGGAAGCCGAAACCCGCGGCAGCGTCGTCAGCGTCGGCGACAGCAGCGGGCCAGCCGAAACCGAGCCCGGGACGACCGCGGGCGAACAAGCCGAGTGGTGCTGCGGCGAACAACCCGACTGGCGAGTAACCTAACCACGCGAACCTCTCATTGATCTTCGCTGGAGGACTCGGATGGCCGCATACCAGACCGTAGTCGTCGGTACCGACGGCTCGGAATCGTCGTTCGCCGCGGTGGACAGGGCGGCGGGCGTCGCCGCCGACTCCGGCGCGACGCTCGTGATCGCCTGCGCCTACTACCCGGCCGGCAAGCACGACGTGGAGAAGGCGCAGGACGTGCTCCGCGACGAGGCCTACCAGGTGGTCGGCTCGGCACCGGCCGAGGACACCCTGCAGAGCGCCAGGGACCGCGCGGTGAAGGTGGGCGCCACCAAGATCGAGACCGTGCCGGTGGTCGGCGACCCGGTCGAGTCGCTGCGCAAGGTGGTCTCCGACCGCTCGGCGGACCTGCTCGTGGTCGGCAACCGCGGGCTGAACACGCTGACCGGCCGCATCCTCGGCTCGGTGCCCTCCGAGGTGGCCCGCAAGTCGGGCGTGGACGTGCTCATCGTGCACACCACGTAACGCACACCGTGCGCGAGGAACGGGACGACTCCGGAAGCCCTGAACCCCTGGACGCGTTGCAGCGCCGCCTGGAACGCATCCTGCTCGGTGGTGAGCGCAAGTACACCCGGCTCCAGATCGCGGAGCTGGCCGGCGTGCCACCGGAACGGTCGAAACGGCTGTGGCGGGCGCTCGGATTCGCCACCGTCGGCGATGACGAAGTGGTCTTCACCGACGCCGACCTCGCCGCGATGCGGACAACGGATCAGCTGGTCCGGGCCGGGCTGATCGAGCCCGAGATCGAGGTGTCGGTGACCAGGGCGCTCGGCCAGCACCTGTCGCGGCTGGCCGAGTGGCAGGTGCACCTGCTGTGGACGCTGATCACCGGGAACCCGGACTTCGGCGGCGACGACGTGCAGGTCGCCCGGCTGGTGGACGGGCTGCTGCCGGAACTCGAACGCGCCCAGAACTACGTGTGGCGGCGGCACCTGGCCGCCTACGCCGGCCGCGCCCTGGCCGCCCCGGACGAGGACCTGGAGACGCGCACCGAGGTGGTCGGGTTTGTGGACATGGTCGGCTACACCCGGCTGACCAGGCAGGTCGACGAGAACGAGCTCAGCGCGGTGCTGGAGGCCTTCGAGGCGCTGGCCACCGAGGTGGTCGCGGACCACCGCGGCCAGGTGGTCAAGATGATCGGCGACGAGGTCCTGTTCGTCACCGACTCCGCGGAGGCCGGCGCCGAGATCGCACTGACGCTGACCGCCCGCACCTCCGCGGACGAGGAGCTTCCGTCGGTGCGGGCGGGGATGGCGTCGGGCCGGATCCTGAGCCGGTTCGGCGACGTCTACGGCTCGGTGGTCAACCTCGCCGCCAGGCTGACCTCGCTGGCCCGCCCCGGCACCATCCTGGTGGACAAGGAAATGGCCGCCCTGCTGGAGGACGAGCCCGGCTACGAGCTGCGGCCGCGGCGGCCGGTGTCGGTACGCGGTTACAACAGGCTCCGGCCGTATGCGCTGCGCCGCGCCAAACCGGGGCCCACCGGCATGTTCGCCGGCTCGCAGCAGCTCGCCGCCGAGATGCTCGGCCTGGAACCGGACTCAGCCAAGGCGAAATCGGCCGAGGACGCGGCAACGGAAAACTCTGGCACCGAGCCGGAACCGAGGGTCCGCCGTCGGCGCCGCCGCCGTTGAGCCGTCCTCGTGACACGGCCCGGCCACACCACTCCATAGGGTCGCGTTCGCGACTGTCCGCATTCGCGAATGGGTGGGTAGTTTCCCCCGAATTTCTTATTTCGCCAACGTCTACGGGCGCGTAAGGTGACAAACCGCACTCAAATCGACACTTACAGTGTTCGATCTTCTTCCGAGTGTCGATCCGAGGAGGTGACCTGGTGGTGGCGGCGGACGCCAAGGGCAGCCGTAACCCGCTGCAGGAGCTCTTCTGGACCAGGACCGGCCTGCTACTGCTCGTGCTGATCGTGATCTCCGGCGCCAGCCTGCTGCTCGCCAGCGAGATGGACCCCGGCACCGCGAAGACACTGGTGACTTCCCTTGGCACCGGCACGATGATCTCGGCGGTGGTCGGCTTCGGCCAGACGCTGATCACCGCGACCGCCTCCCAGCGCGCGCTGGTCTCACCGGTGATCGAGGAGAGCCGGAAGGCGCTGCGCGAGCTGAGCGACGAATACCGGTCGCTGAACCGGGAGTTCTTCCCCACCCACGTCTTCGAGGCCACCACGGAGCCGGACCCGGCGTTCAACCACCTGATGATGCAGGACCTGCGCAACACCAGGCAGTTCTTCTTCCGCGGCTTCTCCGGCCGGCACGCCGCCGCCAGGCTGCTGCTGTCGCACGCGGAGTGGGAGTTCCGCGCGGTGATCGCCGATCCGCAGGACGCGCCCACCATCAGCGGCAGGGCGAGGTACCTGCTGCGGCGGGAAGGTGCGGACGCGGACTCCGAGACCATCCAAAAAGGACTCCACGACGAGATCTGGATCGGACTGGTCGGGCTGTACCTGGCCCGCAGCCGGTGCGTCCGGGTGGACATCACCGTGGTCAGCGACCCGCCGCTGGACCGGCTGGAGATGTTCGACGAAAGCGTGTGGGTCACCCTGTACAGCGACGTCGGCGGGGCCAGTGCGCTGTACCCGCGGACATTGCGTTTCACCGAGGGCTCGTTCATCTACAACATGGAGCGCACCGAGTTCCTCCGCGTCTGCCGCGCCCGCTCGGAGCGGCATTTCCAGATCACCCCGGACACCGCCCGTGCCGAGTTCATGGACGTCTTCCACAAGATCACCGGGGTGGCCCTGTCCGAACGCCGGTTCCGTGACCTGGAAGAACGGTTCCACGCGTTCCGGCGAGATTTTTCCACCGCTGCAGAACTGGAGAGCTGATAGTCGTGCTGACCCGAACCTGTGCACTCATCGATCTCGCTGAGGGGATCAGGCGAAACCGGGGGCCGCTGTCCGAACGCTGGCAACTGGTGCACGAGGAGTTCCTGCGCTGGGCGGCCAGACCTCAGTTGCGAGAGCACCTACGTGACCATCTGCGCCTGCTTTCCCCGTTGCAAGCGGCCGTGGTGGCCAGCCGTTCCCGCGAAACGACCACTCATTTCGCCTGGTGCCTGCTGGACGAGCCGGCGGACTCGTTCTCCTTCTGGCTGCACGAGTACAAGCCGCAGCGCGACTGGCGGCAGGGGTACGCGGACTCGGTGCACAACCACCGCTATCACTTCTGCACCACGATCCTGCGCGGCGGTTATGTGCACGAGAGGTACGACGCGGAGCTGGACCAGCAGGCCGAAATGATCAATTCGGCGGTGCTGAACCGGCGGCAGATTTGCGAAACGGGTCAATCGGGCATGCTGCTGGCCAGTGAGTTCCACCGGATTCCGACAGCGGCGGACAGCACGATGACCTTTTTGGTGAAGTCACGGCCGGTGAACGGGTGGAGCTTGTCCTACGATCCAACGACCCGAATGAGTCACCGGCATGTGCCGGTTGAGACCCGATTGGGGGAACTTACGGAAAAGATTTAACCCAAAACGAGGTAGGGGACGGCACAATCCGTCTACGATCCTTCCACCCGCCTGTGCACACCGGTCGGGATGGGAGAGGTCATGCATGCCCCGCACAACGTCGCGGACCACAAGGTCGTAACACCTGACTTCGCGACGATTTCCAAGAGCACCGTGGCGTCG
This sequence comes from Amycolatopsis nigrescens CSC17Ta-90, assembly GCF_000384315.1. Taxonomy (GTDB): domain Bacteria; phylum Actinomycetota; class Actinomycetes; order Mycobacteriales; family Pseudonocardiaceae; genus Amycolatopsis; species Amycolatopsis nigrescens. The sequence continues at coordinate 5,436,673 of NZ_ARVW01000001.1, read as the reverse complement.
ATCGAGCGGCGCGTCCGCGGACTGTGCCTGCGGTACGCCGACAGGCTGCCGTTCCACGGCTGGCACCACGTCAGCTTCGTCCGCGCGAAAGCGGCCTATTTCGCCGCCGAGAACGGTGCGAACACCTCGGTGGTGGAGACCGCCGCCCTGGTGCACGACGTCAACTACCTGGTGCAGCGCAACTCGCCCGCCGCCGCCGGGCACAGCCTGCGGATGGACCTGCTGTCCGCCTGCGGCGTGCCGGACGACGTGGCGCGCTGGATCGACGACATCATCGACGAGGCCGAGATGTGCACCCGCGGGCCGCACATCTCGCTGGAAGGACAGGCGCTCAGCGACGCGGACACGCTGTTCAAGGCGTTGCCGATCACGCCGGTGATGCTTTCGCACCGGTACCTCGAGGAGAACGACCTGAGCCTGCGCGAGCTGGCGGACAAGATCGTCGGCGAGCAGCAGGACGTACACGACCAGGGTTTCTACTTCTACAACGCGGAGGCCGCCGCGTCGTACGGGCGCTGGGCGAAAGCGAACCTCGAGCTCTGGCAGTGCATCCGCGAAGCCGTGGACGATCCGGTGGTGGAAGAACTGCTGGACGCGGTCAACGAAGTGGACGCAGCGGCCTCCTGAGGCCCGGCAGGTAACGGTTCGGGCGACACCGGCGGCAGAGCGTAACGAGCCGCCGGTGCTCGGCGAAAGTCAGTCGTGCAGTGGGGACTGCACGAATGCTTCAAGCCGAAATCACCCGGAGGCGAATTCCGCCGCCGTTCAATCCTGCCCTCAGGATCTTGCGGGACACCCGCACCCGATCGATGGGGGCATGCGCAAAAAGCCTCGCACGCCCCCATCTCAGAAAGGCCCTCGATGACCAGCGCGCCGCAGTACGTCCCTGTCCCACCACCGGTCGCACAGCCGAAGAACGGTCTCGGCACCGCCGGGTTCGTGCTCGGCCTGATCGGGCTGCTGGTCGCCTTCGTACCGCTCGTCGGCGTCGTCGCCTGGCCGCTGGTCATCCTGGGGCTCATCTTCTCGATCATCGGCGTGGTGCGGGCGAGCAAGGGCCAGGCGAACAACAAAGGCCTTGCCATAGCGGGAATCGTGCTCTCCGCCGCCGGGTTCGTGGTGGCCATCCTGTGGGCCACCGTGATCACCGTGGCGGTCAGCGAGTTCAGCGACAACCGGCTCCACTTCGCCCAGGACGTCCCCGGCGGGCACACCGTCGAGTTCGTGGTCACCACGACCTCGCCGGTGAACGTCACCGCGGGCGACGGGTTCGACGACAAGCAGGAGATCGTCCAGCCCGGCGGCGAGTGGCGGCAGAAGGCGGGCTACCAGGGCGGCATGCACTTCATGTCGATCACCGCGACGGCCACCGACCTGACCGCCGCCGGCCAGGTCGGCTGCACCGTGCTGATCGACGGCACCAAGGTCGCCGAGAACATCGGCACCGCGGGCGCCGTCTGCACCGCCACCGTCAACTGACCGCGGCGAGAGGTTCCCTCGCGTCGTCAGCCGTGGGTGCGGCGCGAGGACCGGCGCAGTGGTGGCGGCTCGACGAAACCGCGCACCTTGGAGACCGGCACCTGGGTGGGCTTGAGCGCCCACCGGTCGAGCCCACCGTGCTCCTCGGCATACGCCAGCGCCGCCTGGCGGGTCGGGAACGGCAGTTCCTGCTCGGATTCCAGGTGCTCGATCTTCCAGCCCATCTCATCCCCTCTCGAAGGTGGGCCGGCCCACGAAGCTTCCCCCTTCGGGGCCGGCAGACAGCATTAGAACACGTGTTCGATCATGGTGCTAATCCCGCACCACGGTGACCAGCGCGCGGCGCCACCGCAACTCGGCGCGCGGCCGCTTCCGCGGGCAGGTCGGACCCGCGTTCTCTACCCAGAGTGCCTGGTCGTGAACGGCGCGAAAGCCACCCCTATGAGGGACTCAGGCGCCGGTTCAGCGACCGGCGGGGAGCACCGCGTACTGGCGGAGGTAGAGGTCGGTGTAGGTGACCGGGCCGCGCGGGCCTGGCACGTTGTCCAGGTTGATCCCGGTCTCCGGCACGGCGAGCAGCTTGAACCCGTCCAGCAGCCTGGTCGGCGCGTTCCAGAACACCCCGGTCCCGGTGTAGCCGTCGAAGAACGCCTCCGCGGCGGCCGCGTCCTCGGTGGCGATGCCGGCCGCGAGGCCGGAGGTCTGCTCGTTGGCGACCTGGACCGCCTCGGCAAGACCGGCCACCCTGGCCACGGTGACGGTGGCCTCGCGCTCGGAGTCGAGCGCCCACTCGTAGCCGATCGCGTGCTCGTGGGGCGCCAGCGACGGGGTGACCCCGCGCCCGTCCAGCGCCTCGGCCACCACCGGCCACAGCGCGTCGTAGCCGTCGTCGTGGATCAGCAGCAGGTTCAGCCGGTTGCACACGCCGAGCCGGTCGAGGCTGCCGGTGACCAGCGTCCGGACCATCTCGGGGTCCGCGGCGACGTCCAGGTAGAGCACCCCGCCGCCGTCCGCGTGCGCGAGTGTCCGCACCCCGTGCGTGGCCCCCTCGGTGGCCAGCGCGCGGGTGCTCTCCCCGCTGCCGCGCAGGATCACCAGCGGCACCAGCGCGGGCAGGCCGACCAGCGCGCTCGCCGCCTCCCGCTCCACCCTCGGCACCAGCTGCACCACGCCGGCGTCGATGCCGGCACCGGAAAGCGCCGGCGCGATCACCGTTTCCAGCAGCCGCTGCGCGGAGCCGAGCGCGGCCGACCCGGTGCGCAGCACCCCGCCGTTACGCGACTTGACCAGCTGCGAGGCGATGTCCACGGTGACGTTCGGCCTCGCCTCGTAGTTGGCGCCGATCACCCCGACCGGGCGACGGCGCTCCACCAGCCGCAGTCCGCCGTCCAATGTGGACAAAGGGATCGAGCGTTCCTGGTGCGGGGCACCGGCGAGCAGGCGCAGCTGCTCGGCCATCCCGGTCAGCCGCTCCTCGGTGATGGTGAGCCGGTCCAGCAGGCCGGCGCTCATCCCCTCCGCACGCGCCCTGGCGACGTCGTCCCGGTTCGCCTCCAGCACGGCCCCCCGCCCGGACAGCAGCAGCTCCGCCATCGCGGTCAGCGCGGCGTCGATGGCCTCGTCGGACGCGGTGGCCAGCGATGGCGCCGCGAGGTTCGCCGCGCGAGCACATTCCTCGACCGCCTTCGCCACTTCGTCGGCCACTGTTCATCCCTTTCGCCCGGAAGTACCGGCGAACAGTGTGCCACGCCGCTACTGGAGCGCGGGCTCCACCAGCCAGGCCCCGCCGATGAACAGCGACCCCACCGTGAGCAGCCCGAGCACCAGCAGCCACAGCGCCGGCGGCAGCCCGGTCAGCCGCGCGAGTTGGTCGACGTCGGAGTCGCGGGCGGCGCCCCGGCGGCGCTTTGCCTGCAGCTCGAACACCGGCCGTACCCCGCCGAGCAGCAGGAACCAGGTGATCAGGTAGACGAACCAGGCCTGCGCACCGGGCGGGGCCAGCAGCGCGACCCCGGCCAGCACGGCCGCGCTGACCAGCACGGTGAACACCCCGTAGGCGTTCCGCACCATGATCAGCACGGCGAGCAGCAGTACCGCGGCCAGCCCGAGCAGCGCGGTGATCAGGTCCGCCGAGAGCAGCGCGGCGAACCCCAGCCCGAGCAGCGCCGGCGCCGGATACCCGGCCATCGAGGTGAGCACCATGCCGGGGCCGGACGGCCTGCCCCTCGACACGGTGACCCCGGAGGTGTCCGAGTGCAGCCGGATGCCCTGCAGCCGCCGCCCTGCCAGCACGGCGACCAGCGCGTGCCCCGCCTCGTGCACGATCGTCACCACGTTGCGGGCTAACCGCCACGGCGATCCGGACAGCACCAGCAGCAACGCCACCCCGCCGGTGATCAGCGGCACCGGCCCCGCCGGGTCCGGCTGGGTGTTGATCAGTCCTGACAAGCCTTCTGGGTCCGACAGCTGCACCGGGCCACTTCACCACACCACCGGTCTGACCCGTGTTATGCCCTCCTTTCCGTCCTTTCCAGCACGGTCATGGGATTCATCCGGGACGGCGGTCCCCGGCGGTTCGCAGCAGCAGCGCCGCCCAGCTGCGGTAGGGACGCCACCGCCCGGCGATCCGGCCGAGGTCCGCCACGGTGGCCTCCGCCCTGCCGTAGGCCAGCCTCATCTCCTCGTGCAGCCGGCGTTCGGCGTCCGGGAAGACATCCGGATGACCGGCTCCCCTGATCAGGATCAGCTGCGCGGAGAACGGGCCGACCCCGGGCAGCCGCTGCAACCGCCGCAGCGCCTCGACCGGCTCCAGCGCACGCAGCGGCGCCGCGTCCAGCACCCCGTTCTTCGCGGCATCGGCGATCAGCCGCAGCTGGGCGACCTTCGGCACCGGCAGGCCCATCGGCTCATCCAGTTCGCGCAGCACGTCCGGCGCCGGGAAGGAGACCAACCGCTGCCCACCGACGTGCAGGGGCTTGCCGTACCGCTCGACGATCCGCTGCCTGATCCGGGCCGCCTGCGAGCCCCGGATCCGCTGCCCGATGATCGCCCAGCAGGCCGCCTCGTAGGGCGAGTGGAACAGCACCGGGCGCAGGCCAGGATGCCGCGACCGCAGGGCGCCGAGCACCGGATCGGCCCGGTCCAGCGCGTCGAAGCCCCTGCCGTCGATGTCCAGCGACAGCATCCGGCGCACCTGGCCCAGCACGTCCGCCCCCTGCCCGGCGGGCCACCGCGTCACCTCGACCTCGACCGTGTCCGGCGCCCGTTGCCGGACCAGCACCCCGGCGTGCCCCCAGCCGCCCTCCACCGGGAAGGCCAGCCGCAGCACTCCGGTTTCCGCCGCCGCGTCCGGCCTGGCGGCGGGCGCGAACCCGGCCAGGAAGCGGGCGGACTCCCCGAGGTCGAACGAGCCGCGCACGATGATCTCGGCGGCAGGGCGGGTGGCGATGACGGCGTTCATGGTTCTCCCCTTCGGTTGACACCTGTCCCCCGAAGCTAGAACCGAGCACCGACAAAAACCGGTTGCGAAGGCTGTTAGCTTGGCGCCATGGGAACTTTGTGCCGGTCCTGCGTGGCGCTCGCCCGGCTTCGGCCGCGCCGCGCCTGAACGCAGCGGCTGCCAGCTCTCCACCTCGATACCGCCTCGCTGAGGCGGTAGTCCGGCCTAGTCTTCGACCGCCGGCGCGCTGAACCTTCTCCAGTCGCTGCGTCATGAGCCCGTCCTGGCGTGCCTTCTCGCGCACGCTCCGCCACCTCATGACGTGGAGCCGAACCATGCCCGCTTCCGGGCCATCCCGACGCGACCCGCGTACCCCGAAAAACCCGAAACCCAACTCCTCCGGCGCACATTTCCTTGCCGCACCAAGAATAATCGAGGACCTGATCCGGCACTGCGCGATCGATGAGCAGGACCTCGTGCTCGATCTCGGAGCCGGCTTCGGGGCGATCACCGCCCCGCTGGCCAGAACCGGAGCGAAGGTGCTCGCGGTGGAACGCGACCCCGAGTTCGCGCGCAGACTGCGCCGCCGCCTCGACGACCGGCCCAACGTACGGGTGGTGACCGCGGACCTCCGGACGGTTTCCTTGCCCCGCAACGATTTCCTCGTGGTTTCCAGTATTCCCTACGCGGTGTCGAGCGCACTGCTCCGGCGGCTGCTCAGCCCGCGGTCCACCCCGCTGCGCCGGGCCGAGCTGGTGGTGGAGTGGGGGTTCGCCAAACGGCTGACCACCGCGGTGCCGAGAAGCCCGGAGCTCGCATGGTGGGCGGCCAGGTTCCAGCTGAGCCTGCGAAAACGGGTACCGGCCGCCTGTTTCTCCCCACCGCCCAAAGTGGACTCCGCACACCTGGCCGTCCGGCGGAATACCGGCCTGTCCGGACGCGCCGAGCACGCGCTGTGGTTCCTGCTCGACGCGGCCTACCGGGCCAGGACCGCCCCGGTGCGGACCGCCGTCGCAACCGCGCTGGCCGGACGGAACCCGCGCCGGGCCCTGGCCGGAGCCGGGATCGACCCGGCGGCCGAGGCCGGCGCGGTACGCCCGGCCCAGTGGGCCGCGCTGGCCGGACGGCTGGCCGAGGATCCCGCCCTGCACTGGCCACGTTTACCGCCGGAACTGTCCGGGCACGGGGTTACGATGCGGCGATGACCAAGCCCGAACACCGCACGCCGGTCCCACCCGACGACAGCTACCTGCGTGCGCTGACCGAATCCACCGCCGAGGCCGTCGCGGCCGCCGAACCGATCGGCTCCCCGCATCAGGGGGCGCCGGAAGACATCCGGCGCCAGGTCGAGACGGCGGTCCGCGCACGCGCCGCGGACCTGGTGGCACTGAGCCAGGACCTGCACGCCCACCCCGAGGAGGGCTTCGCCGAGCATCGCTCGGTACGCGCGCTCGCGGATCTGCTGAAGGCGCACGGGCACGAAGCCACGATCGGCGCCGGCGGCCTGGACACCGCGCTGGTCGCCAGTACCGGCGGCAGCGGTCCGCACATCGCGGTGCTCGCGGAGTACGACGCGCTGCCCGGGATCGGGCACGGCTGCGGGCACAACGTCATCTGCACCACGGCCGCGGGCGGTTTCCTCGGCGCGGCCGCGGTGGCCGAGCGGCTCGGCGGCCGGGTCTCCCTGATCGGCACCCCGGCCGAGGAAGGCGGTGGCGGCAAGGAAACCATGGCCAGGGCCGGGGTTTTCGACGACGTGGACGCGGTGATCATGCTGCACCCGTTCAGCCACGACATCGCGATGCACCCGTTCCTTGGCCGCCGCCAGCTGGAGATGGTCTTCCACGGCATCTCCGCGCACGCGTCCGCGCAGCCGTTCATGGGCCGCAACGCACTGGACGCGGCCGTCGCCGCGTACCAGGGCGTGGCCGCGCTGCGCCAGCACCTGCCGTCGGGCGACCGGGTGCACGGCGTCTTCACCGACGGCGGGGCGCGGCCGAACGTGGTGCCCGAGCGCGCGGCCCTGCTGTTCTACCTGCGTTCGGCGCATCCGGACACGCTGCGCGACCTGGCCGCGCGGCTGACCAGGGTGGCGCACGGCGCGGCCGAACTGACCGGCTGCGGGGTCGAACTCAACTGGGACAGCCTGCCCGCGTACCTGCCGATCCGGTTCAACACCGCGCTGGCCGGACGCTGGGCGGTCAACCAGGAGCCCTGCGGCCGCAAGCCGTTGCCGCCCGGCATCGTGCCGGACTTCCTCACCGGGTCCACGGACCTGGGGAACCTGTCCTACCGGATGCCCGCTATGCACCCGATGCTGGCCGTCTCCGCGGAGACGGTCGCCTTGCACACCAAGGAGTTCGCGGCCGCGGCCGGGTCACCGGCTGGTGACCGCGCGGTGGTCGACGGTGCGCTCGGGCTGGCGCTGACCGCGGCCGACTACCTCGGTGACGAGGAGCTGCGCAAGGCCGTGCACGAGGAGTTCGAAGCCTCCGGCGGAGCGCTGGACGTGCCGTCCTTCTTCGACTGAGCCACCGGACACGGGCGCCGGGACGTTCCTCGCGCCCGTGTCCTCTCAGCTGATTCTTCTCAGGGAACCCTTGGGCTATTCCACAGGCTGCTCACATCTGGCGGGCCCAACCTTGGTGCATGACCGACAACGAGTTCCGGCAGGGCCCCGCCGGTGGGCCGCAGCCGCACCAGCAGCAGCCGCATCCGCAGTACGCCCAGCCGCCCTACTCGATGGCCGGGAACCCGCTCTTCCGGCCGGTACCGCCGAACCCGCCACCGCGCAAGGGCAAGCGGGTGGCCCTGATGGTCAGCGCGGCCGCCGTGGCCGCGGCGCTGGTCGGCGGGGTGACCGGGGCGGCCATCGTGGGTTCCGGTGACGGCGGGACCGGCTCGATCGGGACCGGCACCGCCGCCACCGGGCAGCTCACCTCGAACTCCGTCTCCGACGTCAGCGGGGTCGCCGCGCAGGTGCTGCCGAGCGTGGTGCAGGTCAACGTGCAGACCGCGCGCGGCACGGCGATCGGCTCGGGGGTGATCCTCAGCCAGGACGGGAAGATCCTGACCAACGCGCATGTGGTGGAGGGCGCCTCCGGTGACGTCACCGTCACGCTGTCCGACGGCAAGAAGTACCAGGCGAGCGTGCTCGGCGCGGACCCCACCGCGGACATCGCGGTGCTGCAGGCCAAGAACGCGAGCGGGCTGACCGCGGCGAAGCTGGGCGACTCGAGCGCGCTGAAGGTAGGCCAGGAAGTGGTCGCGATCGGCTCGCCCGGCGGCCTGCAGAACACGGTGACCTCGGGCATCGTCAGCGCGACGAACCGGCAGCTCTCCGACCTCGGGCAGCAGCGCCCGCAGGCGAACCAGATCGGCGACTCCCAGGACCAGCCCAGCTACACCGCGATCCAGACCGACGCGGCGATCAACCAGGGCAACTCCGGCGGCGCGCTGGTGAACTCGGCCGGCGAGGTGGTCGGGATCAACACTTCGATCTACAGCCCGTCGGGGGGCAGCATCGGGATCGGCTTCGCCATTCCGATCAACGACGCGAAGACGATCGTGGCGAAGATCGGGGGCTGAGTTCCTTGGGGGGAGCTCAGCGCCGGAAGGGGGACCGCGGGTGGGAAGTACCGTTCGGGGCGGCACTTCCCACCCGTGCGGCTACCGGCGGCGGCGGTTCCCGAACAGGCCGCGGGTGACCTCGCGCCCCAGCGCGCTCGCGGCGGACCTCAGGAACGACTTCACCGCCTGGTTCTCCATCGCCTTCTCGACGAACCCCGGTTCGTCGGCTCGCGGCTGCTCGGTGGGCGGTGCTTCCGGCGGCGGCGCGTCGCCGGCCACCTTCGCGGCCAGCTTCTCGTACGCCGACTCACGATCGATCGTTTCCGCGTACTTGCCGTGCAGGTCCGAAGCGCTCGCCGAAGCGGTCACCGCGTCGGCGCCGATCGACCCCATCTTCGACCGCGGCGCACGCAGCCTGGTCCAGGCCACCGGGGTCGGCGCGCCCTGCTCGGACAGCACGGTCACGATCGCCTCGCCGATGCCCAGTGAGGTCAGCGCCTTGTCCAGCTCGTAGTACTTGGTCGTCGGGTAGGTCTTCACCGTCCTGGCCAACGCCTTCTGGTCCTCGGGAGTGAAGGCGCGCAGGGCGTGCTGAATACGGGCGCCGAGCTGCGAGAGCACGTTGTTCGGCAGATCCGTCGGCAGCTGGGTGCAGAAGAAGACCCCGACTCCCTTGGACCGGATCAGCTTCACGGTCTGCTCGATCCGCTCCAGGAACGCCTTCGAGGCATCGTTGAACAGCAGATGCGCCTCGTCGAAGAAGAACACCAGCTTGGGCTGGTCCAGGTCGCCCTCCTCCGGCAGCACCTCGAACAACTCCGCCAGCAGCCACATCAGGAAGGTGGAGAACAGCGCAGGTTTCGACTGCAGGTCGTCCAGCTCCAGCAGGCTCACCACGCCCTTGGCGTCCACCTGCCGCATCAGGTCCGCGACGTCGAGCTCGGGCTCCCCGAAGAAATCCTCCCCACCCTGGGCCTCCAGATTGGACAGCGCCCGCAGGATCACCCCGGCCGTCGCGGCGGACACCCCGCCGATGCCCTTGAGGTCCTCCTTGCCCTCGTCGCTGGTCAGATGCGTGATCACCGAGCGCAGGTCCTTGGTGTCCAGCAGGGCGAGCCCGCGCTGGTCCGCCCAGTGGAAGATCAGCCCGAGCGTGGACTCCTGGGTCTCGTTCAGCCCGAGCACCTTGGCCAGCAGCACCGGGCCGAAACTGGTGATGGTGGCCCGAATCGGCACCCCCTTGCCGCCGGTACCGAGCGAGAGGAACTGCACCGGGAAGGCCGACGGCTGCCAGTCGTCCCCCAGCTCCTCGGCCCGCTTCGCCAGCTTGTCCCCTGGCGCACCCGGCTCGGCCAGCCCGGACAGGTCACCCTTCACATCCGCGAGCACCACCGGCACCCCGGCCGCCGACAACTGCTCGGCGATCAGCTGCAGCGTCTTCGTCTTCCCGGTCCCGGTCGCCCCGGCCACCAGGCCGTGCCGGTTCAACGTCGCCAGCGGAAGCCGCACCGCGGCGGCGGCCTCCGCCTGCCCGTCGATCACCACCGAACCCAGCTCCACCGCGGCACCCGCACCCGCATAACCACTCGCGATCTCGACCGCCGGACCCGCCTGCTGCTCAGCCATGGGATGCTCCCGCTCTGTCATCGGTTGATCACGCCGGAGAGGGTAACCCGCGAATTCCGCAGGTGACGACGTCTCACTCCCCGTGTCGGGTTAGGGTTTGCCGGTGACCGATCGTCTTGTCTGGATCGACTGCGAGATGACGGGGCTGGACCTCGCCAAAGACGCGCTGATCGAAATAGCCGCACTGGTGACCGACGCCGACCTCAACGTGCTCGGGGAAGGCCTCGACGTCGTCATCCACGCCGACGAGACCGCCCTCGCCGGCATGCCCGACGTGGTGCGCGACATGCACGCCCACTCCGGGCTCACCGAGGAGGTCCGGCGGTCCACGATCAGCCTCGCCGAGGCCGAGCAGCAGATCCTCGGCTACATCCGCGAGCACGTACCCGACCCCAAGACCGCCCCGCTGGCCGGCAACTCGATCGCCACCGACCGCGGCTTCATCACCCGCGACATGCCCGAACTGGACGACCACCTGCACTACCGGATGGTCGACGTGTCGTCCATCAAGGAGCTCATCCGGCGCTGGTACCCGCGCATCTACTACGCCAAGCCCGAAAAAGGCCTCTCCCACCGGGCGCTCTCCGACATCCGCGAATCCATCGGCGAACTCGACTACTACCGGCGGATCGCGTTCGTACCCCAGCCGGGCCCCAGCACCGAACAAGCCAGGGCCGCCGCCGCTGACGTGCTCCGCGAGTACGGCGGCAACCCGGTGCAGGACGCCGGAGACGGCACGCTAAGATAATTCAGCCGAGGCGCTCGCGAGAGCGCATCGCATGGTGGGTGTAGCTCAGCTGGTAGAGCACCTGGTTGTGGTCCAGGAAGTCGCGGGTTCAAGTCCCGTCACTCACCCCACGGCCCACCCTTGTCGGTTGCCCAAACGGCAACCTTCACCGAGGGTGGGCTTCGTCATTACATTGGGGGGCCGAGCCCCCCAAACCCCCTGCGGTGCGGGCGCCTCAAGTTGACGGCATGGGCGCGTGTGGGGGAACTAGCGCAGGGTAAGGCCGCCGGGTGGATCCTGGGGTTACGAAAGGGCAAATAGGGGGCTTTTTGCCCTTTTGGGGGATGGGGTCTGGTTTGGAGGGTGAGAGGGAGCGCTCGGGGTGCTGGGTGGGCGGAGGGGGCTCAGGATGGAGGGGTGGAGAAGGGATTTCGGAAGTTTCGGCGCAAGAAGAAGCTGAGTTATGACGACATCACGGTGGTCGACCAGTCGCTGTTGAAACGGGCCGTGGGAGCGGCGGCCCTTGGCAACGCGATGGAATGGTTCGACTTCGGGGTTTACGCGTACATCGCGGACACCATCGCCGAAGTGTTCTTCCCGCCCGATGTCTCCAGCAGCGTCAGACTGATCGGCACCTTCGGGGCTTTCACGGCGGCGTTCCTGATGCGACCGCTGGGCGGACTGGTGTTCGGGCCGCTCGGTGACAAGATCGGCAGGCAGAAGGTGCTGGCCGTCACCATGATCATGATGGCCGTCGGCACCCTCTGCATCGGGCTCATCCCGTCGTACCAGACCATCGGCGTCTGGTCCCCGATCCTGCTCGTGCTCGCCCGCATGGTGCAGGGCTTCTCCACCGGCGGCGAATACGGCGGCGCCACCACCTTCATCGCCGAATACTCCCCCGACAAACGCCGCGGCTTCATGGGTTCCTGGCTCGAGTTCGGCACCCTCGCCGGCTACGTGCTCGGCGCCGGCGTGGTCACCGCGATGAAAACCTGGGTACCGCACGACACCCTGCTCGACTGGGGCTGGCGCGTCCCGTTCCTGGTCGCCGGCCCGCTCGGCATCGTCGGCCTCTACATGCGGCTCAAGCTCGAAGAAACCCCGGCCTTCCAGAAACACGCCGAAGAGTCCGAAAAGCGCGGACAGTCGGGGGGCCCCTTCTGGGTGATGTTCACCAAGTACTGGCGGGTGCTGCTGACCTGCATCGGGCTGGTGCTGGTCTTCAACGTCACCGACTACATGCTGCTCTCGTACATGCCGACCTACCTGTCGGAACGGCTGAAGCTGGACGCCACGCACGGCCTGCTGCTGATCATCGTGGTGATGGTGGTGATGATGCTGATCATCACCGTCGGCGGGCGGCTCACCGACAAGGTCGGCCGCAAACCGGTGATGATGACCGGCTGCGTCGGCTTCCTGGTGCTCTCGTTCCCGCTGATGCTGCTGGTCCGGGACGGCGGCGTGCTGCTCACCTTCCTCGGCCTGATGGGCCTAGGCCTGCTCCTGCTCACCTTCGAGATCTCCATGCCGGCCACCCTGCCGGCGCTGTTCCCCACCGCGATCCGCTACGGCGCGCTGTCCATCGCGTTCAACGTGTCGGTGTCGCTGTTCGGCGGCACCACCCCGCTGGTCATGCAGTCCCTGATCGCGGCGACCGGGAACGACTACTGGCCGGCCTGGTACATGATGATCGCCGCCGCCATCGGCGGGGTCGCGGTCTACTTCAGCAGGGAGACCGCGAACAAGCCGCTGTGGGGGTCCGGGCCCGCGGTGTCCACAGAGGAGGAAGCCAGGGAACTGGTGCGGGAGTCCGAACGGGAGTACCGGCAGAAGGACTAGTTCTTCTGCCCGCCGGCCTTCCACTCCTCCCACGGCATCTGCCAGACGCTCCAGCCGTCGGTGGCCTCGAGCACCTTGCCGCCGCTGTTCTGGACGGTGATGATGTCGCCCTTCTTGGACGTGTCCATCAGCCACTTCGCGTTCTCGGTGGACAGGTTCAGGCAGCCGTGACTCACGTTCCGCTTGCCCTGCGACCCCACCGACCACGGCGCGGAGTGGTAGAAGATGCCGCTGTTCGACATCCGGACCGCGTACTTCACGAAGGTGCGGTACCCGGCTTTGCTGTCGTTCGGCACGCCGTAGGTGCTGGAGTCCATCGTGTAGCCGACGTGCTCGCTCATCACGGTGAAGGTGCCGGACGGGGTCGGGCTGGACTTCTTGCCCATCGAGGTCGGCATGTTCTTGACCTCTTGGTCGTTGATCGAGACCTTCATCTGGAAGTTGCCGCCGTCGGCCACCGCGACCAGCTTGTCACCGATGGTGAAGTCGGCCGCCCTGTCCTCGCGGCCGTAGGTGTTGTTGCCCAGGTTCTTGCCGTAGACCGCGGCCTTCACCGAGACCTTGGTGCCGGTCTTCCAGTAGTCCTTGGGCCGCCAGGTCACCGCGCTGTCGCTGAACCAGTGGAAGGCGCCCTCGGTCTGCGGCTCCGCGGTGATCTTCAGCGCGCGCTCGGCGGCCGCCTTGTCCGCGATCTTGCCGCCGAAGGTGAAGATCAACGGCAGGCCGACGCCGACCGTCTCGCCGTTGTCCACGTTCATCGACACGGTGGTCTGCCTGGCCGGCTTGCCGACCGTGGTGAAGGTGGAGGTGGAGGTGACCGGCTTGCCGTCGGTGCCGGTGGCGTTCGCGGTGACGGTGTAGCTCTTGCCGTAACCGAGGGCCTGCGAAGACTCCCAGCCGGTGCCGTCGGGCTTCGGCTTGCCCTCGACCTGGGTGCCGTCCGCGCCGGTCAGCTTCACCTCGCCGACCTTGCCGTCCGTGACCGCCACGGTGACCGGTTCACCCGGCGCGACATCATTCGTACCCGTTGCGGGAGTCAAGGCCAGCGAAGCCGGCTTCGGCGGGCCTCCGCTGCTCACCTGGGGAGCGTTCTGACCGCCTTCGCCGCCTTCGTCACCCGATGCCCCGCTGGAGCATCCCGCGACCACTAAACCGGCCACGACCAGCAACAGCGGTAGCCGGCCCCGCCCGGCAACACCGCTCGTCACAGATCGCAGACCAGCCTCACCCCGACGTCGCATCAAGAACCGTCCGTTTCGTGTCGAGAGTTCCCCAGGTGTCCACCTATAGTGTGCCCCACGCCTCTTCGCGGCAGGCGCAGGACTGGTCAACTCGGCGCGGAGAGTTTGCCGGGGCCCCCGTCCGGGGCGGTCAGGGCACCTGCTATTGTTCTCTTCGTCGCCGAGGGAAACCGACGCGACAAGTGCGCGCCATTAGCTCAATTGGCAGAGCAGCTGGCTCTTAACCAGCGGGTTCGGGGTTCGAGTCCCTGATGGCGCACCCTCACACTCCAGGTCACTTAAAACGGTGGCCTGGAGTTTGTGTTTTCTGTGGTCATTTCTTCCGTCTCCTTGCTGTCCATTGTGGTCTCGTGCGAGCCCGAGGGGAGCCCGAGAGTGCGGGCCGGGTGCAACTGCTTGCGCGGGACGATCCCGGCGACGGCGTAACCCGGTATGGGCGAGCAGGTGATACAGCGGGTCGAGCGGGTGATGCACCGCGAAATCGAGGAACTCGCCGGTCAGGTCCGGGGTCCACACCTTCGGCCTGGTCCGGTTCGGCGGGGGCAGCTCGACCAGGTTGGCCACATTCACCGCCAGCAATCCTTCCTTGACCGGCTTGCTCAGTACCGCTCGCAAGGACTCTCTGATCCGGTTGAATGAGGTCGGCCCGACCGGGCGCTGCCACTTCACCGGCGCGATCCGCGGGCCATACTCGCGGGCCTGTCCGTGTCGGTCATCGGCGCCGCCGGTCTTCCCGCCGCGCTGCCGCTTCCGCCTGTGGGTCGTGCCGAAGGACGAGGGTCCGCGCACCTTCCGCTCGATGCCGTCATGCTTGGACGCTGAAGGCGGAGAGCTGGCCGGCTGTCCTGGTCCGGGAGCAGCACGAGCGGCACTCAGCGCGCGGAGCAGGCCAGGGCCCGCTTCGGCCCACCCGATCAGCAACAGCGGCCAACCGCGTCGAATGCCGCCTACCCCACTGACCAGCGCATACCGGGTCAGCAATGTTCAACAGCAGCGTCACCACGCTCGCCGCCAGCAGTAGCCGTCGTACCGGCCGCAGCACGTCATCGCCGGCCCCGGTCAAAGCCAGGTGGCGCGTGCCGACAAGCAGCCCCAGCACCGTCAGGTCAACAGCGGGCGCCACCAGCGGGGCCACGAACTCGGTCAGCCTCGTAGCGCTAGCAAGCGTCGGGGCGGGTGGTAGTCGTACTCGTAGTCCAGGTCACGAAAGCCCAGGCACAGGGCGAACGGCCCGTCATCGAATTCCTGTTGCAGAGACCGCCAGTTACGGGCGAGGTATTCAGTGGCCGCCCAGGTAGTGTCTCCTCGACGGCCCAGGCAAAATATTACGGTCGTACCACGTGCGGTGTCCTGTACTTTCTCGACCAGGGCAAGGTCCAGAAAGTCTGACGTGACCCGTTGACCGAGGTCCGCCCCGTTGAGCACCTCTACGTACCGCTTCTCGAGCGGCAGCTGGTGGTCGCCGGCATCTAGATGTTCGTTGGAGATTCGCAGGCTTACCAGGTTCTCCTGCAGGTACATTCTGCGGATGCTGTTTCGGGGAGCTGCGCCAACAACGATGAGGTTGGCGCTCAGCTCGGAGAAATGCTTGGGGTCGTCGCTCGGCGACGGACTTACGGAGTTGCGGAAGTCGTAGCGATGGCGCCCCAGGTAAATCGCGTCGACCAGTCCGCGGACCAGGTCCGGAAGGCGAAACGACGCCGAGCCGAACAGTCGTGTAATCGCCTCGGAGGCACGCAGCTCATGCAATGACACAGCGTAGCCTCGTGGGCGGGAACTCGTTGCAGTGGTCCACAGGTTCGACAGACAAACGACCAGTTGTTGACTCGTGTGTAAGCCGAAGAAGCGGCGGAAGCGCCGCTGCGCGATCCGTGCCATTGCTGCAACGGCGAAACCCAAGCCGAGCCAGAACACGACGTTCGCGATGATGTTGGTAGCGATGTCCAGCAGCATTCGGTCAGCATCGTCCCTGCATCGACCTCGTCTCCGACCAGTGACCCAATCGTTAGCCGCACAACACAACTCGCGGCCCGGTTCACGGCAGGGAAACGTGAATGCGGTCTCGCAGCGCCGACCACACCATGCCCCGGCTTGGGGCGCCGGTCCAGCAGTTCGGACGCGGCTTCTGCTCGTGCTCGCAACTCCGGACGCCACCAGCGGCTGGTTCGTGATGCGTGGCACGAACGCCAGTGGCAGGCCATGGCTCAACGACGCGTTGCCTTTCGCCCTACTCAGGCAGTTCGCTCTCCGAAGCTCGGGCCGTCGGCAAGCACGTGGATCAGTTGGAGGCGGTCAGGGTTCGCAGTTGGGCGAACGACTGGCGAATGGCGTCGCGCAGGTCGAGGTCGTCGGCGGCGTCGACCCATCGCTGGAAGGCGACCCGGTACACCGCGGAGCCGGTCTCGGCGGCCAGGCCGGCCTCGGTGTCGCCGACGCCCCGCCGTCGAAGCCCGTCGGCGAGCGCAGCCGACATCTGTGCGAGCTTGATCAATTCACGTTCACGGAGATCGGCGTTGGCCATGATCACCGCGTGCCGCTTCCGTGCGAGCTCACGGTCAGGTCCGATCATATCGGCCACGGCGTCCAGCGCGGCCGCGACGACCTCCAGCGTCGACGCCGAGGCAGGCGCCGCTTCCAGCGCGGCCAGCGACTTCTCCGCCATCTCGGCCGCCTTGTCGAAGAGGACCTCGCGCTTGTCGGCGAAGTAGCGAAAGAAGGTGCGGGCGGTCACGCCGGCCCGGTCGGCGATGTCGGCGACCATGGTCTGGTCGAAGCCACGTTCGAGATACAGGGCCAGTGCGGCCTCGCGCAGCCGGCCACCGGCTCCAGGCTCCCATCGTCCCATGCGGCGAGTGTAGTGCTGGCGCACTCATGTCATCTGATGACATCGGCGTGCTAGGGTGATGTCATCAGATGACATCACTGGCCGGAGGGTTCACCATGACGACGATGAAGCGCATCCAGTACCACCAGTACGGCGGCCCCGAGGTACTGCGGTTCGAGGATTTCGAGCCGACGCGGCCCGGCTCCGGCGAGGTTCTGGTCCGTGTGAAGGCGGCGGCCGCGAACCCGATGGACTGGAAGATCCGCACCGGCGCGATGAAGATCATGACCGGCCGGAAGTTCCCGCGCGGTCTGGGGCACGACTTCGCGGGCGTCGTGGCGGCGGTCGGCGACGGCGTCACCCGACTCGGCGACGGCGACGAAGTGCTCGGCGGGGCAAGCATCTCGGCGGCAGGAGCGTTCGCCGAGATGGTCGTCGCCGAAGAGAAGGCGGTCGTGAAAAAGCCGGCGAACCTCTCCTGGGAGGAGGCCGCGGCGCTCCCCACTGTCGGGATCACCGCCTTCCAAGCCATGGTCAACACGAGCAAGCTGCATGCCGGCCAAGCCATCTTCATCCACGGCTGCCTCGGCGGAGTCGGTCGATCTGCCGCACAGATCGCTCTGGCGCACGGCGCCTCCGTGGGAGGCAGCTGCCGTGGTACCGCCATGCGCGAAGCACGCGACCTCGGTGTCGCTCCGATCGTCGACTTCGACTTCGACGCGACGACACTCGCAGGGCGATTCGACGTCGTTTTCGACACCCCCGGCACGCTGCCGATCAAAGCCGCGCGGACGTTGCTGAAGCCCGGTGGCCGCATCATCGACATCACCCCCACGCCGGCGAAGTTCGTGAGAAGCGCCCTGCCGGGCCCCTTCCAGGTGATGATCGGGAAAGCCGTCACGACGGACCTCGAAGCGGTCGCACAGGCCGCCGGGGAGGGGATGCTGCGGGTGCCGGTTGGAAGCACTGCACCGCTCGGCAAGGCGATCGCGGCGCTCACGGAGCTCGAACGCGACGGCATACCCAAGGGCGGCAAGCTGGTCATCACGACCGAGTGACCATTTCGTCGTTCGAATCCCGATAAGTGTGGCCTTCCGGCCCTGAGTTCACATTTTCAGGTGAACCACCATCGAAAGGAAAGATTATGCCAACGACCCCGAATCACGCCACAGCGCAGACGTTCATGGTGCTCGGAACCCTCCGCGACGACACGAACTTCACGGAATTCGCCGCGCTGAGAGATGACGAGCAGAAGCAGCTAAAGGTGCTGCGCTCGGACGGGCGGATCGGCGCCCACTACGTTTCCCCCGCCCGGCGGGCGACGTTCATCGAGGTCATTGCCACCGATGAGAAACAAGTGGCGGAGACGCTGGCAACTCTGCCTTTCGCCCGGTTCTTCCACGTCGATGTCTACCCGACCACGCCCCCGGACGCAGCAGAGGCCGCCCACCGAGCGCGGTCGTGAGCCGGGAGTCTGCCAGAAGGGTACTTCCGTGCAGATCGACCAGGCATCGGCCCGTGACTAGCTGTGCGTGGCTGCCGAGAATTCGCCTCCTTTCACCTGATGGAGAATAATATGGCAAATATCAGCCTCAAGAAGTTCCCGTTCGGCAAGGTGCTCATCTCATTGTCCGCGGTGGGGACCATGGTCGGCTCGTACGCCGCCGACTGGAACGAGACACATATTTACAATCCGACGTGGCCACCCCACGCCAAGTTCCACAACGCCCAAACCATGAGCATGGGCACCGCACTATCCCTGGCAACCCTGTACCACTTGTGGAAACCAGGCCGTTCGCGTGCGTCGCTGGAGCGCTGCGCCACGACTCGCTGAGCGGGCTGTTGTCGACCGTGTCGAACCCGAACTGGTCGTACAGTCGCGTCACGAGTGAAGGCCTGGATGACCTGGGATTGTCGAAGGTGTTCCTGGCAACGTGAACGTGCCCGGATTGCGGCAGAGTCCTGGGAGGTCGCCACGGCCGGAGATAGTAGCCGCGGCGTAAGACCGCGCTGTCGAACGGGCGACGAGTTCAACATCATCGGCAGGTGCCACGTGCCTGAGGACGCATACCTCCGGCGGTGACCCGGCCGCCGGTGGCCGGGCGAGATCGGGCGTCGGTGCCGGTGGTCGCCGCGGGCGAGCTCGGCCGGCTCCGGTCGGTAGGCTCGGTGTCGTGCCTGATATTCGCCAGAGGCCCGCTCTGGTCACGCAGATCGTGGAGAAGCGGGGGCTGCTCGCGCACGGGGATGGCGTTGCGCCGCACCGTCATACCGAGGGGCAGTTGTTGTATCCCTCGGCGGGCGTCCTTGCCACCACGACGGAGCGGGGCACGTGGGTTGCCCCGGCCAACCGTGTCGTGTGGACGCCGCCGGGTTTCGAGCATTACCACCGCGCGTACGGGCAGACGGAGGTCCGGGTGGTGGAGGTTGCCGGGGCGCTGTGCGCGTCGTTGCCGGATCGGCCGATGGTGTTCGCGGTGTCCCCGCTGCTGCGGGAGGCGTTGCTGGTGCTCACCAGTGGTCGTGAGCTTCGGCCGCAGGCGCGGGACCGGCTTCGCGAGGTGGTCGTCGACGAGCTGGTGGATGGGCAGGATGAGGCGCTGTATCTTCCGGAGCCGACTGATGATCGTCTTCGTGCGGTCACGGACCTGCTGCATGCCGATCCCGCGGCATCGTTGACGTTGGCGGAGTTGGGGCGGGTGGTCGGGGCCAGCGAACGGACGTTGAGCCGCTTGTTCCCGACCGAGCTGGGGATGAGCTTCCATCAGTGGCGGAGCCTGCTGCGTGTCCAGCATGCGCTCATCAGGCTGGCCGAGGGGGACGCGGTCATCGATACGGCTGCCCGGCTGGGGTGGGCCAACCCGACCAGCTTCATCGAAGCGTTCACCGCCATCGTCGGCCAGACACCGGGGCGATATCAGGTGGAGCTGCGCCACAGGGACCGGTGACCACCACAGGCTTGGCGGGTTTCCGGCAGATCGTGTCGACATGCTGGTACCAGGCAGCCCTGATGTCGGGTGACCATGGGGGTATGCCAACAAACCGATCAACGTCCGAAGTGGACAAGAACACCACCGTGGTGATCGTGGGAGCGGGAGTCGCCGGGCTCACGCTCGGCAATTTCCTGCTGCGGCGCGGAATTGACTGCGTCATCGTGGAGAAACGCAGCCGTGAATACGTCGAGCAGCGACAGCGAGCCGGGGTCATCGACACCCGGGCGGCACGCATGTTCCGTGAGTGGGGACTCGAAGACCGGGTGATCGGAGGTGCCCCCTTCGAGTCGGCGATGAACTTCCGGATCGACGGCGAGACGCGCCCCCTCGAGTTCGGACAGGACGATCACGGCGACGGACGTTTCTGCCCTCAGCAGGTCCTTGTCCGCAACCTCATCGACGTCTTCGTCAGCGATGGCGGAGACCTTCGCTTCGATGCCGAGGTCTCGGTGGAGAACATCGACGGTGACGAACCACTCGTTCGTTATCGAGACAGTGCCGGCTCGACGAGGGTGATCAGTTGCGAGTTCGTCGCCGGCTGTGACGGTGACCGCGGCGTCAGCAGGACAGCCATCCCCAGCGAGTCTCTCACGCGTTACTCGCACGAGTACGGATACGCGTGGCTGACCATCTTGGCGGAGGTTCCCGCCAATCACCAGTCCATGATGGCGCTCCACCCTCATGGGTTCGCGGGGCAGTTCGCTCGTGGTCCGCAGGCAAGCCGGTTCTATCTGCAGTGCCCTCTCGACAGCTCGACATCAGAGTGGACAGACGAGCGCATCTGGGATGAGCTCGAGACTCGCTTCGGTGAACCCATGGCCTCGAGGGGTCGGATCGCCAGTACACAGCTGGTGCCGCTGCGGAGTGTGGTGTATAGCCCGATGAGCTACGGCCGGCTGTATCTGCTCGGGGATGCCGCTCACATCGTTCCTCCGATGAGCGCGAAAGGAATGAACCTGGCCCTGCACGACGCCGAGGCGTTCGCGAACGCCGTAGTCCGACACACCAACGATCAGGATTCGAGCCTGCTCGACAGTTACTCGTCGACGTGTCTTCGTCACGTGTGGAACTACCAGGCATTCGCGACGTGGTGGACCGAACTGGTGCACAACGCCGGGGACGCTTCGTATCAAGGTGAGTTCCGGCACCAGATCGCCCGAGCAGACCTTACGCGCCTGTTCGAATCCGGCTCGGCGAACCGCCTGTTCAGCGAGTTCATCACCGGGCTGAACTAGCCACGCGCACACGAAGGAAGCCTCTCGAAATCCTGTTTCACTACTGGAGTCTCGCGTGGCATCGGTCGCGAACACCATCCGAAGCACTAGCCGAGGTGTTGCGATGGCCGGCCGCAGAACCCAGCCACGGGCGTGTCCTCGGCGTGAGACTCCCCCCGAGTGCTCCCGAGCCATCGTCACCCCGCCGAGATCTGTTGCCGGCCGTAGTCACTCCCCGAGCTGAGGCTTCGAGCCGGACGCAAGCAGTGCGGTCTACGTCACGCAGAATATTTTCGACACTGTGCCGATTTTCCTCTGCACTGTGTAATAGTGATGTCGTGGCAGCGAAACGGCGGGACACCCCGAGCAAGGGCGACCTACGGGAACAGGCGATCCTGGACGCCGCCGAGGTGTTGCTCGAACGGGAACACACCGAGCCGATGACCGTCGAGTCGATCGCCAAGGGTGCGGGCATCTCCCGCGGCTCGCTGTACTTCTACTTCGGGTCGAAACAGCAGGTTCTCGCCGCACTGGTCGCACGCACCGTCGCCCGGTTGCACCTGGACGTTCAGTCCGCCGACCCCGGCTTGCCCGCGCACGACACTGTGCGAAGGGCTGTGGAGAACACGGCCCGCACCTGGCGTGAGCACGGACTCGTGATGCGGGCGGCGGTCGAGTTCGGCCCCGAAGTGCCCGAGATCGCCCGGCTGTGGCGCGACACGATCGCCAACAACACCGAGGCCATGACTCGTGTCCTCGTCGCGGCCGGCCTGCCCGACGAGGACGGCCCGACCGGCGCGGCGGCGCTCGCCCACGCCCTGTGCTGGATGACCGAACGCAACTTCTACTACGCGTCAACACAACCCGGCGGCCTGGATCGCATGACCGAGACGATGGTCGAGATCTGGTGCCGTGTCCTACCTGGAGGGTAGTCATGCTTTTCCTGATCACCGGTGTCAGCAGCGGTCTCGGCCGGGCGTTCGCCCAAGGGGCGCTCAACGCCGGGCACACCGTCGTTGGCACGGCCCGCCGGGCGGAGGACGTCGCGGCGTTCGAAGCGCTCGCGCCGGGACGTGCGCACGCTCGTCAGCTGGATGTCACCGACGACGACGCGGTGTTCTCCGTCGTGGGTGAGATCGAGGCCCAGATCGGACCGATCGACGTGCTTATCGCGAACGCCGGCTATGGACACGAAGGAGTGTTCGAGGAATCACCGCTGTCCGAGCTGCGGGCGCAGTTCGCCGTCAACGTGTTCGGTGTGGCCGCCACGGTCCAGGCGGTACTGCCGTTCATGCGCAAGCGTCGTGCGGGGCACGTGTTCGCGGTCAGCTCCATGGGCGGGCTGATGACCGTGCCCGGGCTGGCCTACTACTGCGGCAGCAAGTACGCCGTGGAAGGCATCCTGGAGACCGTCGCCAAGGAGGTCGCGGACTTCGGCGTGCACGTGACGATCATCGAACCCGGCTCGTTCCGCACCGACTGGGCGGGCCGATCGATGGTCCGCACGCAACGATCCATCCAGGACTACGACACGCTGTTCGAACCCATCCGCGCGGCCCGACAAGCGGCCAGCGGCAACCAACTGGGCAACCCGACCAAAGCGGCCGAGGCCGTCCTGAAGGTCCTGGAAGCCGAGAAACCGCCCGTGCATCTGGTCCTGGGCTCAGACGCGCTGCGACTGGCCACGGCCGGCCGCGCGGCGGTCGACAAGGACCTGCACGAGTGGGAGGAACTGTCCCGCTCCACCGACTTCCCCGACGGCCACCAGATCGCTTCGGACTGACCACGACGCGCCCGGCGAGCCCACCAGGTGCCGCACAGAACTCATGGGTGGACCTCCGCCAACGACGACGGCAACGTCACCGCGGAAGTTCAATCCGGGACAGACCCGACTGCCGGCCGACGCGGCGGCGTCACCAACCGATGAGGCCTATGACCGCTACCGCTGCCCCACCTGATCACCCGTCGGCGAACAACCTGTCATCGGCAGAAGAGGGCGTTCGCGGCAGGAGGAGACTGACGCGCAGGCGCCCGCTATCGAGAACGTGTTCTTGCAACGACGCCGAGCCGCAACGACCTTGGCAACTGACGGATCCCGTGCCACCGCGCCGCGCCGTTCAACGCGCCGTGCTGGCGGTCGAGGCGCGATCAACCTCGCGGCATGACCAGCACTGCCGCGCCGGCCGACGAACCTGCTGCGATCACTGACCGTGCAAATGGCCGCCAGCGGGGAGTCGAACTGGCCGTCCGTGGGTGGCCGTCCGCGGGGAATTCCGACTGGCCGCTGACAACGCAAGATGATGATCAGGTCAGCGCTGGGCCATTTGGGGCATCTGCGCGCTCGAGGAGTCCTGCCGGAGGTCGATCACGAGACCATCGCGGGCGTGCCCGCTGATGCCACGCCCTCTCGACGAGACGACCAACCGTCCACGTCTTCGGGAACAGAACCGTCTATCACCAATCGGGTCGATGGCGAGGTACACGGCCCAGTGGTGCAGGCGTCGTACGTCGGCAAAGTCGAGCAGCATTTCCGCCGGGCGGCCGCGTCACCGGGCCTCGGCGTAAGAGTGGAGCAGGCGGCGCAGCACCTGGCTCACGCGGTCGGGATGCAGTGGCGGCAGGAGGAGCCGAACGCGGATCTTGCGCCACAAACTCAGCACATCCTGCTCCCGCCGCACTCGAACCGAGAAAATTGGGGACGGCGCCCTAGCCGTCCGGCGCGGCCGAATCCGACCCACGCCGGGCCGACCCGGTCGAGGTCACCGGGTGCGCAGATCATCCAGCAACTCCACCTGACCGGAGAGCACCCCGGTCAGGATCTGCCGGGCCACCGCCAGCAAATCGGCCACCTGCGTGCTGGTCAACGCGTAGAGCACCGTCGAGCCCTCTTTACGGGTCACCACCAGACCCGCCCGTCGCAGCACCGCCAACTGCTGGGACAGGTTCGCCGGCTCGATCCCGACCTCGGGCAGCGTCTCCGCCACCGCGTGCTCCCGCTGCGACAACAGCTCCAGCACCCGGATCCGCGCCGGGTGCCCCAAAGTCTTGAAGAACTCCGCCTTCAGCTGATAGAGGGGCCTGCTCACCGACACTCCTCCCGCACCACGAACCTGGGCTTCACCCTCAACAGTTGCTAGACGAGCGGGACCGCGGCGACCCCTCGGACCGGCTCAGCCACGACCTCGACACCTTCGCCGGGACGCGGTGACCCGGCCCACCCCGGGCGCCTGCCGGGAACGAATCCGGCACCGACGTGGTTGTACGGAGTGGTCGTTGGTTTTATGTGTTCGTGTTTCGTGCACGCTCGCCAAGAACGTTGCGGGCGTTCCACTTCTTTTTCTTGCAGGACAAGCCGGAGAAGTAGTCGTCTGACAGTCCGGCCCGGGTGCGGCGACCGCCGCCCCGCGAATGAACACCTGTAAGGAAACAGCTATGACTCAAGGAACCGTGAAGTGGTTCAACGCGGAAAAGGGCTTCGGCTTCATCGCCCGCGAGGACGGACCCGACGTGTTCGTGCACTACTCCGAGATCGAGGGCGCGGGCTTCCGCAGTCTCGAGGAGAACCAGTACGTCGAGTTCACCTTGGCCCAGGGCCCCAAGGGGCCGCAGGCCAGCGGCGTACGCGCGGTCTGATCGCCTGACCAGGGAGTGGCCGGGACACCGCACGGTGCCCGGCCCTTCCGTACCAGCCACATCACCCACCGTAGTCACGGGTTTAGCCCGCCGTGAGACGGCTACTCCCTCAACGATCGCCCCAGACCCCGGCGACGAAGTTCAGTTACCGGAGAGATCGATCATGACCACCACCCTGGAGCGAGCGGCCAAGGAACCTCGCACGAGCGCGGAACCCATGCTGTCGGGCGAAAAGAGCTCAACCGAGAGCTTCCTCGTCAAGCTGTTCACCATCGTCCCGCTACTCGCACTCGCCGCCGCCGTGCCCATCGCCTGGGGCTGGGGGCTTGGCTGGCTCGACGTCGGCCTCGCCCTCGGCTTCTACTTCCTGACCGGCCTCGGCGTGACCGTCGGGTTCCACCGCCACTTCACGCACGGCGCGTTCAAGGCCAAGCGCGGCCTGCGCATCGCCCTCGCCGTCACCGGCAGCATGGCCATGCAAGGCCCGGTGATCGGCTGGGTCGCCGACCACCGCCGTCACCACGCCTACGCCGACCGCGACGGCGACCCGCACTCCCCCTGGCGGTTCGGCACCAGCCCGGCCGCACTGGCCAAGGGCTTCTGGCACGCCCACATGGGCTGGCTGTTCCAGCGCGAACAGACCAACGCGAAACGCTTCGCCCCCGATCTGCTCGCCGACCCCGACATCACCAGGGTCAACCGCTGGTTTCCCGGACTGACCGTGGCCACCCTGCTCGCACCCGCCCTCATCGGCGGACTCGCGACCCTGTCCTGGCAAGGCGCGCTCACCGCGTTCTTCTGGGCCAGCCTGGTCCGCGTCGCGCTGCTGCACCACGTCACCTGGTCGGTCAACTCGCTCTGCCACATGATCGGCGACCGGCCCTTCACCGCCAGGGACAAGTCCGCGAACTTCTGGCCACTGGCCATCGCCTCCATGGGCGAGTCCTGGCACAACTCCCACCACGCCGACCCCACCGGCGCACGCCACGGCGTCCGCCGCGGCCAGCTCGACATGTCCGCGCGCATCATCTGGATGTTCGAGAAGCTCGGCTGGGCCACCCAGGTCCGCTGGCCCAGGCCCGAACGCCTCGCCCGCAAGCTCAACCCTGGCCGCAGCGCGTAGACGCCTACGCTCGCGCAGGGGCGTTGACGCGACAGTCGTCAAGGCCCCTGCCGGCGCTGGGCACGCCCGTGTGGCCGGACCGCGGAAGCACCGCCCGTCCGGCAGGAGTATCGCGGTACGGGCAGCACATTGCTCGGAGTGCGCACCGGTCCACCGGCCGGTGGACCACATCCACCGCTTGGGTTGCCATGTCCCCTCCCGCGCGCACCGATTCCGGCCGGATCACCGGCACTGAGTGACCGGGCTGCCCGAATGGCAGATACACAACACTGAAACGGCCACCGATCGGGACGCCGTAATTCGCCAGGGTGATGGAACCCAGGGCTGATTAATGCCCATCATCGAATGTGATCTCTATCGTTGCTGGTTGGCGCGCATCCGTCGGGTTTCCGAAAAGTGCAAGCTTTTTCCAGCCGCGCCAACACATCGGGTACATCGTGGCGACGGCCGTTCTCCAAGCACGACGGAGGGATCACCATGGGCTGAGGCCGCAGATCCACCGCAGCGGAATCCGCTCCGAGCTCCGAGGGGAAAGATAAGATGGTGGTGCCAACGGCGATGCATTTGCGTGGCCATTCGGTATCGATGGTCGAGTTCCTGTCCGACTGCATCACGGCGTTGTCGGACGGCAAGGACACCACCGGCCTCGCGGAGGCACACCGGACGTTCCTCACCGCGGGCGCGGCCGCCTTGGCGGCCGCCAGCGGTGAGGCGTGGGTGCAGCTGGGATTGGCGCCGGGTGCCGGTCAGGCACGCCTGCTTTACCCGGAAGTAGCGTCCCTGGCCCGCGAATGGCTTGCCCACGGGGAAATCTCCGATTTCTTTTTCATGCACAAGCCGCCCGGCCTGCGGTTGCGCTTCGCACCGGCCGTGGGGCATACGGACGCGCTGAAGACAGCGTTGCACCAGCGCGTCCGGGAATGGCGCGAAGCAGGACTGGTCACCGAAATACGCCCGGCGGTGTACGAACCCGAAATGCACCTCTTCGGCGGCCCCGCCTCGATGTCCTGGGCGCACCGACTGTTCACGGTGGACTCCCTGACCTGGCTGGACCAGCACACCAGGCCGGACGGCTGTCCCTCGTGGGCACTGTCCCTGCTGATGCTGCGCACGGTCTTCGAGGAACTGCGGGGCGACGCCGGGGAGGACCGCGACGTGTGGGCCAGGGTGCGCGAGGCGGGACGGCGGTGGCCCAGCGGCGCGGCGGACGGCACAGCGGACGTTGCCGCGGAGTTCCTCCGCTGCTGGAGCCGGCCCGGCGAACTGGCACGGGCGGTACCCGAGCACGCCCGGCACTTGGCCGAACGACATGCCGAGCAGGCCAGGCCCTTGCTGCGCCAGTGGTGGACGGAGTACTTCAGCGGTGACCAGGCCAGCATCGGACCACGTCAGGCCGCCGCCCACTACGTCGTCTTCCACTGGAACAGGGCGGCGTTGAGCTTCGGCAGACAGGTGCTGATCACCGAGTCGCTGGCCAGGGTGGCCGACCATGTCCGTTGACCGTCCGGCAAGCGGTACAGCCGGGACCACCGCCCTGCTGCGGGTCGCCGGCCTCCCGGCCGCGGTGCCGGCCGCCGCCGGCAGCCCGGAGCTGTTCGATCAGGTGCGGTCCCAGATCCGTGCCGAGGCCGCCTACCGGGACTTCACGAAGGCACTCGCCGACCGCGTCGGCCAGGAGCTCGTCCCGCAGCCCCACCTCACGACCGCCCTGCGGCGTTCGGCCATCGAGCTGCGCAGGCGGCTGCACCGCGGTGAGTTCGTCGACCGGGGATCGTGCACGCGACTCGCCGCCGCCGGACGCACACTGGGCGCGTCCGGTGATCTGGGCACCGATCTGCTGCTGGCCGGCGCCTGGTCGACCGAGCTGGTCACCAGGGACGGCGAACTGCTCGCCGCGCTGGACAACGCGGAGCGACGGCTGCTCGAACTCCCCTGGGAACTGGTCACCGGCGACGAAGCCGTCCGGCGCATGATGACGGCGACCGCCCCGGCGTTGATCGGCGAGATCCGCGGCCGGCTCGCCGCGGGAGAGCGATGGACCGGCAAGCGGATGCGCAAGCGCGCCGACTACCTGCTGCGGCTGTTGTCCCGGGCCGCGTTGAAGAGCACCCCACGCGGCTGGCTCGGCCAGGTCGCCTTGGTGGACCTCGCACCGGGGCCGATGGACACGCTGGTCGACGAGCTCACGGTCGGCGAGTTCGCGGTGCACCGGCTGAGCAACATCCAGGGCGACCGGCGCGCACTCGCCGCCGAGGCCGGCCTGCCGGAGGCATGGCTGAGCCTGGCCGCACCGAGCTGGGTGGAAGGCGACCGGCTGTGCTGCCGGGTGGCCGACCACGACAGCGCCGACGGCATGCGCCAGATCCTCGTACGGCTGACCCCGGCGGTGGACGCGGTTCGCCGCGTGTTGGGTGCCCGCGCCTTGCGGGCCACCGAAGTGCTGGCCCGGCTGGTGCCCGCGGCGGACGAGCGGAGCCGGACGGTACTGCGGGACTTCCTGCACCACCTGGTCCGGCTCGGAGTAGTGCAGATTTCGGCGGAACCGGTCGGCAGACTGGAGAGCTGGACCGCAAACCCCAGCGGCGAGGCCACCGGATCCGGCTTCGCGGACGTCTATCGCCGGGTGAGCGGCCATGTCTCGGCCACCGCCGCGGCCAGGCTGCCCGAACTACTAGCGCAGGCGAACCGGCTCGCCGAAGTGCTGGCCCACGGCGGGCACGACCAGCCGCACCCAGCGCTCCAGCTGGTCGGTGCGCACCCTCGGCCGGTCACGGAGATCTTCGCGGAGTTTCTTCGCGACCACGAGACCGAACCGGTCGAGCCACCGAGCTCCTCTTGGCCGAGGCCCCGGCCCGGTACCGCCTACCAGCGGCTGTGCGACTGGCTCACGGCACAGGACGGCGCCGCCGAGATCGACATCGACCGGACGGTGCTGGACGAAATCGGCGCACCGCCCGCCGCCCGGCCACGATGGCCGGTGGACTGCCTGCTCCGGCCGCTGCGGAAGCCATTGGCCGTGCTGGAGGCCGTGGTGCCGGCCGGAGTGGTCGACGCCCGGTTCGCCGGCGCGCTGCGTGCCCTGCACGGCCAGGTTCGGCAGGTCGACGACTACCGCGCGTTCCTCGAAGCGACCGCGGCCGAAGGCGAAGCCGAGTTCGTCGAGATCCTGGTGCCCCCGCAAGGCCATCAAGGCGCCAACACCGTTCGCCGCCCCTGCTACACCCGCACCTGGACCGGGGACGCCGATCCGTCCACCTACCTGGACGACCACGCGAACGCGCGCCGGTACCTCCCGCTGGAGCGCATCACTTTGCGGCGCCACGAAGGGCGGGTGATCGCCGAGGACCTCGACGGCGGTCTGCTGTGGCCGGTCTACCACGCCACCCGGCGACCACCACCCCCTTGGGACACGCTGGTCCCGCTGCTCACCGCCGCGGCACCGGCGAGCAGGCTGGCCACCCCGCGGCTGTTCGGGGATCCCACCGCGGTGTTCCCCCTGCGGGCCGGCACGCCCCGGCTCCTGCTGGACGGCGAGCTGGTAGTCGCACCTGGCTCAGTGCGAGTCGGGCGCGACCTGCTTCCCCGGCCGGGCGCGGACTTCGGCGCACGAGCCCGTGCGCTGGCGAACCTGCGGCCGGCCACCGGAGCACCACGCTGGAACCTCGTCCGTGCCGACGGCGGCCGCCGATCCCGGCCGGTCGACCTGGACAGCCTCGCGGCTTTGCGGATCTTCGACCGGCTGCTCGACGACCCCGCCGTCTCCCGACTCGTCCTGGAGGAAATGCTGCCCGCCCCCGGCCGGCTGCCGGTGCTCGACGAACACGGCGCCCAACTCGCCGCCCAACTGCTGATCCGGCTGCCGCTCACCACCAGCCCGGCGCGGCTCGCCACACAGGCGGTCGCGGCCTGGCACGAAGTCACCACCACGGAAAACCCGATGCTGCCCCGGCCACGCTCGGACAGCTCCCTGGCACCACCGCAACCGGTGGGGAAATGAACAAGAGAAGGAGAACC
This sequence comes from Amycolatopsis nigrescens CSC17Ta-90, assembly GCF_000384315.1. Classification (GTDB taxonomy): domain Bacteria; phylum Actinomycetota; class Actinomycetes; order Mycobacteriales; family Pseudonocardiaceae; genus Amycolatopsis; species Amycolatopsis nigrescens. Next base: position 5,406,948 of record NZ_ARVW01000001.1, on the reverse strand, counting down.
ACATGGAATCCACATTGGAACTGTCCGAACTGGACAGCCTGGTCGACCAGCTCGACACCCAGATCAACCAGCTCAGCACCGTAGACAACGCCGAAACTCCGTCATTGCTGCTCTGTAGTTACGGCTGTGGCCCGTGGTCCTGGTACCACTGCTGGTGACCGGGTCGGGCGACCAGCGAGGATGACCACGCAGACGGCTGATCAGGGCCGCGCTACCTCCCGGGAGCTGCTGACGGCCGCCGGCGCGGTACTCACCTCCTGGATCGCACGGCAGAACGCGAGTACGGCCGCGCCCGACCTCGGACCGGCCGTACTCGCGACACTGGTCGCACAGAACCCGGTAGCGTCCATCGCGCAACATCGGGTGAGTCACGACGCGATGCGCGCCTGGCTGCGCGGGAGCGTCCACTGCCGCGGCCCGGCGCTGCACGGCGGCTTCGCCGGCGTGCTGGCCGGAATGCGGCTGATCTCCAGCGTGCACACCGATGTCACCCCGGCCGCGGAACGCACCGCGGCCGCCCTTCGCACCGCCAAGCAGCACTGGCGATCCAGCGAGGTCGGCTTCACCGACTACGACCTGGTCAGCGGCCCGGCAGGTGCGCTTCTCGCGCTGACGACCGGTGAGCCGACGCCGATGGCAAGGCACCTGGCCGAGCTGGCGGCCGATCCCCGGCTAACCGGCTTCCGGATCGGCGCGCACGCAGGACACCCGCTACTGGGTTGGACGCAGGGTGCGGTGATCACCGGTCTCGCCCACGGTGTCGCCGGCACGCTCGCCGCGCTCAGCATGGTGTCCGACCGGCAGGCACCGGGCACCCTCCCCGCCATCAGGAACCTGGCCTCCTGGCTGTACCGCCACCAGGAGGTCGACGAACTCGGGGTGGTGTCGTGGCGGGCCCGCCTGCCCGAACCGGGCAGTCCTGCGCTCGGTGTCGTGCGCAGGCAGGCATGGTGCTACGGAAACCCCGGCATCAGCTGGGCCCTGTGGACCGCGGGATGCGCCCTGCGCCGAGCCGGCTTCGACGAAGGCCGCTCCTTATGCGACGCCGCGCTGGCGGCCATCCGGACCTTTTGCGACGCCTACGATGCTTGCCGGCACCTCGACACCGAACGGACCGGCGACGCACTGGCCATCTGCCACGGCGCGGCCGGGATCCTGCTGGTAGCCGACGCGTTCGACCGGCAAGCATCGTTCTCCCCCGCCGCGGTACTGCGCGAACGGCTGGACGGGTTCCTGCGCGAACGGCTGCCGGAGATCGTGCGGCTGGGTGACACGGACCAGAGCCTGCTCTCCGGGGCCACCGGGGTGCTCGCCGCACTGCTGACCGCGGCGGGTGCCGACCGTGGCTGGCTACGCTGGGTCGCCCTCTCCTGAACGACCTCCATCCGCTCGCGAGCCCGTGATCGACGGCCCCCTGCTGGCCGTCGGGAAGCCCGTGCCCCGCCGCCTTGTCGGCGAGATCCGCATGCTCACCGCCGACAGGGAAGCCCCGTACGCGAGGCCACCGCTGTCGAAGGAATTCCTGCGCGACGAAGCAGGCGACGGGGAACTCCCGCTCGAAGAGCCGTCCTTCTACACCGAGCGCGGGATCGACATCTCACTGGAGGACCCGGTAACGGCATGGGACACCGGCGCACGGACCGTCACGACCGCCGCCGGTGAGACGGTGGCGTACTCCCGCTGTCTCCTCGCGAGCGGCGCGAGCCGAAACGACCTTCGGTGCCGGGAGCGGAGCACGCCGAGGTCCGCACGCTGCGCTCCGCCGAAAGCGCGCGGGAGCTGCGCGCGGCGGCCAGGGGCGGCCGCAGCGTGCTCGTGGTCGGGGCCGGGTTCATCGGCTGCGAGGCGGCGGTGTCCCTCAGCCGGCTGGGTCCGCAGGTCACCGTGCTGTGCCCCGAGGCGCTGCCACAGCGGGAAAGGCTCGGCGAGGAAGCGGGTACCGAGATCCTCCGCTGGCTCAAGTCCGAAGGAGTCAGCGTGCTGACCGGTACGAAGCTGCTCGGGATCGACGCTGGGCATCGGGTGCGCACCGATCTCGTACCGATGCTGGACGCCGACGTGGTCCTGCTCGCCACCGGAATCTCTCCTCGGACCGGACTGGCCGAGGATGCGGCCTTCGCCGGATCGGCGCAGCCGAGACTGTCTGCGAGGGACAGTCCGTGTTGCTCCGCTTTGGTCCGTGGGCGGGGAAACCCGGGCGGATCGGGGTCGGGTGTCGCGTCGGCGGTCGGCCAGTCCACCTGGGTGCAGGGCTCGCTCTGCATGATCGCCCGGTGGAACATCCCCGCCGAACCGGGTGACGTCAGCAGGCCGCAGACGCTCCGGGACCCCGACGACTGACCGAATACCGTCACGTTCCGCGCGTCGCCGCCGAACGCGGAGGCGTTCCGCTGGACCCAGCCCAGCGCGGCCTGCTGGTCCTCGAGGCCGAAATTGCCGGGCGCACGGCCATCTTCCCGGCGTCGTAGTGGGAACCGGCACCACTCTGGAAACCGCCGCCGTGGACCCAGACGAGCACCGGCAACTTCTTGCCGTCGCTCCGGCGCGCGGTCGTCACGTTGAGGTACAGGCAGTCTTCGGCCTCACTAGGAGTGCCGAGGGAAGCACTTTGTGCACAGAGGCTGCCGGGCTCGGTCGCATCGCGCGGCGCTGTCCACGGCCTCGCGGGCTGGGGCGAGCCCCACCGCAACGGGCCGGTGGGCGGGAGGCGAAGGGGATTCCCTCGAACCGCCGGTGGTCCGCCACAGGCCCAGTAGCACCGCCATGCCGGTCGTCCCAGGTCTCAGCCAGGTCTTTTCTCGCATCGACGTCCTTCCGCCACGGCGGGTGTCCGACGGATATCAGCAGGGCCGCGCCGGCCTAGTCGCGTGTTACGTCCGCGTGCTCGATCAGGGCGCGGAACCCGGTGAGCAACGCGTTGAGGCCGGCTTCGAACTGGTCGTCGCTACCGACGTCCGCGAGAATCTCGGCGTGCTGGACGAGCAGCGGAAAGGCCGCGGCGTCTCGCGAGCGATACAGCTGTCGCCGGTGACGGCTCTCTTCTGGATCCTGTGCGTCGAGTCCGAGGTTGAAGTGCACCGAGCCGATGACGAAGGTGGCCAGCGACGATGCGGCGGCGTAGGCGAGTCTGGGGCCAAGACCCGCGCCGATGAACAGTTCGAGGGCGTATTCCACCCCGGCCAGTGAGTTGGGACCGAGCCGCTCGGTCCCGCGAAGGAGCGAAGCCACGCCGGGATGCCGGCGCAGGTGCTCGCGGAACAGGCGTGCGGACCACGCCGCCTTCTCGGCCCAATCCGCGTTGTCGGGCGGAACCGAGCTCGCCACGCTGACCGCTCGGTCGACGAGCAGCGTCACCAGTTCCTCACGGTTGCGCACGTGACGGTAGAGCGACGCCTGCGTGCAGCCGAGCGCCTCGGCGACGTTGCGCATGGTCAGCGCGGCGGCCCCGCGCGCATCGAGCAGGGCCATCGACGCATCGAGGATGCCATCGAGGGTCAGCGATCGGCGCCGACGCTGCCGCGCGGGTTCCCGCTCCCTGGCAAGCCACCAGGCCGCTGTTCCCGGCCGCGGTGCCCCGGTTGTCGTCATCGATTCGCGCGCCAGACAAGGATAGACACTATGCGAACACCTATCACTTAGTATAAGTTAACGTTGTTCGCATAGCAGTATATGGAGGGGAACAGCGTGCGCGCCATCCGAAACACCGCTCAGGGCATCCTCGTGACCGAGGCCGACGAGCCGGCAGGCCCCGGAGTCCGCCTCGCCATCGCCTCGATGGGTGTCTGCGGGACCGACGTCAACTTCGCGACCAGCGGCGTGCAGGGCTACATCTATGGCCACGAATTCGCCGGCACCACCGTCGACGGCCGGTCCTACGCCGTCGAACCCACGGTCTACTGCGGAGAATGCGACCAATGCCGCACTGGCCACGTCCAGCGATGCAACGCCCCGGAGCACGGCACGCTCGGCATCTTCCGAGACGGCGGCATGTGCGATGCCGCAACGGTTCCCGAGAACATGCTCGTTCCGCTCCCACCCGGCCTGGACGTGCGCGACGCCTGCCTGGTGGAGCCGGCGTCGGTGGCCGGGCACGGTGTCCGCAGCGCCGCACTCGAGCCAGGGGAACGGGTGGCGGTCGTCGGCGGCGGCAGCATCGGGCTGCTGGCTGCGGCAACGGCCCGGCAGCACGGCTTCGACGTCGATGTCGAGGTGCGCCACAAGCAGCAAAGGATCGCGGCCGAACGCCTGGACGCCGGCTCGGTGACCGGCGCCTACGACGTGGTGATCGACGCCGCAGGCACCGAAGCCGGCCTCGCCCGGTGTGCCGAACTCGCACGCCCCGGCGGTCGCGTCGTGCTGCTGGGGGTATACCAGCACACCGTTCCCATCTCGGGCATCGTCAGCCTGGTCAAGGAGCTCACCTACGTCCACTCCATCGCCTACAGCAGGCACAACGGCATCCGCGACACCGAACAGGCCGCAGCGCTGCTCGCCGGCAACCCCGAGATCGCGCGGACGGTGATCACCCACCGCTTCCCCCTCGACGACGCCGCAGAGGCCTTCCGCGTGGCGGGTGACCGGGCCTCCGGAGCCATCAAGGTCGTCCTTCACCCTTGAAGAAAGGCCACGGAAATGAGCTCCGAGGCGCGGCTACCGCGGGTGCACGGCGTAGGTCAGGTGCGTCACCCTCGGGGAGGGCTCCGCGCGGACCGGCTCCAGGGCAACGCGGCCCGCGTCCACGCCCTCGAACAGGCGGATTCCGGAGCCGAACAGCACGGGCGACAACGCGATCGAAAATTCGTCGATCAGGCCGGCGTTCACGTACTCCAGGATCGTCGCACCGCCGCCCGCGATGCGGACGTCCCGGTCGCCGGCGGCCGCACGGGCCTGGTCGAGCGCGGACTCGATGCCGTCGTTCACGAAGTGGAACGTGGTCCCACCTGGCCGCTCCCAGGGGTCGCGCTTCTCGTGTGTCACAACGAAGACCGGGGTGTGGAACGGTGCCTCTTCCGGCCAAGCGGGCTCGCCGGCGTCGAACATGCGCTTGCCCATCACGCTCGCGCCGGTGCGCTCAAACGTCTCCCGCACGATGTCGTTGTCGCGCCCTTCCTCGCCGCCCCCGCCGAGCTTCAGGTTCTCCCGGAAGAACCGCTGCGGGAAGACCCACCGCTGCAGTTCCATCCACTGCCGCCCCATCAAGTCCGCTATGGACTCGGGGGCGATGAACCCGTCCAGCGACATCGACACGCTGAAGAACACCTTCCCGGCCATCAGTCCTCCGCTCCCTTCCGAACGATCTCGGTGACGTAGGCAGCCAGGTTGCTCAGGGTCTGCTGGCCGCCCTCGATCGCGTGGTACTTCTCGGCCGCCTCGTCGCGCAGTTCCTTGGTGGGGAACACCGTGCGCATCTCGATCCGGGTCGCCGCACCGTCGGGCGCGAACGTGAGGATCGACTCGAAAGCGTTCGGGTCATCGCGGGACTCACCGTGGATGAACTCGATCCGCTCCGGCGGCGCGAGCTCGGTCCAGGAGATCCACTCCTGGTAGTCCGTCCCGTCCGGTCCGTGCATCACGAAGTTCCACTCCCCGCCGACGCGGAACTCGAAGGACCGCGTTGTGGTGGTGAACCCCTCCGGACCCCACCACTGCGACAGGTGCCGCACCTCGGTGAACGCCTCGAACACCAACTCCCGCGGGGCGTCGATGACCCGGGAGAGCACGATCTCCCGGTCGGCCGTCACCGGCTCTGCCCGCGCTTCTTGCCTTGCCCCTGCCATCGGTCATTCCTCCTGTCGTGTCTGCTTCAGGTCCTGCACGTAGTTGTCCAGCCGGTCGAAACTCTCGTTCCAGAACCGCTCGAACCCGCCGACCCACTCGTGGACCGGCCGCAGCCCGCGGGCGTCCAGGCCGTACAGGCGCTGCTTGCCTGCCTTGCGGTCCCGCACCAACCCGACCTCCCGGAGCACCCGCAGGTGCTTGGACGCCCGCGGCTGGCTCATCCCCAGCTCCTGGGCCAGGTCGGTCACCGGCCGCTCACCCGCCCGCAGCAGCGCCAGGATGTCCCGGCGCTGCGGCTCGGCGATCGCGTTGAACGCGTCCGACGTCGTCGCTGCTCGTGCCATGGCGGCAATCATATGCCCATATCGGAATGTGTCAAGCCGGCGCTTGACCTCGATCCGAGTCGAGGTTTTACGGTTCTGATCGACTGGTGGAAGTCGTCCACGGCGCTGAGGAGCAGGTAGTGATCGTCACCATCGCCAGGGTTGCCGACCCAGATCGGTTCCTGCACGTCTTCGAGACCGTCGGCGCGGAGAAGCGGCGAGAGCACGGCTGCCGGGGCGCTCGGGTCTATTTCGATCCCGACGACGCGCACCGGGTGTGGTCCGTCTTCGACTGGGACACGAAGGACTACGACAAGTTCCTCGCGGACCCTGAGATCCCAGCCATCGCGCGGGAGCTCGGGATCCAGGCCCCACCCGTGCACGCCGTCGCCGCGACCGAGCTCGACGCCTGACCACTCGTGGGGAGTGAGGTTTCGACATGGCTGTCACGCCCTCGCGGGCCCGCAAGTTCAGCTCGGCGATCGGCGACGACGCCGTCCGCTTCGGCGACCAGATCCTCATCGCACCCGCCCTCGGCAAAGAGGCCGGCACGTCGATGAGCGCCTACACGTCGTTCTTCCACGCGGGAGCGCACGCCGACCTGCCGGCCTCCTACGCGGAGGTCTGGGTGGTCCTCAGCGGAGCGCTACGAGTGGGCGCCGGGAGCGACGCCGTGACAGTGCGCGCAGGCGACTTCGTGCACGTTCCGGAGCAGGCGCCCGGGGTCGTCGAGGCCATCGAGGACACCACAATGGTCTGCGTGTCGGTGCCCGCTCATTGACAAGGGCGACGGTCACTTGAGTTCCTGCGCCTGTTCCCGCTGGATCGAACAAAGTGTTTGGCAGCCTGAGATCCGGCCTGGACACCGCGGCCCGTAGCCTTCCTTCTCGTGGCAAGTGGACTTCGGTATGGGGAAATCTCGGGGGTGTCCGTCGGCGACGCGTTCCCTGACTACGACGCGATGAACGCGGCTGGCGTGCACCGCGCTTCGCAAGGGGGCATCTCCGGGGGCAAGGACGGCTCTGACTCGATCGTGGTGAACGGCGGGTACGCCGATGATCGCGACGCCGGTGACGAGATCATCTACACCGGGCAAGGCGGCCGCGACCCGAACTCGCGCACGCGGCACGTAGCCGACCAGAAACTGGTTTTGGGCAACGCGGGCCTGAAGCGAGCCTACGAGCAGCGACAGCCCGTTCGAGTGATCCGCGGCTCGAACGGCGCCAAGCAGTACTCGCCGCCGAGCGGCTATCGGTATGACGGCCTCTACGGAGTCACCGAGGTCTGGCCGGAGACCCGTGCGCAGGACGGCTTCCGCATTTGGAGGTTTCGCCTTGTCAAGCTCGGCACCGCAACGGCGGCTGCGCCGACATCAGATCCTGACGAAACCGAGGACGACAACGTCTCCTGGACCGGCGGCCGGCGCACCTCGCTGGTCAAGGTCCGCCGCGGCCAGCGGAAGTTTCGCGCCGGCTTGCTGGAAAAGTACGGCCTGACCTGCGCCGTCACCGGCCCGGCGCCGAAGGAGGTGCTGCAAGCGGCACACCTCAGGGCGTTTGCCGAACATGAGAGCCACAAGCGCAGCGAAGGACTGCTGCTCCGGTCGGACATTCACAACCTCTTCGACGCTGGGCTGCTCGCAATCGACACCTCGAGCAACACGATCGTCGTCGCCCCGAACCTGCGCGGACACGCCACCTACGGGCCACTTGCCGGCAGAAAGCTCGCGATTCCAACCCACCTCATGCCAGACCCGGCAGCGCTCGACGACCACCATGAAGCAGCCAAGTCCCGCTGGCTACCCAAGATCTGACCAGGTCCGCAAGCGTCTAGGGGCACTCGCCTCGCGTCTCCGGGTGGCCGGTGTCAGGGCCGTGTCAGCCGGATGTCCGTCCGGGCGGCAATCGTGGCCGTTAACAACCGCCACGAGAGGAACCCGATGTCTGAAACGCCGCCCGTCCCGCATGGCCTTCCCACCGAGCGCGACGCGGGTCCCTTCGTCCCGCCCCGCGAGGTCACCCGGCTGCGAGAGGCTCGCCCGGTCAGTCCGATGGTCTTCCCCGACGGGCACGAGGGCTGGCTCGTCACCGGTTACGACGCGGTCCGCCAGCTCATGGCCGACACCCGGTTCAGCTCCCGCCAGGACCTCGGCGTGCTCCACGAGCCGTTCGAGATCCCCGGCATGCCCGTCGTCACCGAACCGTCCCCGCAGCCGCCGGGCATGTTCATCGCCATGGACCCGCCGGACCACCCCCGGCTGCGGCGCAAGCTCACCGGCGCCTTCACCGTCAAACGCATGAAGCAGCTCGAAGAGGGCATCAACGACATCGTCGAGCGGCAACTGGACGAGCTGGCGCGCCTGACGCCGCCGGTCGACCTGGTCCAGGAGTTCGCGCTGCCGGTGCCGTCACTGGTGATCTGCGAACTGCTCGGGGTCCCCTACACCGACCGGGAGAACTTCCAGGTCAACACCAACAGGTTCTTGAACACCGAGCTGCCGTTCGAGGAGAAGATCGCCGCCTACACCGAACTGAGCACGTTCCTGGCCGAACTGGTCACGCGCAAACGCGCCGAGCCCGGCGAGGACATCCTGTCCGACCTGGCCCGCGACGAGGACCTCAGCATCGAGGAGCTGACCGGCATCGGCTTCCTGCTGCTGCTCGCGGGCCACGAGACCACCGCCAACATGCTCGGCCTCGGCACCTTCGCGCTGCTGGAGCACCCCGAGCAGCTCGCCGACCTGCGTGCCAACCCGGATCTGATGCCCGACGCCGTCGAGGAGCTCCTGCGCTACCTGTCCATCGCCGACGTCTTCTTCCGCTACGCCAGCGAGGATCTCGAGCTCGGCGGCGAAAAGATCGGCGAGGGGTCGACCGTCATCGTCTCGCTGCTGGCCGCCAACCACGACCCTCAGCGCTTCGACAATCCCGACACCCTGGACGTGCGCCGCAAAGCCCGCGGGCACCTGTCCTTCGGCCACGGCATCCACCAATGCCTCGGCCAGCAACTGGCCCGCGTCGAGATGCGCGCCGGTTTCGAAGGGCTGCTGCGCCGCTTCCCGACCCTCGAACTCGCCATCCCAGCCGACGAGGTGAAGCTCAGGACCAAAATGCGCATCTACGGCGTCCACGAGCTGCCGGTCACCTGGACGGAAACGCCGTGAGCGGTTCAGCGATCGCGGTTTCCGGGCTGCGCAAGACTTTTGGGGACAAGGTCGTGCTCGACGGGATCGATCTCGACGTTCGGGCGGGCACGGTTTTCTCCCTGCTCGGCCCGAACGGGGCGGGCAAGACGACGACGGTGAACGTGCTGACCACGTTGATGAAGGCCGACGGCGGCACGGTACGCGTGGCCGGACACGACATCGCGACCGAGGCAAAGGCGGTGCGCGCGGTCATCGGGGTCACCGGTCAGTTCGCGGCGGTGGACGAGCTGCTGACCGGGCAGGAGAACCTGCGGCTGATGGTGGATCTGAGCCGGGTGCCGGCCGAGAACGGCGGGCGGGTCGTCGCGGAACTGCTGGAACGGTTCGATCTGGTGGAGTCGGCTGGCAAGCCAGCGTCGACCTACTCCGGCGGTATGCGCCGGAAGCTCGACCTGGCGATGACGCTCGTCGGCAACCCGCGGATCATCTTCCTGGACGAGCCGACGACCGGACTGGACCCGCGCAGCCGTCGCACGATGTGGTCAATCATCCGCGACCTGGTGGCCGACGGGGTGACCATCTTCCTCACCACCCAGTACCTCGAGGAAGCCGATCAGCTCGCCGACCGGATCGCGGTGCTCGACCAGGGCCGCCTGGTCGCCCACGGCACTCCCGACGACCTCAAACGCCGGCTCCCCGGGACGCACGTCCGGCTCCGGTTCGGCACCGCGTCCCAACTCGACGCGGCCGCGCGGCTCTTCCCCGACTCCACTCGCGACCACGAAGCGCTGGTCCTGCGGGTGCCCAGCGACGGCGGGACGAAATCGTTGTGGGCGCTGCTGGGCCGGCTCGACGAGTACTCGCTCAGCGCCGAGGAGTTCTCCGTGCACACACCCGACCTCGACGAGGTTTTCCTCGCCTTGACGGGCCACCCCACGGGGGCCGCGAAATGAGCACCCAGTCCCCTTCGACGGTGATGTTGCGCCGCAACTTCAAGCACATCGCCCGCAACCCGACCTCGGTGTTCAACGCCGTCCTGATGCCGATCCTGATGTTGTTCATGTTCGTGTACATGATGGGAGACGCGTTCAACGTCGGTGTCGACTACATCGACTACGCGACACCAGGAATGCTGCTGATGGCGGTCTGCTACGGGCTGGGGTCCACCGCGACGGCGGTGAACTCCGACATGACGAAGGGCATCATCAGCCGGTTCAAGGTCATGGACGTCTCCCGTGGCGCGGTGCTGACCGGGCACGTCGTCGCCAGCCTGCTGACCAACCTGGTCGCCATCGCAGCCCTGCTCGGGGTTGCCTTCCTGCTGGGTTTCAGCCCAGCGGCGGATTTCCTCGACTGGCTCGGCGTGGCCGGCATCGTCGTGCTGCTCGGTTTCGCGGCGGGCTGGCTCACGATCGCGCTGGGCATGGCGGCGAAGTCCCCGGAGACGGCGGGCCTGGCCTCGGTGCCGCTGATCATGTTGCCGTTCTTCAGCAGCGCGATCGTGCCGGCGGAGAAGATGGGGCCGGGCCTCCGGCAGTTCGCGGAGTACCAGCCCTTCACACCGATCATCGAGACCATCCGCGGGTTGCTCAACGGAGCACCGGACGCCGGCGACGCGATCATCGCCATCGCCTGGTGCGCCGGGATCGCTCTCCTCGGCTACCTGTGGGCGCGCGCCACGTTCACGAAGCGAGCGTGACCTCGACAAGCTGATCCCTGCTCGTCTCCGCACCCTCCCGAGCCGCCTCGGCGAACCGCGTGTCGCCGAGGCGGTTCCGCGCGGCCTGCTCGATCCGGGCCACATCCGGGTTGGCACGATCCGGCAGTCCGAGCACGCCGGCACTCGCCGCGAGCAGCCGCGCGGCCTGCTCGTACTGGTCACGGCGCAGTGCCAGGTCCGCGACCCCGACGAGTACCTGCGCGATCGTGGGCGCGTATCCCCCTTCGGCCGCCGCCTGCCAGGCCGCTTCGCGGTGCTTGCGGGACTCGCCGAGATCGTCGGCGAGGTAGCCCAGCAGGTCGTGCGTCCCCGCGCGGACGTTCTCCGCTTTGTCGCCGAGCAAGGTCGTCGCGATGTCGAGTTGCCGGTGAGCCTCCTCGGCGTCGCCTCGCCAGCGAGCGAGTTCCGCCTTCGACAGGGCCAGCTCCACCAGCGCTTCCGGCCAGGTGACCCGTTGGGCGCGCCGTTCCGCCTCGGTGATGGCGGCCGCAGCGGCGTCCTCGTCACCGAGCAGCCAGTACATTTGCGCCTGTCGCGACCGGATCCGGATGGCGTCCTCGATGGCACCGACCTCGGTCACGACCGCGATCGCCTGTTCCAGGTACTCGCACGCGGCGGCGAACTCGCCGCGCGTGGCGATGCGATCCGCCAGCTCGGTCAGGGCGAACGACATGCCCCACCGTTCGCCGAGTGCCCGGAACTCGGCAAGCGCCGTCTCAAGGTGCGCTTCCGCGTCCCGCCCGGAGTGGCCGAGGTGGATCCGCGTCCTGCCGAGGTGCAGCCGTCCCAGTGCGCGCACCCAGGGATCTTCGTCGTCCAGCAAGGGTTCCCACGCGCGCAGGGGCGCGTCCGGCTCCCGTAGCAAGCGCTCCAGCGAGACGATCGGCCCGATCGCCGGGTGGCGGCCCAGCCCCCGCAGGCTGATCTCGTAAACCTGGTGGATCCATTCCTCCGCCTGGTACTGGTCGGCCCCCCGCCCGGAACTCAGGAATCCCACGACGAACGCGTATACGATGGCCCTGGTCTCGTCGTCCACCTCACCGGGCATCTCAGTGGCCGCGGTGATCAGTTCGATGCCTTCGGTCTTGCGCCCGCTGAACCACCAGTAGAAGCCGGTGCCCGCCGCAAGCCGCATCGCCGCCTGCGCCTCCCCGGCCGCGAGCGCACCACGCATCGCGGCACTGATGTTGCCGTGCTCGGCGTTGAGCGTGGCGAGCCAGGTCAGCTGCTCGGCACGGCGAAGCTGCGGTTCCGCGGTCTCGGCGAGTTCGGTGAAGTAGGCGAGATGCGCTTGGCGCGCCAGGTCCGATTCCTCCGCCTCAGCGAGCCGTTGCGCCGCGTACTCCTTGATCGTGCCGAGCATCCGGTAGCGCGATATGCCATCGCCCGCGGCGACCAGCAACGACTTCTCGGTCAGCGCGGTGAGCAACTCGAACACCTGCCCCGGCTCGACCGCGGTGCTTTCGCTGCCGGCGCAGACCCGCTCGGCCGCTTCCAGGCTCGCCCCGCCCGAGAACACCGAGAGCCTGCGCAGGACCGTCCGTTCGGCGTCGGTGAGCAGCTCCCAGCTCCAGTCGACCATCGCGCGCAACGTCCGGTGCCGGGGCAGCGCGGTGCGGCTGCCGCCGGTCAGCAGGCGGAACCGGTCGTCGAGCCGGCTGGCGAACTGATCGAGGGACATGGTGCGCAACCTGGCCGCGGCGAGCTCGATGGCCAGCGGCATCCCGTCCAGCGCCCGGCAGACGTGCGCCAACGTCGACGAGGTGCGAGCGGCACCATCCCCACCGACCCCGAGATCCTTGCGCACCGCACTCGCCCGGTCACGCAGCAGTCGGACGGCCGGCACGGACTCGATCTCGTCCGGGCCGGCGTCCGCCGCCGGCAAGGCCAGCGGCGTTACCGGCCACAACGCCTCACCGGTGATGCCGAGAAGTTCCCGGCTCGTCGCCAGGATCCGCAGCCGGCGGCACTCCCCGAGCGCCCGGTGGGCGAACGCCGCCGCCGTCTCGATCACGTGCTCGCAGTTGTCCAGGATCAGCAGCATCGCCCGCTCGCGGACCGCGGCGATGAACCGCTCCGTCGGCTCCGCGTTCGGTGCGTCGCCGAACAACTCGTCCCGGAGACCGAGCGCGGTGAGCGCCGCTTGCGCCACGTCGTCGTCGGTACCGATGGCCGCGAGCTCGACCAGCCAGACCCCGTCCGGCTGGTCGCCGAGCAAGGTGCGCGAGGTTTCCGTGGCCAGCCTGGTCTTTCCCGAGCCGCCCGGTCCGATCAGGGTGGTGAGCCGATGTTCGGCGATGAGCTCGCGGACCGCGGCGACATCGGCCTCCTTGCCGACATAGCTGGTCAGCTCGGCACGCAGGTTGGTCTTCCGGTTCTCGTCCCGCCGTCCCACCTCGCCCCGCAGCAGCGCGACGTGCAATGTGGACAGTTCCGGGGATGGGTCGACGCCCAGCGCGTCGGACAGGGCTTCTTTCGTGCGCTGGTACACGAGCAGCGCGTCGGTGTTGCGGCCGGCCGCGGCGAGTGCACGCATCAGTGCGGCGGCGAGCCGTTCTCGCATCGGATGCGCGACCACCAGGTCGGTCAGTTCCGAGACCAGCCCGGCACCGCCGTCGAGGCGGATCTCCGCCTCGAATCGATCCTCCATCGCGGCAAGGCGCAGCCCCTCGAGCCGGGTGACCGCCGCGTCGAACGCCGCGCTGTCCGGCAAACCGACGTCCTGCATGGCCCCGCCACGCCACAGCCCAAGGGCTTCACGCAGCAGCTTCACCCGCTGCGGATCGTCGCCACCACGCGCCTGACCGACCAGCCGCTCGAACCGCACGGCATCGACGGCGTCGGGGTCCACCGTCAGCCGGTAGCCGTCCGGCTGCCCATCGACCAACCCGTCCGGCAGCACCTTGCGAAGCCGGGAAACCAAGCGCTGCAAGGCATTTGACGCTTCGGAAGGCGGCTGCTCAGCCCAGATCCAGTCGATCAAAGTCGCCTTCGAGACCACGCGCCCAGGTTCGAGCGCGAGGGCGGCCAACAGCGCGCGCAACCGGGCACCCGGCACGTCGGCGAAGGCGCCGTCGTCCGTTCGAACCTCGAATGGCCCTAGCATCCCGATCAGCACCTGGCCGATTTTGCCATGGGCGACGGCCATCGCGGCGCGACGATCAGCCTTGTCTGGCTGGCCGGATGGTCAGGTCGCCGATTTCGACGTCATCGGGCTGTTCGATGGCGAACGCGATGGCGCGCGCCACGGCATCGGGGCCGATGCCTAGTGCCGCCATGGTGTGCTGGACCTGCTCCCGCTGCCCGGGGTCGTCGATGTGGTCGACGAGTTCGGTGCGCACGAATCCCGGCGAGATGGAGGTCGTGCGCAGCACGCCGTCGGTGGACTCCTGGCGTAGCGCTTCCAGCAGGGTGCGCACGGCGTTCTTGGTGCCCGCGTAGACGGCTTGCGACGGGACGATCTTGAGGCCCGACGTCGACACGGTGGTGATGAAGTGCCCATTGCCCTGGCGGCGGAACACCGGCAGGGCGGCGGCGATGCCGTGCAGGACACCGCGCAGGTTGACGTCGATCATCGCGCCCCAGTCGTCCACGTCGAGATCCGCCATGGGCGCTATCCGGGCGACTCCGGCATTGCCCACCAGAACATCGAGGCGGCCGAACCGCTGCACGGCCAGGCCCACCAGCTCTTCGAGATCGGCGCGCCTGGTGACGTCGACTTCCAGGATCTCCGCGCGGCCGCCCTCGGCCCGGATTCGCGCTGCGAGCGAGTCGAGCCGGTCGGTGCGCCGGGCACCCAGTACGACGGCCGCACCACGGGTCGCCAGCTCCTGCGCGGTCGCCGCGCCGATCCCGCTGCTGGCTCCGGTGATCGCGACGACCTTGTCCAGCCTGCTCATCGAGACGCCTCCTGACCTAAACTGACAACTGTCCGGTTACCACTCCACGGTACCGGGCAGTTGTCCGCTTTACTAGACGGGAAGGTGAGGTAGCGCCGTGTCGAGTCGTGAGCGCCGGTCGGACGCGGTCGCCAATCGGGATCGCATCGTCGAGGTCGCGCGGGCCGAGCTGAGCAGGTCCAACGGTGCGGCCGCCGACCTGAAGCTGCACGGCGTCGCCAAGGCGGCCGGCGTGGGACAGGGCACGCTCTATCGGCACTTTCCGACCCGCGAGCACCTGCTGGCGGAGGTGTACCGGTACGAGCTGACCCAGCTCGTCGAGGCCGTGACACCGCTGCTGGCAGAGCATCCTCCGCTGCGGGCGCTGACCTGCTGGCTGCAGCGGCTGGTCGAGTACGCGCGGGTCAAACGCGGTGTCATGGCGGCGATCGAGGCATCGGCCTGGCGCGACCTCTACTCGGGCCAGCACCACCGGCTCGACGAAGCGCTCGGCATGCTGCTCGATCAGGGAAAAGCCGCCGGCCAAGTGCGCGAAGAGGTCGACGCCGCGGACGTCATCCTGCTCTTGGGGGCGTTGTCCCGCATACCCGAAGCGGAGTGGGACACGCGGGCGCACACGATCGTCACGGTCATCGTCGACGGTCTGCGCCCTCGACAGCAGTCGTAAATTTTCTGAACCTCGTCAAGTTCTTGCGTTGGATCTTCTGGTTGTTGCATGCTCGTAGGGCTCTGGCTCCTCCCCTGCTGCTCTCAAAGAAGAGATGACGCCATGACACGTATCCGCCTGCGCCGGCTCGTCGCCGGTTTCCTCGCGTTAGGGCTTTCGATCACCGGAACCTCCGTCGGCTCTGCGGCCAGTGGTCCACCGCCGGGCACCGCTGACACCACTGCCGCGAACCTCGCGGCCGGCAAGCCGATCGAGGCGTCCTCGACGGTCCACAACTTCGTCGCCGCCAACGCCAATGACAGCAACACCGGCACGTACTGGGAGTCCGCCGCGGGCTACCCGCACGCGCTGACCGTGAAGCTCGGCGCCAACGCCGACGTCGGCTCGATCGTCGTGAAGCTCAACCCGGACGCGATCTGGGGCGCGCGGACGCAGAACTTCGAGGTCCTCGGCCGGGAGCTCGGCGCCGCCGCGTTCACCTCCCTGTCAGCGCGTGCCGATCACCGCTTCGACCCGGCCACCAACCAGAACTCGGTGACCATCCCGGTCAGCGGGCGGGCGGCGGAGGTGCGCCTGCAGTTCTTCGCCAACTCCGGCGCGCCGGGCGGCCAGGTCGGCGAATTCCAGGTGATCGGCACCCCGGCGCCGAACCCGGACCTCGTCGTCACCGGCACGGCCTGGACCCCGGAGAACCCGACCGAGACCAGCCGGATCGCGGTGTCGGCGACCGTGCGGAACGCGGGGACCGCGAACGCGGGCGCGACAACCGCGAACGTCCGCTTCGGTGGCACCGTCGTCGGCGACGCGGCCGTTCCCGCCCTCGCCGCCGGCGCGTCCACCACGGTGACCGTGAACGCGGGAACGCGGCCGCAAGGCACTTACGCCGTTGCCGCGACCGTCGATCCCGCCGGCACGGTGGTCGAGCAGGACGACACCAACAACACCTTCACCTCACCGACACCGCTCGTGATCGCGCAGGCGCCGGGGCCGGACCTCGAGGTCACCGGCATCAGGTCGAACCCGCCGAACCCGGCGGCCGGGGCGGCGGTGTCGTTCACCGTCGCGGTGCACAACCGCGGCACGAGCAGCGCGGGCGCTTCGACGACCCGACTGGCCGTCGCCGACACCACGCTGAACGCCGCCACCGGCGCGATCGCGGCCGGGGTCACGGCGAACGTCGCGATGTCAGGCACGTGGACCGCCAGCAACGGCGGCGCGACGCTCACGGCGACGGCCGACGCGACGGGGACGATCGAGGAGACCAACGAGTCCAACAACGGGCTCTCGACGACGATCGTGGTGGGCCGCGGCGCGGCGGTGCCCTACGTCGAATACGAGGCGGAAGCCGCGCAGTACCAAGGCGAATTGCTGGCGGCCGACCCGCTGCGGACCTTCGGGCACACGAACTTCGCGACCGAGTCCTCCGGCCGCGAGTCCGTGCGGCTGGCGAACCAGGGCCAGTACGTGGAGTTCACCTCGGCGAACCAGGCGAACTCGATCGTGGTGCGCAACTCGATCCCGGACGCCCCTGGCGGCGGCGGGCAGGACGCGACGATCAGCCTGTATGTCAACGGTACTTTCGCGCAGAAGCTGACGCTGTCGTCGAAGCACAGCTGGCTCTACGGCAGCACCGACGACCCCGAGGGCCTGACGAACTCGCCGCAGGCCAACGCGCGGCGGTTGTTCGACGAATCGCACGCGCTGCTGTCCCAGTCCTACCCGCCGGGCACGAAGTTCAAGCTGCAGCGCGACAGCGGGGACAACGCGGCGTTCTACATCGTCGATCTGATCGACCTGGAGCAGGTCGCGCCGGCGGCGGAGAAACCGGCGAACTGCACGTCGATCACCGAATACGGCGCGGTGCCGGACGACGGGAACGACGACTCGGCGGCGATCCAGCGCGCGGTCACCGACGACCAGAACGGCGTCATCAGCTGCGTGTGGATCCCGGCCGGCCAGTGGCGGCAGGAGCAGAAGATCCTGACCGACGACCCGAACAGCGGCGGCTACAACCAGATCGGCATCTCGAACGTGACGATCCGCGGTGCCGGTATGTGGCATTCGCAGCTCTATTCGCTGATCCAGCCGCAGGACGCGGGCGGTATCAACCACCCGCACGAGGGCAACTTCGGTTTCGACATCGACAAGAACACCCAGATCTCGGACATCGCGATCTTCGGGTCCGGCCGGATCCGCGGCGGGGGCGGCGGCGCGGAAGGCGGGGTCGGTCTCAACGGCCGGTTCGGCACCGGCACGAAGATCACGAACGTGTGGATCGAGCACGCGAACGTGGGGGCGTGGGTCGGCCGGGACTACAGCAACATCCCGGCGCTGTGGGGTCCTGCCGACGGCCTGGAGTTCAGCGGCATGCGCATCAGGAACACCTACGCCGACGGCGTCAACTTCACCAACGGCTCCAGGAACTCGCGGGTGTTCAATTCGTCGTTCCGCACCACCGGTGACGACGCGCTCGCCGTGTGGGCCAACCAGTACGTGCGTGATCCGTCGTCGGATACTGCGCACGACAATGTTTTTGCCAACAACACGATCCAGCTTCCGTGGCGTGCCAACGGGGTTGCGATCTACGGCGGCTACGGAAACAAGATCGAGAACAACCTCATCTCGGACACGGCGAACTACCCTGGCATCATGCTGGCGACGGATCACGATCCGCTGCCGTTCTCCGGGCAGACGCTGATCGCGAACAACGCCCTGTACCGCTGCGGCGGTGTATTCTGGGGCGAGCAGCAGCAGTTCGGTGCGATCACGTTCTTCGCGCAGGGCAAGGACATCACCGGGGTCACCTTGCGGGACACGGAGATCCACGACTCGACCTACGACGGCATCCAGTTCAAAACCGGCGGCGGCACCATGCCAGGCGTCGCGATCGAAAATGTCAAGGTCGACAAGTCGAACAACGGTGCCGGCATCCTCGCGATGAGCGGCGCCCGCGGCAGCGCGACACTGACGAACGTGACCGTCACGAACTCGGCGAAGGGAGACATCGCCATCGAGCCGGGTTCGCAGTTCGTGCTCAACCACGAGCGGATACCGGCGGTGGCCGCCCCGGGCCGACGTATTAGTTGACCGACAGTCCGGTGCCGGGGCGGGCGGCAGACCGCCCCGGCACCGGACCGGCCGCGGATCTCAGTACCGCCCGCAGCGCATCTCTGCTCTGATGGCGGTCATGACCTCGATCTGGACCGGACGGAAGATCCGGCTGCGCGGCATCGAACCCGAAGACTGGAAGGCGCTCCAGCGCTTCGACGAGCACACCGCGGATATGCGCAACGCGGATCGGATCCATCCGCCCCGCTCGGCCGCCGGCTACCGCGACTGGGCAGCCAACCAGGCCACCGCGGACGCGACCGGCGACGAGTTCCGCCTCGCCATCGAAACCCGCGTCGACCAGACCCTCGTCGGCACCCTGTCCGCCAACGACACCGACCAGCGCGCGGGCCGCTTCAGCTATGGAATCAGCATCGGCCACGACTACCAACGACACGGCTACGCCACCGACGCCGCCATCCTGCTGATGACCTACCTGTTCGGCGAACGTCGCTACCACAAATGCGAAGTCAGCATGTACGCCTTCAACGAAGCATCGATCGCGCTGCACCGCAAGCTCGGCTTCCAGCTCGAAGGGCAGCTGCGTGACCACGAATACTTCGCCGGACACCGCCACGACCTCGTGATTATGGGACTGACCATCAACGAGTTCACCGCACGCTACCCCTTTGCCGACGTCGGCTAGCGACGAGAAGGGCATGCGCTTTTCCCTCTTTCGTGTTTGTCCTCTGGCGGTTTTTGTCGGTGTTCGGCGGTATTATGGGGGTACATTCAAAACTACGGGGGTTCGCATGTTGTATGTTGATTTCAGTATGTTGCCGCCGGATTGGTTGTCGTCGATGAATGCGGCGTCGATCGAGCGGCTCGATGTGTCGCAGGCGGTGGGGGTGGTGATCTCGGCTCGGCGGGCGATCTGTCGTATGCAGGCGGTGCAGGCCCGCGCGATCGCGCAGGTCAGCCGGGCCCGCGGTGGTGCGCGGTGGGTCGCCGACGAGCTGGCGCCGGAGCTGCGGCTGTCCCGTGAAACGACCGCGACCCGAGTGGCCTTGGCGAAAGCGCTGGTGTCCCGGATGCCGTGTTTGCTGGCGGCGATGACTGAGGGCGAGTTGGATATCGAAAAGGCGCGTCAAGCCTTTGATGGCGTGGCGGTGTTGTCGGACGATTTAGCCCGTCAGGCGGATGAGATTCTGTCGGCGCGGATTGGTGAGAAGAATCCGAGCAACTGGCGGAAAACGGTCACTCGGGTGGTGGCGAGTCTCGATCCCGAAGGCCAGCGGGCGCGGGCTGAAGCCCGCAGGAAGCAGCGGCGGGTTGAGTTGCACCACGAGCCGGATGCGATGGCGTCGTTGTGGGCGTATCTTCCGGTCGAGATCGCGACCGCGGTGTACGCCCGCATCGACATGCTGGCCCGCAAGCTTCGGGGTGGCGATGAAACCCGCACGATGGACCAACTCCGAGCCGATGTACTCGCGGAACTACTGCTCGGTAAGGGTTGGGAGGGCTTGGCCGCTCAGGTGTTCATCCACATTCCGCTCGACACCGCCCTCGGTATCCGCGACGACGGGTGCGAGCTGGTCGGCCACGGCCCCATCCCCGGCGACCTCGGTCGCCAACTCATGAACCAACCCAACTCGGTGTGGCGGAAGGTATTGACCGACCCAGTATCGGGCACTGTCCGCGATATCGGCCGCAAGCGCTACCGCCCACCCGCCGATCTCGCCGAGTTGGTTCGAGTGCGTGACCGCACCTGCCGTGCCCCGGGCTGTAATCGCCCCGCGCAACGCTGCGATGCCGACCACTGCACCGCGTGGTCGGAAAACGGGGACACCTGCGACCACAACCTGTGCTGCCTGTGCCGCCACCACCACCGGTTGAAGGATGAGCCGGGCTGGACCTTCGAGTTCGATCCCGAAACGGCCGATCTCAGGGTCACCACCCCCAACGGCCGCACCTACACCACCAGACCCGAACCACTGCTCGATCCGCCGCCACCACCGAAGCTCACCGACGAGCCACCACCTTTCTAACCATCCGGGTCGGGGTTGGTGGTCGCCTTGCAGGCGACGCGAGGCAAAATTTCGCTCCGGTACAGCGTCGCGTCGCTGGTCACCAGAACAGGTCACCCCCTCATGGTGGTCCCGCAGCCCCGCCGGCTGGCGGCATTGACCTGGGCCGGGCATGCCGCGCACCAGGCCCGATCGGGTGCGCGCAGACAAGGCGGATGCCTCCCGAAGGAACCGCACCTATCTGCGGCGGCGCGGCATCCGCTGCACCATCCCTGACAAGGCGCCACGCGGTCGAGTGTGCCAACCGGCTCGGTCTCAGCCAGCTTTCCTCGCCGGAGAAGCGCTCCCACGCGGACTGCCGGGTCATCCCCATCGCCTCCCCGATGCGCGCCCAGGTCACTCCCAGCGCACG
Organism: Amycolatopsis nigrescens CSC17Ta-90; assembly: GCF_000384315.1. GTDB lineage: Bacteria > Actinomycetota > Actinomycetes > Mycobacteriales > Pseudonocardiaceae > Amycolatopsis > Amycolatopsis nigrescens. The sequence goes on along the minus strand of NZ_ARVW01000001.1, from coordinate 5,385,929 downwards.
TACCTTGAGCACCCATTGAGCGAGGTTTCGCTCGACCTGCGCTCCCGCAGCCGCGATTCGCGACAGGCGCGGGCTTCCCCTCGATCACCGTCGAGCAGAGGGCCACGCTACTCATTCCCTTCTCCGTCAGGTGTCGGCGACGCCGGGTCAGCGGGTGACGGGCGGGATCGCGAAGGAGGCCTCGCCGATGGGCAGCTTCTTCGTGTTCAGCTGCAGGTAGGCGTCCAGGTAAGGGGCCCGCTCGCCGGGTGTGGCGGTGTCGTCGGCGGTGTCGTCCAGTGCCAGATCGAGCCGGGCGTCGGCGACGTTGATCGTTTCGTTGGAGGGGGTGTCTATCCAGTCGCCGAGGACGCCGGCCTGGATAGTGCCGATCTCGACGGCCAGTGAGTGACCCGGCGCCAGGGTCCAGTCCGTCGACTTGAGGTCGAAGGCCGTTTCACCCGGCTTGATCGTGGCGACCTGCTCGTCGAACATGGCGGCATTGCCATCCGGGGCGACGTCGTGCAGCTTGACCATGACATTGCCGTATCCCTTGGCGTTCAGGGAGATCCGCGGCGTTCCGGTGATCCGGGTGGCCTGCGTGAGCGGCGTGGACCACTGGAAGAAGCTGTTCCCGGCGTCCGGACCCGCCTCACCGCCTTTGTCCACATAGGATCCTCCGCCGAGCGGGACGGTGGCGGACCGCTCGGTCACCGGCCAGGTGTCCTGGGCGCGCCAGGTGCCGGTGTTGTCCTGGACGGCGTAGGCCGGGAACTGGACCGGGGGTTCGATGCCCTTGAGGTACTGGTCGTAGAAGGACATCGTTTCGGTGAACCAGCCCCCGCGCCCCATCTTCAGGCGGCCGTCCTCGGTGCGGTCGTTGCCGCGCACGTGCTCCCACGGGCCGAGCCAGCCGCGCTCCGGGCCGTGGTGGTTGTCGAGGAACTCCTGCATCGCTTCGGGCTCGGTGTTCCACTCCAGCAAGCCCTGGGTGAACAGCAGCGGGGTGTCGGTGCCCTTGGCCAGGTTCGCGTAGTCGCGATCCCTCCAGTACTGCGACTCCGGGTCGGCGGTCTGGTACCCGATCCTGTTCAGCAGCGCGCATTCCGGATGCGCGTTCTCGTACCCGGCGTTGGCCAGGTAGCGGGCGTCGTCATCCGGCAGTTGCGGCAGCGTCGCGATCTTCTCGTATTCAGCGGGCACGCTGACGGTGGTCGAGCGGGGCACGCCGTTCGAGCGGATGTTGCGGTACAGGTCCCAGACCGGTTCCTGCGCGACCACGGCCTTGAGCGCATCCTGGTTCAGGTTGTTGCCGATCAGGCCGGTGATCGCGTCGAAGGACTTGCCGTACATGCCCACCGCGCCGGTCGACCACGGCTGGCTCGCGGCCCAGTCGATCGCCGCCCGGACGTCGGCTCGGTCACCGGGGCCAGCGGCGTCGAGACAGCCGGTGGCGCCACCGAAACCGCGCACGTCCACCATGACGAAGGCGTAACCACGGTCGAACAGATCGGTGCCCTCGATGAAGTCGTTGAACCGGTTCGAAGGACCGGTCTGCTTCCAGTCCTCCAGCGCCAACTGGCCGGAGTGCCCGAAGTAGGGGCCGGCCGACAGGATGACCGGTACCCGCGCACCTTCGGCCATCCCTTCCGGAAGCAGCACATCGGCGTGCAGCTCCACATCGGACCCGTCCGAAGACGGGAAGTAGTGCTGCGTCCACACCGCGCCCTCGGGGACACGCTCGTTCTCCTCATGCGTAACCGGATCACCGGCGGCGGGCTCGGCCGCGACGGCGGCACCGGCCGCCGTGCAGATCAGCGCGACGGCCAGCGCGGCCGCGGCGCACACGATCGCACGAGGGCGTTTCAACCGGGCAACGTCGATCAAGGGTGTCGAAGCCATGCCCAGATTCCAGCGGCACCAGCGGGCAGCCGCCAGTGCCACGACGTCATCCCTTCCCATGACGCGGTGTCACTTGTGTGGCCGGTTTCTAGCCTTCCGGGTAGAAGAGGAACAGCGTGCAGCCGGTCGTGGTCGCGGGTACGTGCCACGATCCCGCCGGGGCGTGCAGGAACGTCCCGGCCGGGTAGTCGCGCGCGCCGTCGTTGAACGTGCCCGCGACCACGTAGACCTCCTCCGGACCGGGTTCGTGGACGTCGCGATGCGGCCACGACGTGCCGGGGTCCATCTCCAGCACGTTGGCGTGCGCGCCGCCCGGCCCTGTCCACAGAGGACGTAGCCGGATGCCGGTGAAGAGCTCGCGGACGGGGGATTCCTTGACAGAGACGGAGGTGTAGCCCTGCTGGGCGAGGATCTCGGGGTGCATGCCTGCCACGGTGCCGCGTTCGGGCCACCACGGGACAGTGTCAACAAGGACACCATGGAGTACTTTTGTGCCATGCATCGCGTGGTGGCACTGGTGCGGCCGGTGCAGTCGACGTTCGAGCTCGGCTGCGCCGCCGAGGTCTTCGGCACGCGGCGGGCCGGGGTGCCGCAGCACTACGAGTTCGAGGTGTGCACGGAGAAGCCCGGCCCGGTACCGACGTCGGCCGGGTACGCGATGTCCGTGTCGCGGGGCCTTTCGTCGCTCGCGTCCGCGGACACGGTGCTGATTCCGGGCTGGGCGCCGTTGGAGACACCACTGTCCGCCGGAGTACGCCGGGCGCTGCTGCGAGCGCACACCCGCGGGGCGCGGCTCGTCACGATCTGCTCCGGGGCGTTCGCGCTGGCCCGCACCGGACTGCTGGACGGCCGTTCGGCCACCACGCATTGGGAGGCCGCGGCACGGCTGCAACGGGAGTTCCCCCTGGTGCGCGTGGAACCGGACGTGCTCTACGTGGACCACGGCGATGTCGCCACGAGCGCCGGCGCGGGCGCGGGCATCGACCTGTGCCTGCACCTCGTCCGACGGGACCACGGCGCCGCGCACGCCGCCCTCATCGCGCGCCACATGGTGATGCCGCCGCATCGCGAAGGCGGCCAGGCGCAGTACGCGCCGTCTCCCCCGTCCCCGGACGCGCTGGACGGCCTCCTCGAATGGGCCGGCGCACGCCTCGGGACGCCGCTGTCGGTAGCCGACCTGGCCGCACACCTCAACGTCTCACCTCGCACGCTGGCACGGCGCTTCGCCGACCAACTCGGCTCGAGCCCGGGCGCTTGGCTGCTCTCCCGCCGGGTAGCCGAGGCACGCACCCTGCTGGAGGAGACGAACCTGTCGGTGGAAGCGATCGCGAGCCGGGTCGGCCTCACCTCGGCGGTCAACCTGCGCCGCCGTTTCCACGCCCAGGTGGGCACGACCCCGGGCGCCTACCGGCGGGCGTTCCGGATCACGTGACGCCCGCCACCACGGCCAGTTAGACCCTCTTACTTTTTCTATTGACACTCACGACGGCTCGGTTATAGCTTCTAACCACAGCAATAAGCGATAACCCAAGGAGAAGGATCATGCTCGGTACTCGCTCGACCACCTCGCGAACCCCTCGTCGCCGGACTGGCGCGCGTGCCGCCCTGCTCGCGGTGCCGCTGGCCGTCGCCGGTGTCCTCGGCACCACCGCGCCCGCACAGGCCGCCACCTCCGGTCCCGGCACCAGCCCGGTTTCGCTGACCTGCCAAGGCAAAGGCGTCGACCCTGCCGCCAAGGCCCGATACCGGACCGAAGCCTTCATCCAGGCACCGCTGCGCACCATCTGGAACCTGCAGGCCGACGTGGAAGCCTGGCCCTCCTGGCAGAAACCCGCCGCCCCCATGACCCTGGAGCGCCTGGACCACGGCCCGCTGCGCAGGCACTCACAGTTCCGGGCGACCATCCAGGTGCCCTCCAGCCCGCCCAGCACGGTGGTCATCAACTCCACCGTCCGGCAGCTCCAGTACGGCAAGTGCATCCGCTGGACCGGTCCCGCCGACGGCCCCGGCTACCACATCGATGGCGTCCACGTCTGGAACTTCGTCAAGGTCCCCGGCGGCGTCCTCGTCCGCACCGAAGAAAGCCACGCCGGCACCCAGGCCGACCCCAACAGCGACATGGGGCTCGAAGCCTGGCTCAGCGACCTCAAGACCGCGGCCGAGGCCAACCCTTGCGACTGACGTTTCGCGCGTAGCGTGTGCCGCGATCACGCGGCTGTCCTGGAGGTTGACGATGCACTCGTTCCGCACACCCGACGGCATCACGCTCGGGGTCGAGCACTTCGGCGATGCGGCGGCACCCCTCGTGCTGCTCGCCGGCGGCACGACCATGCTGTCCTGGCCCGACGCGCTCTGCGAGGCGCTCGCGCGCGGCGGACGTCAGGTGGTGCGGTACGACCTGCGCGACTCCGGCGCTTCGACGACCGTCGACCCCGAGGCGCCGGCGTACACGCTGCGCGACCTCGCCGCCGACGCCGCGGCGCTCGCCCGCGGACTCGACGACCGCCCGGCACAGCTGGCGGGCATCGGCGTCGGCGGGATGGTCGCCCAGGTGGCCGCGCTCGACCACCCGGACGCGTTCTCGGCACTCACCCTCGCCGGAACCCGGCCCGTCGCACCAGGCCCGGCCGATGACGACCTGCCCGAACACGACGCGGCGACGATGAAGCGGGCCTTCGCGCGCCCGACGCCTGATTGGTCCGACCGCGCCGCCGTGGCGGAGTTCGCCGCCGCCGGCGCGGAGATCCTCGGCGATGACCCCGCCGCGGCACGCGCGAGGGCCGAGCGCATCTTCGACCGCACCCCGGGCACCGAGCCCGCGGTACAGGCGGCCAACCAGCTGGGCATGGTGTTCGCCAGGCTCGACTGCGCGCCGCGCTGGCGCGAGCGGCTGCCCGCGCTCGCGATACCGGCGCTCGTGGTGCACGGTCGCCGCGATCCGTTCTTCCCGGTCGGCAACGGCGAGGCACTCGCACGCGAGATCCCCGGCGCGCGGCTGCTCGTGCTCGAACAGGCCGCGACCGCGATCCCCGACACGGCCGCCGAAGAGGTCGCCGCGGCGATGCTCGCGTTGTAGGCGGGCACGCGCGCGGCGGATCAGCGCGATCGCAGCCAGTCGCGGTAGTGCGTAGTGGCGAGGTGGGCGCCTTCGGTTGTGGTGAGCACGTTTCCCTTCCCCGATCTTGGCCGCATGGTCGGCGAGGACAACGACACCGACGTGCTCAGCGAGGTCGGCACCTGGCTGCTCGCGCCGGAGCACTGAGACGGCACACCTACTCGTTGGCGAGCTGCCGCAGCATCGCCTGCACCGCCGGACGCCGGGTTGCTCCGGTCCGCCAGAGCGCGGACACCCGCCGCCGCGGCGCCGGGCGCAGCGGCACCACCCGCACCGCGTCGGGCAACGGCTCCCGGCCGAGCCGGGGCAGCACGGAAACGCCCAGTCCGGCGGCGACCAACGCCAGTTGGGTGGAGTGCTCGGACGCGGTGTGCACGATGTCCGCCGCCATGCCGTGCTTGCGCAGCGTCCGCGACAGCCAGCCGTGGCAGAACTGGTCGGCGGGCCAGCTGATCCACGCCACGCCCGCGAGTTCGGTCAGTGCCACCGCGTCCCGGTCTGCCAGCGGGTGCCCCGCGGGCACGGCCAGGTCCAGCTCGTCGGTGCACAGGCGTCGGCTGGCCAGCCCGGCGGGGATGTCCAGCGGGTCGTCCGGCCAGTCCTGCACCACGGCGACGTCGTAGTCCCCCGTGCTCAACCCGTCGATCGCTCCGGCCGGTTCCTGTTCGGCCAGCCGGACCGCCAGCTCCGGGTACCGGGCGCGCAGGGCGGACAGCGCGGCCGGCAGCAGCCCGCGGGCCGCGGTGGCGAAGGCGGCCACGATCAGGGTCCCGGCCACGGCGCCGCGGTGCCGGTCGAGGTCGGCCTCGACCTCCTCGAGCTGGCCGAGCAACCGGTCCGCGTGCCCGGCCAGCAGCGTCCCGGCACTGGTGAGCCGCACACCCCGGCCGAACCGTTCGAGCAGCTGCTGTCCGGCTTCCCGTTCCAGGCGGGCCAGCTGCTGCGAGATCGCCGAGGTGGTCACGTGCAGCGACCCGGCGGCACCCCGGACCGATCCGGTATCCCGCACCGCCCGCAGCACCCGGAGCCGTTCGAGGCTCAACATTCAAGCGATGCTACGCGAACTCAGCAAGAAAAGGTCGCTTGTCTTAACAGAACCGGCGCTGGAGGGTGGAGACTGAACGAACCCCGAGGAGGAACAGTGCCCGCCCCGAACACCCTGACCATCGGCGGTGACCTGCCGGTACACCGGCTCGGCTTCGGTGCCATGCGACTGCACGGCGACACCCCGCAGCGCCGCGCCGAGTCCGTCGCGATCGCCCGGCGCGCCGTCGAACTCGGCATCACCTTGATCGACACCGCGGACGCCTACGACCTCGGCGGTAACGAGGAGCTCCTCGCCGAAGCGCTGCACCCCTACTGGGAAGGCGTCGTGGTCGCCACCAAGGCCGGGCAGTGCCGCCCCGGCGGCGCGTGGGTCCCCCTCGGCAGGCCGGAATACCTGCGCCAGCAGTGCGAGCTGAGCCTGCGCAGGCTGCGGCTGGAGCGGATCGAGCTGTTCCAGCTGCACCGGATCGACCCGACGGTGCCGCTGCCCGACCAGATCGGCGCCCTCAAGCGCTTGCAGGAAGAAGGCAAGGTGCGGCACGTCGGGCTCTCCGAGGTGAGCGTCGAGCAGCTCGCCGAGGCGAGCCGGATCACCGCCATCGCCAGCGTGCAGAACCGGTACAACCTCACGGACCGGCGCTCGGAACCGGTGCTGGACCACTGCGAGCGCCGCGGCATCGCCTTCCTGCCGTGGCTGCCGATCGCGCCGACCACCCGCTCTGGCGGTGACCTGGTCGACACGGTGGCGGCCGGGCTCGGCGCGACCCGCGCGCAGGTCGCGCTGGCCTGGTTGCTGCGGCGCAGCCCGGTCATGCTGCCGATCCCCGGCACGTCTTCGCGCGAGCACCTGGAGCAGAACCGGGCGGCCGCCGACCTCGAACTGTCCGATTCGGACTTCTCCGCCCTCGACTCGCTCGCCGACCGAGGAGCGGTCAAGCGATGAGGGTCAGCAGACCGGGATCTCGGGGGTGGCCCACTCCTTCAGCACCTGGCCGGCCTGCCACACCCAGCCGGCGGCTTCCGGGGCGTTGAGGTGCCACCAGTTGCGGTCGGGCGTCTGGCAGTTGATCGTGACCGACTGGCCGTTCCAGCCCTTGCCGACGAACGGCCCGTCGGGAGCCGCCAGGATGTCGGTGTCGGCGATGAAACGCCCGGGCACTCCCAGCACGTGCTGGTCCGCCTGCGCCTGCGTGGACAGGAACGTTCCGCCGAGCAGCGCGACGGTGAGGCTGACCAAGGTCACCTTCGAGGCGAGTTTGCGCACCGGTTCTCCATGTTCTCCAAGGCGATGCCCGTGTTGTCCGAGCTACCGCGTGATCAATTCGCGGCGGACGCTAGCAAGCGGTGATGAAATCACGATGACACGACGAGCGTTCGAAGCGTTTCGGCCAGCAGCCGCGGATCCCGCGGCCCGAGGTGCGGTGCGTCCAGGGAACGGACGTCGAACCGGTTGTGCGGGGTAACCTCGTCTGCTTCGGAGATCATCCGGTCCTGAAGGGCGAGCGGGATCGCCCGGTCCCGCGTGCAGCGCAGGTAGCTACGCGGAACACGTCCCCAGGTGGCGGCATCGCCGCGAGCGTCATCGGTGGTCAGCGCCCAGGCTTCGTCGGGCTCCATGGTGTTGAGCGCGGCCAGGAAAGCCGCGTCGTCGTAGTCGGCGGCGAGCGCTGCCTTGGCGTCCGCGAGGAAAGCGGGATCGGCCGAGCGCCAGTTCGTGCGGGCTACCGCGGTCCGCTGCGGGTCCCCCAGGCTGGGAATAGCGGGCAGCAACGTCCCGGCTCCTTCAGGGATCATGAAGCAGTCGAGGACGCTTCGCAGCCGTGTGCAGCAGAAGGCGGTGAAGTAGACCAGACGCGCGATGAGGTCGGGGACCTCGTTGGCGACCCTGGTGATGGTGGCCCCGCCCATGCTGTGGCCGACCAGGATCACCGGCCCGTGTGCGGCCGCCTGCCGGACTACGCCGACCACGTGCCGGACGTTGTCGGCCAGGGTGATCCGCGCCAGCGGCGACGGCTCGGCCGCCAGCGCGGCGAGGTCCTGCGGTGCCTGGTAACCAGCTGGGAAGTGCCCGTTCGGGCCGTGTCCGGGCAGATCGACGGCCAGCGCGCGGTATCCGGCCAATGCCAGGCCGGAAAGGGTGGGAGCGAAAAAGCCCGCATTGCCGTTGGCGCCGTGCACGAGCACGAAGATCGGGCTCTGCTGCCGGGTTTCCGGCTTTCCGCTCGCCGCACAGCCGGTCGCGGCGAGCGCGGTCATGCCGAGGAAGCCCCGGCGGGCGAACGCACGCCTTGCCGGTCCGGTGTTCTTCCGCGAGGTCATCGTGCCATCCTCCGTTTTCGATGCGACTGCATCGGAACGTTAGCAGGTTCCGATGCAGACGCATCGGTAAGCTGGCGCACATGCCGAGGAAGGTGGATCACGACAGCAGGCGCCGGCGGATCGCGGAAGCGGTGTGCGCGCTGATCAGCCGCCGCGGCCTGGAGGGGGCGAGCCTGCGCGAGGTGGCCACGGAGGCAGGCGTCTCGATGGGCGCCGTCCAGCGGTGCTTCAGCACCAAGGAGGACATGCTGGCTTTCGCCCAGGAGCACGTGAACCAGCGGATCAGCGCGCAGGCGCGAGCGAGGATCGCCGGATCCCCGCGACCGGACTCGATCGCGACCATGCTGGAGCAGACCCTGGCCGCGATGCTCGCGGCCGAAGACGACGAACTGGTTGAGGCACGGGTATGGATCGCCTTCACCGCCCAGTCCGCCGTCGCACCGGCGCTGGCCGCCATCCAGCGCGGCCACTGCGCGGGACTGGCCGAACTGCTCGCCGTGCTGCTGAGAGCCGGGCAGGACAACGGCCAGATACGGGCCGGCCTCGACATCGAACACGAAACCGAAACCCTGATCGCCCTCGCCGACGGGCTGACCATCCAGATCCTGCTCGGCCGGCACACCCGCGACTCCGCACTCGCCACGCTGCACACCCGGCTCGACGACCTGTGGGTCCGCGATACCTGACCATCGGCGGCGCTCGGGGCGGGCTGTGCGCGGCCCACCCCGAGCAGTACGGCGGTGTCAGTCGTCGTGGCAGGTGGTGTCGGTGGCGGGCAGGGTGCCGTCGCGGAAATAGGTGTTGACGGTGTTCTCCGCGCAGGTGTTCGGGTAGTTGCCGAACACCGCGTGCACGCGGACGTCCTGCAGGGTGACCAGCCGGGAGCCGGTCATCGCCTGGTGCAACCCCACACCGCTGCCGTAGGGGGTGCGGGTGTCGCCGGTGGCCTGCACGATCAGCGCGGGAACCGGGTTGCGCACGGTGGTCGGCTCTTCGGCGGGTCGTGCCCAGAAGGAGCACGGCAGGATGTTGTTGGCGAAGGAGCCGAAGGCGGGCTGGGTGGCGCGGCTGCGCTGGATGTTGCGCCAGTACCACTCCGGGTCGCGCGGCGCGGCGACGTCGCCGCACATCACGGCCGCCTGCCCGGAGTTCTGCATGTCCGGCGTCGGCTTGTACACGAACCGCAGGTCGCCCTCCAGGGCCGGGTTGGGCTGTACGACCTTGCCATCGGCGGCGTCGACGAGCTGCCGCACGCTGCCGGCCAGGGTGGCGTTCTGCCGCGCGTCGGCCAGCGGGTTGAACAGCACCATCGGCAGCACGTGCTGGTCCACCTGGTAGTCGCCGATCCGGATCGGCTGCCGCGCGGCCCGGCGGATCAGGTCTTCGGTCAGCGCCCGCACCTGCTCGCCGGTGGTGCCGAGGTGGTACTCGGCGTCGCGGGCCGCGGTCCAGTTCGCCCAGTCGTCGAGGGCGGCCTCGTTCGGCTCGCCCATGTCCTGCATCATGCCAACGCCGTACCGCTTCGGATCGACCGCGCTGTCCAGCACGATCCGGTCGCTGCGCTGCGGGAACAACTGGGTGAACACCGAGCCGAGGTAGGTGCCGTAGGACCAGCCGAAGTAGCTGATCTTCGGTTCGCCGAGTGCACCGCGGATCACGTCCATGTCCCTAGCGGTGTTGCGGGTGGAGATGTGGCGCAGGTCGGCGCCTTCGGTGACCGCGCACCGCCGGGCCAGATCCGCCTCCAGCCGGACGGTCGCCTCGAACGCGGCGCGGTCCAGGCCCGCCGTCCGGAGCATGGTGCCCACCGGCCAGCCGCAGTCGACCGGGGCGGACCGGCCGATGCCGCGCGGGTCCATGCCGATCAGGTCGTACCGGGAGGTCACGTCGGCCGTCATCTTCTCCCGGACGCCGAGCATCATGTCCAGCCCGGGGCCGCCTGGACCGCCGGGGTTGGACAACATGATCCCGCGTCGCTGCTCCGTGCTGGTGGCCTTCAGCCGGGAGATCGCCACGGTGCTGGTGCGGCCGTGGGGCTGGGCGTAGTTCAGCGGCACCTTGACGTCCGCGCACTGGGCGCCCGCCTCGTCCAGTGCCTTGTCGCCACAGGCCTTCCAGTCCAGGCGCTGGTGGTAGAACCGGTCCAGGCCGCCGCGCTGGGCGGTTTCCGCACCGGCGAGGCCGGTTCCGGCCAGCAGGCTGGCCCCGGCCGCCGCGACGGCCAGTAATGCGGTCACGCGTTTCATCATCGGTTCCTCGCTGTCTTAAATAGACTGTCGCAAGTGGACTGCCGTAAGTGGAAATTGGCCAACTGGCCCCTGGTGTTCACGAGACTACGAACGACGGCCGTCCGCGCCTATGCCCGCAGCACCCCGACCGCGGGTCGGGCGGCCCCCAGGACACCGGTGGCACTGGCTACACCTCGTCCGCGGCGAATGGCGGTTGTGACCGGTCACAGCGACACCCGGCATATCTTGTCCACGAACCCATTGCGCACGGCTGATCGCGGAGAGCAAGGTCGGTAGACCCCGGTTCGTGGAGAACGGAGCTCTGTCGCAATGAAGCGTCGCTCGGTGAGTCTGATCCTCGGTTCCCTCCTGTCCCTCGCCCTGGTGCCGGCGGCGCACGCGGCCGAGCCGTCGGCGGGCTGCCCGTCGGTCGGCAAGAACTGGGCGGCCCCAGGACCGTTCGCGGTGACCGCCGAAGCGGGCGGGACGGAGCACACGATCTACCGGCCCAGCGAGCTCGGCGGCTGCGGCCGGCATCCGGTGCTCGTCTGGGGCAACGGGACCGGCGCCAGCGTGTCGGTCTACGAGCCGATGCTGCGGCACTTCGCTTCACACGGCTTCATCGTGGCCGCCGCGAACACCGCCTGGTCCGGGTCCGGCACGGAAATGCGCGCCGGAATCGACTACCTGACCCAGCAGAACGGCTCGGCGGGCAGCGTTTTCCACGACAAGGTCGACCTGGAGCACGTCGGCGCGACGGGGCATTCGCAGGGCGGCGGTGGCGCGGTCGCCTCGGGCGCGGACCCGAGGGTGGACACCGTGGTGCCGATCGAGCCGGGTCCGCAGGGATCGGTGGAAGCACTGCACGGCCCGGTGTTCTGGCTGGCCGGCCAGCTCGACCTGGTCGTGCTGCCGAACCTGCTCGTCTATCCCCGCTACCAGCAGTCGACGCAGGTCCCCGCCGTGTTCGGCGAGCTGGCCGGCGCGAGCCACTTCACCCCCGTCGGCGACGGCGGCGGATTCCGCGGGCCGATCACCGCGTGGTTCCGCTTCCACCTGATGGGCGACGAGCTGGCGCGTGGCGAATTCTTCGGCGACGGCTGCGGCAACTGCGACTCACCGGCGTGGTCGAGGTTCGAGCGCAACGCCAAGGCCACCGAGCCACCCCGCGCCTGACCGGTCTCAGTTCCCGGCGGACTCCAGGTGCGCCTTGGCCTGACGGATCTCGTCCTCGACGTCGGGCCGCAGGGTCCGGCGCAGGATGGGCTCGGCCACCCATTTGACCGGCGGCCTGAACCCGCACCGCACCGTCCTGGTCACCGTGGTGCCGCCGACCGGGCCGTCGCTGGGCACGCACACCCAGCTCGCGGAGAAGTCGGACACCAGGTTGGCCAGCCGGTTCGCCGGAATGGGCGGGAGTCGCACGTCCACCCGCTCGCCGGGAGTGAGGCTCATCCGCGACACCATTTTCGGCGCCGGGCCAGGCAGGCCGGGAAGCACGCCCCGGAAGCGGAACTCCGTGGTGGTCCCTTCGCGCCGCACCCAGTCGATCGGGCCGATCTTGCTGTCGACCTCGGTGTAGCGCTCGGGATCCATCACGAACTCGAGCAGTTCGTCCGCCGTGCATTCGATCGTCTCGGTCACCTGAACCTCGATCATAATGAAAGAGAGTACTCTCTCACTATGGCCAGGACAACCCCGGGCGTGACCAGGCAGCGCATCGTCGACGAAGCGACAAAGCTGTTCGGGAGCAACGGTTACGCCGCGACCTCGATCGCCGACATCCAGCAGGCCTGCGGGCTGACCGGCGGCTCCGGCGCGCTGTACAAGCACTTCCCCTCGAAGAAGGCACTGCTCGACGAGATAATCCGGCAGCACCTTTCGACGATCACCGAAGGCGGCCGGCAGGCACAGGAGCTGCCCGAGGACCCTCGTGCCGCGCTGCCGCTGATCGGGCGCATCGTCTGGGACGGCATGGCACGCGACCACGACGCGCTGCGGATCGTCTTCCGCGAGCTCGACCGCTTTCCCGAGCTGCTGGAGCAGATGTGGGACACCGTGCTCGGCGGGATCTACGTCGCGGCGACGGAATGGATCCGGGCCGGCGTCGATCAGGGACGCATGACCGTCGCCGACCCGAAGGCGACCGCCGCCGTACTCTTCGCTTCCCTGACCTACTACCGGATCCTCGGCGCCCTGGTCGGCCACACCCCGGGCGATGTGCCGGAGGAGGCATACCTCGCGGCGTGGACCGAGCACGCGGTGGTCACCCTCGGCATAGAGCCCTGAACGCCCATACGAGATCCATATGCGGCGCCTGGAACGCTGCCGGGATGCGGGTGTTGCTGGTCGAGGACGAGCAGCCGCTGGCCGGGTACATCGCGGCCGGGCTGCGCAAGCACGGGTTCGCCGTGGACGTCGCACTGGACGGCCGGACCGCACTGGACAAGTGCGGGCTCACGCCCTACGACGTGGTGGTACTCGACCGGGACCTGCCCGAGGTGCACGGGGACGCGGTGTGCCGGCAGCTCGCGCGGGAGGGCACGGCGCGGGTGCTGATGCTCACCGCGTCCGGCACCGTCGAGGACCGGGTGGACGGGCTCACCCTCGGCGCCGACGACTACCTCGGCAAGCCGTTCGCGTTCTCCGAACTGGTCGCCAGGGTGCGGGCGCTGGTCCGGCGCAGCGCACCCGCCCGGCCCCCGGTGCTGCGCGCCGCCGACGTGGTGCTCGACCCGGCGCGGCGCACCGCCGAGCGCGGCGGCCTGCTGCTGCGGCTGACGCCCAAGGAGTTCGGCGTGCTCGAACGGCTGCTGGCCGCCGGCGGTGACGTGGTCAGCGCGGAAACGCTGCTGGACAAGGTCTGGGACGAGCACGCCGACCCGTTCACCAACGCGGTCCGGATCACCGTCGGCACGCTGCGCCGCAAGCTCGGCGAACCACCGGTGATCGAGACCGTGACCGGCGCCGGGTACCGGATCCGGCCGTGACCGGCCCGGCCGCCCAATGAGTGGGAAATATGCCCGCGGGAAATGCTTTACGCCGGCGCGCCATTGACGAATACCGGTCGCCACGACATAGTGGATGACAACGGCGCACAGAAAGGCACATCATGTCGACCAGCACGCGGGCAAGCGAGACGGGACGCGAGTGTCGCGCCGGTCTCTGCTGCCCGCGGTACGGTCGCTGTTGTTGTGCCAGCAGCGTATCCGGGCTGTGTCCGTGCTTCAGCGGCTCACCGCCGTGACCGTTCTCCGGTCATGACAGCGAGCCGCCCATCGGGATGACCGATCCGGGCGGCTTCTTCGTTTCACGCTGCCCGGAAATGATTTCCACACCTTTTACCTGTCATTGTTTTGACGGTACGGCCGAGTGCCCGAGTGGTTAGGGAGCCGCCTGCAAAGCGGTCTACGCCGGTTCGAATCCGGTCTTGGCCTCCAACCCGGAAACACCCCCGGATTTGCCATGGCGCCATCATGGTGCCATAGTGATGCCATGGACCTGACGCCGTACGTCGACAACCTGCGCCGCGAGCTCGCGGTGGCCGCCGACGCCGGCGGGGATGACGCCAGGGCGCTGGCCGAGCGCCTCACCGCCCCGCTGGAGTCGGCCGCCCGCCTCACCCTGCTGAACGCGCTGTCCGCCGCCGCGGACGAGATCACCCGCGACCTCGCGCCGGGTTCGGTCGACCTGCGCCTGCGCGGGCTCGACCCCGGCTTCGTGGTGACGCCACCGCCTGCCGAGCAGTCGTTCGAGGACGCGGCCGAAGGTGGTTTCGACGCCGCACCAAGGGCCGCCCAGCCCCCGCCGCCGGTGAACGCCGACGAGGGCACCACCTCGCGGATCAACTTCCGCCTGCCCGACCACCTCAAGGGCCGGGTCGAGGAGGCCGCCGGCCGGGAAGGCCTCTCGGTCAACGCCTGGCTCGTCCGTGCCGTGGCCGCCACCTTGGACACCGGCGACCGCGGCCACCGCACCGAACGCCGCGCCCCACGGATCGGCGAGCGCTACACCGGCTGGGTGCGCTAGCCGAGCCCGGCGTCCGACACCACTCGCCCACCGGCGGGACACCGATCCGACCCATCCCGAGGGGACCACCATGCCCACTTTCGACACCCCGGAACCCATCTTCGTCACGCTCGAACTCTCCGTCGGCGACGCCAGGATCACCGCGAGCGAGCGCTCCGACACCGTGGTCGAGGTGCGCCCGACCGACGACTTCAACGACGCCGACGTGAAGGCCACGAGGCAGACCCGCGTCGAGTACGCGAGCGGCAAGCTGCTGGTCAAGATGCCCAAGCAGCGCAGCCTTTTCGGCAGGGCGGGGTCGGTGGACGTGCGGATCGAGCTGCCGTCGGGCTCGCAGCTGCGCGGCAACGCGGCGGTGGCGGCGTTCCACTGCGACGGCACGTTCGGCGAATGCCGGTTCAAGACGTCGGCC
Organism: Amycolatopsis nigrescens CSC17Ta-90; assembly: GCF_000384315.1. Taxonomy (GTDB): domain Bacteria; phylum Actinomycetota; class Actinomycetes; order Mycobacteriales; family Pseudonocardiaceae; genus Amycolatopsis; species Amycolatopsis nigrescens. The sequence continues at coordinate 5,370,898 of NZ_ARVW01000001.1, read as the reverse complement.
GGCGACGTCACGGTCGAGGAGACCGGCCCGTTGTACGTGCACACCGCCGCCGGTGACGTCACGGTGGACCGCGTGGCCGGCCACGCGGAGGTCACCACCGGGACCGGCGCCGTGCGCATCCGCGCGATCGACGGCACCGCTGTGGTCAAGAACTCCAACGGCCACACCTGGGTCGGCGAGGTCACCCGCGACCTGAGGCTGAGCACGGCGAACGGCGACATCTCGGTCGACAGCGCGCAGGCCACGGTCGGGGCCAAGACCGCCAACGGCAGCATCCGGATCGGCGAGGTGGTGCGCGGCTCGGTGGTGCTCGGCACCGCGGTCGGCGAGCTCGAGGTCGGTATCCGCGAAGGCACCGCGGCCTGGCTCGACCTGAGCACCCAGCTCGGCACCGTGCACAACACCATGGATTCCTCCGGCAATCCCGAGCAGGCAGCCGAAACGGTCGAGGTACGCGCCCGCACCTCGTTCGGCGACATCGTGATCCACCGTTCCTGACCACCCGTCTTAGGTCAGTCCACAGTGGATCGACGGCGGTGCAGCCAGGAGGCGGCGTTCGACCACGACCGGGACACCTGCTCCTGTCCGAAGACCGCTCCCGGCGGCTCCGGTGATTTCCTGGAAGTCCCGTCGCCGGACGGAAACTGGTGGTCTTCCGCCGGGGCCACGCTGGAGGACAGCGAGGAGCGGGCACTGACCTCCGACGGCGAGCCGGACTACGAGTACGGCACCTCCCCGGACTCGTTCACACCGTTCACGGTGCTTCGGAAGCTCGGGCTCCCCACCTGCCGCCGGTTATGGCCTTGTCCCCGATTCGTCGCGCGTGCTGACCGCGCACTTGCGCCAACCTGCGCAGCGCCGGATCGGACGCCGCGGACGTGTCCAGACCAACGTGCGCCGCACCTTCCGCACAACTTAAGTCAATTTTCAACCACCTACGTTGCGCGTTGGTGATTCCCTCAAATGGCGTATACCGCGGCTGGCAGCACTGTGCCAGCCTGGTCACCGAACCGAGCCAGTAGCCGAGGGGGTTGCTCGTAACGGAAGCCATGGTGTTCATTTCTACCGCCGCCACACAACGGCAGTGAACATTTATCTAACTGAGCATCCTGGCATTTTCGCGGTTCTTTTATGCGCATTCTATGGCATCGACGCATGCCAATAAGGGGAGTACCTTGTCATGACCACAAGAAAAAGAAGTGCGATTGTTGCATGCCTTCTTTCCTTGATTCTAACTCTTACCATATCGCCTGCGGCGCAGGCGAAGCCTGCCCAGACTGCAGTGACAGAAAATGTAGGAGACTTCGTCAGTGCGGCACAGTTCGGCGGACCGGATAAGCCTCTTGTTGATCCACAGGGGAACCCGGTCAAGCTTCGCGCGCAGGCCAAGCCCCCAATCAATGAAGTCCCCTGTGACGGCCGTGACGACTTTTTAAAGTTCACCGACACTTATCAGGGTGACGTATGCTACGCCGATGCTGGCGTGACGACGAATGCCGGATTGAAGGCGGTCCAGTCGTACAGTTCCGGAAACAACGCTGGCGCCTTCTTCTACGAGTCCGCCACCCAGTGTGTCATGTACGGGTTCCAAAAATGGGAAGGAAGCTACCTCAACAATCTGCACATTTGTTTGATTGAAATCTACTAAAAAGTGAACGCATGACGTGACTGGCCGGAAACTCGTCCAGTCACGTCATCGCACGACGCAGCGGTCCACCGGTGGCGACCCAAGGAGTGCTGCGCTAGCATTCCTAGCGCAACGTGCACTAGGAGGCGGTCGGCGTGATCGAGGTATTCGAAGACTACCTGTGCCCCCACAGTGCACATTTGGAAATCAGCTTCGGTGAACGCTTCATGCGCATGGCCGAACAGGAGCCCTCTGAAATCGCCATATATCCGGTCGCCATATTTGATAGCTTCTCGCGTCCCGCCATGTACTCGACTCGATGCGCTCGCCTCGTCATCAACGCGAGAGCGCGGAAGTCCATGATGGCCGTCCGGCGCGGCCTCCTGCTCGAACAACCGCCACAGCTCGGGGCCGCCGAATTGTACTCCGATGAACGTATAATCTCCGCACTGCTTTCTTGCGGCATACAGCAGGGGCTCGCTAGAGAACTGCTGTCTCTCAACACCGGTCAAGAAGTTCTTGATCGAAATATTGAGCACTTGCGGTCGATTTCTCCGCCGCGAATACTTGCAACCCCGACCGTCGTCATTGACGGCACCACTGTGCCACCAGATGATCATCTCACTGTGCTGGGCGCCAGCCTCTCGCAGTGAGCTTGTCGTGCGATGCAATCCGGGTCGGGCTGGACGACGTACCTGCTGCGAGGACTGTGCCTACAACGGTCCGCATGCGCGTTGTCCCCGGTGCAGACAGCCATTGTGGATCGACACATTCGACTACGGGCAGGACCTCCCGCAATGGTGATGTGGATGTTGCTACACCGCGACTTTCGGCGAAGCCTGACACCGGGTCGTTCGCCTGTTGTCGGGACCCCGTTGATCTGCGAAGATGCTGCCTCTCCCGACCGAAGGAGCCCATCATGGCCTCTCGTCTGAACCCCTACATCAGCTTCGCCGGCGACGCGCGGCAGGCCATGGACTTCTACCGGGACGTCTTCGACGGCACCCTGGCGCTGAGCACTTTCGGCGAGTTCGGCATGAAGGACGCCCCCGAAGCCGACCAGATCATGCACGGGATGCTCGAGACCGGCAACGGTTTCACCCTGATGTGCGGCGACGTGCCGCCGGGAATGGACCACAACCCCGGGGACAACATGTCGGTGTGCCTCAGCGGTGACGACTCCGCCGAGCTGCACGGCTACTGGGCGAAGCTGTCCGACCACGGCACCGTGACGGTTCCGTTGGAGAAGCAGATGTGGGGCGACGAGTTCGGCGCCTGCGTGGACCGGTTCGGCGTGTCCTGGATGGTCAACATCAGCACACCGGAGTCCTGACCGACCGGACAACCGGAAGAGACCGGCGGCGGGCCCACGCTCAAGGGGGTGAGTGGGGCCGCCGCCGGCCGTCGGGATGCGGACTCAGCGTCAGTGCTGTCCGCGTGGACTGTTCTGGTAGGCGGCCAGCAGCCACTGGCCGCCTACCTTGACGACCACCCAGGAGGCGCGGATCGCCCGCTCGCCCGCCACCTCGGTCTCACCGGGATGCAGCACACCACCCTCGGTGATCAGCACACCGGCCTCGTCGCTGAAGAACTCGACGCTGACCGGCGAGCCGGTCACCCGGGTGTCGCGGTACGGCCCGGCGAACGCGGCCGTCATGAACGCACGGATCTCCGCACGGCCCTTCTGGAACTGGCCGGGCAGGATCATGCTGCCGTTCTCGGTGAACAGTTCGGCGAAGGCGTTGGCATCGTGCGCCGCCCATGCCGCGATGACCCGGCGCGGGATGGACGCCACTGCGGCCTGGTCGCCCGCGGAGGGGGTGGTGGTGATGATGCCGACGGTGGTCGAGGTGGTCACGGTCATGTTCGGTCCTCCGTTGCCTCAGATGTAGAGCGTGTTGGGCTCGAGTCCGCAAAGGACGCGACCGTACAGCTCGCTGTTGGTGTCGGGGTGCATCAAGGCGTGCAGGTTCACCGCCTGCACGTCGCGCTGGATCCGCTGGATGGCCATGTCGCGGTAGATCGACGAGCCACCGCTGGCGGTGTTGAAGATGTCCACGGACTCCTTCGCCAGCCGGCACACCGCACCGAGGTCGGCGCGGGCCTGCGCGCGTTCCTGGAGGGTCCACCCCGCGCCCTCGTCGCCCTTGGTGTCGACCAGGGTGGCAAGGCGATGCGCGTGGAAACCCGCCTGGTCGATCTTCAGCGTCGCCTCGGCCACCTGCAGATGGGTCAGCGGCGCCTCGGCCTGGCTCTGGTAGTTGGTGTAGGTGATCTTGCGGCCGGGCAGCCGCTCGAGGAACACCTCCTTGGCCGCGTGTGCCAGGCCCAGCACGGTGCCGACCGAGGAGGCGGAGGCGACCGGCAGCAGTGGTGTGCGGTAAATCGGCGCGTCCGCGTTCAGCTTCGAGGCGTACTGCCCCTGCAGCACCGCGCCAAGCGGGAGCACCCGTTCGGCCGGCACGAACAGATCCTTCGCGACCGTGCTCACGCTGCCGGTGCCGGACAGACCCGTGGTGTACCAGTCGTCCACGACCTCCAGCTCCGACATCGGGACCAGTGCCATCACCGGCGCGGGCTCGCTGTCCTGGCCGACCAGCACCGCGATGATCTCCTGCCAGTGCGCGTGGTGCGCGCCGCTGATGAACCCCCACTGCCCGTTGACCACGATGCCGCCGTCCGCCGGAGCCGCCATCGCGGTGGGGCTCAGCGTGCCGCACACCCGCACGTCCGGGGTGGCGAACACCTCGTCCTGGACCTCGTCCGGGAACAGGCAGGCCATCCAGGTGGGAATCCAGTAGACCGACGCGGTCCACGCGGTCGAGCCGTCGGCCTTGCCGAGCTCGGTGGCGACGTCGACCAGCGTGCGGGTGTCGGACTCGTAGCCGCCGTAGCGGGTGGGCACGCGCAGCTTGAAGAAACCCGCTTCGGCCAGCGCCGCTATCGAATCGTCGTGGACCCGGCGGTTCTCCTCCGCCCAGTTCGCGTGTTTCTGCAGCACGGGCCGCAGTCCGGACGCGCGGCGAACAAGCTCCTCCCGGGTCGGAACATCGGTTGTCGCCACTGTTTCCTCCTAAGAGATGTTCGGACGGGAAAGAATCCGCTACCGCAATTTTCTCCGGTGGTGTCCGCGCCGGGCGTCTTCTGCTTTGCCGCTCACGGCAACGCTCACTGGTCGAGCACGCTGTGGCGGACCCGCCGGAGGTCGTCGAAGGAGGACAGGTCCGGCACCGTCCAGCCGTCCAGGTCGTACTCGCCGAGGCATTCGTCCACAAAGGCCTTGTACTTGTCCACCTGGCCGCTGGCCACCTGGCTGGAGAGCAGTTCCACCCTGGTGTTCTCGTGGTTGCCGGCGTAGTTGCGCTCGTACAGCTCGTGGCGGCCGCCGAACTCGGTGCCGACCGCGTCCCACAGCAGTTTCATCAGCTTGACCCGGGCGACCGAGTCGTGCCCGTTCGAACCGCGCAGGTACTTGTCCAGATAGGGCCGGACCTCCGGATTCTTGAAGTCCTCCGCCGAGGAGTTGACGTAGATCAGGCCGCTGGCCACGTCCTGTTCGATGATCTCCTTGATCCGCGGGTATCCGAGCTGCATGAACCACCGGTAGGCCATCCCGTAGTCGCCGTTGGGCAGCAGCGCGCCGTTGACCCAGTCCGACGGGTTCCGCGCGGCGGCGTCGGACAGCCCCCAGAACAGGTTCCGCCAGGCGAGCACCTCGCCGAGTCTGCTCTGCACCCCGCGGAAGCCGCCGGTGCCGGTGATCTCCAGCGCCTTCGCCAGCAGGCCAGCGATGAACTCCAGTTTCACCGCCAGCCGGGTGCAGCCGTGAAAGGTGAACCGCTCCGGGAACCCGGAGTGCCCGGTGAAGAGCTGGACCTTTCCCACGTTCCCGTAGATGAACACGTTCTCCCACGGGATGAGTACCTTGTCCAGCACCAGAATCGTGTCGTTCTCGTCCAGCCGCGACGAGAGCGGGTAGTCGAACGGGCTGCCCATCACCGCGGCGGCGGCGCTGTAGGACGGGCGGCAGATCAGCTTCAGTCCCGGTGCGCCCATCGGCACCGTGGCCACCAACGCGAACTTCTTGTCCTTGATCGGCAGGCCGTAGTGCGCGATGAAGTTGTAGTGGGTCAGCGCCGACCCGGTGGCCACCACCTTGGCTCCGCTGACCACCAGCCCGCTGTCGGTCTCCTTCTCCACGTGCACGAAGACATCGGCGACCTCGTCCGGCGGCCGGTCCCGGTCCACCGGCGGGTGCACGATCGCGTGGTTCCAGTACAGCACCTTCTCCTGCGAGACCTTGTACCAGTGCCGGGCGTTGTCCTCGAACGGCTTGTAGAACTCGGCGTTCGCGCCGAGCGTGCCGAGGAACGAGGCCTTGTAGTCGGGACTGCGCCCCATCCAGCCGTAGCTCATCCGCGCCCATGCCGCGATGGACTTCTGGTCGGCGACGAGATCGTCCACCGTGCGCGAGGTGGTGAAGAACTTGTGGGTGTACCCGTCGCTTCCGGTGTCGGTCGGCGCGGTGAGCACCCCGCGCTGCGCCGGATCGTGCAGCGCGTCGTAGAGCCTGGCGACCATCCTGGCCGGGTTGCGGAAAGCCGGGTGCGACGTGACGTCCTTGACCCGGTCGCCGTACAGGTAGACCTCGCGGTCGTCACGCAGGCTTTCGATGTACTCGTCACCGGTGAAGGGACGCGTTTGCGGCCTGTCAGTCATCAGGCGTCTTCTCTCTGCTCGTTCAGCTTCCGCTGGCCCCTGCTCGCTAACGGCCGAACTGGCCGGCCGTCCTGCCCTGGCCTGCCGGGCCGCGGTAGGCCTGGGCGAGGTCGAGCCAGCGGTCGGCGTTGGCGCCCTCGGCGCGCACATCGAGATCGTCGCGGTGCCGCCGCCTGGTGACCAGCAGGCAGAAGTCCTCGGCGCTGCCGGTGACCCGCTGCTCCGCCTCCACCGGACCGAATGTCCACAAAGCACCCGATGGCGCGGTGATCTCGAACCGGAACTCCTCGTCCGGCGGGGTCAGGCCCCTTGCCTCGTAACCGAAATCCCTTACCCGCACGGCGAAGCCGACGAGGTGCCCGATCCGGTCGGTGCGGGTGCGCCGCACGCCGAGCGCGTCCGCCACGTCCTGCCCGTGCGCGAAGAGCTCCATCATCCCGGCGCTCGCCAGCACCGCCGGCGGCAGCGGGTTGACCAGCCACGGCACGAGCTGGTCGGCCGGTACCGCGGCGAGCGCCTTGATCCCGGCGTCCCGTTCGGCACGCCAGCGGGTCAGCAGCGCCTCCGGCGGATAGTCGAGGTACTCCGCCAACGCGGCGTTCACCGCGGCGTCGAAACCGCCGGTCAGCGATTTCGTCATCTCGACGAAGGCCGCGGGCTCGGCGGCGGCCATGCCGGCGATTCGGAAGATGAACGACAGGTGGCCGATCTGGTGCCGCACGGTCCAGCCGGGCGCGGGCGTCGGCAGCTCCCAGCGCTGGTCGCCGATTCCGGCGACCAGCGCGTCTACCTCCGCGGCTTCCGAGCTGAGGTCGGCGATCACGTCTCGTAAGTCCTTCACCCGTCTGTCCTCTCACCGGCGTGGCGGATCTGCACCCCCGATCATCGCGGCGGGACGGGCCGGGGTCTTCTTCTTCCTGGCTGTACCGACCGTGCGCGGGCAGGGAGGAAAGCACGCTTCGAGATGACACCGATCCGTGCCGGCCCAACGATGAAACGGACGACCCGAGCGCAGGAATGCGAGGAGGACACGAATGTTCGAGAGCGTGCCGGCCTTCAGCGGTTTCGCCGTGGACGATGTGCCGAAAGCGAAGGAGTTCTACCAGGAGACCCTCGGCCTGAAGGTGACCGAGGAGTACGGCATGCTGCACCTGCATCTCGGCGGCGGAGCCCAGGTCCTGGTCTACCCCAAGCCCGGCCACGTCCCGGCCGGCTTCACCATTCTCAACTTCCAGGTCGACGACATCGAGCAGGCCGTCGACGAGCTGGTCGCGCGCGGAGTGGAAATCGAACGGTTCGAAGGGATGACCACGGACGCGAAGGGCATCTTCCGCGAGGAGGGCCCCTACATCGCGTGGTATCGCGACCCGGCGGGCAACGTGCTGTCGGTGCTGCAGGAAAAGTGAAGGAAATCGAGGAGAGCGAGGAGAGCACCGTGTACCAGCCCACGCTCGGCAGCGTCATGCTCGGCACCTCCGATCCGGAACGGCTGCACGCCTGGTACCTCAAGGCGCTCCGGCCCGAGGTGAACCAGTACGGATGGCTCGTCTTCGGTGCAGTCACGATGCTCATCGACGGCCGCGACGACGTCTCCGAAAAGAACCCCGAACCGGGGCGGGTCGTGCTCAACCTGCACGTGGCCGACGCCCGCACCATGGTCGAACATCTCGACAGCGTGGGGGTCACCTGGCTGGCCGAGCTCGAGGAGCGGGAGCACGGCCAGTTCGCCACGCTGATCGACCCGGACGGCAACTACGTCCAGATCATCGAGATGAACGACGCCTACCTGATGTCGCTCCGCTGATCACCTCGTCGCCGGACGCGCTAGTGCCCGGCGATGAGGTCGGCCAGGAACGGCGCCACCACGTTTCGCACGATCTTGCAGTCCAGCACCAGGGTTCCGCGGCGGCCCGCGGCAAGCCAGGCACGCACCACGTCGAGGTCGGCGACCCCGCGCACGGTCGCCGCCTCGGCGCCGAAGGAGCGCGCCAGCCCGGCGAAATCGGTGTCGGCGAAGGCCGCCGTGCTGAGGTCCGCGCCCCGGGGGTGGTACATGTGCACCTCGAACCCGTAGGACGCGTCGTCGTACACCACCACCAGCGCGGGCAGCCCGGTGCGGACCAGCGTCTCCAGTTCCGGCAGCCCCATCAGCGCGCCACCGTCGCCGACCGCGACCACGGTCAGCCGGTCGGCGCGGCCCGCCGCGGCGCCAACTGCACCGGCGAAGCCGAGCCCGATCGACTGGAACGCGCCGCCCATGAACAGCATCGCGGCCGGGTCCGGCACCGGCCAGTACATCGACGGCCAGCCGATGAAATGACCGCCGTCGAGCACCACGGTCCGCTCGGCCGGCAGCAGATCCGCCAGTTCCGCGGTGAGCGTGCGCGGGTCGATCCGGTCCTCGGTGCCGGCATCGACGTGGGGCTGGTGCGCCCATGCAACGCGGGCCAGCCGGGTTTCGGCCTCCTCGCGCCAGGCCGACGCCGCCGATCCCCGTGCGTTCACCCCGTCGAGCAGTGCCGAAGCGACCGCCGACGCGTCCGCGGCGAGGTCGAGATCGATCCTGGGGACGGCCGCGCGAGGCGCGATGTCCACCCGCACCACCGCCGCGGCCGGGTCGATGAGCCGCCCGCCGTGCAGGGTGAACACGTCGAGCCCGGCACCGAAGGCGAGCACCAGGTCGGCCTCGCCGATCAGCTCGGCCGCCGCCGGTGAGGCGAAACCGCCGCACACCCCGAGCGACCACCGGTTGCCGGCGAACAGGCCGTTCGCCATCACCGTGGTGGTGAGCAGCGCGCCGGTCCGCTCGGCCAGGTCCGCCATGGCCTTGCCGGCCCCGGACCGCCAGGCGCCGAGGCCGGCCAGCAGCAGCGGGCGGCGGGCGGCGGCCAGCAGGTCGAGCACCGGGTCGAGATCGACGGAGAGCTTTTCCGGCCGCTCAAGCACTTCCTGCTCGACGGGCAGCGCAGGACCGGCGGGCACCGGCGCGGTCAGCAGATCGCTCGGCAAGCAAAGCACCACCGGCCCCACCCCGCTCCTTGCCAGCCGCAGGGCATCCGCAGCGGTCGTCCGCGCAGTGTCCACTGTGGTCACTCGCAGCATCTCGGCCCCGAGCGACGCGGCGAAGGCGGCCTGGTCCACATCACTCGGCCGCAACCCGGCGACCGGACCGTCACCGCACAGCAGCAACACCGCGCTGCCGTGCTTGACCGCCTCGGCAAGGCCGGTCGCGGTGTTGGTGAGCCCGGCGCCGTGCGAGGTGGTGCAGATCGCGACGTCACCGGTCGCCCGGTGGTAAGCGTCCGCCATCGCCATCGCGCCGCCCTCGTGCCTCGCCGCGACGTAGCGCACCCCGCAGGCGGTCAGCCTGGCGACGGCGAGAATGTTCCCGCCGCCGACCACACCGAACGCCTGCCGGACACCGCCGCTGGCGAGCTCCTCCGCGACCGCCGCCGCGAGCTCCGTCATCCTCGTCCTCATTTCCTTCGCGTTATCTCCGGGCACCACCCGGCTCAGCCGAGTTCGAAGATCACTTCGCCGACCGCCATCTCGATCCGGTTGGTGCGCAACAGGTCCCAGCCGGACTGGTCGAACACGGAATGCCAGTCCTCGAGCGTGGGCATGAAGGTGCCCATCAGGTCGTGGCCCAGCTCGAAACCCAGGGTGAACACGGGCAGCTCGGTGTCCGGGATGCCGACCGTGCGGGTCGCGTCACCGAGCAGGAACCGCCTGACCGCGGGGAACAGCTCGCGCAGCCGACGCAGGGTGGCGACGCAGTTCTCCTTCGGCCAGAAGTCGTGGCCCATCATGAAGCAGGTCAACACCTCCACCTCGGCGTACTCCGGGCGGGGCTGGAGATCGAGCACGTCGGCCCGGAGGAACTCGGTACGCCCGGCGAGTCCCGCATCCGCCGCCTCCTGCCTGGCCACCAGCAGCGAGGGCTCCGCGATGTCCACCCCGATGCCGCGGGTGCCCGGATACCGGCGCAGCACGTCCATCACGCGGCCGCCACTACCGCAGCCGAGATCCGCGACCACCTCGAAACCGGTGCCGATCCGGTCCATCGCCGCCCAGAACGTCGGGTCGTAGCAGACCGCGCTGATCTCCCGGCACGCGAAGGCAATCGCCGCGGCGTCGCGGCGGTAGTAGTCGCCGACCCGGTTCTCCTCGGCCAGCACCGATGGCATCTGCCGGAACAGCTCGGCGCTGCCCCGGCTCAGCCAGTGGAAGAAGGACTTGTTCCGGTAGACCTCGTCGAACAGGTCCGTGACGATGACCGTGGTGTCGTGCCTGCGCACGACCTCCACCGACGCCAGCGCGCGGAACATGCCCAGGGTGGAAAGCCGGTCGAGGCCGTGGCGGAGGGCGAACTCGTCGGAGTCCAGCTTTCTCGACGTGTTCAGCTCCTCGAGCGCGCCGACCTCCCAGGCGGCACAGATCGCCCAGGCCGCGACGGCGGAGTTGTAGATGAAGGCCGCTCCGTGGCCGAATTCGCCGGTGCCGGGTGAAACTCCGCGGGTCATCGCCCCGCCTCCGTTCCGTTCGTGGCGGTGCTGCCGCATTGCTGTCGAACACTTCTCATCCCGTTTCCTCCATTTTGCGGGCCGCCAGGCCGGGCCGGAGTCTGTGCAGCGACGATCGCACCGGCGGCCGGATCCGGGCGTCTTCCCGAATGCGTCCTCGGCGGGGGAGCGAAGGGCAGCGCAGGAGATGCCAGGCGGGGCCGCGCGCTGTTCCACTTGGCGCCATGACGGTTCCGCTTTCCATCCAGCAGGACTTCTTCTGCACCCTGGACAAAGGCGACAGCACCGGAGCCTTCGGCGCCAAGCACGTGGTGGCGTCCGGTTGGCGGCTGCGCGGCCCGATCGACGTGGAGACCCTGCAGGGGGCGCTGGACGACGTGGTGGAACGCCACGAGATGCTCCGCACGTCGATCGTGCGTGACGCTCAGGAGCGTTCCCAGCGCATCCATCCGGCCGCCCCGGTGAAGCTCACGCTTCGCGACCTGTCCGACACGGCGCCGGAGGACCGCGACGTCCGGGCGGAGCAGTTCTTCAACGAAGCCGAATCCGCCGAGTACCACGTCCGCGAGCTGCCGCACCTGCGCGCGTCGCTGGGCCTGCTCGGCGGGAACGACGCGATGCTCGTGCTGGTGGTGCACCACATCGCGGCCGACGGCTGGTCGATGCGGCTGATCATCCGTGACCTGGCCACCCGGTACGCGGCCCGGCAGGGCCACCCTGTGGCCGAGCTGCCCGCGGTGCGGCAGTACCGGGAGTACGTCGCCGAACAGCGGGAGAGCGTCACCGCCGCCGGCGTGCACAAGGCACGCGCCTACTGGCGGGAGAAGCTCAGCGGCGCCGAGATCGCCACGATCCGGACCGACCGGCCCAGCGCGGAGGCGCCGGGGGTCTACTCGGACCTGCGCTTCCTGATCGGTGCGGAGACCACGTCGGCCATGCTCCAGGTGGCCAAAACCCTGCGAAGCTCACCGTTCATGGTGCTGCTGGCCGCATACCAGCTGCTGCTGCGCGAAAAGACCGGGTCCGAGGACGTGGTCGCCGCGACCTTCAGCTCCAGCCGCGGCATCGAGTCCTTTCAGGACACCGTGGGCGCCTTCCTCAACTTCGTCCCGTTGCGCACCGACCTGTCCGGCTGCGCCACCTTCACCGAGGTGGTCGAGCGGACCCGCACTACCTGCCTTCAGGCTTACACCCACGAAATCCCGTTCCCGCTGATCGACGAGGAGGCGCCGGGGCTGATGCTGCCCTCGGCCGCACCGGACCGGGACGTCATCGGGTTCGAGGTGCTGCAGTTCCCGAGCGCTCTCGACGGCGCCAAGCTCGGCGGCCTGGAGTACGCCGAACTGCGCCGGCGGCTGCTTTCCCAGCCGGTGAGCTGCGACATCCCGGACGGCGTGCTGTGGGCGCTGGACGTGCTGCCGTCACGGGAGACGATCAGCAGCCTCAAGTTCGACGCGAACCTCTTCGACGAGGACACCATGTGGGAGCTGGTGCACGAGTTCGACCGCGTGCTGCGCACCGCGGTCACCGACCCGGACGCCCCCCTGCCGTGAACATGCCTTACCCGCGGGAAGGCTGCCGGTCCCCTAAGGCCCCCTTTGCTACCTTCAAGGTCGCAAAGGGGGCCTTAGGGGACCGCGGTCGGAGGGTCAGCGTTTGAGCAGGTCGGCGGCGCGTTCGGCGATGGCGATGATCGGGGCGTTGGTGTTGCCGCGCACCAGGGTTGGCATCACCGAAGCGTCCACGACCCGCAGTCCTTCGACCCCGCGCACCCGCAGCTCCGCGTCCAGCACGCTGCCCATGGCGCAGGTGCCCGCCGGGTGGAACAGCGTCTGGGTGTTGCGCCGCGCGTAGGCCCGCAGATCCGCGTCGGACTCCGAATCCGGTGGCAGGTAGAGGCTTTCGGTGTACGGCGCCAGCGCGGCCTGCCTGCCGATGTCCAGCCCGATCCGCAGCCCGGCCACCATGCTCCGCAGGTCGTCCTCCTCGGCGTAGTAGTTGTGCCTGATCCTGGGCTTTGCCGTGGGATCGGCGGACGCGAGCGACACGCTGCCGCGGCTGCGCGCCGCGAGCACGCACGGGCCGAAGGAGATGGCGTGTTCGGTGGGCGCCTCCAGCCCGGCACCGACCAGCATCAGCGGCGAGGCGTGGAACTGCAGGTCCGGCGCGGCAAGGCCGGGGGTGGTGCGGATGAAACCGCCGGCCTCCGGCACGTTGGAGGTGAGCGGCCCGCGACGCTCCTCGGTGTACTGCCGCACGTATTCCGGCTCGCCGGCGACGAGCAGGCTGATCGGCTGGGAATGGGTGAAGACCAGGTTGACCGCCGGGTGGTCCTGCAGGTTCATCCCGACCATCGGCTGGTCGAGCAGTACCGGGATGCCGAGCGCCGCCAGGTCGTCGGCGGGCCCGATCCCGGAGAGCATCAGCAGCTGCGGGGAGTTGTAGGCACCCGCGGACAGGATCACTTCGCGCTCGGCCCTGAGCACGATCTCGTCGTCCAGCCTGGCACCGGCGATGCCACCGGCCCGGCCGCCGTCGAAGAGGACCCGGTGCACCTGGACGTTCGTCTCCACCGTGAGGTTGGGCCGGTCCAGCGCGGGATGCAGGAACGCCGTCGCGCTGCTGCACCGCTGCCCGTCGCGCTGGGTCAGCTGATACCGGCCGAAGCCGTCCTGCTCGGCACCGTTGAAGTCGTCGTTGGCCAGGTAACCGGCCTGCACGGCGGCCGCCACGAACGCCGTCGTCATGGGATTGCCGGAGCGGCCCTCGGAAACCGCCAGCGGCCCGCCGGACCCGTGATAACGCGAAGGGCCGCGTTCGTTGTCCTCGGACCGCAGGAAGTAGGGCAGCAGGTCGGCGAAGGTCCAGCCCGGCTGGTCCCAGTCGTCGTAGTCGACCGGGTTGCCGCGCATGTAGACCATCCCGTTCATCGAGCTGGTCCCGCCGAGCACCCGCCCGCGCGGCAGATAGATGCGGCGGCCGTCGCAGAACGGCTCGTCGTGGGTGTCGTAGTCCCAGTCCAGCCTGGTCCGGAACAGCTTGCCGGCACCGAGCGGCACGTGCACGTTCTCGTTGGTGTCCACCGGGCCCGCCTCCACCAGGCAGACCCGGACGTCCGGGTCCTCGCTCAGCCTGGCCGCGAGTGCGCATCCCGCCGAGCCGGCGCCGACGATGACGTAGTCGTACGGTTCAGCGTCGTTCATTTCAGCATGCTCCTCAGCCTCGCATGCCCCATTTCAGGGGAAGGGATCGGACGGCTAGCGCGTTTTCACCTGGCCGTCGTTGCCCAGCCGGGAAAGCACCTCGATGACGGCCTCGGCCGCGCGACGGACCTCGTGTTCGGTGATCACCAGCGGCGGGGACAGCACCACCGTGGGGCCGTACTCGCGCAGGATCACCGCGTGCGCGTGGCGCAGCTCGGTGGTGACCTGCCCGGCCATGATCGGCGCGCCGGTCACCGGGTCGGCGAGCTCGATACCGGCGGTCGCGCCGGTGATCCGGATGTCGCCAACGACGGGAAGCTCCGCGGCCGGCGCCAGCGCGTCCCGGAACCACTCCCCGATCAGCCGCGACCGCTCCAGCAGCCCGTCCTGCTCCAGCAGGTCCAGGTTGGCCAGCGCCACCGCGCAGGCGGCCGGGTGCCCGGAGTAGGTGTGCCCGTGGAAGAAGTAGGCACCTTCGCCAGCCACCGTCTCGCCGATCTCGTCGGTCATCAGCACCGCCCCGAGCGGCGCGTAGCCGCTGGTGAGCCCCTTCGCGGTGACGATCACGTCGGGCGCCATGCCGCGCTGCTCCGAGTCGAACCAGGCGCCGGTACGGCCGAAGGCGGTGACCACCTCGTCCGCGATCAGCAGGATGCCGTGCTCGCTGAGCAGCTCCCGCACCCGCGGCCAGTAGTCCGCCGGCGGCACCAGCACGCCGCCACCGCCCATCACCGGTTCGCCGATCATCGCGGCGATCCTGCCAGGGCCGATGCGCTCGATGGTCTCCGCCAGCTCGCGCAGCAGGAAGTCGGTGGGGTCGGCGTCGCCGTAGAGCTCGGTGGAGCGGAAGAAGGTCGGTGGCGAGACCTTCTCGAAGTGCGGCAGGTTGGGGCCGATCCCGTCGTGCATCGGCGGGAAGCCGGTCGCCGTGCCGCTGCCGTAGGTGGCACCGTGGTAGGCCAGGCTGCGGGAGATGATCCAGGTGCGATCCGGTTCCCCGCGGTGGTGGTGGAACAGCCGCACCAGCTTGATCGCGGTCTCGACGCCCTCCGAGCCGCCGCAGGTGAAGAACACCCGGTTGATGTTCTCCGGAGCCAGCTCGGCCAGCCGCACCGCCAGCTCCACCGACTTATCGTTGGAGAACCCGAAGAAACCGGAGAAGTAGGCCAGCCGCTCGGCCTGCGCCGTCGCCGCCGCCACCAGTTCCGCCCGGCCGTAGCCCACCTGGCAGGCCCAGTTCCCCGCCCCCGACACGTCGAGGAACTCGGTCCCGTTGGCGTCCCACACGCTGCTCCCGGCACCGCGGACGATGACGGAGCGCTCGGCGTTCTGGCCGGTCTGGTGGGGGTGGATCAGGTGCCGCCGGTCCAGGTCTTCCAGTTCGCCCGCGGTTCTCGGCGACTTAGTCTCGTGCTGAGTCGTGGTCACGGTCCCGTCCCTCTTACGTCGGCTACTCGTCAGGAGAATCGTCACCCCGCCCGGGTTCGGCGCACATCTTCTCGACTGCGCAATGCCGCAGGTCCACTCCGGACGGCCTTGTGCCGCACGGAAACCCGTGCGGCACAAGGGAAACATCGGGTCAGTTCGAGTCAGTACGGAATGGTTCGCCAGAGCTCGTACTTGTGCTCGTCCCCGAAGTCCACCTGCCGGATTCCGCCCGACCCCGCCGGGGCGAGCGACTGGGCGAACTCGGTGCGGTGGTTGGCCCGTGGCCAGTACGGCGATCCACGGCCGTTCGGGTTCCCGTTGTGCGCGAACCGGGCCCAGTAGCCGATCATCTCGCCGGACAGCGCCTCCTGCTCCGGGGTGAAGGTCCGTCCCGCGAAGTAGGTGGTGTCGAACAGGTACTGGAGTTCCGAGTCCTGGAAGGAACCCGTGGGGAAGCTCGGCTCCTTCATACCCGCGTACCAAGGTGCGTCCGGGTCGGCGAACTCGTAGGCGTAGAGCGGCACCTGCCCGCCGAAGACCTTGTTCGTGTCCACCATCGGGCGAGCGAGCAGCGCATCGGTGGTCAGCGTCGCCCAGGCCAGGGTCGGCGACGGGTAGTCCGACAGCGGATAGGCGGCCAGCACCCTGTCCGCATCCGGGCCGGCGAAGTTCCGCAGGTGGATGTGGTAATCCTCCGCGCTCAGCGGCGGTTCGCCCCACTCCTCCAAGAACGCCTGCGAGGTGCGGTAGGCGTCGTGGTTGACGCCGAGCATCAGCGGGACCTTCGTGAAACGCCCTTCGGTGAACGCCTTGATGGGATCGACCGGCAGTACGCCACCGCCGCCGAACACCGGGGTCAGCTCCAGGAAGGGCGCCTTGTCCAGCAGCTCCTTGGCCGGCTTCGCGCGCAGGCAGGCCGCCACCGCGGCCGGATCCGTGCAGCCCACGTCCTCGGCCAGCCGCTGCCCGTGCGCCTCGCCTGCCTCCCGTGCGCGGGGCAGGCCGAGCGGTTCGGGATCGGGTGAGCCGTCCCGCTGCGGCACCTTGTTGAGCATGCACGGGTTGCTCATCGCGATCGCCTTGGTGAACAGTCCCTTCGCGGACGGCGAGGCGAGCTGGGTGCACACGCTCCGAGCGCCGGACCATTGGCCGAACAGGGTCACGTTGCCGGCGTCACCGCCGAAAACCGCGGCGTTGTCCCGCACCCAGCGCATCGCGGCCTGCTGATCCTCGATGCCGAAGTTGCCCGACCGCCGCTCGGCCGCTCCGCCGTCCAGCGCGGGATGGGTGAGGAACCCGAAGACGCCGAGCCGGTAGTTGACCGTCACCACGACGACGTCACCACGCGCGGCCAGTTCCCGTGGCATCGTCTCGTGCCCGGCGCCGGCACTGAAACCGCCGCCGTGGAACCACAGCATGACCGGCAGCTTCCGGTGGCCGGTGTGCCGAGGCGCGGTCACGTTGAGGAAGAGGCAGTCTTCGCTTTCGCCGGGCTGGTAGGGCTTGAGCTCGAGCTGCGCGCACACTTCGCCGGGCTTGGTCGCGTCCCTAGGCGCCGTCCACCGCCGCGCCGGCCGGGGCGAAGCCCAGCGCAGTTCCCCGACCGGTGGTGCCGCGTAGGGAATCCCCTGGAACTCCCGGTAGCCGCCGGTGACCGTGCCCCGCACCGGCCCCTTGTCCGTGACCACCACCGCGGCCGCGTCTCCGGTGACCGCGTCCGCGGCGGCCGGTGCGAACCCGAGTGCGGCGACGAGGACGCCGACGGCACCGAACAGCATCGGCCTGCGCCTGGTGGACGGCACGGCCCGTGCACGTGGTCTGTATCGCATGGTGATCCTTCGAGGTAGGGGGCGCGGTCAGCGCTTGAGCCGGACGACGTTCTCCAGGTCCGCGCCCGAATAGGCTTCGGCGTCGGTGAAGAACTCCACCCGCAGGCTGTCCGCGCCACCGGGTGCGGCGGCGAAGCAGCCGGCGTTGTACGCGTCCAGCAGCCGCTGCGCGTCGGCCGTGGCCTCCTTGAGCCGGACGGCCGGGTCGGCACCGCGGGCCAGCACGTCGCCCATCGCGCGGGTCATGATGTCCTGCACCCTGGCGAAGTCGCCGAACAAGGCGCCTTCGGACGGCGGCGCCACCGGCGTGCCCTGCCGGTCCGGGTAGCCGCCGAGTTGGTCGTCGGCCATCCGGTGGTAGGGGTGCTCGTCGAACCAGCCCTCGTTCTCCAGCAGGTCGAACGCCGCACGGGTAAGCGGCATGAAGCTGTTCACCTTGTGCCGCTCGGCCGCGTTGCGCGGGTTGTGGATGTACTGCAGGAAGGCCAGCGCGCCGTCCCGCACCACCTCGTCCAGCCGGTCGGCCAGCCAGAAGGAGCTGCCGGCGACCGCGTTGCCGGCGAAGGGAACTTCTCCGTTGTAGGGATATCCGCCGAGCTCGATGCCGAACCCCGCGCCCTTCGCCGCCTGCACCATGTAGTTCACGTCGTTGGTCGAGCTGATCCGGAGGGCAACCCGCTGCTCGGCGAAGGCCTGGAAAGTGCCCTGCCAGTCCGGGATCTTGCCGGTGTGGAGGTAGTGGCCGTCCTGGTGCAGGCGCTGCCACCAGCGGGCCCACGCGAGCATTTCGGGCGAGGCGAGGTCGATCGTGCCCGCCCTGCCGTCGCGGCCGTTCCGGTTGTCGGTCAGCAGGCCGCCCTGCGAAGCGAGGGCCTGCTGGAAGAACATGCCGTGGTTCGCCCAGGTTATGCCGTGGGACGGGCCGTTCCCGAGCCCGGCGATGGCCGCGCACGCCAGCTCCACCTCGGCCCAGGTGCGCGGCAGTTCGCCGACACCGGCGGCCTCCAGCAGGTCCGTGTTCGCGTAGAGCACGCTCGTCGTGCCGATCGACGGCATCGAGGTCAGGTCACCTTGGTAGGTGTAGTAGTCGCGCAGGGCGGGCACGATGTCGTCGATGACGACCGGCTCGCCGAGGATCTCCGTGCGGCCGTCGATGGCCTTCTCGATCGAGGTGTACCGCGGCGAGCCGTCCGGTGTGCGGACGTCGCGTGCCGCCTGGCTCAGGTAGAAGTAGTACTCCGCGATCGCCGGGCCGCCCCCGTTCGCGACGGCATCGGAAATCTCCTGCGCCGCGGTGAAGAAAGTGAGCCCCTTGATGTTGACCCGATACTCCGGGTGAATGCGCTCGAACGCATCGGCCTGTTTCGCCCACCAGTCCATATAACCCGGAAAAGTCAGGTCGGATACCCAGACGTCGAGCTCGGTCTTGCTCTTCATGCGACATTCTCCTGCCTGCGAGGAGGGGACGGGGCAAATGCTTCCGCACCGGTGGCGTGCGCACATCTCCGCGCTTGCTGTACCACCGCTTCCAAGCTGGCCGCTGAAAACCACTGAAAACACTGGAAAGCACCGAAAACCGCATCGCGGAAGACGCGTGCGCACGTCGGCGCCGGGCACCGTGGAGAAGCCCGCACGTGTGCCGAAAGGCGGGCCGACAGCACGGCTTCTCGAGAAGGGACGCGCGCAAATGGTCAATCCCAAGGTCGAACACCCGGCCGGCGAACTGGTCGGCGCCTTCGCCGGCGCGGGACCGGAAGAAATCGGGGCGGCGTTCGCGCGGCTCGCCGCCGCCACCTGGAACGGCGGTGAACCGACCGGCTCGGCGCTGGGCGTGGCACGCGAGGTGGTCTCCGAGCTGGACCGGTTCGACGAACGGCACCAGGGCCATCTGGCGATCCTGCTCGGCCTGCTGGCCGAAGCGGCGTACCCCGACGTCGACGGCGAGCTCACCGCCTCCATCAGGCTCGGCGTCGACCGCTACCTGGAACTGTGGCGCCGCACCGAAAAGGGGCAGCCGCTCAACCTCGCGCTGCAGTACCTGCTTTCGCACTTCCCCGATCACCGCGATGCCATCCTCGCCGCCGCGGCCGAGCTACGGGTGGACGCGGACGACCTGTCGCGGTTGGACCGCGCCCTGCAGCGGCTCGACCCCGCCGATCCCGATCTCGGCAGGGCGTTCCCCTACCCGGCGGCCTGGGAGATGGACGAGGACGAACGCGAGTTCGACCGGTCCTGGATCAGCGCGCTGAGCCCGGAACAGGTGGTGCGGCACTGGGAACAGGACACCGAGACGGTGCTCGGCCACACCGGCGCCAAGGCGTACTGGGCGGTGTGCAACGGCGCCCCGGTGCCCGCGGTGGCCGATTCCATCCCGCCGCGCAGCACGCGCCAGCTCGAATCCGACTCCAGCGTGCTCAGCCGCCACGCGGCGGTCTTCCGCTGCCTGAGCTGCCATTCCGGGCTCACCTTCCACGATCGCGCGGCCACCTGCGCCGGCTGCTCCACCGAGTACCGGCTCGACAACGGCATCCTGAACTTCACCGCGACCGCCGGCGACAGCGCAGACCGCAGCGACGACTTCCTGTTCAAGCTGGCCGAGATGCCGAGCATGGGCTTCTTCTACGAGGCGCACGCGCGGCCGAACTTCCTGCGGCTGTGCGGTTCGAACTGGGGCGGCCAGGTCACCCCCGCCGACGAGGACGATTACCTCGCGCGGAACGTGAGCCCGGTGGACGGGCCGGTGCTCGATCTCGCGGCGGGCGCGGGCCGGTGGACGGCCGTGCTGGCCGAGGCGGTCGGCACCGACCGTCTGATCGCGATGGACCTCGGGCTGCCGATGCTGGCCACCCTGCGCGGGCGGCTGCCGGAGGTGCCGGCGGTGCTGGCGAGCGCGCGCACGCTGCCGTTCGGCGACGCCACCCTGGGCGCGGTGAACTGCTGGAACGCCCTGCAAGCCTTCCCCGCGGACGCACCGGCGGCGATCGTCGAGGTGGGCCGATGCCTGCGGCCCGGCGGCACCTTCACCCTGCTGACGTTCCGCAACTCCGACGACCCGATCTACCGCTATTTCGTGTACCGGCACCATTTCCCGCAGCACGCGGACGGGCTGCACCTGTTCGAGCGCGACGACGTGAAGGGCTGGCTTGCCGACGCCGGCCTGACGATCCGGGACGAATGGGACCCCGGCACGTTCGTCATCATCACCGCCGAGCGTCCGGCCTGACAAACTGACAAACACTGACGAACGCCGGTGCCCTCCGCGACGACATCGCGGAGGGCACCGGAGGCGCTGGGGGCGCTGTTTCCCGGGCGAGCTAGCCGATGGAGCCGGTCTGGAGCTCACCGCCCCGCTGGTAGATGTTGATCGTGACGCCGCTGCCCGAGGTCTTGCTGCTGGTCAGTTTCAGCGCCGAGGGCACGGTTCCCTCGGCGAACAGCCGCTTCCCGCCGCCGAGCAGGATCGGGAAGAACAGCAGGCGGTATTCGTCGACGAGGTCGTGCTTCATCAGCGTCTGGAGCAGATTTCCGCTGCCGGGGATCTGGATCTCCGCGCCCGGCAGCTCCTTCAGCTTCGCGACGGCCTCGGTGAGCTCGCCGTCGAGCACGGTCGAGTTGTTCCACCCCAACGTTTCCAGGGTTCTGGAGGCAACGTACTTCGGCATGCTGTTCATCTTGGCCGCGACCTCGTTGCCCGCGTCGGTCACCTGCGGCCAGTACGCGTTCAGGATCTCGTAGGTCTTGCGCCCCAGCAGCAGGCCGTCCGCCTTCCGCGTCCATTCGGTGTCGACCTGCATCAGGTCCTCGTCGAAGTACGGGATCAGCCAGCCGCCGCGGTCGAAACCGCCGCTGCGGTCCTCGTCGGGCAGCCCGGGGGCCTGCATCACCCCGTCCAGGGACATGAAGGTGATCGCTACCAGCTTCGCCATGGTCGTTCCAATCGGGTCGTCGGAAAGGAAGTAAAAAGGGGCTATACGGCCGGATACCGCCGACCCGGTGACGACTCGGCGGTATCCGTGCCAGACCTCAATGGGTCTTTACGGCTGTGCTGTCGGTGCTGTCGGTGCTGTCAGTGGTGTCGGCGGGGTCGGCGACCTGTTCGGCCGGCGGCGCGTCCCCGCCACTTTTCGGCGTGTGCCGCAGCCCGATCATCACGATCACCGCGGCGACCAGTGCGAGACCGGCACAGATGGCCGCGCTGCCGTGCAGGCTCGTGGTGACCGCCTGGAACGCGCTGTCCAGCAGGTTGCTGGACTCCTGCGGGGGCAGCTGGTCGGCCACCGCCATCGCACCCGCGATGCTCTCCTTGGCGGCTTCGGCCGCTTCGGGCGGAACGTTGGAGCCGATCTCGACCTGGCCGCGGTAGAGCGCGGTGCCCGCGATGCCCACCGTGGCGATGCCCATCGCGATGCCGAACTCACCGGAGGTCGAGGTCAGCGCCGCCGCCGAACCCGCCTTCTCCTGCGGCGCGGACTGCATGCCAAGGGTGGCGCACAAGCCCGCCATCGGGCCGATCCCGAGGTAGGCCACCACCAGGCCGGCGACCAGCAGCACCAGGTTGCCCGCCGCGGTGAGCTGGGTCAGCATCAGGTACCCGATCGCCGCGACCACCAGGCCGCCGCCGATCACGTACGCCGGCCGGACATACCGGATGAGGACCGTCGCCAGCTGGATGACGATCACCATCACGATGGTGGAGGGCAGCATCCACAGCGCGGTCGCCACCGGGGACAACTCCTGCGCCGACTGCATGTAGAAGGACACGAACAGCTGGTTGGAGCCGGTGAGACCGGCCACCAGTGTCATGAACAGCGCGGTGCTGAACGTCCGGTTGCGGAACATGGTCAGATCCAGCAGCGGGCTGGTCAACCTTCGCTGCCGCCGGAAGAACAGGTAGCCGGAGGCAAGGCCCACCACGATGCCGATGATCGGCAACGCGCCCACACCGTCACGGGACAGCTGCTTGAGTCCGAACACGAGCGGCAGGATCCCCAGCATCGACAGCGCCACGCTGGGCAGGTCGAGCCGGCCGGCCTTCGGGTTCCGGAACTCCGGCAGGACCTTCGGCCCGAAGATCAGCAGCAGCGCCATCACCGGCACGCCGAGCAGGAACACCGAACCCCACCAGAAGAACTCCAGCAGCACCCCGCCGACCACCGGGCCGAGCGCGGTACCGCCCATGAAGCAGCCCATCCACACGCCGATGGCCATCGCGTTCTGCTTGCGGTCCTGGAACATCACGCTGATCAGCGCCATGGTGGACGGCATGATGCTGGACCCGGCGATGCCCAGCAGGGCCCTGGTGGCGATCAGCATCTCCGGGCTGGTGGAGTAGGCCGTCAGCACCGAAGCGATCGCGAAACAGGTACCGCCGATGAGCAGCAACCGTTTCCGGCCGATCCGATCGCCGAGGGTGCCCATCGTGACCAGCAGGCCGGCCAGCATGAACCCGTAGACGTCGGTGATCCACAGCTGCTGGATGCTGCTCGCGCCGAGGTCACCACCCAAATGCGGCAGCGCCAGGTACAGCACACTCATATCCAGAGCCACCAGAATCGTGGGCAGACACAGCACGGCCAGCCCGATAAACTCCCGTCGACCTGCTCGTGGAGCGGTTTGAGCGATTGTGTCCATCACATGAGCTCTTTCTGCGATCGGGTGCCCTTCGACACCGCTTATCCGGGAAATGCGGACATGAGCCGCTGTTCTCCCAGCGGCCCGGTATCAGTTCTGGCGGGGAATGAGGTCTCTCATCGGTGCACCTTCCGGACAGGAAGTCCGGCACGGCGGGCCGGACGGTACCCAACAATTGTTGTGCCGCCCCCGGACGCGGGCCAACTTCCAAAATGCGGTGCGTGTACACGAACTCTCACTGTCAGTCAGGAAGCTCGATGGACAACCGGTGCCGGAACACGTTGTTCGGGTCGTAGCGCTTCTTGATCCGCTGCAACCTGGGGTAGTTGTCCTTGTAGTACAAGGTGCTCCACGGCACGCCGGAGGTGTTCAGCGCCGGATCGGCCAGGTCCGCGTCGGGGTAGTTGATGTACGAACCGTCGTTGTACTCGTTGGGCACCGGCACCCCGCCGGTCTCGGCGTACACGTCGCGGTAGAGCGCCTGCAGCTGGCCGATGATGGTCTCGTCCTCCGCCTCGTCGGCCCACCAGGAAATGAAGGCCGCCTTGAGAATGGAGTCGCGCTGCGCGGTCGCGGTCTCCTCCGGCGCGACGGTGTTCACCGCGCCGCCGTAGGCGATCAGGATCAGCCCGGCGCCGTTGGTGCCGTCGCTGCCCAGATGCCGCCAGATCGTGTCGATCTGGCTTTCCGTGTAACCCTTGCGCAGATAGGCGGCCTTGATCTTGATCCGCCGGTTGTCGGGGGTGCCCTGGTCACCGTGACCGGGGTAGGCCGCGAAGTACAGCCACGGCCGGACCGTCTCGTGCCGGAAGACCGGCTCGGCGCCCACTCCCGCGCCGATCGCGGTGAAGTACTCCTCCAGCAGTTCGCCGGCGCCTTCGATGTCCTCGTCGATCATCGCGCCGATCGACAGGATCCCGCCGGAGCGGTGCGACGCGTAGAAGAACGCGGAGTGGTTCGCGTGCGGGGAACCGGGGTCGCTGTTGCGCTCGAACCAGGCACCGACGTTGCGCATCATCCGCTTGAAGCCCGCTTCGGTGATCGAATCCCACGACCAGCCGACAACCGCGCTGCGCCACTGGGCCGGCGCCTTGGGCAGCAGTTCGGCGGGGTCGGTCGAACTCGCCCCCGGTGAACGCACCCAGTAGCGGGTCGCGATGCCGAAGTTGCCACCGCCGCCACCGGTGTGCGCCCACCAGAGATCCCGGTTCGGGTCGTCAGGTTCGCGGGTGGCGACCACTACCCGCGCGGTGCCGTCCTCGCCGACCACCACGACCTCGACGGCGTACACGTAGTCCACGACCGCGCCGAGGCGCCGCGACAAGGGCCCGAAACCGCCGCCGGCGAAGTGCCCGCCGACACCGACCTCCACGCCTTCACCGGCTGGGATGGTCACGTTCCAGCCCTTGAAGAGGGTCCGGTACACATGGCCGAGGGTGGCGCCCGGCTCAATCGCGAAAGCCAGCCGCTGCTGGTCGAAGTAGACCTTCGTCATCTCCGACATGTCCAGCAGCACCCCGCTGTCCGCGGTGGCGAAGTCCTCGAAACCGTGCCCACCACTGCGCACGGTGATCCGTCTGCCATCGGCCACGGCCGCGCCAACCACCTCGAGCACCTGCTCGGTGCTGGTCACCACGCACACGAAGTCCGGACTGGCAACGAAACGGTGGTTGGTGCCGCGCACCATGCTGTCGTAACGCGGGTCGCCGGCGACGATGGCGGCCGGTCCGAACCCGGCGGCCTCATGGTGCCCGTTGGTGCTCGCGGGCACCACCACCCGATCCTCGGTATCGGTCACTTCGGTTCCCTCCTGAGGTTTGCGGCGGAATTCGGCACACGTGGGCCCGTCTCGCTCGCATCCTCGGACCTCCCGGCTCCGCGCGGCATCTCCCGGAATGCTCTGGCCACCGTGGCCGGCGGCTACACCGCACGCAGCGAGAAACCGGCGGGTCCCCGCGGTGCCACCATGAAAGCCGTATCGCGCTTTTCCGCGCCACAGAACCCAGGAGGCACCGCGTGAAGGTTGGCTTGGAATTCGGAGAGTTCGCCTGGGCGGGCGGACCAGCACAGATGGCGGACACGATCGCGCGGTTCGCCCGCACGGCCGACGAGTCCGGAGTGGACCTGCTCGGAGTCGGTGACCACCTCTGGCAGGGCCCGCACGCGGGCGGCCCGGAGCAGCCGTGGCTGGAGTGCTTCACCACGCTGACCCTGATGGCGGCGAACACCCGGCGGTGCCGGCTCGCGCCCATCGTCGCCGGCGTCCACTTCCGCGAGCCCGCACTGCTCGCCAAGGCCGTGACGAACCTGGACATCCTTTCCGGCGGGCGCGCCATGCTGGGCGTCGGCGCGGGCTGGGACGCGGACGAGGCGAGCGGGATGGGCATCGGGTTCCCCGGGGTCGCCGAGCGGTTCGACCGGCTGGACGAGACCCTTCAGGTCTGCCTGCGGTTGTGGGAGAGCGAACCGGGCGCTGAACGGCCCTTCACCGGCCGGTACTACCAGCTCGAACGGCCCCTTCTGGTGCCGCAGAGCCTGACCCGGCCGCACCCGCCGATCATGGTGGCGGGCGGCGGTGAGCGGCGCACCCTGCGCCTGGTGGCCCGCTACGCCGACGCGTGCAACCTCTACCCGTCCCCGGACCTGGCCGACAAGCTGGAAATCCTGCGCGGGCACTGCGCGACCGAAGGCCGCGACTACGACGCCATCGAGAAGACCATCATCATGCCGTTCGACCTCGGCCCCGACGGCGAACGCGCGGACGAGCTGGCCGAGACGCTGCGCGGGTTCACCGGGCTCGGCGTGCACACCGCGATCGGCATCATCTTCGGCCCCGACCCGGTGGCACAGGCGGAGATCGTCGGCAACAAGATCGTGCCCGCGCTGGCCTGACCGATGCGTCCTCCGGGCCTCCCGCTGGCCCGGAGGACAGGGTCACATGCCGACTTCGAACCAGGAATCGGCGAGCAGCGCCGCCAGGCATTGCAGTGGCGCGGTGGCGAACCCGCCGGCTTCCTCGTACCCCTGTGCCTGGAGCGAGCGGTCCCAGGTCAGCACCCTGGCCACCTTGGCGACCCGGCAGGCCAGCTCCAGTTCTTCGACCAGCTCGGTGTGCGGCGCCAGGTCGGTGAAAACCTCCAGGTACGCGTCCCTGGCCCGCAGCACCCCGGGATCGTCGGCGCCGAGTCCGAAGTACTGGCCGACGAACCCCAGCGCGACCAGCATGCTGGCGAACGGGTGCGCGACGACGCTGTCTCCCCAGTCGTAGAACTTCGCCTTGCCGGCGTCCGGGGTCCCGGAAGCGCCGGGCACGAAGATGTTCCACGGGTGCAGGTCGTTGTGGTCGATACTGGCCGGCACCACCGCCCCCGCCAGCCGTTCGCACCAGGAACCGAAGGTGCCGCGCAGCTCGGTGGCCCGCCGATGGACCTCCCAGCCCGCCGGGTCGCCGTACTGGCTGAGATATTGACCGACCGCGTCGAGCGCTTCTTCGAACCGCTTCGGCATGGCGGCCGCGCGCATGTCGGTCACTCCGAAGGACACCAGGTCGTCCACGTGCGGGCTCAGATCCCGTTGCAGGCGCCCGTACTCGGGCAGGATCTCGGCCAGCTCGGCAGTCAGGTCGATCTCGTCGATGCGGTCGCCGAGCACGGCTCCGCCGTCGGGCAGCACCAGCCATCCCCGTTCCTGGTCGGCCGCGACGGGAGTGAGCACCCAGTCCGGTGCCACCCGGAGGAAGAGCTGGTAGAGCTCGATCTCGAAGGCGGTCTCGGGGCCGGGTGCTTTGAGCCAGAAGGGACCCCGCGTGGTCGGCGCCTTGAGCACCGTGCCCCACGGCTGCAGATGCGGCTGGGTGACCTCGCCGGTCCGCCGGATCCCGGCGGCCGACAGCCGCTCGTCCAGCCAGGACACCGCCTGCTCGCGCCAGTCCTCGGAAGACCAGAGCTTCAGGCCGTAACGGGTGTGCATGCGGTCGCCTCTTCAGTTTTTCCGACGGAACTCGAGCAGGGTGAAGTCACTGTGCAACATACCGTCCGCGTCGGCGTGCGCGGCGAAAACGGGATCGGTGCCCAGCACCGAGGCGGGGAAGGAATAGGTCTGCTGGCTGCGGACGCGTGCCCGCAGACCCGCGTCGCGCGCGAACTTCTCCACCAGCTCCGCGTTTCCGGCGAAATTGCTGAACCCGAGCAGGATCATACCGTTTTCGGTCAGATGCGTCGGCGCGGTGCGCAGGAACTCGCGGTGCGCGGAATAGCCGGGATCGAAGATGGAGAGCTCGAAGAAGGATTCCGCCGGACGGTCCGCCGGCGCTTCGATGAACGAGGAGCACCAGTAGATCAGGTCGAAGGTCTCGTCCTCGTCCAGCGCGGCGAAAAGGTCGCTGGTCAGCGCGCGCACCCGGTCTTCCACCCCGTGCCGCTTGGCGTTCAGCCTGGTGTTCTCCGCCGCGGCGGGGTTGATGTCCAATGCCGTCACCGCGGGGCAGCCCTTCAGCGCGGCCACCACGGCGGTCACCCCGCTGCCGCAACCCATCTCCAGGAAGCTGTCCGCCTCTTCGAAGGGCAGCAGGGCGGTGAAGTACGCGGTCGCCTGGTGCGAATCGTCGTCTCCGCCGAAGACACCGGCCAGCTGGTCCCACTCCAGGTCCAGCACCGAGAACGTGGAGTCCTGGACCTCGCTCAGCCGTTGGAGCGCGGCTCGACCCACCGCGTAACCAAGTTCGTTCACCAGTACACCTCCGCCAGTGCGGCCCGGGACCGGGCAGTATTCGGTCCACTCTGGACCGGGTCCCGGCGCGCGACCAACTTCCAGATTGCGGTATCGCCGGCGGTCCGCGAACGCCGGGGCCGGAGCCGATGGCCCGCAAAGGAGAGGAGGCTATCTCACTCTTTCGTGTGAAAAGGTCCGCGCAGACCCTGTCCCTGTCGATCGTCGAGAAGAGCACAGTCAATGGACACAACGGTTGGAACCAATGTGCGAGCCGGTCGGCGTGCGATGATCGGGCTCGCGGTCCTCGCGCTGCCCACCATTCTGGTGGCACTGGACAGGAGCGTGCTGTATCTGGCACTGCCCCATCTGAGCGCGGATCTGGGCGCGAACGCGGTGGAGCAGCTGTGGATCTCCGACATCCACGACTTCATGATCGCCGGGCTGCTGGTCACGATGGGACATCTCGGCGACCGGATCGGCCGGAAACGGCTGCTGCTCATCGGCGCGGCCGCCTTCGCCGTCGCCTCGGTGCTGGCGGCCAGTGCCACCAGCCCGGAGATGCTGATCGCGGCCAGGACACTGGTCGGAATCGCCGGCTCCACCCTGATGCCATCGACCATGGCGCTGATCAGGACCATGTTCCCCGGTCGCCGGCAGCACACGATGGCGGTCGCGGTCTGGATGGGCTGCTTCACCGGCGGCAGCGCGCTCGGTCCGGTGGTCGGCGGGGCGCTGCTGGAGTCGTTCGGCTGGTCTTCGGTGTTCTTGCTCGGTGTGCCGATCATGGTGCTGCTGCTGATCTTCGGGCCGAAGTTGCTGCCCGAGCACCGCATCAGCAGCCCCGGACGGCTCGACCTGCCCAGTGTGGCGCTTTCGCTGGTGGCGATCCTGCCGATCGTCTACGGCCTCAAGCAGCTCTCCCGCGAAGGCATCGCGGCAACGCAGATCCTCGCGATCCTGCTGGGGGTGCTCAGCGGCGTGCTGTTCGTGCGGCGCCAGCGCCGGCTGGCCGGCCCGCTGCTGGACCTGCGGCTGTTCCGCAGCCGCACGTTCAGCTCGACCCTGGTACTGACCACGCTGATCGGCTTCGTCGCCGGAACCCAGCTCTTCGTCTACCTGTACCTGCAGACCGTCGCCGGGTTGTCCGCGGTGAGCACCGCGCTGTTGCTGCTACCCGCGACGCTGACCACCGTGGTCGTCATCCAGCTGACCCCGCTGCTCGTCCGGCGGGTCAGGCCGGCGCACGCGATCGCCGCCGGCTTCGTGCTCCAACTGGCCGGTTATCTGACGCTCACCCAACTCGACGGCACCGGCGACCTGTCGCTGCTGGTGACCGGCACGCTGCTGGTCTCGATCGGGGTCGGCCCGATCGCGGGACTCGGCGCCGCGCTGATCATGCAGTCCGCGCCGCCGGAGCGGGCCGGATCGGCGGCTTCGGTCAACGAGACCGCCGGCGAGTTCGGCCTGGCGATGGGGGTCGCCCTGCTCGGGGTGGTGGGCACCGCCGTCTACCAGAGCCAGGTCGAGGTCGGCCAAGGCGTGCCGGCCGACGCGGCGGCCAGTGCCGGGGAGAGCGTCGCCGGTGCGATGGCCGTCGCCGGTGAACTGCCCGCGGGCGAGTCCGCGGACCTGCTGCACAGCGCCTTCCAGGCGACCACGGCGAGTCTGCAGGGCACCGCGGCGATCAGTGCGGCGATCACCCTCGCCGCGGCCGTACTGACGATGTTCACGCTGCGGCACGTGCCAAGGACCGGCCGCGAGAACTCCGCGAAGAACACCGACCAGACCGAGCCGGTCGCGCTGGTGCGCTGACCATCTGTCCTGAGTAGACACTGTCCTGAGTAGACAAAGGAGTGCGGGGTATGAAACGGATGCCTTCACGCGCCGATAGACCGAAACCTAGGCCGAGGTACGGCAGGCTGCTGGTGGCGGCCGTCACGATGGCCGCGGGCCTGACCGCCGCGGCCACCGGGTCCGCCGCGGCCACCGGGAACGGGCCGGTGTGGGGGCCGTGCGCGGAGCCTTCGCCGGAGCTGGTCTGCGCGAAGCTCGAAGTACCGCTGGACTACGCGAACCCGCGCGGGCCGAAGATCGAGATCGGGCTGTCGAAGCTGCCGAGCCCCCGGCCGGACGCACGACGCGGAGTGCTGCTGCTCAACCCCGGCGGCCAGAGCGGCTCGGAGCTGTCCTTCCCGCTCCGGCTGGTTTCCCATGGGCTGCCCGGCAGCGTGCGGGAAAGTTACGACCTGATCAGTTTCGACCCGCGCGGCATCGGCGCCAGTACCCCGGTGACCTGCGACCTGCACGGTGATCAGGACCTGAACATCCCGCCTTCGGGCTATGCCGCCGGTCCGGCCGACGTCCTCCGGCGGGCCGCCGAGCTGCGCGAGATCACCGCGCAGTGCGCGAGCTCGGCCTCGGCGCGACGGCTGCCGCACATGTCGGTCGCGAACGTGGCGCGCGATATGGACCGGATCAGGGCGGCGCTTGGCGAACAGCGGATCTCCTACTTCGGGTATTCGTTCGGCACCTACGTCGGTGCGGTGTACGCCACCCTCTTCCCGCAGCGGACCGACCGGTTCGTGCTGGACAGCGTGGTGGGGCCGGGCGGGATGGACCACACCTGGTCGAGCAGGCTCGGGCGCGGGGTCGAGGAGCGGTTCCCCGATTTCGCGGAGTGGGCCGCGGCCAGGAACGGCACCTACCACCTCGGCGGCACCGCGCGGGAAGTGCGGGCGAAGTTCTCCGAACTGGCCGACCGGCTGGACCGGACGCCGATCGGCGAGATGGACGGCCCGGCCTTCCGCTACACGAACTTCGCCTTCCTGTTCTCCGACAGCACCTTCGCGCCGCTCGCCGACACCTGGCGGGCGATCGACCTGACCCTCGGCGGCCACCAGCCGCCCGGGGAGATCAACGCGCCGGGCCCGGCGGACTTCTCCGGCCTGATCCACTTGGCGTGCAACAGTTCCCGCTGGTCCCGGGACGTGCCGACCTACCAGCGCGACGTCGAGCGGGACCGCGTGCGGTATCCCCTGTTCGGCGCATCCGGGGCCAACCTCTGGCCGTGCGCGTTCTGGCCGGTCGAACCGGTGGAAGCGCCGGTGCGGATCACCGACCACGGCCCGTCCAACGTCCTGCTGCTGTCCAACCTGCGTGACCCGGGGACCCCGCTGATCGGCGCGGCCGAGATGCGCCGGGCGCTGGGGCAGCGGGCCAGGCTGGTGGCCGTGGACGCCGGCGGCCACCTCGCCTATCTCGCCGACGGCAACGCCTGCGTCGACGACCTCACCACCGGCTTCCTGGTGGACGGGCAGCGGCCGCGGACCGACCGGTTCTGCGCGGCGAACGGAGCGTCGTCCGAGCCCCTTTCGCGGCACCAGCGGAATATCCCGGAGCTGCGTGAATGAAGCGGCCCTGTCACCGCCGGCCCACCGCCGGCGGTGACAGGCCGATCAGCCGAGTGCGGTCGCGTTGGGGGCGATGTCCCCGCGGAAGAGCCCGCCCGGATCCACCCGCGCGCGGACGCGGTCCACGGCCAGCACCTGCTCCTCGGTGAGATGTCCTTGTGGCTGCCCGAAATGTTCCACGAACGAGGGCGCGGTCCGGCCGGTGTCCCACGGTCCGAGCGCCTCCCGCACCTTCTCGCAGTGGGCCCTGAGCTCCTCGGCGGTGACCCCGCCCATCGGCACCCCGGAACCCGCGTAGGAATAGCGGGCCTCGAAATGACCGAGCGCGCCGGCGTCCGGGGGCGGCACCGAGTACGCGCCGCCGAGCTGGCGCAGCCCGGCCGCGATCAGCGGGGAGCCGGAGCCCTCGCCGAGCACGCGCAGGAACTCGGCGGCACCATCGGCACCGAGCTCGCCGAGCAGCAGGTGGTCGCCGATGACGGGCATCGGCTGGTCAGGGTCCATATGCGCGTGCAGCACGGCCGAAGCCGTTGTCGTCTGCCAGGTGTCGAGCACCGGCTCGGCCACCGCGCGCAGCGGCCCGAGCAGATCCTCCGCGTGGCTGCTCGCGCCGGCCAGGTCGCCGTCCTCGCAGAGCACCGCGCCGTCCACGCACAACGTCGGGCCGGCCGCCAGCTCGGGCGGCACGTTCGGCGCCCGCGGCAGGTTCATCATCCGCATCGAGGTGGTCACGTCCCACGGCGCGTCCAGGGTCCACCGACGCCAGACCGACAGCAGGCGCCCGGCGTGCGCGGCGGGCCAGTAGGCCGCACCGGTGATCACCTCGGCGGCGGGGAACAGGCCGAGCTCGACCGCGGTGACGACACCGAAGCCCCCGCCACCGCCGCGCAGCGCCCAGAACAGCTCCGGGTCGGCCGACGCGTCCACCCGGCGCGGTTCACCGTCCGCGGTGACCAGCTCGATGGCGCGGACGCTGTTCGCTGCCAGGCCGCGCTTGCGGCCGTAGAAGCTCATTCCGCCGCCCAGCAGATAGCCGACCACGCCGACCGTCGCCGACGAACCGTGCGCCGCGGTCAGGCCGTGCTCGCAGGCGGCCTCGACCACCGCGCCCCAGCAAGTGCCCGCCGGGATCCGCGCCACCCGCCGGGCGGCGTCGATCTCGACCCCGCCCGTCAGCCTGGTCCGGATCAGCAGCGAGTCCAGGATGGGCCGGACCGCGGCCGACGCGTGCCCGGTGGTGTGCACCCGCACCGGCAACCCTTCGCTCTCCGCATACCGCAGCGCGGCCCGGATCTCCTCGACGGTGCGCGCGGTCAGCGCCGCCGCCGGCCGGGCCGGTGCGGCCAGGTTGAACACCCGGGTCGCGTCCTGGTAAGCGGGTTCGGCGGGCAGCGCGATGCTCGTGCCCGGCTCGTCGATCGTGGTCATGAACTCCCCTCCCGTAGGCAGGAGTCGATCGTGACACCGGGAGTCGGGCGTCTTCTTCCTTGTGGTTGCGCAGTTTCAGCCGAGACCGGCGGCGAACGCCCTGATGTCGGCGACGAGCTGCTCCGGCTGTTCCAGCGCGGGGAAGTGACCGCCGCGGTCGAGTTCGGACCAGTGCACGATGTTGCCGTGGTCCCGCTCGGCGAGCCGCCGCAGCGGCAGGAAGATGTCGTCCGGGAACACCGCGACCCCGAGCGGCACGGTGCTGGGCGCCGGCCGCACCCCGCTGGTGATGTCGTCGAGCTTGCCCGCGTCCTCGAAGTAGATCGCCGCGGAACTGCCCGCGGTACGGGTCAGCCAGTAGATGGTCACGATGGTGAGCATCCGGTCGCGGTCCACCGCGTCCTCGGGCACCTTGGCCGCACCGGTCCAGTCGCGGAACTTCTCGGCTATCCAGGCGAGCTGCCCCACCGGCGAGTCGGTGAGGCCGAACGAAAGCGTTTGCGGGCGGGTGGCCTGCAGTTTCATGTAGCCGGAGAGCTCGCTGTCGAAACGCGCCATCCTGGCCAGCCGGTCCTGCTCGGAGCCGGTCAGCCCGGTCAGCTCGCCGGGGTCACCGCTGGGAAAGGTCATCAGCATGTTGACGTGCACCCCGGCCACGTGCTCCTGGTCGATCCGGCCGAGGTCGATCGAGACGCCGGAGCCGATGTCACCGCCCTGTGCCAGGTACCGGTCGTAGCCGAGGCGGCGCATCAGCTCCGCCCACGCACCGGCGACCCGCAGCGCGGTCCAGCCGGTGTCCGGCACCGCGCCGGAGAACCCGAACCCTGGCAGGCTGGGGATGACCAGGTGGAAGGCGTCCGCCGGATCCCCGCCGTGCGCCCGCGGATCGCTCAGCGGCCCGATCACGTCGAGGAACTCGGCCACCGAACCCGGCCAGCCGTGCGTGAGCAGCAGCGGGGTGGCGTCCGGCTCGGGTGAGCGGACGTGCAGGAAGTGCACGTTCGTCCCGTCGATCTCGGTGACGAACTGGGGATACCGGTTGAGCTCCGCCTCGGCCGCGCGCCAGTCGAAGGTGGTGCGCCAGTACTCGACGAGCTCCTGGAGGTAGCTCGTCGGCACGCCGCGCCGCCACGGCTCCCCCGGCGGGTCCACCGGCCACCGCGTGTCGGCGAGCCGTCGGCGCAGATCCACCAGGTCGGCTTCGGGGATCTCGATTCGGAAGGGCTGCATCGGGCACCTCGTCGGTCGGCGGAACGGCGCGTTCGAAACGGATTGTGCGGCGTCCCGCGAGCACGCCGCGTCTCCGCCCTTGCGCCGCCCCCGCGCGGGAAAGCCTTGCGCGCAAACGAGAAGACGTGACCGCCGGAGCGCGAGTGGGACGCTCGTCGGGCACCCGCCTTCAGGAGGTAACGCCCATGGGAAAGCTCATCGGAGACCGAGCAGTGGTGCTCGGCGGCAGCATGGCCGGGCTGCTCGCGGCGCGGGTGCTCTCCGAGGCATACGCGCAGGTGCTGGTGGTCGACCGCGACCGGCTGCTCGGCGTCACCTCGGCCAGGCGCGGCGTACCGCAGGGGCGGCACGTGCACGGCCTGCTGGCGCGTGGCCAGCAGATCATCGAGGAGCTGTTCCCCGGGTTCACCGGCGAGATGGTCGCGGACGGGGTGCCGCTTTCGGACCTGTCCGACACCGTGCGCTGGTACTTCAACGGCCGCCGCCTCGCGTCCGCGCCCTCCGGGCTGACCTGCGTGGCCGCGACCAGGCCCCGGCTGGAACGTCAGGTGCGCACCCGGGTGGCCGCGCTGGCGAACGTGTCCTTCGCCGAAGAATGCGACATCGCCGGCCTGACGAGCACCCTGGACCGAACCAGGGTGACCGGGGTGCGGGTGTGGCGGCATGCCACCGGCGCCGAAGAGACCATCGAGGCCGATCTGGTGGTGGACGCCACCGGCCGCGGCTCGCGGACCCCCGGCTGGCTGGCCGAGCTGGGCTACGCCCGGCCGACCGAAGACCGGGTGAAGATCGACCTGAGCTACACCACCCGCCGCTACCGGCTGCCCGCGGACGAGGTGTTCGGCCGGGACGTGTCGATCAACCCGGTGTCCACCCCGTCGCACCCGCGAGGCGCCTTCTTCACCCGCATCGAAGACGGCTTCACCGCACTGTCGCTCACCGGCGTTCTCGGCGACAGCGCGCCGACCGACCCGGACGGTTTCCTCGAATGGTGCCGTTCCCTGCCGGTGCCGGAGATCTACCGCGCCGTGCGGGACGCCGAACCACTGGACGACCCGGTGTCGTTCCGCTACCCGGCGAGTTTCCGGCGCCATTACGAGCGGCTGGAACGCTTTCCCGAGCGGCTGCTCGTGCTCGGGGACGCGGCGTGCAGCTTCAACCCCGTGTACGGCCAGGGCATGACCGTGGCGGCTTTGGAATCGCTGACGCTGCGCGAGCACCTGCGCCGCGGAGTCCCGCCGCGGCCGCTGGAATTCCTCAAGGACATCTCCGACGTGATCGAGGTGCCGTGGGGCATTTCGGCCGGCGGCGACCTGAGCTTCCCCGACATCCAGGGCGCACGGCCGCTGAAGGTGCGCGCGATGAACGGGTACATGGCCAAGCTTCAGGCCGCCGCCACCCGCGACGGCAGCATCACCAGGACCTTCATGCGGGTGGCCGGGCTCGTCGAGCCGCCGCAGGCGCTGATGCGCCCCGGGATGCTGGTCCGCGTGCTGCGCAACGCCCGCCGTCCACTGGAGTCCACCTCCGGCACACCGTCCCCCGACCTTTCTGCCAGGAGGTAGCCCCGATGACCAGAGACATCGGACGCCGCGCCGTGGTGCTCGGCGGGAGCATCGCCGGGATCCTCGCGGCGCGGGTGCTGGCCGAGCACTACGGCCGCGTGCTGGTGGTGGACCGCGACAAGGTGCTCGGGGTCGCCGAGGCCAGGCGCGGCACCCCGCACACCCGGCACGCGCACGGTCTGCACGCCCGCGGCCAGCTGAACCTCGAAGAGCTGTTCCCCGGTTTCACCGACGAGCTTCGCGCCACCGGGGTGCCGACCGGCGACCTGGCCGAGATGCGCTGGTTCTTCAACGGCCGCAAGCTCAAGCCCGCCCGCACCGGGCTGGTTTCGGTGACCGCGCCGCGGCCGGTGCTGGAGAACCACATCCGCGCGCGGGTGGCCGAGCTGGCGAATGTGGACTTCCTCGAAGAGTGCGACATCCTCGGCCTCACCGCCACCGCGGACAACGGCCGGATCGTCGGCGTGCGGGTGCGGCGGCGGGCGACGGGTTCCGCCGAGGAGCTGCTGGCGGCGGATCTGGTCGTCGACGCGACCGGGCGCGGCTCGCGCACCCCGGCGTGGCTGGAGGAGTTCGGCTACGGCCGGCCGGAAGAGGAGCGGGTGAAGGTCGGCCTCGCCTACACGACCCGGCTCTTCCGGTCCACGCCGGAGATGTTCGACGGCGTCCAGTCGATCAACCCGGTCGCCTCCCCGGCGCATCCGCGCGGGGCGTTCTTCGGCCAGGTCGGCAAGGACGTTGCCATCCTTTCGCTGACCGGCATCCTCGGCGACCACCCGCCGACCGACCAGGCCGGCTTCCTCGAGTTCGCCCGGTCGCTGCCGGTCCCGGACGTGTACCGGGGCGTGCGCGACGCCGAACCGCTCGACGACGCCGTGTCGTTCAAGTTCCCGGCGAGCGTGCGCCGCCGCTACGAGCGGCTGGACCGCTTTCCCGCCCGGCTGCTCGTGCTCGGGGACGCGCTGTGCAGCTTCAACCCGGTCTACGGCCAGGGCATGAGCGTCGCGTCGATCGAGGCGTTGAAGCTGCGGGAGCACCTGCGGCGGGGCACCGTCCCGGAGCCGGGCGCGTTCCTGCGGGACATGGCCCGCGTGGTCGACATCCCGTGGGAGATCTCCGCCGGCGGCGACCTCGACTTCCCCGGGGTGGAGGGAAAGCGCACGCTGAAGGTGCGGGCCGGCAACGCCTATCTGGCGCGGCTGCAGTACGCCGCCACCAAGGACGCCAGTGTCACCGCGGGTTTCATGCGGGTGGCCGGGCTGATGGACCCGCCGACGGCGCTGATGCGGCCGGCCATGATGGCACGGGTGTTCCGGCACGCCGTCCGCCGGCCGGCACCGGACCGGTCCCGGCCGGCGGCTTGACGGGGCCGCCGGGTCGGGACCAGGGGGACTTCACCGCCTTCACCCCGCGGTGAAGTCCCCTTTCTCTTTGGCCTGAACAGATTCCCGAACAGCTGAGTTCGCGATCCGTGATCATGATGATGGTTGCGGGTCAGGCCAACGGCTATCTGGACGGCGGGTCGAACCGGAGACTTTCGACCGGCGCGGTGAACGGCATCTCCACCAGGCAGCCTGGGCAGGTGAGCCGCCGGGGCGCGCGGAACGCATCGGACATCCAGTCGAGGCCGCACCGTTCGAACTCCCGCCCGCAGCGTCCACGAACCGGCGCGTCGCTATCGGGCTCGGTGTCCGTGAAATGGAACATGCCCGCACCCGACCCGCGGTCCGCGCGTGGCATGACCACGTGCACCCGGGTCATGCTTGGCCCCCGGCGGGCCCGGATTCGGGGGCATCCGAACCCGCCGGGGTGTACACCTGACCGCCGCCCTGGGGGAGAGTTACGGCGATCAGGGGCTCAGGGGAGGCGCCGTTGCCGGGTGAATGGCGCAGGCACGCCTCACACACCGACCCCTGGGGGCCATTCAGGAGTTCCAACTGCTCGACCTTGAGCGCCTGACCGCACCACGTCGTTACCGTGCGCGCTGCGGCGTCGTAGGTCTTTCCGAGGTGCACGCACCGCCTGGTTTCGCCGACCACGCCCCGCTTCAGCCGGACTAGCGCCACAGTCACGGCCACTCCACCTTCTCGTAGTGCTCGAAGCCGTGCTCGGCGTCCATGACGGTCCGCCAACGCAGGCCGTGCCGTTCGGGCGGGATAGCGGCGTGCCGACCCCGGGCGCTGGCCATGCTGCTGTCCTGATCGGCAGTAAAGGATCTGCGCACCTGGCGTATGTGGAGCCGGTACCGCAGGTAGCGGGAGACGGGTCCGGGCCGGTCGATGATGCGGTGCGTGAACAGCGACGCAGCGAACACCGCCAGCATCGCCGCAACCCATGCGATCGGTAGCCACATGTCCGCCTCCCGCTGGCAGCTGGTTAGAGTGGTGCGTCACTTCAAGTGGTCTGCGACCACTATGACTGGTCCGCGACCACCTAACAATGCACC
The DNA here is from genome assembly GCF_000384315.1 of Amycolatopsis nigrescens CSC17Ta-90. Taxonomy (GTDB): domain Bacteria; phylum Actinomycetota; class Actinomycetes; order Mycobacteriales; family Pseudonocardiaceae; genus Amycolatopsis; species Amycolatopsis nigrescens. The sequence continues at coordinate 5,333,149 of NZ_ARVW01000001.1, read as the reverse complement.
ATACGGGGGAACACTCCGTGACGGCCTAGATAGGATGTGGTGCATGGTGGCGACCACTGGGACTCCGCGCGTCCGAGCGCTCGCTTCGGCGATGCGTCAGGCGCGCGAAGCGGCGGGCCTTGGCGTCCGCGAAGTGGGCAAGAAGATGGGCATCGGCCACTCGACCATCTCGTACTGGGAAACCGGTAAGCGAGTTCCGAAGCTGGAGGACATCGGCGCCTACCTGCAAGCCATTGGTGTAACGGGCGAGGATAGGGACCGTATCCTCGATCTTGGCAGGAACGCCACTGATCCGGATGCGAACTGGTTGGCCGGTGGAATTCCCGGTATCTCGCCCGCGCTGGGTGGCGTACTGGAGTGCGAGCGCACTGCCCAGCGCATAACTGAGTGGTCCCCGTTCATGATGCCGGGCCTGCTCCAGGCGTCGGTATACGCGCGGGCGATCATCGGCAACGACGAGCACGCGGTCATGCTGCGCAACGCACGCCGAGACATCCTGGCCACGGCCGACCCAACCGAGATGGTCGCACTCATCGGCGAAAGCGCGCTGCATACGCTCGTCGGAGGCACCGAAATACATCTTGAGCAGTTGCGCTACCTGGTCAAGACCCTGAAGGCGCAGCCGAATATCGAACTACGGGTAGTGCCCACCGGCGCCGGATGGCATCGCGGTCTGATCGGTGGGTTCGTCTTCTACGAGTTCGCGAAGTCTCCGCCCATCGTCTATGCCGAGCATCAAAGCTCCAGCGCCTTCATCTACGAGGACGACGACGTGGCGGAGTTCGGCAGGGTCGCAACGACACTGCGCACTGAAAAGGCGATGAGCCCCGAGAATTCCTTGAAGCTCATCGCCGAGGTGATCGACCAGATGGAGAGGACACAATGACGGCACATGACCTGCGCACCAATTGGCGCAAGTCAACGTACTCGGGAGACAAAGAGAATTGCGTAGAGGTGGCTATCGGCTCTGATGCGGTCGGTGTCCGCGACACCAAGAACCGGCAGGCGGGGCACCTCGCGATCACTCCGGGCGCGTGGCGTGCGTTCCTGGAGTGCGCGGCCCGCTGACGACTGGAACGAACCCCCGGCGAAAGGACTAGTCGCCGGGGGTTCGCTTTAGCTGCTGGTCAGTATTTGACGACGGCGCGGAAACGGACGTCGCCCTTGCCGACCCGGTCCACCGCGTCGGCCACTTCCGCCATCTCGAAAACCTCGACCATCGGGGTGACCCTGCCCTCCGCCACCAGGCGCAGGGCTTCGCGGAGATACGGCAGGCCGTTGTGCGTCGCGCCCAGAATCCGGTTGCCCTGCGCGAAGAACGGATAGACGACGGCGGGAGGGATGACGAAGGACTCGTCGGGGTCGATACCGGCCAGCACCAGCCTGCCGCCGACGCGCAGGCCCTGCATCGCCTCGGTGGCCGCGCTGTAGGACGGGGCGGTCACCAGGATCACGTCGGCGCCGCCGGCCTCCCGGAGCTCCGCGCCACTGCCCACAACGAAGTCCGCGCCGAGTTTTCCGGCCAGCTCGTGCTTCTCGGCCGAGTTGGTCATCGCGACGGTCTCGTACCCGCAGGTGTGCGAGAACTGCAGGGCCAGGTGCCCCAGCCCACCGACCCCGAGCACCGCGACCCGTTCGCCCGGCCCCGGCTCGGCCTGGCACAGCGCGCTCCAACTGGTGTAGCCGGCGCACAGCACCGGAGCCGCCAGTTCAGCGGACAGCCCGTCCGGGATCAGCACGGTCTCGTCGGCGCCGGCCACCAAGTACTCCGCGTGGCCGCCCTGCACGCTGAACCCGGTGGTGACCGGCGCGACGCAGTTGAACACCGACTGCCCGGTCACCGGCAGGCCGAGCCGGCAGTAGTCGCAACGCCCGCAGGTGGCCCGCACCCAGGTGGCGCCCACCCGGTCGCCCACCGCGCGGCTGGTGACACCGCGACCGAGTTCGACCACCTCGCCCACCGGTTCGTGCCCGGTGATCGCCGGGGTGATCGCCGGGAACGGGATCTGCCCGCGGGTGGCCATCACGTCGTTCACGCACATGCCGCAGGCGGCCACCTTGATCAGCACCTCCCCCGGCCCGGGTTGCGGCATCGGCACGTCGAGCAACTCCCACCGGCCGTTGACCTCGGGTATCACGGCTGCCTTCATCACAACACCTTTCACGCGGCGTCGAAGCGGGCTCTGGCCAGCTCCCTGTTCGCCAAGTTCGTCAGGAACACCCCGAGCCCGGCGTGGCTGTGCATCATGGACATGTCGCGCCACACCCGTTCCACCCGCTCGCCGTGGCGCACCGAGCTGGAACCGGCGGTGGGGAACAGCTGACCCTCCACCGCGCGCCAGCTCAGCCGGACCGCCTCGCGGCTGATCAGGGCGAGCCGCAGCTCCTCCTGCCGGGTGAACGCCGCCGGCTCGAGTGCGCACAGGTCGCTCCACTGCCGCAGCGCGTTCATGATCGCGGCCTCGGCGGCGGCGATCATGCCGGTCGCCTCGCCGTACCGGAACTGGTAGTCCGGATCGTCCACTCTGGACACGATCGGCGGGAACAGCGTGTTTCGCGAGCGCATCAGCTCCTCGTACGCGTCGAGCGCGCCCTTCGCCATGCCGACCGCCAGGAAACCCAGCTCCAGCAACATGAAGCTCAGCGGGCCGCCGCCGTATTCCGGGCTCCGGTGCAACGTCCGGCCCGGGGTTCCACCGGTGACGCTGTGCCGGCTCAGATGCATGTCGAGGGCGAAATCACCGGGAATGCGGGCGTTGTCCAGAGTGATGCTGTGCGAGCCACTGCCCTTCAGCCCCAACTGGCCGCCCCAGTCGCTGCCGAGCCGCCACAGTTCCCGTGGCGCGATGAACAACATCGGCTCCGGCGGTGCCCCTTCTTCGCTGGCGACCAGGGTGTGGCCGAGGAAATGCGTCGCATACGGCGCTCCCGAGCAGTACGCCCAGGTCCCGTTGACCAGCCAGCCACCATCGCCGTCGGGCTCGGCGGTGCCGCTCGGGGCCACCGTGGCCGGGCAGATGAAATCCCCGCCGGCGAACAGCTCGTCCTGCGCCCGCGCACCGAACAGGGTGGCCACGGCGAGCGCGTGCGCCGCGCCGAACTGGTACATCCACCCGGTGGACGGGCAGCCGCGGGCCAGTGCCATCGCGACCCTGGCGAAGGTCTCCACCCCGAACTCGTAACCGCCGTAGCGCCGGGGCACCAGTATCCGGTAGAAACCGGCCCTGGTGAACCGCTCGTGCGTGTCCAGCGCGTAGTAGGTGCGCTCTTCGGTCTCGGCCTGGCGTGGCACCAGGGTCAGCGCGATCGCCTCCGCCCGCGCGATGATCTCGGCCGGCGTCAGGCCCGGTTCGGGCGGAAGGGGGAAGCCCTGTTCTTCGACACGGGCGGCAGCAGTCATCGGAGCGTCGGTCCTTTGTCTCGAGCGGATGTGCCAGTGGTCGGTACGGCTAACCTGCCGGCCGCAGATCGGTCCAGTGCGCCTCCGCGTATTCCAGGCACGCCTCGCGCGTGGCCGGCCCGTACGCGACCGTCCAGCCGTCCGCCACAGCGACCTCCCCCGGCCACAGCGAATGCTGGCCCGCGGCGTTGACCAGCGTCAGGTAGCCGCCGTCCTGGTCGTCAAAGGGGTTCGTCATCCGTTCCGTCCTTTCGTCGCACTGTCCACAAGCGACTCGTCGGCCGGAGCCATGTCCTCGATCAGCTTGTCCAGATCGGACACCGTCGGCGCGTTGAACACGTCGGCGATGGAGAGCTCGACGTCGAGCAGCGCGCCGATGCGGCTGACCAGCCGCATCGCCAGCAGCGACTGGCCGTCCAGGTCGAAGAAGCTGTCGTCGACACCCACGCGCGCAACACCGAGCACTTCGGTGAACAAGGCGCACAACGCCTCCTGTCGGGGCGTCTCCGGCGCGCGGTAGCCGCCCGCGGTGGCGAAGACCGGCTCCGGCAGTGCCGCACGGTCCAGCTTTCCGTTGGAGGTCAGCGGCAGCTCGGTCAGCACCACCACGGTGGACGGCAGCATGTACTCGGGCAGGCTGGCCGCGGCGTGCGCCAGCAAGGCGGTGGTGTCGAACTCGCCGTGGCCCGGCACCACGTAGGCGACCAGCCGCTGCTCGCCGGGTTCCGGCGCCTTGGCCACGACCGCGACGTGCGCGACACCGGCGTGCCCGGCCAGCACCGCCTCGACCTCGCCGAGCTCCACCCGGAACCCGCGGATCTTGACCTGGTCACTGGCCCTGCCGACGAACTCGAGTAGCCCGTCCGGGGTCCACCGCATCAGGTCCCCGGTGCGGTACAGCCGTCGCCCGCCACCCGCGAACGGGTCCGCGACGAAGCGTTCCGCGGTGAGCCCGGCGCGGCCAGCGTAGCCCAGCGCCAGTCGCTCGCCGCCGATGTAGAGCTCCCCGACCTCGCCACGGCCGACCGGCCGCAGCGCCGCGTCGAGGATGTGCAGTTCGACGTCGTCCAGTGCGCGCCCGACCGGCACGCTGGTACTGGCCCGGTAGGGCGCCGTCATCGGGGAGCTGGTGGCGAACGAGGAGACCTCGGTGCCGCCGTACATGGCGCGAACCACCAGGTCCGGGCAGGCTTCGAGGACCCGCTGCACCGCCTTCGGGGCGATCACGTCGCCTCCGGTGAGCACCTCGCGCACCCCGTCGAGGCAGTCCGGCGCCTCGTCGGCGATCACCCGGAAGAGCCCAGCGGTCAGGTGCAGGCCGGTGATCTGACCCTCGGTGATCTCCCGCCGCAGGCCGCGCACGTCCAGCGGTCCCGGCGCCGGGATGACGATCCGGCCGCCGCGCAGCAGGGGCACCCAGAGCTCGTAAGTGGACACGCCGAACGCGTACGGGGCCACCATCAGCACCCGTTCGTGACGGCCGCCGTCCCAGCACGAGTCCAGCGCCAGCCCGAGCACCCCGCGATGGGTGACCGCGACGCCCTTCGGTTGTCCCGTCGAACCCGAGGTGTGCATCAGGTAGGCGATCCGGTTCGGCCCGGCCGGTGCCGTAACACCGGGCTCCGGCCGCGACGCGTACTCCAGCTCGTCGTCGGCAAGCACCACTGTGCAGCCCCGCGGCAGGCCCCGCCGCCGGGTGACCTCGTCGGCCAGCAGTACCCGGCAGCCGGCGCCGTCCACGATCCGCTGACTGCGCTCGATCGGATACGCGCTGTGCAACGGCAGATAGCTGGCCCCTGCCTTGAGCACCGCCAGAATGGCCACCACCAGTACGGCGGAACGGTCCATGTCGATCGCGACGGGCTCCTCGGGCAGTGTGCCGAGATCGCGGAGCCGCTGCGCCAGCCGCCCGGCCCGCTCGTCCAGTTCCCGGTAGGTCAGCTGGAGCGCGCCGCTGGAAACCGCGACCGCGTCCGGTGTCCGCGCCACCTGAGCGGCGAAACACTCCGGTATGGAGGTGTGCACCATCAAACCCGCTCCTTCGGTCGCGTTCGGAGTGCCGATTTCGCCCAGCGGGCGGCAAGGACCCATCATCTGCGCCGGGCACATCCGCGCGCTTCCTCTGAAGTGCTCTCCCGCGCGCCGCTGCTACGGCCCGCGCGTACCCGAACTCCGTTGGTACGACAGGATTTTCGCTCCCCGAGCGGGTGTGAGCTATATTACGGGCGCCGGGGGGCGTCACAAGCCGATGTTCGACGAGCGGGCTCGGCCCGACAGCACGCGACATGGGGGGCGGTTGATGACTCGGTCGGTCGCTTCTGTTCCCCCGTCCGGGGGTTTCCCGCCCTCCCGCACCGCGGAGCTGCCGGGGGCGGCGGGGGACGACCGGCGCCCGCGGCAGGCATGGCGCCTTGCCGGGGGAATCGTCACGGTGCAGTTCAGCGCCAATATCGTGCTCAGCCTGCTGCTGGTACTGGCGCCGGGGCCCGCGCCGGCGCGAATCGCACTCGCGGTGCTCTCCGCCGGTGCGCTGCTGGCGATCCAGCTCCGCTACTTCGGCAGCCCGGCGACCGACCTGCATTCGGCGAAGAGCCGCGCGATGCTCGTGCTCCAGATCGCCGTGGTGTACCTGCCCATGATCACCTTCGGCCAGCCGTGGGTCTATCTGCTCGGGTTCCCGGCGGGCAGTGTGCTGCTGGTGCTCCGCCGCGGGGCCGGCTGGACCGCATTCGCCGCGATCGTCGCGAGTACGGCCTGGATCCAGGTGCTGCTGGCCACCGGGCTGCTCGACATCCTCTACAACACGCTCTCCACCGCGATCTCCGGGGTGAGCGTGTTCCTGCTGACCCGGCTGGCCCAGCAGGTGACCATGCTGCACGCGGCCCGCGACGAGCTGGCAAGGGGCGCGGTCGCCGAGGAGCGGCTGCGCTTCGCCCGCGACCTGCACGACCTGCTCGGCCTGAGCCTGTCCGCGATCGCGCTCCGGGGTGAACTGGCCCAGCGGCTGGTGCGGAGCGCCCCCGAACGGGCCCGGCGGGAACTGGACGAGATCACCGCCACCGCCCGCCGCGCCCTGTCCGACGTGCGCGCGGTCGCCAGCGGTTATCGGGAGCTTTCCCTGGAGCAGGAGTTCCAGGCCGCACAGGCGCTGCTCGAGGAGTCCGAGGTCGACCTCCGGCTCGAACTCGGCCAGCGGGACATCCCCGTGCAGATCCGCACCGTGCTGGCGGCCGTGCTGCGCGAGGGCGTGACGAACGTGCTCCAGCACAGCGAGGTCCGGCACTGCGAGATCGCGGTGGTCGAGGCCGGTGGCACGGTCTCCCTCGACATCGTCAACGACGGGGTGCAGAACGCCCTCGACGAACCGGCCCCCACCCGCGGGACCGGACTGGCCGACCTGACCGCGAAGGTGACCGCGCTGGGCGGGACGGTCGCCGCCGGCCCCGAACCCGGCGGACGGTTCCGGCTGCACGCCGTCCTCCCCCTGCACGAAGCACGGCACGGACCCGCCCGCACAGCGCATCTCGAGCGGGAGTCACCGCGGCTCGGCGGCGGGGAGGCGGCGATCCTGCTCGCCGCGGTGGTCGCGGGCATGTGCGTGGCCGCCGTCGTCCACGTGCTGTACCTGACCACGAACTTCTGGCAGGTCGCGCTCACCACCGGTTACCTGGCCGCGCTGCTGGTGCTGCAACTGTCCTACTTCAGCCGCGCCACCGCGAGGCTGCGCTCCCGGCAGGCATACGGGCTGCTGTTCGTCCAGGCTTGCCTGGTCTACCTGCCGATGATGCAGCTGAAGGAGGTGTGGGTGAGCTTCCCCGGGCTGCTCATCTGCAACGCGCTGCTGGTGCTGCGCCCCGCGGTCGCCTGGCCCCTGTCCGCCGCGGTGGTCGCCAGCATCGCCTGGGTGCACGCCGGCTTCACCACCGGGATGGACGATGTCCCGTTCAACGTCCTCGCCACCGTGAACACCGGCTTCCTGGTGTTCGGCCTGAGCTGGCTGACCAGGGTGGCCACCGACCTGGACACCACCCGGCGGCGGCTGGCCGAGGTGGCGGTGGCCGAGGAGCGGCTGCGCTTCGCCCGCGACCTGCACGACCTGCTCGGCCTGAGCCTGTCCGCGATCACGCTGAAGACCGACCTCACCGGCCGCCTGCTGCTCGCCGACCCGGACCGGGCCGCCACCGAGCTGGCCGAGATCCTCGACCTGACCAGGCAGGCGCTCACCGACGTCCGGTCGGTGGCCAGCGGCTACCGCGAGCTTTCGCTGGACAAGGAGTCGCGCTCGGCCGAAGCCGTGCTCACCGCGGCCGACGTGCAGGTGCGGATCGAGGTGCAGCACGGTGAGCTGTCCAGCCAGGTGGGCACCGTGCTCGCCGTGGTGCTGCGCGAGGGCGTGACCAACGTGCTGCGGCACAGCAGGGTCGAGCGGTGCGAGATCGCCGTGCGCCAGGCGGCGGACAAGGTGCTCCTCGAGATCGTCAACGACGGGGTGGCGGTGAACGGCACCGAGCCGGTCATCGCCGGCGACGCCAGTAGCAGCGGGATCCGCAATCTGTCCGACCGGGTGGCCACCCTGGGCGGGGAGCTCACCGCCGGGCTGGACCCGGACGGCCGGTTCCGGCTGCGGGCCGTCGTCCCGGCGGCCTAGCGGTGCTCAGAGCCAGCCGGACTCCTTGGCGATCCGGATCGCGTCCACCCGGTTTCGCGCGCTGACCTTGGTGACGATCGTGGTCAGGTAGTTGCGCACGGTCCCGGCCGAAAGGTAGAGCCTGGCCGCGATGTCGGTGGGGTCGGCCCCGTCCGCGGCCATCCGCAGCACCTCGATCTCCCTGCCGGTCAGCGGGCAGTCCTCGCTGTCCCAGGCGGCGAGCGCGAGATCGCCGTCCACCACCCGGCGGCCGGTCGCGACCCCGCGGACCGCGTTGGCCAGCTTGTCCGCCGGCGCGTCCTTGAGCAGGAAACCGCCGACCTTGGCGGCCAGCGCCCGGCGCAGGGTGCCGGGGTTGCCGAGGCTGGTCAGGATCAGGGTGCGGCATTCGGGCAGGTGCTCGTGCAGTTCGCCGGCCGCGGTGAGGCCGTCCTTGCGCGGCAGGTCGATGTCGATCAGGGCCACGTCGGGCCTTGCCGCCCGCGCGGCGGGCAGGATCTCGTCGCCGGCCGCGCATTCCGCGACCACCTCGATATCCGACTCGAGCTGGAGCAGTGCGACCAGCGCGCCGCGGACGATATGCATGTCCTCGGCCACCAGTACCTTGATCATTGCCCTCGACGCCTTCCCGCGTACCGGTTCCCCTTGACCATGTCTATCACTGTTCAGCGCGGATCATTACGCCGCGCGGGTGGAGAACGCGGCCGGAGAACGCAGAGCTCACCGCCGCACTCCGCAAGCGTCACCCCAATGGGTGCACACCGGAGGATTGACCGTCGCGGCGACGCCCCACGTCGGACCGCATTGGAAAGCCGGCCCTTGAGCACGGTCGGAGTGCGCTCAAGGGCCGACCCTGCGCTGTCGCGGGAATGGTTTCTTCAGACCGCCGACAACACAGATACTCGGGCTTTGGATGTGAACTCCCCACAGTGACCGCCGCGATTGCCACAACTCTTTTGCGCGGCGGATCGGCCGGCGCACGATCCGGCAAACCAGCACGAGCCGAGATCCCGCCCGCGCCAGTGCAGCACCGGACGCTACCGGTCAGCACCCGCGCACATGGTGTTGGTGACCAGCACCAGCGGGTTCTCCGGGTTGCTCCACTGATCGAACCGGTCGATCGCCAGCTCGACCTCGAGGTCGATGACCTGGGTGCCGACCCCGAGCTTCTTGACAAAAGTAATCACGTTCTCGGATGCCACGGTTCTCATGTACACTCCCCAATTGCGCAGGAATCGTGCTTACAAGGACAATATTGCGCCACCGCGACACCGCGTACCAGTGCCAGCCGCACCCACCGCTCATGGGTTTTGCATACTCCGCTCGGACCATTTCTTTCGGGTTTCCCGAGCGGATGCACGACCAAAAACACAAATCTCGCCGAATTCATAAAAGTGTGGATGAATTACCAACCAGGACACGCTCCGTAACATCTTTCGGAAAGCTTGCCTCGAACGTCCGATGAACGCTTCACCCGCTTACGGTGAGCCGGTCACTGGTGGCCGGATGTCCGCGTCCGACACGCTTCACGGCAGCCCGTGCGGGCGGGCTCGTCCGCACACGACCAGGCCGCCACCGGCCAGCCGGCCGCGAACTCGCCACCATGAATTTTTCACGTTCGCCGGCTCAGGAATTCACGACAGGTGATGAACGAAGCACTTAAGGAGATGCCAGGCGCGGCGCTAATGTGCGGTGAGAGGCAATTCGAACAGCGAAACCTCGCCGAGCGGGTCGATAGGACCCGGAGGGGAATCCACAATGGATGACGTCGTTCGCCGCGCCGTTGAACGGGCCATCGGCACCATGCGGGAGAAGCTCGGCGAGCAGCTCACCATCGACGACATGGCGCGCTCGGCGATGTTCAGCAAGTTCCATTTCTCCAGGGTTTTCCAGCAGGCCACCGGAGTTTCCCCCGGCCGGTTCCTGTCCGCGATGCGGCTGGCCGAGGCCAAACGGCTGCTGCTGACCACCTCGATCACCGTGGCCGACATCAGCCACCGGGTCGGCTACAACAGCGTGGGCACCTTCAGCGCCCGGTTCAGCCGCAGCGTCGGGGTCGCACCCATCGCATACCGCCAGCTCCGTGGCGTTCTGCCACGCATCCCCACCGGAGAGGTGCATCGCGGAGCCAGGTGCGCGCCCGTGCGCGGGCAGCTCCACGCCGCGCCGGGAACCGCCCCCGGAACCGTGTTCGTCGGCCTGTTCCCCGGCCGGATTCCGGAAGGGGCACCGGCGGGATACACGATTCTCGACGAACCGGGGCCTTATCTGCTGCAGAACGTGCCGCAGGGAATCTGGCACGTGGTGGCGCAGTGCCTTTTCCGGGACGAGCGCGATGGCACGACCTACACCGGTCACCACGGCCCGATCACGATCCAGCCGGACGTCACGAGAATCGCCGACGTGCGGTTGCGCCCTGCACGAACCTTCGATCCGCCGGTCCTGCTCGCCTTCCCCGCGCTGAATGCCCGGGCCGCCGTACCGGTCGCGGTCTGACCGGCCACCGCCGTCCAGCCGCCGTTTCGGAGCGGCGAGACAAGGGCCGGGTCAGCGGTGGTCGGCGAACCGGTCGATGTCTTCGCGGCGGAGCCAGCAGGCGGCCAGGTAGGCGGCGGACGCCGGGCCGGGGCCCGGCGCCGGGCCGTCCGAGTGCGTCAGCGACCGGATCGCGCGCTCCCAGGTCTGGCGGAGTGAGCCGGCGGCGTCGGGGGCGCCGAGGGTGCTGCGCAGGCAGCGCCACCGGGTGGCGCCCGCCTCGACCAGGCCCTCCTGGGTGAACTGGGTCAGCGCGCCGTGCCGGACCTGGTCCACCGCCAGTGCCACCAGCCCGGGATCGTCGGCGAGGGTCGCCAGGCCGAGGCCGGCGAGCAGCCGTTCGGCATCCAGCCCCAGCAGGATCACGCCCACCTCGGTCGACGCGGGGGCGTCCACGGCGGGCAGCGAGAACCGGGTGTCGTGCTCCCCGCTAGCCACGCGCGACCGCCAGCGCTTTCTCGCCGGCGACCGGCGCACCGCGGCGCAATCCCTCGGCCACCGCGGCGGCCACCCGCGCGGTGGCCACCCGGTGCCCGTCGATATTGCGGGCCGCGGGTCCCAGCACCATGGCCGCCGCCGCGCCGACCGCGAGCACGCGGGGTGCGCGCCGGAACGCGAGCGTGTCCCCGGCCAGCTCGGGCCAGCCGTCGCGGGTGCCGGCCACGGCATCCGGCAGCAGGTCACCACCGGTGGCCGGGGTGGTGCCGAGCGCGAGCACCACCCGCTCGCCCGTCACCAGGTCGCCGTCGGCCAGCCGGACGAAGGCCGTGCCGTCACCGGCGGCCGACACCGCCGCGACCGCTCGGCCACGGTGCACCACCAGCCCGCCGCCGGCCTCGGCACGCTCGAACAGCGGCCGGAACTCGAACATGATCGACGCCCGGCGGTACCGGCCCAACAGCTCCAGCCGGTCGGGCCAGTCCACCCGGTCGAAGCGGGCCCGACCCTCTGGCCGGAAGAAGGAGGAGTTGACGTCGGCGCACTGGTATCGCTCGGCGTCCCCGCGGATCACCCAGTGCACCTGGCGGCCCGCCGCGAGGGCGTTCGACACCAGATGCGCGGCGGTGAGCCCGGCGCCGACCACGACCAGCCGGTTCGCGTACTCCGGCACCGGCTCGTCCCAGTAGCTCACCCCGTCAGGCGGCGGACCCCCGCCCCACCAGGAGGACGGTGCCACCCGGCGCCGCTCGCCCGCGCAAAGCACGGCGAAGCGGGCCGTGACGGAAGAACGGTCGGTGCGCACGACAACGGTGTCCGGCTCCGGCAGCACCTCCTGCACGGTCGCGCGCCAGGTCCGCTCGCCGACGTGGTGGCTGGAGACGAGGTGGCGGCAGTACGCCTCGAAGACGTCGACCGGGACCACGGACCGGTGCCCGGCCTGAGCCATCCTGACCTCGCGACGCTCCACCTCGGTCAGCCGCGACCAGTGCAGCCTGGCGAAGTCGAGCAGCTCGCAGTCGCGGTAGCCCTCGACCCCGGGATGGTGCTCGTACGGCGAGCGCAGCACCCGCTGGCCGAGCAGGTCGATCCGGTCGAAGAAACGCTCGCAGGGGCGCTCGGCCGGATCCAGCAGCACGATGTCGTGCACGCCGTGGTGCCAGAGCGCGGAGGCCACCGCGAGCCCGGCGGGACCGGCACCGACGATCACCACGTCGGTGCCCTCCGGTGGTTCACCCGCGGGGCCGGCATGGCCGGTGGAGAGGCCTGGCCATGCGCGGCGGCGCGGTGAGTCCAGCAGGCCGGGGTCCGGCATGAAGGTGATCATCCACCCGCCGCCTCCCGGCCGGATCCCGCCGCCGTCATCCGATGACGGTGACCGGGACGATCAGCTCGATGACGGGCCGCTGCCGCATTCCGTCGCTGACCAGTTGTTCCAGCGTCTGCGCGGACTTCTCCGCGCTGTCGGTGGCGATCGGGCTGTACCGGGAATAGGAATAGGTGGGACGGCGGGCGCCGGTCTCCAAGGTGTACACCTTCAACACCGCTTCCCCTGGCCGGACCTCACCGTCGTAGAACGTGAGCCTGCGCTGATCCGGTGTCATGAAAGACTTGGCGAACTGGCGCGAAAGCACCAAGGTGTCCGCGTCGTTCACGAAGGTGGATTCCTCGTCCGTGACCACCTGCATCGCGACCCAGGTCCGGTCGGTCAGGTTGGTCTCCGACTTGATCACCTGCCAGCGGCCGGGTTCGGGCAGGTTGACGCAAACCGAAACGTCGTGATCGGTCGTGTCTATCGCACCGGATATCATCAGCACCCGGCGCCGAACATCGGCCACACCCGCCATTTGGATATCCCGCGCTCGCACGCGGGTGGAAACGTCTAAGCCAGAAAATTCTGGTGACGACATGAACCTGCCTCCTCGCAATATCCCGGCGAAGAATCTCCCAGGGACCAAGACTCACACACGGCCATGATCGTGTCAAGGTACCGGAGCACCGTTCAATTCGTGCGAAATTCATCCGGGCCGAGGCGTCAATAAAATTGCGGCAATACCGGTCGCCACTAGGCCATTCAGATGAAGGGTGCCCGCACCCGGCCGGACCAGTGGGAGCCACCGGTCCGGTCCGCCCGGCGGCGGCCGGAAGATCAAGTCTCGTCGCCGCTTTCCTCCGGGGCAAGGCCGGGGTCCCCCGCCTCGTACGGACCGATGTAGATGATTCCGAAGGAGTCGTAGCGGTGCAGGCGAATGCGGGCCGTCAGCCCCTCCTTGAGCAGCATGCAGAACTGCCGAGGTCGGCCGTCGTCGAGGACGTCGTAGACCATGAAGACGGATCCTTCGACCACCGAGAAAAGCGCCTGGTAAATCGCGTTGCGGTCCGCCTGGCAGGCGTGCACCGACCATTGTTCGAGCATCTTCAGCCCCGAAGTGAGCCGGAGGCTCGTAACCATCGGGTCGCCTCCCCTGGTCATTTCGCACGCACCGCCGTCGCTGCCCGAGTATGTCGGCTCACGCGACGGCCGGTCTTCTTCCAGCTTGCTACTCGCCCTGGTGGCGGCCGGTTTCCGCACTTTTCCGGCGGAATCTCCCGTCGCATCGGCGGCCGTTGATTACTGACGAATGCGCGGAAGGCACATGACGATCTACCCGAAAAGGCGTGCGCAACGCAGGAGTTGTTGCCGTACCGCCCGGTGCGGTGCCCTGGAAGGAGCACCAAGCGACCAGCCGGCCGCCGGTCGGCGCACATCCCACCCGGAGTGAAAGATGACCGAACTCCTTGACCCGTATGACCTTTTCGCGGACGACGAGCCGGAGCTCGAAGCAAGGCGGCAACGACGACGTGCCCAGCGGCGGGAGCAGGCCGCACTCCGTGACCCGAAGGGGGGCGCCCGTGATGACCCGTCCCACCAGGACAACCGGAAGAGCGCATGAGCACGTCCGCGCGCACGGCTGGAGCCCGCGATGAGCCTCGCGAGCAGGCAGAAGACCTGCGCGGCCTGTGGCAAACCGTTCCGCTGCGGGGACCGTACCGAGGTGGAGCCCTTCATCGACGGCGCGATCCGTTATCTGGCGGTACATCCAGGGCACAGCACCTATGCGGTCCTGCGAGAGCGAAGTGTTGAAGCCCGCCTCACCCAGGAGCAGCACGAAGCACCGCACATCGCCAACGCGGCCTGACGAGCCGGGAAGCACCGGGTGACACGAAGCACGCCTTCATGTCACCCGGTCACCGCGGCAGCCCGGATCCGCGCCAGCCGTCCGGCCCAGGGGGCGGCGGCTCCCCGTGCCGCCATGCCGGGTCGGCCCAGATCGATTCCCGCTCCGCTTCGGGCCGGGCGCCGGCGGCGAGCGCGGCGAAGACGGCGACCAACGCGGCGAGCTCCGCCTCGTCCGGGTCGCCCCGCACGATCCGCAGGAACGGGTTACCGCTCACCGAGGGACCTCCGCTCCGGTTCAGATCGGCTGGTTGCCGTGCTTGCGCCGCGGGCCGGCCTTTCTCTTGCCACGCAGCATTTCCAGCCCTCGCGCCACCGCGGAGCGGGTTTCCGCCGGGTCGATCACGTCGTCCACCAGGCCGCGCTCGGCGGCGTACTGGGCGTGCATGAACTCCTCCGCGTACTGCGAAACCAGTTGCCCCCGGAGTCGCCCCGGGTCGGCCGCGGCGGCGAGGTCCTTGCGGAACAGGACGTTGACCGCGCCTTCCGCGCCCATCACCGCGATCTCGTTGATCGGCCAGGCCAGCGACAGGTCGGTCCCGATCGACCTCGAGTCCATCACGATGTACGCGCCCCCGTATGCCTTGCGCAGGACGACCTGGATGCGCGGCACGGTGGCCTCGCAGTAGGCGTGCAGCAGCTGCGCACCGTGGCGGATGATGCCGGCGTGCTCCTGCTCCACCCCCGGCAGGAAACCGGGCACGTCGACCAGTGTCACCAGCGGGATGCCGAAGGCGTCGCAGAACCGCACGAACCGCGCCGCCTTTTGTGAAGCGGGCCCGTCCAGCACTCCGGCCTGCACCAGTGGCTGGTTGCCGACCACGCCGGCCACCTGCCCGTCGATCCGCGCCAGCGCGCAGATCACGTTCCGCGCCCAGCCCTCGTGCAGCTCGAAGAACTCGCCGTCATCGACCAGCTCGGCGAGCACGTCCCGCATGTCGTAGGGCTGGTTCGACTCGACCGGCACCAGCTCGGCGAACCGGTGCCGCCGGTCGGAACCCGCGGCGCGGGCCGCCGCGCGGGGCGGCAGGTCGAGATAGTTGGCCGGCAGCAAGGAGACGAGGTACCGCACGTCGGCGAGGCAGCTCTCTTCGTCGTCGTGCACCACGGTGGCCACCCCGGAGCGCGAGCCGTGCACGTCGGCACCGCCGAGCTCCTCGTGGCTGACCCGCTGCCCGGTCACCGCCTCCACCACGTCCGGGCCGGTCAGGTACATCCTGGCGGTGTCGCGGACCATGAAGGTGAAGTCGGCCAGTGCCGGGGAGTAGGCCGCCCCGCCGGCGCAGGGCCCGAGCACCACGCTGATCTGCGGGATCACCCCGGACGCGTCGACCTGGCGTCGGAAGATCCCGCCGTACCCGTGCAACGCCAGCACGCCCTCCTGGATCCTGGCGCCACCGCTGTCGTTCAGCCCGATCAGCGGCGCCCCGGTGGCCACCGCCAGGTCCATCACCTTGTGGATCTTCGTGGCGTGCGCCTCGCCGAGCGAGCCGCCGAAGAGGGTGAAGTCCTGCGCGTAGACGAACACCCGGCGGCCGTCGATGGTGCCGGACCCGGCGACCACCCCGTCGGTGTGCGGGCGGTCGCCGAGACCGAGACCGCTCGCCCGGTGCCGCCGGTACAGCTCCACCTCGATGAAGGACCCGGTGTCGAGCAGCAGGTCGAGCCGGTCCCGCGCGGTGCGCTTGCCGAGCGAGCGCTGCCGCCGGGCCGCCGCCTCGCGACCGGCCACGATCTGGGCGCGCAGTTGGTCCCGCTGGGCCCGCAGCGCGTGCATGGTGCGCAGCGGCCGCGCCCGCTCGCCCGTCCCCCTTGCCATCGGGATCACCTGCCCGTCACCGGGACGGCCGGCGCGGCGGTGCCATTCACCGGCTGCCCGACCACCCGCGGTTTCCGGCTCGCCGGACGCGGTCACGCCGCCTCCCTGCGCCGGTGGTCGCGGTCGATGTCCGCCACCACGTCGCTCCACCGCACCCCGACGGCGAGCCGGGGAGTGTCGTGGATCCGCGTGGTTTCGCCCGGCGGCACCGGCTCCGCCCCGCCCGCCGGCCGTGCGCCGGTGCAGCAGCACCGGGATCGTCGCCGCGCCTGGAGCCTCAGTGCTCCCGGGGCTCTCGGGGCTCTCGGGGCTGTTTGTGCTGTTTGTGCTGTCGGGCTCGTCGGTCATCATGGGTCGCTTCTCCACTCATCCAAGGCGCCGCCCCGCTTCACGCGGTCGCGCCGCGAACCTGGCTCGTCACCGGGTGGTAGCCGCCGCCGAAGAACACCAGTGCCTCCCGCCCGGTGCCGCGGCTCGCGGAGACCACCTCGCCGAGGAAGATCGAATGGTCACCGCCCTCGTAGACCTGCCTGAGCTCGCACTCCAGCCAGGCCAGCGCACCGGTCAGCAGCGGCGCCTCGGTGCACGGCCCCGCCGTCCAGTCCACGGAATCGAACTGCGCCAGCCCGCCCGGCCGCCGCCAGTCCGCGAAGTACCGCGCCAGCTCCCGCTGGTCGGCACCGAGCATGGACACCGCGAAGGACTTGGCCGACACGATCGACGCGTGCATCCGCGCCGCGCGCGACACGCAGCAGAGCACCATCGGCGGGTCGATCGACACCGAGCTGAACGCGTTCGCCGTCATTCCGTGCGCCGCGTCGCCCGCCGAGGTGAGCACGGTGACGCCGGTGGCGAACTGGGCCATCACCTCGCGCAGCCCCGGCTGCTCCGACGGCCGCTGCGACGGCCGGGGAAGCCGCTTCAGGACCGGATGCTCCGCGCGGGCCTCTGCCGCCCTCATGTCACTCTCCCTTGACATCGGCGGGCACCTGGCGCACGGGCGTGGCCCGGTCGCTGTAGGCGGACAGTGCGTCGGCCAGTTGCTGGGGCACCCGCGACGGCACCGTGGCCGTGTTCGGCCCGCGCATGCAGGCGATCCGCTGACGCCCGCGGGCCACCAGCCGCTCCCCTTCTTCGGCGAGGTGCACGTAGTCGAAGGTGAACTGGATCTGCGTCTGGGTCAGCTCCTCCAGCCGCATCCGGATGGACAGCTCGTCGAAGGCGGTGATCTCGGCGAAGAACTCGCAGTCCACCTTCAGCGTGAACAGCTTCAGGTCGGCCCGCACCTCCTCCAGTACCGCGGGCGCCTTCTCCTTGAGGAACATCTCCCGGCAGCGGCCCTGCCAGCGCAGGTAGTTCACGTAGTAGACGTTGCCGACCAGATTGGTCTCCTCGAACCCGACGGTATGGCGAATCTCGTAGTAGTTCGACATGTCACTCCTCCTCGTCTTGGAGCACCGCGAACACGATCGCGTCCGAGCGGTCGTTGACCGTGGTCGCCCAGGTGGCGATCCTGGCCGCGCCGTTGGACAGCAGCGCCCATCCGTCCGGATCGACCCGGCGGACGGTGAGGGACTGCGTCATCGCACCGGCCTTGCGCACGCACTCCAACGCGCTCCAAACCCTGGTGTTCGCCACCGTCACAGACTCACCGGTGTCCACCGCCAGCAGCCTGCCCACCGCGAGCAGTTCGGCGCCGAGCAGGCCGGCCCAGTCCTCCTCGGTGCGCTCCAGCGCGGTCTCCACGTCACAGGTCAGCCGCCCGGCGCCGGCAACCACCATGGTCAGCCGGGAGCTGTGCGACGCCGACACCTCCACTCCGTCCGCCTCCGGCCTACCGTCGGGCCGGTACCGGATCTCCAGCGGCCGGTGCACCGCCCGGCTCGCCGCCAGCGCGGTCTGCGCCCGGCGCTCGGCGATGGTCTCCACCCGGCCGTCGACCGGATCGGGTTCGACCACCACCGCCCGTTCGCCACCGAGCACCCGCTCCAGGGAGCGCTCCAGGTAGGAGCCCAGCATGGCGGGCACCCACGGGCCCGCACCCGCCCTGCTGCGCACCGCGCGCAGGCTCAGCCCTTCCCAGCGCTCCACCAGTTTCCCGGCCGGGTCGCGGACGTCCAGGTCGTACAGATAGCTGTCGCCGTCCTGCGCACGTTCGCGGGCGTCGAGCACCACGTAGTCGGTGAGCTGCTCGGCCGGCTCGGCGAGGTAGAGCCGCTCGATCCCCTGCGGCAGCAGGATCGCGTCCGGGATGCAGCACTGGATGGCGTGCATCATCGCGTCCCGGGTGCCGGGGTCGGCCAGCAGCTGCGACTGCGGCAGGAACGGAGCGAACCAGGAGAGCGTGGTCGCGGTGGCGATCTCGGCCACCGCGTGCCGCGCGCTCGCCCGCCGGTAGCCGGTCACCCGCTGGAACCGCTTGCCCTGGAACAGCACCTCGCCGTACAGCTCGGACACCGGGTCGACCCGCACCGCCGGCAGCGCGGAACCGTTCGCGGATTCCGCCTCGCCAGACTGTGTCGGCTGTGCCGGTAGTGCCGGTCTCGGGAAGCGCAGCCTGGCCCGGAAGTGGTCCGCGCTGAAGCCGGTCTCACCGCTGCGCAGCACCACGTCGGCCGTCTCGGCGTCCTGTGCCAGCGCGGCCAGCCGGATGGTGGTCGAGCCCTGCGGAGACACCACGATCGGGCGCAGGAACTCCACGTTCTCCAGCAGCGGGACCCCGGCGCGGTCCAGCACGGCCGACGCGACCTGGGTCATCGCCTCCATGCCGAGTACCGCGGGGAAGAGCAGGTCCCCGTCGAGCAGGTGGTCGGACAGGTACGGGTCGCTGCCCGCGGACAGGTCCGCCTCGGTAACCAGCTCGATGCCGGGGTAGTGCACCAGTTCCCGGTCGACGAACCGGTGCAGCGGCAGCTCGCGCCGCCGCACCGGCAGCGTCGCCAGTCCGGCCGTGCGGCCGCAGACCACCAGCACCGACGGGGCCTGCGGGTCGCCGAGCACGCGGCGCAGCACGGCGATGCCGTCCTCGGTGGGGATCGGGGTGATGCCGTCGCGCATCAACGCGCTGACCACCCCGAGTTTCTCGCCCATGCCGGTGCCGGACCAGACCGACCACTCCAGCGCTATCGCCCTCGCACCGGGATGTTCGCGGCCGAACCGCAGGGTCAGCTCGGTCATCCAGTCGTTGGCGGTGGCGTAGTGCGCCTCGCCGCGGAGGCCGGCCCTGCCGATGATGCTGCCGAAGGTCACCAGCAGCTTGAGCCGGTCCTTCTCGACCGCATCGAGCACCGCCCGCAGGCCGTCGATCTTGGGCGCGAGCGTCTTGCGGAAGGTGTCCTCGGTCAGCGAGAACAGGGCGGCCGGCTCGTTGCGGCCGGCCCCGTGCAGCACGGCGGTGACCGGCGCGAGCTCGGCCTCGATCCTGGACACCGCCGCCCGCACCTGCTCGGCCGAGGTGACGTCGGCGCGCTCATAGCGGTAGCGGATCCCCAGAGCGTCCATTCTGGACAGATTGCCGGCCAGTTCGGTGTCCTCCTCCGGCGCGCTGCGGCCGAGCAGGCCGAGGAACGCACCGGAGTCCTGCGCCAGCGCGATGGCGCTCTCGGCGGTGATGCCCTTGCCACCACCGGTCACCAGCAGCAGGTCGCCTTCGCCGAGCGGCGAGGGGCCGTTGGCCGTCGGGGCCGGCGGCAGCGAGCCGAGCAGCGGCACCGTGCGGGTTCCGTCCGCGGTGTAGCGGACCTCGCTGAAGTCACCGGTGGCGGCGACTTCCACGACCACGTCGGCCACCGCGCCGGCGATCGCGTCCGCAGACGACGGCGTCGGGTCGGCGAGGTCGACGATCGTGGTGCGGGCGGACGGGTCCTCCAGGCGCAGCGTCTTCGCCACGCCGGAAGCTCCGTATCCGTGCTGCACCACGACGAACCGCGTGCCGTTCGGCGCGGCGAGCACGGCGCGGCCCGCGTCGAGGAAGAGCCCGAGGTGGCTCTCGTCGGCGTCGGCGGGCAGGCAGAGCAGCACCCCGTCCCCGAGGCCGGCGCCGGCGAGCCCGGCGCGCAGCGGTTCGGCCAGCGGATGCCCGGCCGGGGCGTACACCGACCACGCGCTCGAACCGGCGGTGGCGCCGGTGTCGACCACCGGGCGCGGTGCCGGCACGTACTCCACCGCGAACGGCCGCACCCACGGCCCGACCCCCGGCACCTCGCCCTGGACGGTGGAGTCGCCGGGTTTCGCGGTCTGCGCCAGCTCGTCGATCATCTCCGCCAGTTCGCCGAGGCAGACCGTCGCGAAGTTCGGCATGCCCTCCAGCGGCGGATAGTCCAGCGCGCGGGTGACGTCGTTCACGAGCTGCCCCACGGTGATCGAGCTGAGGTGCAGGTCGTCCAGCGGATGCGTGTCCGCGGTGACGGTCTCCAGCGGGAGCTCCACCCGGTCGGCGGCCAGCTTGCACAGAAGGTCCAAAGTGGAGTTCCCGCCGCCGGACGGTTCCCCCGCCACCGCCGACTTGTCCGAAGTGGACGGACTGGCCGCCGCATCCGCCACCGGCGCCAGGCCGGCATCGAGGGCGGGGGCCTGCTCGCAGGGGCTGGCCAGGAAGGTCATCCGCCCGTCCAGCGGCACCGGCCGCAGCACCCGGTTCGCGAACAGGGCCGCGGTGTCCACCGGAGCGCCGAAGGCGAAGGCCGCACCGACCACCCGCAGCAGGGCGCCGAGCGAACCGGAGTCGGTGTCCACCGAGAGCACCGGGGTACCTGGCGCGATTTCTTCGAGCAGCCTGGCCAGTACCCGGCCGGGCCCGACCTCGATCACCAGGTCGCTGCGCTCGGCCACCTTGGCCGCCGCCTCGCGGAACCGCACCGGCAGCACCACCTGGTCGCGGAGCAGCTCCGGCAGGTTTTCCGCGGAGTACAGCACGTCCCCGGTGACCGTGGACACCACCGGCCGCTCCACCCTGGCGAAGTCGAACTCGGCGAGCTGCTCGGTCATCGCCGCCGCGGCGGGCTCCACCGCGGGGGAATGGAAGGCGTGCGAGACGTTGATCCTGGTCGCGGTGACGCCATGGGCGCGGGCCCGCTCGCACACCAGGTCCACCGCGGCCGCCGGGCCGGAGACCACGGTCTGCTCCGGGGCGTTGTACCCGGCGATGACCACCTCGGCGTCCCCGATCAGGTCTCCGGTCAGCCCCGGCTCGGCGGCGATCCCCGCCATCGCGCCGCCGCCGTCGCTGGCGGTGGCCATCACCGCGCCGCGGATCCGCGCCAGCCGCAGCACCTGCTGCTCGTCCATCGCGCCGCCCCAGTGCAGGGCGGTCAGCTCACCGAGGCTGTGCCCGGTCACCGTGCTCGCTTCGATGCCGAGCCGGCGCAGCACCCGCAGCGCGGCCAGCGAGCCGGTCACGATGCGCGGCTGCGCCACCTCGGTCGCCACCTGGTCGCCGTCCGAAGGCAGGCCGGCGAGCCGGAAGATCTCGTCGGCGACCGGGAACCGGCGGCGCAGCGCACCGACGGCTCCCCGGCCGGAACCCTGACCGGGGAACAGATACCCGATGTTCGGGCCGTGCGTCCGGTGGCAGGCGAATACTCCGTCGGCGGGAGCGAAGACGGTGCCGTCCCCGATCTCCAGCAGGGAGAGCAGCCGGCCCAGCTTGCGCTCGGCGTCCTCCGGGGTGCCGGCGACGACGGCGGCGCGCACCGGTTTCCCGGACAGCTCCGCGGCGCAGGCACCGGCCAGGTCGGTCAGCTCTGCCATGGAGAGCTTCGGCACCACCGCGAGCAGGCCGGTGATCCGCGCCCGCAACTGCCCGAAGTCCTCGGCGTCGAACAGCAGCACCTCGGCGTCCTGACGGCCGGCGACCAGCGCCGTGGTCCGTCCGTCTAGCTTGCTCCGCCGGCCGGCTCCTGGCCCTTCGGCCAGTGCCACGTGCGAGTTGATCCCCCCGAAGCCCATCGCGGACACACCTGCCCGGATCTCCAGGTCCGCTGGCCATGGGCCGGCCTCCACCGGTACCCGCATCGCCGCCGCTTCCCCGGTGAGCAGCGGATGCGGGTTGAGCTGTCCGGTACCCGGCGGGATCACCTGGTGGTACACGGCGAGGGCGGCCTTGATCAGCCCGGCGACCCCGGCTGCTGCCTTGGTGTGGCCGAAGTTCCCCTTGATGGTGCCCAGTGCCGCCGGTGCGGCCAGCGGGTCGGCGGCGCGCCGGGCGCTGGACAGCGCCTCGATCTCGGTGGCGTCGCCGAGGGCGGTGCCGGTGCCGTGCCCCTCGAAGTAGGAAACCGTCTCGACGCCGTATCCGGCGCGTTCGTAGGCGCGGTGCAGCGCGAGCCGGTGCCCCGCCGCCTCCGGCCGGGTGATCCCGCCCTTGCCGTCGGAGGACACCCCCCAGCCGCTGATCGAGGCGTAGATCCTGGCGTCCCGTGCGAGTGCGTCCCGCTCGCGCATCAGCACCAGCATGCCGGAGCCCTCGCCGGGCCAGAAACCGTTGGAGTCCTTGTCGTAGACCTTCATCTCGCCGGTGGCCAGTGCGCCGGTCTTGGCGAACCCGATCACCTCGAACGGGTCGATCGACAGGTCCACCCCGCCTGCCACGGCCACGTCGAGGTCGCCGGCGGCCAGCGCGTTGGCGGCGGTGACCACCGACAGCAGCGAAGACGAGCAGGCGCCGTCCACGGTGAACCCGCCGCCGGCCAGGTCGAAGTGGTTGCAGACGCGGCCGGCGATGGTGTTGGCCAGCCCGCCGGCGAGCGAGTCCTCGTCGATCTCCGGGAAGGGCGCCTTGTACTGCGTTTCGAGATCGCGCAGGAAATTCGCGGTGTCCTCCTCGGCCCAGCCGCGCTCCACGAGTGCGGCGGCCACCGTCCGGCGGACGTAGGGCCAGCGCAGCCGCATGATGCCGGCGCGGGAGAACTCACCGGTGAGGCTGTTGCCGATGACGACACCGGTGGTGCTCCGCGGAAGTCCCGCACCGTCGGGGAAGCCGGCGTCGGCCAGCGCCTGTGCGGCCACGTCGAGGGCGAGCCAGTGGGTCAGGTCGGTCGCCCGGTAGGTGCTGCCGGCAACCTTGTACTTGATCCGGTCGAACTCGTAATCCCGGAGCACGGCCGCCTTGGTGGCGTAGAAACGGTCCGGTGCCTTGGGATCCGCCGACCAGTAGTCGTCGTGGTTCATCCGCTCGTCGGGCAGCCGCCGGAAGGCACGGCGACCGGCCAGCACGTTTTCCCAAAGCTCGTCCGGCGAGCCGGCGTCCGGGTATTTTAGACCGATACCGACAATCGAAATCCGCTCAACGCTCATTCCACCGCACTCCCAAGATCTGGCCGAACTCCGATGTCTCGAAGAAGTTCGCCGAGAATTCCGTATGCGGAGCGTCACCGATGCGCTGACCTGCTGCGGACGCTCTCGCGGTAATTTCAAGCATGGCCCGCTGCCGTGGCGGCGGTCTTCTCACATCGTGCGTGCCGGTCATCGCGATAATGCGCAGCTTCGCGCACCGGCCGGTGTTCGGTGTTTTCAACGCGCTGGGTCTCCGGCCGCCCCGCTGTGCGCGGCCGCGGCCAACTTCGCGCCGAAGGTCCTGGCCGCGGCCAGGCTCGCCCACCCGGTCAGCTCGACGAGCCCGCGATCGTCCGGTCGTCTTCGCCGGAACTCCGCCACCAGCGCCGAGTCCACTTGGGACGAAGAGAACGCGGTCAGCAGGGCGAGCCTTGCCACCGGCCGGTCCGCCGCCACCAGCGGGGTGACCGCCGCTTCCAGCCAGGCCCGGCTCAGCCCGGGCGGCCGCCCGTCCCAGCACGCCAGCTCACCGAGCACGAGCTCGCGCACCGCCGGCGAAACCACGCCGGTGGCGGCCCCGTCCACCGCCGCGCAGGCGCGGGCGAACGCGCCGGCGACGGTCTCGCTGCCCCGTGCCCAGGCGAGGTCGCCCGGCACCGGCGCCGCCGGCAGCAGCGTCAGCGACTCGCCGGGCGTCGCGGTGCCGGGCGGCATGAGGAACCGGCCGAGCACCCCGCGCACGGTGGCCCGCGCGGAACCGGGCACCGCCGCTGGCAGCGGGGACGGCCCGAGGAAGACGTTGACCATGCGGTTGAGGTAGTGGAACACGACCGCGACCGCGACCAGCTCGGGGATCGCCGCTTCCTCGGTGGTCATCGCGGTGCCGTCCCGCGCCCACGAGGCCAGCTCGCGGGTCGCCGGGTCCTCGATCCCGGCGAACCGGCCGCCGCTGATCGCGCCGGCGTCGCCGGGCCGGCCGAGCGCGGCCAGCGCCATGCCGTGCACCTCGACGCAGTACGGGCAGGTGTTGGCCCGCGACACCGCGGATGCCACCACCTCCTTGTCCGCCCTGCTCGTCACCCCGGAGGCCACCAGCGACTCCCGCAGCATGAGCCAGCTCGCGGCCAGCACCGCCGGTGCCGGCGAGTGCAGGGCCACCGGGGGCGCGAGCAGGCCGAAGTCGCGCTCGAGCTGGGTGTAGACCGCGCCGACCGTGCCGGTGGCCCGGCGGGGCGGAACGGCACGGACATACCGGATGTCGCGCAACGACCTGCGCAGCGCGAGCCGGACCGGCGTTGGCGTCATGCGAGCCTCCTCAGAATCTTGCGGGACACCCGCACCCGATCGATGGGGGCATGCGCAAAAAGCCTCGCATGCCCCATCTCAGCGTTCCGCGGCCACGCTCAACGGCAGCGTGGCGGTGTTCCCGCCGGGAGTACCGGGCAGGGTGCCGTCGTAGGTGACCCGGACGCCGCGTTCCTGTGCGGCACGCACGATGCCGGGCACCGCGCGCTCGGCCAGCGCGGCGATCGTCATGGCCGGGTTCACCGTCAGCGCGGAGGGCACCGCCGAACCGTCGGTGACGAAGATGCCGGGATGGCCGCGCAGCTCGTGGTTGGGATGCAGGGCCGAGGTCGCCGGGTCGTCACCGATCCGGCAGGACGCCAGCGGGTGCACGGTGTACGCGCCGACCACGTCGTTTGTCCACGGCGCGATCGTGGCGAGGCCGTCCTGCTCCATGATCCTCTTGCACTCCGCGTCGGCCAGCGCCCAGCCGTGCCTGGTGTTCTCGGTCGGGTCGTAGCGCAGCGGGCCGCGGCCGAGCATCTGCTGCGAGATGCGGTAGGCGTTGCCGGTGGGCGGCGGGGTGCCGAACACGCCTTCGTTGTCGTCCTCGGTCATCAGGAAGATGGTCAGCCACGACCGCCACTGCTCGATCATCTCCCGCTTCCGCACGCCGAACCACGCCGGCGCGTCCGCCCCGGGGACCTGCGCGAGGATGGTGCCGAGTCCGGGCGGGAAGTACAGCTGCTCCAACGAAAAGCGGTCGTACTCGGGCAGCGCGCCGTCCAGGAAGTCCCAGCAGGCCACGGTCGGGCCCTTGCCGATCTGGTTGGCCTGGTAGCCGATCCCATCCGCGCGGCTGAGGCCGAGCACGTCCTTTACCTTGTCCTCGTTGAGCACCGCGGTGTTGAGCCGTTCGCCGTTGCCGGAGAAGTACCGGCCCACCGCGTGCGGCAGATCGCCGAGGGTGGCCTTGGAGCGCTGGAGGATCACCGGCGTGGCACCCGCACCGGCGGCCAGCACGACGATCTTCGCGTCGATGGTGCCGCCGCCGGTGTGCACCCGGTAGTCCTCGTCGTCGATCACGTTGTAGTGCACCCGGTAGCCGCCGTCCTCGGTGCGCTCCAGCTGCTGCACCTCGTGCAGGGGGCGGATCTCGGCACCGTGCGCCAGCGCCCCCGGCAGGTAGTTGGTCAGCAGCGACCGCTTCGCGTCGAACCGGCAGCCCGCCATCATCCAGTTGCAGTTGGTGCACAGCTTGTTGTCCACCGCGACCGGTGCCGGGTTCGCGGTGTGCCCGGCACGGTGGCACGCGGCCGCCCACAGCCCGCCGGCGTAGGACACGTCGTCCCAGTCCTGCTGCGCCACCGGGAGCGCTTCGGCTACCCGGTCGTACCAGGGATCGAGGCTGTCGCGGTCGATCTCGGCCGGCCACATCCGGTGCCCGACGCTGCCGTGGCGGTCGAAGACGAACCGCGGCGCGCGGGGCATCGCGGCGAAGTACACCACGCTGCCGCCGCCGACGCAGTTTCCGCCGAGCACGCTCATCCCGTCACCGATGACGAAGTCGAACGCCCGCGTGTAGGACGAGCCGAGCAGGAAGTCGTGCTCGAAGTCCTTGCCCTCCAGCCAAGGCCCGCGTTCGAGCACGGTCACCTTCGCGCCACCGGCGGCGAGGTGGTAGGCGGTGATCGCGCCACCGAACCCGCTGCCGACGACGAGTACATCGGTGCGCTCAACCTCGGTACGGTCCACACTGTCGGTCATGCCGGGCTCCCTGAAGGCGTCGTGTCCGGGTGAACGTCCGCCAGCACGCGGCGGTAGGAGTAGTCCGGGAAGCGCCACAGCCCATCGGCGTCCGGCGCCCGCCAGCCCATCGCCAGCAACCCGGGATGGCCGGCGGCGATCGCGTCGGCGGTGTGCAGATGCGCCGCGCTGTCGAAGGCCATGTTGCAGAACAGCGCCAGGCCCACCCAGCCGTCCTTCTCCGGATGCCCCGGAGTGGTCAGCCGCCCCACCAGCGCGGTGCGGTGCTCGAACGCCAGCGCCACGAACGGGGGCACCGCGTCGTCCAGTTCCAGGCCGAGCTCGCCGGCGTAGGCCCTGGCGTGCTCGTCGAGCGACTGGGCCAGGTACGGCAACCCGGCGGTGACCCCGGTCGCCGGGGTGTGCAGCAGGTCGAGCGCGCCCGCGACGACCGCGCCGGGGCCCGCCGCGGCACCGGCGATCGCGCGATCACCCTGCCACCGCTTCTCGCCGGGAATGATGGTGTCCGCGAAGGCTTCCAGCGTGCTGGTCAGGTCCTGCTCTTCGGCTGGGGTGGTCACGGGCTCTCCTCCTTTCAGGGGCGGGGCGCGACCCCGCGGGGATCAGATGGCTGGGTTCCGCGCTTTGCGCACGTGCATCGGCAGCCCGCCGCGCACCCGGAGGGAGAGCATCGCCTCGGGCACCACCGGGTAGCCGGGCGGCTTGGCCAGCACGAGGTCGCGGGAGATCATCGCGATCACGAAGGCGGCCTCCATCATGCCGAGGCTGTTGCCGATGCAGAACCGTGGACCGGCCCCGAACGGGATGTAGGCGTAGCGCGGCCTGCCCGCGGCGCGGTCCTGGCCGAACCGCTCGGGGTCGAATCGCTCCGGCTCCGGCCAGAACTCCGGATGCCGGTGCAGGGTGTAGGGCACGACCACGACGTCGGAGCCCGCCGGGATGCGATGCCCGGCGATCTCGTCCTCCTCGGTGGCCACCCGCGGCAGCAGCCACACCGGCGGGTACAGCCGCATCACCTCTTCCACCACCATCGCGGTGTACTTCAGCCGGTGCAGGTCCTCGAAGACCGGCAACCGGTCACCGAGCACCTCGACCGCCTCCGCGTGCAACCGCGCACGCACCGCGGGATGCTCGTCGATCAGGTGGAAGGCCCAGCCCAGCGTGCTCGCCGTCGTCTCGTGCCCGGCGAGCAGCAGCGTGATCAGCTCGTCGCGGATGCGGCGGCGGCCCACCGCCGGATCGGGCTCCCGCCCTGCCGACGCGATCAGCCGGGACAGCACGTCGTCGCCGCCCTCGACCGGGTTCGCCCTGCGCGACGCGACCAGTTCGTCGGCCACCCGGCGCAGGTCGTCCCGCGACTCCCGGAACCGCAGCTGCTTTGGCAGCGGCAGCCAGGACGGCACCATGCCCAGCGTGACGGCCTCGAACATGGCCTGGTCCTGCACGCCCTCGAACGAGTGGCCCAGCGACTCGTAACCGCCGAGTTCGGCGTCGAGCAGGGTCTTGCCGAGCACGCCGAGGGTGAGCCCGGTCATCTCGTGCAAGATCTCCACCGGCCCGCCGCCCTCGCGGGCCGCCAGCCGCCGCACCAGACCGTCCACTTCGGACGCCACCAGGCCGGCCTGCTTCGCGATCCGCTTGTGCCCGAACGCCGGCTGCATCGCCCTGCGCTGCTCGCGCCAGGTCTCGCCGTCGCTGGTGAGCAGCCCGTCGCCGAGTGCCTTTCGCGCCTCCTTGAGGCCAATTCCCTTGTGGTAGTTGGAGCTGTTGTCCGCGAGTACGTGCTTGGCGTGATCCGGGTGGTTCACCAGGTACAGCGACTTCGGGCCGATGGCGATGCGGACCACGTCGCCGTAGACCGCGGCGTCCGACATCAGCGCGAGCCGATCGGCGAACAACTTCCGCAACAGCCCGAAGGTCGCCCGGCGCGGGGGCCCGGGTGGCGCGGTGCGCGCCACCCGGCTTGCCACTCGCGTTCTCATGCTGACCCCTCCGCGGGTCTGCGCGCAACCGCGATCGTGTCGACAGGGCGCGACACCCGAGTGTTTCCACCTTTGGGCAGCCGGGCGCCCCGCCGCCCCGATAGCGGGGCCTGTCGGCCAAAGTGCGCGCTCAGGTCAACCTGGGAGCCGCGGCTTGCCACTCGCGTTCTCATGCCGCCACGGCCCCAGATCCGGATTCAGACTTGCCGGCGACGGCCGGTGCCGGCAACGGTGTCGCCTGGACCAGCTGCCCCTGCTGCGCCTCGAACTGCAGCCGCGACTTGTTCACGAAATGCAGCGACCACAGGAAAAGACCGCGGACCAGGCATACCGCCGCGGTGGCGAAGAACAGGCCGTATGCGATGTGCGCGATCATGAAGAAGCCGTAGAACAACGCCACACCGGCACCGAAGGCCACCTGCGAGGCCGGTTTGGACGGGGTGGTGCCCGGGTCGGTGACCATGTAGTTCGTGTACAGCACGAACGCCACACCGGTCATCATGCCCAGTGCCGCCGGGATCGAGGTGTCGAAGATCAGTCCCCGGAGCACCGCCTGCAGCACGAACGTGATCAGCCAGGCGCCGATCAACCACATCCGGTTGGTCAGCATGGCGTTGAGCACGGTGCCGGAGATCAGGATGATCGCCACGATGATCCAGCTGATGGTGTTGTTCACGTTCTCCGTGAAGTGGTACGGCGGCGAGATGCTGGCCCACGGGAACAGCAGCAGGATCACCACGATGCCGAAGTTCGACGGGTTCATGTAGTGCCGCAGCCTGCCCCGCACCGGTGCCCGGAGCACCCACTTGGCGCTGACCGCGACGACCACCCCGAACATCATCACCAGGTAGTGCGTGTTGACATAGGTCAGCATGTTCAGCGCCAGCGCGGTGATGTGCGCCGGGAACAGGAATTCGATCATGCCCTTGGCACCGCCGCCGGCGAAGCGCGGCGGGCGTTTCTCGGCCCTGGCGCCGATCAGCTCCAGGCCGATCTCCGTGGCGTAGGCCGTGGCCAGTGCGATGAAGGGCCATGACCACGGCTGCTCGAACCCGAGCACCGCGTAACCCAGAATGTTGAAGATGGTGATCGAAATGGCGAACCTGCGCAGCGCGATGATCACCTTCGGATCGTGCCGCGGGGGGTTGCCTGCTTTTTGCTCGGCCATGTTCGTCACTTCTCCCTGGCCTGTGCGCCGAGCTGGTACGAGTGCCAGCCGGTGCTCGTCGTGATGTCCTGTTGCCGCGGCTGGCCGCTGCTGTCGCGCCACTGCAAGTTCACCTGCAACGGCCCGGTGACGTCCTCGCCCAGTCCGATGTGGACCTCGTGGCTGCGGCGGCCGGAGTGACCGCTGCTGCCGTCGACCCTGCCGATGAACTTGCGTCCGTCGGCGGTGGTCACGCACACCTGCGCGCCGATCGCGGGCGAGCCGGAGGTCTCGTCCGTCAGACGCAGCCCGAGGAAGGATCCGGTGTCGGGACTGTCGTTGTGGTAGAAGATCGGCGCTTCCCACTGCCTGGCCACCGCGAAGTCGAGCCTGCCATCCGCGTCGGCGTCACCGGTCCCGATGCCGCGGGTGGGCACCGGGACGGCGAGGCCTAGCTCGCCGGCGAGGTCGGTGTACTTGCCGTCGTCGCCCTTGGCGAAGAACTGCATCGTCTGGTTGCCGCCGACGTCGTCACCGGCTTCCAGCTTCGGCCACCAGAGCGGGTTGTCCAGCAGCGCGTCGTTCGCGGTGGCCAGCTCCTGCAACTGCGGCCAGCGGTTCGTGCCGCCCTTGACGAAACCGGTCGCCTGCGCGATCACCGGGCTGCCGCTGTTGTTGAAGTCCTCGATCTTGACGTCCCAGCCCCAGCCCGACCAGGCGGTACCGGTCTCACCGCTGCGGTCCTCGTACGGCGCGACGCCCTGCTGGAACTTCGCCCGCTGCTCGGCCATGTCCCCGGCGGTGCTCATGAACTGGAAGTTGCTCTCCTCGATGCCGAAGCTCGTGGTGATGTTGCTGACGAAGAAGTCGTACCTGCCGTTGTGGCTGAGGTCGCCGAAGTCGACCCCCATGCCCTTGAACGAGTCGTTGCCGAGCCGCTTGGACTTGGGCACGCCCGGTGTGGCGGGTCCCATCAGCGCGGCGAACTCGAACTTGCCCGGGGTCGACCGGTTGTGCAGCAGGAAGTCGTGCCCGAAGTCGTTGCCGATGTAGAGCTCCGGCAACAGGTCGCCGTCGAGGTCGGTGGCGCTGGCCGCCAGTGACCAGCCGCCGCGCGCCTGCTCCGGCAGTGCGTCATCGGCGCACAGGTAGGCCGGGGTGCCTGCGGTGATCCCGGTCTGCCGGAAGATGTACTTCCCGCCGCCGTTGCGGGCGTGCGACATCGAACGGTTCATCACCACGCCACCGTCGATCCGGTCGTCGAGCACCGGGCCGTCGGGGAAGTAGTTGCCGATGAAGATGTCCTGGTGCCCGTCACCGTCGAAGTCGCCGACCGTGGCGGCATTGGTGTTCCACTGCGGACCGGTGTACACCCCGTTCTCGGCGTTGTCCCCCGGTGCCAGCTCGACCGACCGGTAGGCCCGCACGTCCAGTCCGGGCGCGGCCGGGTCCTTCAGGAACAGGATCGGTGTGCGCCCCCAGTAGTAGCCGAGCACGTCGAGCTGGCCGTCCTCGTTGAAGTCGCCCGGCACGCAGCCCATCGGCGCGATCACGTCGCTCATCGGCAACGGCGCCGGGTCCAGCGCGAACGGCGCGTACCGGTCGGATCGCGCGCCGGGAGTCGGGGTGACCACGATCTGGTCGGTGCGCGGATCGACGAGGCAGAGGTCGTTGGGCAGGCCGTCCCCGTCGAGGTCGTTCATCGCCACCCCGGCACCGACCGAGGAGATCCAGGCGCGGATGTGCTCGTAAGCCTTGTTGACCTTGCGGATGCTCTGCTGCTTCGAAGCGTCCGGCATGGCGATCGTCATCGGCGTGAACGAGTACTTGCTCGCCATGCGCTCCGCGTCGGCGGCCGGTGTCGTCGGCAGGCTCACCACGAAGTACCCGATCACCAGCAGTACGACGGCGACGATGCCGGGCAGTTGCCTGCGGATCCGGTTTACCGTCGTGCTCATGTGCTACTCCTTTCAAGGGACACGAACGCGGCCGCGGTGCGCTGCCGCCACACTTCGTAGGCGGGCAGGTCACCGTCGACGGGCAGGTCCGATTTGACGTCGTGGGTGAGCTGCGCGGCCGTTTCCGGCGTCATTCCGCAGAGCACCTTCGTGGCGACTCCGGTATGGGGGATCACCAGCCCGGCCCGCACCCTCGCCTCGGCGGCGAACGCGCTCGCCTGCGCGACCTGCGGCCAGTTGGCGCCGGCTCGCTCGCGGAACAACAGCAGTTCCTCTTCGGACACCCCGCCCGCATAGGTGGAGGCCAGCCCCGCGCCGGCGTACAGATCGGATTGCCGTGCTTCGGGGAACCTGCCGATCATCTCGGTGACCACTTCGACGTCGGTGCCGCCGACGAACCACATGGCCCGCCCGATGCCCTGATCGATGGCGTGGTGCGCGTGCTCCGCGCCCGCGTTGGCGGGCCAGGGGAAATGTTCTTCCCGGTACTGCTGTCCGACGTACTTCTTGGTGTGGAAGTA
This sequence comes from Amycolatopsis nigrescens CSC17Ta-90, assembly GCF_000384315.1. Lineage (GTDB taxonomy): Bacteria > Actinomycetota > Actinomycetes > Mycobacteriales > Pseudonocardiaceae > Amycolatopsis > Amycolatopsis nigrescens. Next base: position 5,301,161 of record NZ_ARVW01000001.1, on the reverse strand, counting down.
CGCCTGGTGGAAGCCGTACCCGTCGAGCACCAGACCGGACAGCAACGGATCGAGGGACGCTGCCTTCGGCCAGCGGAACCTCGGCAGCCTGGCCATTGCCCAGCCGACACCCACGTACACCATGTAGACGTGCCGGTCACCACGGCCGGCGAGGCACCTGGCGACGTGGTCGTCGGCGCCGAAGGGCAGCCCGTCGAGCATGGCGTAACCCATTCCGGCGCCCTCGTAGGCGAAACCGCGGAACTGGGCAGGAAGCTCTTCCAGCCATTGCTCCGCCTGCTCGATCGAGCGCGCTTCCACGGCATGCGCATAGCCGGTGAGAAACATCGCTCCTGCCGTCTCCAGCAGTTCCTGAGCGGCCGGGCTCTTCTTGTGGAAACCGCGCTTGTCGAGCGAGGTTTCCGCTACGTTCGGGGTCAGGATACGGCGCCTGAGCGCACGCCAGCCAGTGCCCAACTCACTCTCCCCCTATCGGGTGGAATAGGATTTCGGTGCTAGAGATAAAGGGTCACACAGTCCTCGACCCGGTACTACTCCACGGTTGCGAACCACGATGTCTTCTGCAAATGAGCTTCTCCATTTTTGCGCGGATTCAGCCGGCGAGCCGCTGCTGCGCGGTGCCGAAATGCGCACGTATCCGCTGCCGCCACAGCTCATAGGCGGGCACCGCGTCGCCCTCCGCCGGCCCGACCACGGTGCGGTCGGCCAGCTCGGTCGCCGCGTCCACGGTGAGATCGGTCAGCACCGTGACAGCGAGCCGGGAATGCCTTGGTACGAAAGAGGAATACGTCCTGGCCTTGATCGCGAAGACCGAACCCAGCGCTAGCTCGGCGTGGTGCTCGCCGGCCGACTTCCGGAGCGCGGAGAGCCCAGCACGATCGCAGCCACCGGCGAAGGTCGCCGCCAGGCCGATTCCGCTCCAGAGGTCGGCGCGCCGATGTTCGGGGAACCGGTTCACCGCTTCAGCGGCACCGGCCGCGCCGGCACCGTGGATGAACCACAGCGCCCTGCCGATGCCCTGGTCCACCGCGCGCCGGAAGTAGTCCGGCGCGCCCTGCCACGGATAGGGCGCGGGCTGGTACTGCTCGTCCACCCAGCGCCGGGTGTCGAAATAGGCCCGGTCGAACCCGTACCCGTCGACCGCGAGCCAGCTCATCGTCGGGTGATACGGCGATTCGCTCAGGTCCGGCAGCACCTGCTTCCACAGCGGCCTCGGCAGCCGGGCCATCGCGAAACCGATGCCGATGTAGGCCAGGAAGATGTGCTCGTGGCCCGGCCCGAGCAGCAGTTCACGGGTACGGTCACGACGTCCCAGCGGCATCGCGTCGAGGATCGTGAACGCCATCGTCGCGCCCTCGTACCCGAAGCCCCGCTGTTCCGGCTCCACCATCGCGAGCCGGCGTTCGATCTCCCACAGCGGCGGCGCCTCGATCCCCCATTCGAACCCGCAGACCACCGCCTGCGGCACCATTTCCAGCCGCGCGGTGGCCGCGGTGGGGGTGACCGGGAAACCGCGACCGGCGAATCCCACTGATTCCAGCGATGGCGCGAAGACGCGCCGACGCAGTACACCCATCAAGGTCGGCATGAGTACTCGTCCTCCATTTCCAGGTGGCTCAGGCGACCGCGCGCAGCCCCGCCCGCCGCCGCTGGGCGAGCACCCGGTTGCTGTGCGGAGAGGGCAGGGACGCGAGCGTGATCGCGATCGGCGGGTCGGTGGGGTGCGGCGCGCGCATCCGGAGCCGGATGCCCGACCGGCCGCCCGCCCGCACCTGGACCGGGTGCCGCACGGTTCCCACCGAGAAGCTGGCCGCGGTGGTACCGGCGGAATGCTCCGCCACGGCCTTCACCACCCAGTTGCCGTCCGGCACGCCGTAGATCGTGAAGTCGGTGGAGCCCACGTCCATCTGCCCGGTGAAGGCGATCGGCCCGCACTGCGGAATGGCCTCGGCGAAGACGCCGACGAGGACGTTCGCGGGCGAAGCGGCCCGCGGCATTTCGATCCGTCCGGTGATGACCCCGCCGTCGGCCCGCGGCGAGGCGCAGGTCTTCCCCAGACTTCGCAGCACCGGCAACGGCGGCAGCCGCTGGAAGCCCGGCGCCACCGCCAGCAGCAGCCGGTCCACCTCCGGGTCCCGGTACTGCGTCGGGGTCATCCCGACCGCGCGGGTGAACCGGCTGGTGAAGGTACCGACGCTGCTGTAACCCACGCTGCACACGATGTCCGAAACGGTCAGCTTGGTGGTGAGCAGCAGCCGTTTGGCCTCGAACAGCCGGATGGCGGTGAGATATCGCCCCGGCGTGACCCCGGTAGCCTTGGCGAAAACCCGCGAGAAATGGAATGGGCTGACGAACACCTCGGCCGCGATCTCGGTGAGCGTGATCGAATCGAAGTACCGCGCGTGCATGGCCGAGATGGCCTGGCGCACGGCGGGTTGCAAGAGCATTCCTGGTTCGGAGCGAATCCCGAGATCGGCGACGTCTCCCGCCGGCGCCGTGGGTACGACCTGTAGTTGCCCCATTTTTCAAACCTCGAATTCAGCAGATTTCTTCCCTCTAGATATAAAAGCTGATTCGGGTTTCGATGCACTTGACGAGCGGTTGAGCTGAGCGCACCGGGACACCGACCGGCAGGAAGGGAGAAACCGGAATTCGGGCGGGCTCGGGGCCGTCCACCGCTCGCGACCGGAACAGGATCAGTCACTGCAAGTGACGCTAACCGGGGGCATCACCTGAAGTCACTCGTCCGCAAGGGAGGTGAAGTACACTCAGAGTTATCTGGGAAGTGGGGTGATGGGGTGATCCGGGTCCTGCTCGCCGAGGATATGCACATGGTCCGCGGCGCACTGGTCGCCCTGCTCAACCTGGAACCCGACATCGAGGTGGTGGCCGAGGTGGCCACCGGCGACCAGATCCTGCCCGCCGCCCGCGCCTGCGAGCCGGACGTCGCGATCATCGACATCGACCTGCCCGGCAAGGACGGCATCACCGCCGCTACCGAACTCTACGAACAGCTGCCGCGGTGCCACACCCTGATCCTCACCTCCCTCGGCAGGCCGGGCACGGTACGGCGGGCACTCGACGCCAAGGTCTACGGCTTCCTGCTCAAGGACGCGCCGGCGGACAAACTGGCCAGCGCGGTGCGCTCGGTGTCGCTCGGCCGGCGGGTCATCGACAGCGACCTGGCGCTGTCGGCCTGGGAGACCGACAAGTGCCCGCTGACCCCGCGGGAGGTCGAGATCCTGCGGCTGGCCGCGCGCGGGCGCGACGTGGCCGACATCGCGGCCGAGCTGTTCCTGTCCCCCGGGACCGTGCGCAACTACCTCACCACGGTGGTCACCAAGCTGAACGCGCGCAACAGGGTGGACGCGATCCGGATCGCGAGCAGCGCGGACTGGCTGTGATCCACCGGCCGCTGCTCCATCCGGTAGCGGCGGTCAGCCGGACGGAGCAGCGGGCGGCAGGGGAAACCGGCTCGCCCCGAGCGGGACCGCCGCGCACAACCGATAGGTGCCACCGGACCCTGGATGAACGGTGAGCTCGCCGCCGATCAGGCGCAGGCGGTGGGACAGGTTCCCCAGCCCGCTGCCGCAGCGATCGGCGCCGAGCCCCGCCGGGCCGGTGTGCACCCCGTCGTTCACCACCGCCAGCCACGCCACCCCGTCCGCGGCCGACACCGTGATCGCGCACCACTGGGCCGCGCTGTGGCGCAGCACGTTCGTCACCGCCTCGCGAAGCACGGTGGCGAAGATCGTGCCGACCGCGGCGGGCAGCACGATGTCGTCGTGATCCAGCCGGACGTCCACCTTGGCCGCGCGAAGGACGGCACTGGCCGCTTCGCACTCGACCGGCAGCGAGAGCTCACGGCAGCCGGTGGCGACCGATCGCACATCGGCCAGCACCTTCCGGGAGATGCCGAGGATGTCGGTGACCTGTTCCCTTGCCCCCAGCGGATCGTCGGCGATCAGCCGGCTGGCCAGCTCGCTCTTCAGCGAGATCGCGGTGAGCCCGAGGCCGAGGATGTCGTGGGTGTCCCTGGAGAACCGCCGCCGTTCTTCGGCCACCGCCCAGTCGGCCAGCTCGCGCCGCCTTTCCTGGAGTTCTGCGGCGATCCGGAACAGGCGGCACGCGCAGTAGGCCATCGCGGCGACAACGATGGTCGACACCACCCCGTGCACGGCCGCGGGCAGGCCCGCCCACTGGCCGCCGTCGGCGGCGGCGAGCACGCCACCGCCGATCGCCACGAGCACGAACAGCGGCACCGCGACGGTGATCTTCCAGGCGAGCAGTATCCCGGCCGCGAAGAAACCGAGAAAGGCGCCCCAGGAAGCACCGAAGTGCAGCAGCGGAATATACACCAGCCCGCCTTGGCAGAACAGCGCAAAAAAGCCCTGACGGCGCGAAGTGCGAACCAGCGGTCTGCCGAAAAAGTACAACAGTACTGCGATCATCGCGAAAACGCAGACAATGCACAGCACACCGTCGTACCAGCTTGTCACCTCGGCCAGCTGATCATCCAGCAGAAGTAGACCCAGACCGGCGAACAAGATCGCGGCCAGTATTCGAGCCCGGCGAACATCGTCGGCGGCGGGCACCGCGTTGTGCTGATCGGTTGTTACGCCATTCGCACCGGAATAATCCACCCGACGGCCCAACCATCTGTTCACGGCATGCCCGGAATTCATAATTGCTCCCCACGCGGCGCACGATAGGGGTCAAGGTAACAGAGTTCCGGGAAAATGAGTGTCGCGCATACCGGACGGATATTCTCCGACGCGGCCGGGAAAAGCGCTCACGGTATGCGGTCGAGCACGCACTCACCGACCGCCGCCTCGCCCGGCCAGGAAAGCTTCAGCGCCCGGTCGACCCGGTCGCCGGCGTCCACCGGGACGGCGTGCGCGGCGAGCCCCATCGTCGCCGAGACCAGGGACAAGGTCTGCTGCAGGGCACCGAAGTGCATCATGGCGGCGGCGTAGGCCGCGCCGCCGAGCACCCAGTGGCTTCGCTCCATCCGGGTGGTCACGGTGATCAGCGCGGCGGGCCGCTGGTGGCCGGCGCCGGCCACCATCGCCATGTCCAGCATCGCGCCGAGTTCGTCGCGGTCCTCGTTGACCAGTACGAGCGCGTGGCCGAGCGGGTCGTAGTAGTAGATCCCCTTCGGCAGCTCGGGGCAGAGGTTGGCGCTGAAGTAGATTTCGAGCTCGTAGAGCCCGGCCGTGTTGAAGTAGGGCCGCTGCGACGCCTTGTCACCCGGCCCGGCGAGCAGGTGCGCCGGGCCGATCGAGCGGATCCTGGCGCTGCGGAACAACAATTCCCCGATCCGCTCGACCGGGATTTCGTGCCCGGAGAAGGCGGGGCACTCGTAGCCCGCTTCGAGCAGGCCGGTCAGCGACGCCGAGGTCTCGGCGTGGTCGGGCCGGTGCAACGGGAAGACCCGCCCGGCCGGGACCGGTTTGACCAGCGGCGGCGCCGCCGCGTCCGGCCGGCGCGGCTCAGCGGGACGGTCGTCCAGCCTGGTCCGGCTGCGCACCTGGAACAGCAGTTCGTGGTACGACCACCGGCCCAGGTCCGGATCCTGGTCTTCGGCGAAGCGTCCCTGATCGTCGCCGACCAGCGCCACCCCGGCCGCGACCAGGTAGGGCACCATCTCCGCCACCATCGTCTCGGCGAGGCCGGTGCCGGCCGCGACCTCGGCAACCGAGACCGGCTCGGCGAGTGCGCAGGCCACCCGCACCGCCGGCGGCCTGCTCAGCAGCACCCGGAACCGGGTGCACGGCGACTCCAGCCTCAGCCCGCCGTCGCCGGGACGCAGCGCGGCGAACCGGGACAGCCGGACCGGCCGGCCGGGTGGGAGCTCGCGCAGGATGAAGCCCGGCGCGAACCCGGTCGGCACCACCGACAGCAAGGGCGCTTTGCCGTCGTTGAGGCCGAGCGAACGCACCACCGAGCCGCTGAGCTGGTCCAGCGCCCGGCGCAGCGCGGCGAGGTCGGCCACCGGCCAGTGCTCGCCGGAGCCGTTCGACCCCGGCGAAGTGGTCACGTTCCGCAGCCGCACCGGCCCGAAGGCCATCCGGCGCAACGATTCGCGGACCAGAACGGGGGTGCCGTCCAGCTCGAACTCGCCCCATCTGGTCAGCACGGCCAGCGCACCGCCCTCGCCGGCCTCGACCAGCGTGTCCTCGGTGAGCGACCACAACGGGATCGTCTCCACCGCGCCGTCCGCGAAATCGGCCATCGAGCTCGCACTCCTCGCCCGCACCGGGCTGCTTACAGGAACATGGGGAACGGATTGAGCCGTTCATAGGGCGTCGGTTCGGTCAGCCGACCAAGCCGCACCGGGACGTCGAACAGCCTGCCCGGCGCGAACCGCGCCCAGAACGACCGCAGACCCGGCACCACCACCTTCACCACGGGCAGCTCGACATCGGGCCGAGTCTGGTCGAGCACCAGTGTCTCCATCCCGTGCCCGGAGATGGTCCGGACCAGTGCGCGTACGTCGTCGCGGATGTCCGGCCGGTGCACGAACCGGAAGTCCGCCGGCGTCCTGGCCGGCACGCCGGTGGCCGGCATCAGGTAGGGCTGGTTGGCCACGGTGGCGCTGCGCAGCCACCGGAGGGCGTCCGGATCGTCGAGCGCGGCCCCGTCTTCGAGCACCACGGGCAGCAGCTGGTTCAGCTCGCTCACCGCGCGCCGCAGCGCGGTCCTGGGATCGAGGTGCGCCCCGAAGCCGAACATGATCTGTTCCGGCGGCCCGGCGGTGCGCCGCGAGATGGCCACCATCACCGGCACCCCGAGATCCGACGTGAGGTCCAGCGCCCACAGTTCGCGCCCGAGCTCGGCGTACTGCCCGCTCATCTCCTCGATCCACGGGTCGCCGAAGCAGGCCAGGTCCACCCCCGGCATCGGCGTGCGGTTGTACCACCACAACGCGACCGCGTCCCGCTCGACGAGTTCCAGGGTGCCCTGCAGGATCGCGTCCTCGACGCTGCTGCCGGCCGCGTTGCCGTTCGAGTCGGCCCGCACGCTGCGGTGCCCGGCCTCGTCGGGCGCGCCGTAGTAGAGCAGCCCGGTCGGCAGCAGGCGCTGCCTGCCCGAGGTGAGCGACCAGAGCGGGGTCCAGTCCAATACCGCGTCATCGTCGAACGGCTCGCACACGTGCTGGAACGACGCGTGCTCGGCGTTCCACGCCCGCCGGGTCCGGTACTGCCGGTCGGCGTAGAGCATGCAGTCGTTGGGGTGCACGGCGTCGGCACCGAAGGAACGCAGCGAGCCGCTGATCCGGAGCTCGTCGCCCTGGTAGTTGCCGGAATGCCGTTCCACCGCCTCGCAGAGCGCGCCGACCTCGGCGTCCATCGGGGTGGCGCCCTTGCCGCCGTTCTCGCCCCGCAGGCTCGCACGCAGGGCCGCCATGCCGGTGATGTTGCGGACCACGTTCGGTCCCGACAGGTACGCGTTGACGAACGCGGGGCTCCGCGGGTCCGGCCTGATTTCGCGGATGATGCCGGTGACCGGGCTGACCAGGTGCTGGTAGCGGTCGAGCACCTGGCCGGGGGTGAGCGTTCGATGGCCACCGCCACCGCAGCTCGCCTTCTTGGCCGCGCGCAGCAGCACCGGTTCCCTCGTCCTGGCCGCCACCAGCGACGGGTCGCCGCAGGACGGGCATTGCGGCCGCCGCCGCAGCTCGTGCAGCTTCCCGCGCAGGTCGAGGGAATCCAGTACCCACACGCAGTCCTGCCCTGGATACCGGTAGCCGGCCAGCCATTTGGACACTTCGAGCGCGATCAGGTGGGCCGCGGCCGAGGTCAGCGGCGGCACCGCGGACGCAGGACGCGGCGCCGGGCCGACGTGGCCGAGCGCGGCCTGCACGCAGGCTTCCGCGTGCCGCTGTCCCCAGAGCCGGTTGGTCAGGCAGTGCCAGCACGCGGACTCCCCCGGCCGCAGGATCGGGCCGAGCCACACCTGCGAACCGACCGGCCTTGCCAGCAACCACGGCTGCCCGGCCGCCCGGTGCTCGGCGTCGACCTCCGCGAGCCGCGGGTCGAGGTAGTCCTCGCACAGCACCACCGACAGGTCCGCGGTACCGACCCCGGCGGAGTCGAGGCCGCCGACCAGCTTGAGCCCGGCGTCCCGCAGCGCGCGCCCGACCTGCACGGTCTCCATGCCGCCGCCGACGCCGACCAGGTTGATCCTGGCCGGCCGTTCGCTGGCTTCGACGGCGTCGACCCCGCACGCGTCCCAGTACGCCAGCGTGCGCTCGTCGACGCCGAGCTTCCGCGGCGAGCGAAGCGTGACCAGGTCGGCTTCGACCAGCCGGACCAGCAAGGCGGCGATTTGCTCCTCATCCATCCCGGCCGGTCGTTCCCGCAGCAGGCCGGCGAAATCCCTGGTGCCGTCGAGCAGCGCGGCGAGCGCGGCGATCTGCGCCCCGCGCATGGCGATCACCCCGCGCTCGGAGAACAGGTAGGCGCCGTCCCCCTCGCTGATCTCCGCACGCAGGTGCCGTTTGAAGTCCAGGAAACGGCTGGTGGTCCCCGAGCTCAGCACGCCGGGACCGTTCTCTCGCTCATCAGAACCCCCAAATGACCGCGGGATGCGGTAGCTACCGAATCCTGCTGCGAGACCGGCGTGGCGGCCAGTGACCGAATCATGGAACGGGCATGCGTTTTTCACTGCGGAGCGGGAAAAACGCATCCGATCTCTGATGGCGCTCTCACTGGCTCCGGCCAGGGCGCTCTGTCACTGTCGAAAGGCAGGCGACCGTGACCCGAGAACTACGCCGCGCGCCGGCCAACAGGGCTCACCCATGCCAACGAACTGCTACTGGGAGACGGTGCGATGGACTCCGAGACATTGGTATCAGACGGTCTCGACAACTCCACCTCGTGGGGCGCGGGCAAGCCGCCAAAAGGCGCAGTGCGGTTCAATCTCCTCGGTCCGCTCGAAGTAGTCAAGAACGGAATCGACTACGCGCCGAGCCCGCCGAAGATCCTCCAACTGCTGGCGATGCTGGTGATCCGTCCCGGCAAGATCGTGCACATCGACTCGATCACCCACGAACTGTGGGCGAATGACCCACCGCGCAGCGTCCGGAAGACCATTCACACCTATGTGCACAACCTGCGCAGGTGCATCGAGCAGAACGGGCTCGCCGCCGACGGCGAGGCATTGCTGGTCACCAAGTCGCCCGGTTACCTTTTCCGGATCGACCCCGAGCAGGTCGACCTGTTCACCTTCCAGCGGCTGCACCAACGGGGACGGGAACTGCTGCGCCAGCACGAGCATCTGGACGCGGCGCGGTCCCTCCGGTCGGCGCTGGACCTGTGGGCCGGGCCGCCGATGGCCAACGTGCACTGCGGGCCGGTGCTCTCGTCCTACGTGGTGGAACTGCTCGAACAACGCCGCAGCGCCCGCCATCTGCGGATCGAGGCGGAGATCGACGGCGGCCTGCACCGCGAACTGATCGGCGAGCTGCGCTCGCTGGTCGCGTCGAATCCGCTGGACGAAGGGCTGCACGGGCAGCTCATACGCGTCCTCGGGCGAAGCGGCCGACGTTCGGACGCCATGGCGGCCTACCGCCGGCTGCGGGCCAGGCTCAACAACGAACTGGGGGTGGAGCCCTGCGACGAACTGCAATCACTGCACCACGATCTCCTGTCCGAAGGCGAACAAAGCCCATGAGGGTTGGGCAAACGTCGCAGCCCCATTTCACCGGAACGCTCCATCACCACACGAAAGTGAGGACCTACGCATGACCGCTCGCACGTATGGCCAGTTCTGTGGCCTCGCCCGCGCCCTCGAGCTCGTCGGGGAACGCTGGTCGCTGCTCGTCGTCCGCGATCTCGTACTGGGGGCCAAGCGGTTCACCGACCTCCAGCGCGGACTCCCGAAGATCCCCGCCAGCATCCTGTCCGCACGTCTCAACGAAATGGAGCAGGCCGGGGTCATCCGTCGCCGCGTGCTGCCCCAGCTGGACGCGGCGGTGGTCTACGAGCTCACCGAGTACGGCGCCGAACTCGACCAGATCGTGCTGCAGCTGGGACTGTGGGGCGCACGCTCGCTGGGCGATCCCGGCCCGGAGGACGTGTTCACCCTCGACTCGGCCATCCTGTCGCTCTACACCACCTTCCGGCCGGAAGCGGCGCTGGGCGTGCACGTCAACTACGAGCTGCACTACGGGGACATGATCGTGCACGCGCTCGTCGACGACGGCGCGCTGAAGGCCGCGGAAGGCTCGTACCCGGACGCCGACATCAGGATCGAGCCGAAGGGCCCGGTCATCAAGAAGCTGATGACCGGTGAGATAAGCGCCACCGAGGCGATCGCTGGCGAGCAGGTCCGCATCGAAGGCCCCGCGGAATACCTGCACCTGTTTCCCCGGCTGTTCCACGTCGGTGCCGCCCCCGAGGCGTCGGAGGGCCTCGTGGTGCACTGAGGTCGTCCACAGTAGAAGGTGCCGCTCCGTACCGGGGCGGCACCTTCCACGTTCGGGTGGCTGCGGGTCAGCCGATGCTCCGCGCGAAGCGGAAGAACCGGTCCGGGTCGTACTGGTGCCCGACCCGCACCAGGCGGTCGTAGTTCTCCGCGTAGTAGGACCGCCGCCAGTCCGGTAGCGCCGGGTCGAAGAAGTTCTGGTAGCTCTCCCCCTGCGAATTCGGCTCCAGGGTGGCGAAACCCTTGGCGAGCCAGGCTTCGCACTCCTGCGCCTGCTCCTCAGTGTAGTCGGGATCGTTCAGCGCGCCCGCGAACCCGGCCAGTATCTTCGAGGTGCGGTGCACGAAGGCGGTCGCGGTCCTGGCCGGTACGTTCGCCTCGCCGCCGAAGGTGTCCAGGTAGATCAGGCGGAACTGGCCCTCGCGCGGATCGGCGAGGAACGCCTCCAGCATGCGGTCCACATTGCTCTCCGGGACGTACCCCGCGAACAACCGGTTGCGGTTGCGGTTGAAGACCATCCTGGACAGCTGCGCCTCCGGCCGGTAGCCGAGGCGGTGGCACTGCTCCACCGTGAGGTCCGTGCAGCCGTACCATTCCATCATGGCGTCGAAGTAGGACTTCTCCTGCACGGCACGGCTGATCGGCCGAGCCCCGGACCGCGCGATCAGCACCTCCAGCAGACGGTCGAACTCCTCTACCGGGCCGTGCCACACCCCGCCGAGACCGACCTGCGGCACGCCGCCGGTAACGCCGTCCTGGATGATGGTCAGCGAGGCCGCGAGATCGGTCGGCCCCTCGACCGCCCATGGCTGGAACGCCGCGATCAGCCGGCCGGCCTTGTCCCAGGGGAACATCACGTTGAAGTTCACCATGCGCCGGACATGCGTCGGGCGGACCTCGTAGCCCGTGACCACGCCGTAGTTGCCCCCGCCGTTGCCCCGCAGCGCCCAGAAGAGGTCCGGGTTCTCGGCTTCCGACGCGCGGACCAGCCGCCCGTTCGCCAGCACCACCGAAGCGGAGACCAGCCGATCGGCCGCGAGCCCGTGCTTGCGCGTCTGGAAGCCGATCCCGCCGCCCTGGATGAACCCGCCGGCACAGACCGTCGGGCAGGTACCGCCGACCAGGGAGAGCCCCAGCGGCGAAAGCACCTTGAGCGCGTCGACCTGTTGCACGCCGGGGCCGAGCACGACGTTCGGCCCGTTGCGGCCGAGGTGGTTCAGCCGGGAGACGTCGAGTATCACGCCCTGGGTGGTGGAGTATCCGCCGAAGCTGTGGCCGCCGCTGCGAGGCACCGCGGGAAGCGCGTTGTCCTGGGCGAACCGGAGCACGGTTCGCACGTCCTGCTCGGACACGCAGTACGCGACGGCTTGCGGTCGGATGGAGTCGAACTGCTGGATGGCGGACTGGCGGGCGTACTCGTAGCCGGCGTCGGAAGGCAGCACTAGACGTCCGGAAAGGTTGCGGCGCAACGTATCCCAGTTGACGGTGCCGGCAAGGCCGGACGCGGCCGGTGCCGAGGCGAGCACACCGGTCACGGCGACCGCACCGAGACGGAGGAAATCACGGCGGTTGGGCATGACGGTTCCCCTTGCTTCAGCTGCGATTGATGTTTCAGCCGCAGGAAAGGAGCAGACCGGGCCCCAGGAAACCGGCCTGCGACAAGATTCCCGAATCTTCTTGCAGACCGGTATCGCACGCATCTCCCAAGGTGCGACGCGGGCGCTATCCGCCGACCGCTGCCTCTTCCGCTTTCCCCGTCTCGGCACCGGTTTCCGGCCGGCCGCTCGGCGGCAGGTGCCGGATCCCGGTCAGTACCAGCAGAACGGCCGCGGCGGCGATCCCCGCGCACACCGCCGCGCTGCCCTGCAGGCCGCTGGTGACCGCCTGGTACGCGCTTCGCAGCAGGGTCGCCGCTTCCGCGGGTGGCAGTTGCCCCGCCGCGGCCATGGCTCCACCGACGCTGTCGCGCGCGGCCTCCGCCGCCGCCGGCGGGACGGCGGGGCCGGTCTCGATCCGCGCCTGATACAGCGCGGAGCCGAAAAGCCCCACGGTGACCACGCCCATCGCGACGCCGAACTCCCCCGCGGTCTCGGTCAGCGACGCCGCCGACCCGGCCCGCTCCGGCGGCACCGACTGCATGGCCAGTGTCGCGCAGAGCCCGGCCATCGGGCCGATGCCGAGGTTCGCGAGCACCAGCGCGGTGATGGTCAGCGGCAAATCACCGCCGCCGTCGAGCAGGGTGAGCAACAAGTAGCCCGCCACCGCGACCACCAGGCCACCGGCGATCACCGCGGCCGGCCGCACCCGCCGGATGAGCAGGGTCGCCAGTTGGATGACGACCACCATCGACGCCACCGACGGCAGCAGCCACAGCGCGGTGGCCACCGGCGACAGCCCTTCCACCGACTGCAGGTAGAAGGAGACGAACAGCTGGTTCGCGCCGACCAGGCCGGAGGCCAGCGTCAGCAGCAGCCCGGTCCGGAACGTCCGGTTCTTGAACAACCCGAGCTCCAGCAGCGGGCTGGTCAGCCGTCGCTGCCGCCGCAGGAAGACCACGCCGACGGCCAGCCCGGCCGCGAGCGCGGCGAACTGCCCCGGCCCCGCACCGTCACGGGCCAGTTGTTTGAGCCCGTAGACAAGGGAGAGCACCGCCGCCATCGACAGCAGCACGCTGACCGGGTCGATCCGGCCCGCTGCCGGTTCGCGGTACTCGGGCAGCAGCTTCGGCCCGAAGATCAGCAGCAGCGCCATCACCGGCACGCCGAGCAGGAACACCGAACCCCACCAGAACAACTCCAGCAGCGCGCCACCGACCAGCGGGCCGAGCGCGGTACCGCCCATGAAGCAGCCCATCCACACCGCGATCGCCATCGCCTGCTGCTTGGCGTCGGGGAACAGCACGGTGATCAGGGCCATGGTCGAGGGCATGATGGTGGAGCCGGCGACCCCCAGCAGCGCCCTGCTCGCGATCAGCATCTCCGGGCTGGTGGAGAAGGCGGCCAGCACCGAGGCCGCGGCGAAACAGACCCCGCCGATGAGCAGCAGCCGTTTCCGGCCGATCCGATCGCCGAGGGTGCCCATCGTGACCAGCAGACCGGCCAGCACGAATCCGTAGACGTCGGTGATCCACAGCTGCTGCACGCTGCTCGCGCCAAGGCTCCCGGCCAGATGCGGCAGCGCCAGGTACAGCACGCTCATGTCCAGTGCCACCAGGACGGTGGGCAGGCCGAGCACCGCGAGCCCGATGAGTTCGCGGCGGCCCGCTCGGGCGGCGCGATCGGTGGTCAAGTCCATCGGCGTGCTCTTTCCCTGTTGCCGGAAGGGGTCTGCGGGCCGGAGTTCACCTCGTGGCCGGGGTGCGCCGTGGCACGCCGACGACGGTCCGGCCGGCACGCCGTTCCAGCCACCAGTGCACGACCAGTAGGTTGCCGACCCAGCCCACCCAGCGGGCCGCCTCCACCACCGTGGCGTTGTCGATCTCGACCGGGCTCAGGTACTTCAGCGCGTACCCGATCACGAAGCCCCAGAAGGCAAGGCCCCACATGATGGCGAAGCTGTAGAGCATCCACCGGCGGTGCTCGGCGTACCGGCGCTGCCTCGCCGTCTTCCAGCCGAGCACGGCGGTGACCGACCAGAGAACCGCGGACATGAGCACCGCGACACTGCCGGGGCCGTAGGAAACCGGGAACATGGCGAGCGCGAGCACGGCACACGGCAGCGCCCCGGCGAAGAGGTAGATCCGCCCGCTGACCCGGTGCGCGCGGGGATGGTGCCGCCGAAGCCACGGCCAGAGCTGCGCGATGGTGCACAGTACGGCGATCGTCCCGGTGATCACGTGGCCGGCCAGGAAGGCGTAGTGCAGGGCGTCCTGGGTGGGAATCCGCGAGGCGCCGGGGTCGAGGCTGAGGTAGGGCAGCACCTGGTAGCCGGCGAAGGCGGCAGCGACGACCGCGAAGCCGAGGAGCGACCGGCGGCCCCATCCGCCCTTCGACGAATGCGGCCCCGCACGGGGCAGAACCTGGGCGCCAGGTCTTTCCAGATGCTGCGTCACAGTCCTGGCTCCCCTGCTGCTCGCGAAAGTCGGCATCGAGTCCGCTCCGCCGGCTCGGCCGGTGGTGACTTACAGGCTCGTGCACAGGGGCCGCCCGCCGCTTCTCCTATCTCGCGGCGTTGGGCGGCGGCTCAGACCAGGAAGGTGAACAGCGGGCTGTCCGGCGGGACCCGCTCGATGCGGTGCGGCACGGTCTCCATCCGCTTCAGCATCGCGTCCAGGTTCTCCGGCACGCCGAGCTCGATGCCGACCAGCGCGGGACCGGTTTCGCGGTTGTTCCGCTTCACGTACTCGAACAGGGTGATGTCGTCGTCCTCGCCGAGCACGTCGTCGATGAACCGGCGCAGCGCGCCGGGCTCCTGCGGGAACTCGACGAGGAAGTAGTGCTTCCTGCCCTCGAAAACGAGCGCCCGCTCGACGATCTCGGCGTACCTGCTGACGTCGTTGTTGCCGCCGGAGAGCACGCACACCACGGTCGCGCCGGGCGACAGCCCCAGTTCGAGGCCGAGCGCGGCCGAAGCCAGCGCGCCGGCGGGCTCGCTGATGATCCCGTCGGACTGGTACAGGTCCAACATCTCCACGCAGATCCGGCCCTCCGGCACCGCGACCAGCCGTGGCCGCCGGTCCGCCGCCACCGCGAAGGTGTGCCGTCCGACCTGGCGCACCGCGGCGCCGTCCACGAAGGGATCGACCTGCTCCAGCGGCACCGGCCCGCCGTGCTCCAGCGCGAGCGCCATGCTGGCCGCGCCGAGCGGTTCCGCGCCGATCACCAGCACCTCGGGATGGGTCTCCCGCAGCCAGGCGAGGCTGCCCGCGAGCAGCCCACCGCCGCCGACCGGCACCACGAGCACGTCCGGCGCGCGGCCGAGCTGCTCGATCACCTCCTTGACCACGGTGCCCTGGCCGGCGATCGTGCGCGGGTCGTCGAACGCGGGCACCAGCGTCCGCCCGGATGCCTCGGCGTCCGCCCGCGCGGCCGCGGCGGCGTCGTCGTAGGTGTCGCCCTCCACGACGATCTGCACGTGCCTGCCGCCGAGCGCGGCCACCCGGTCGCGCTTCTGCCGCGGTGTCGTCCTCGGCAGGTACACCCGCGCCCCGATGCCGAGCGAGGCGCAGGCGAACGCCACGCCCTGCCCGTGGTTGCCCGCGCTCGCGCAGACCACACCGCGCGCCCGCCGCTCCGGTTCGAGGCCGCTCAGCAGGTTGTACGCCCCTCGTCCCTTGTACGAGCGGACCGCGTTGAGGTCCTCGCGCTTGAGCCACACGTCGAGCTCGTGCGCCGCCGACAACCGGTCGTTGCGGTGCAGCGGACTCGGCGGGATCACCCCGGTGAACCCCTCGGCCGCCGCGGCGATCGCAGCCGCGCTCACCACCCCAGGGTCGTGCTCGGGCAAGGTGGTCCTCCTGTCCGTGTCCAGCGGCCTGAGCGGCCGCGACGGACCCGGCAGTCTACCGGCCTGCCCATTTCGCCCGCGCAATGCCCGGCTCGACAACCCGCCATCGTCAAGTTACTCTTTTGGCTCCGGATTGCCGCTGGGCCAAACACAAGGCGAGCTGACGCCGAGATATACCTTCCCCTCGTCATTGGCTTCCAGGCTCATCCGGAAGCCGTTGGACGTATGTTCGGCATAGACCGCGCGCCCGTTGTCGGTGGTCACCAAAAAACCATTGGCCTGCCACCAGGTTCGAAGTGGGGCGAACCCGGTTTCCGGGTTCCCGCCTGGCAAGCCGACGACCTCAGCGTCACGCGTAGCAAAGAATCGACCTTTCGGACCCTGGTCGTTGGGATCATCACAGGCCATCTTGTCCTTGCGAAAATCATCGGCAAGCCGGGCATCAGGAGACAAAGCCCGTCGCCCTTGCTCCATGTAGTCGTCGACGAGACGGTTGGCTTCTTGAATACTGATGGTCGGCATCATTGGTGTCCCAGAAGGTTCGTTCGACTCTCCACAGCCGCTGATCGTGAATACGCATAGCGCGACGCCCATGGCAGCGAGCTTGACCTTGATTCGTGGCACTGTGACAGTCTCCTAGTGCGGTTGCTTACCGGCGATGACCTGTCCCATGCCGGCGAGCGCAGGGTTACGCGGATCCCAATACTGACTGTGCGCGGTCAAGCTGTAGCCGACGACGGGCCATGAGACACCAGCGTCGGCGTTGATCTTGTTTGCCCCGAAGTCGGCGTCGGTCGGCGCATTGCCGAACCTTTGCAGGTCCGCAACGGGGTCGTTTTCCGCGGCGATTCCCCACACATGCTCCGGAGGAAGATGTAGTCCTGTTGCGTCGTCGACGCCGACTCCCGGGCTTCCAACAGCGATAAAGTCGTCCACTGCGAGATGTTCGTCTCGAGCAGCAAACCCTGCCACGGTTGAGCCATAGCTGTGACCGATGATCGTGTTGTGCGACGGCTGTCCTGGGTTGTGGCTTTCCCGCAAACCGTCTTGGAAGCTGTCCAATGAACTCCTGGCATCCTCAGCGTAACCGGCACTTCCAGCATTCAAGATCGAATCTGGCGCATCATAGCCCAGCCAAGTGATGACCGAGTTCGGCTCGGACGTGGCCTTCTCCGCCGCACGATGCATTACGTCAGCGCGGTCGATATTGCCTCCTAGCGTTGCCAGATCCGAGCCGGTACCTGGAACGAAAGTGGCAACGTTCCTGGCCGAGTCAGGGTTGCCCGTAGCAACGATAGCCTTGCCGTCTTCAGCACCGTCGATTCCCAGCAGGTAGTGCTTACGCCCTTCCGCCGCATCCTTGGTGCCGCTCAACACCTCGGTAATCTTGTTGACCCCGTCCAACTTGCCCTGAATACCACTAAGCTGTTTGTTCAGAATATTCCGCTCATTTTCATTTCCCGGACCGTGTGGCAGCTTGTTCAAATCCTGCTGTATCCGCCACAAATCGGACTGCAGCCGAGTTCGTTCGTGACCCAGGAGGATCTGATTCGCGATATCACGATGCACAGCTGAAAAACCGTCGCGAGGGCCCACGAGTTGCGGACGGTCCATGGCGAGCTGTGTCCGCTGTCCCTTGCTGATGGTGGCCCAGTAGGCGGCGTTCTGGGCGGCGGTGGCCCCATCGGGCGGCGGTGCGGGGATCGAGAGCGAACCCGCCGCGTAGCCATCGCTGCCTGCCTTGGCGAGACTCGTGGTTTCGTTGTCGTTGGCCGAGGCGTCGATGGTGTGGCCGGAGAGGATCTTGTCGAGTACCGCACAGAAGTCGTCGTCCACGTCGGTGGCGCTACGGAGAACCTGGCCGACCCTGTCGCGGAGCTCGGCCGCCACGGCCTTACGCTCGGTTTCAACGGCAGCCCGCTGGTCCTCCGGAATGTCCGGCGGTGGCCCGCTGTCGATGATCGTCCCATCTTCGCCGACAGTGAAGTGGTGCTTGGCGGCGAGTTCTTCGATCTCCTGAACACCGTGCTGGATGCCGGTGATCGCGTCCCCGGTGTCTCCGACTCCACGTCGGCTGGCCGCCAGTTCCGCCGAGTGCTCCTCCAAGCCGTCGATGATCTGGTTCACCGTGCCGGCCGCTGCGGACGCCGCCTCCCCGGACCAGCCGTAGGGAGTGTTGGTATCCCGCAGGTCGTCCCCGCACGCCACGACCTTGTTGTACGCCCCGTTCATCGGCTCGACCGCGCCCTGAAGTGGACCGGGCTGCCACCGTTTGACCTCGCCCCACGTCGCCATCAGCTCGGCCTCGGTCCACTGGTCGGCTGTGCCTTGGCAGTCATGTCCTGCTCGGCGGCCTGCTCGTTGCCGCTGTAGAACTCGGCGGCTTTGGCCATGTTGCCTGCGTGCGCGTCGAGCTGTGCCACATAGCCGGCTTCGCGCCCTTGCCACGCTTGTTTCACCGCGGCGAGCTTGGGCACGCATCGCGCACCCGGCATCCCAGCGTCCCCGCCCGGCAACGTCGCGGAGCAGTCCACACCCCGAAGGCCATCCGCCACGCGCGTAGCAGCCTGGCCGGTTTGTCTGATCTTGTCGATGACAACCTGATAGCCCGACATCAGGGCCTCCCTCCCGTAGTCACTCGGTGACACTACGACAGCGAGAAAGATCGCTTCAACCATCCGAGCGAGAGTCGGACACGACTACCCGGCAGGTCACGGGCCCCTACTCGGCCCCTGTTGAGTAGGACTACCTACCCCAATCCGCGGTCGGAGATGCCGGGCTCCGGGGCCGGTGCGATGCCTGGCCGCATCCGGGGCGCTAGTTCGTCAAGGTAGGTGACGATCTTCCCGCAAGATCCGGGTCTACCGACCGCGCTCAGCCGAGCAGTTCGGGGACGGCGGCGCGGGCGGCCGTGCGCAGGGCGGGGACCAGGTCGGCCGGCACCGACCGGTGCGGCCAGCGCACCCTGGTGCCGATCTCCGCCCAGCCGCCGATGGCGGCCAGCGTCTTGTCCAGCGCCGGGTCGCAGTAGCCCTGTGCCGCGAGTGGCGCGATGTGGTCGCGGAAGAACCGCTGGAGCCGCCGTTCGACGTCCAGCGCGGCCGGGGCGTCCGAGTGCATCAGCCGGTACCACCGCAGCGCTCCGGCCGGGCTCAGGCAGGCGACGTTGGAGTAGGCGCCGGCCGCGCCCCTGGCCAGGCCGGACGCCAGCGTGTGCCCGGCGACGAACACCGCGAGCCTGCCGCCGACGAGCGCGGAGACCCGCCGGTACCAGTCGTCGTCCCCGCCGGGGACCTTGATCCCGATCAGCGCCGGCACCGCGTCCGCGAGCTCGGCGAACAGCTCCGGTGGCAGCTGCGTCTTGGCGCAGGGCGGGTTGTACAGCACCAGCGGCACGTCGTCGGCGACCTCGGCCATCCTGGCGACCGCGGCCGTGGTCTCGTCCCGGCTCAGCGGCAGCCAGTCGGGCAGCACGACCTGGATCGCGCCGGGACGCAGCGCGGCCGCGCGCCTGATCCGGTCCAGCGAAAGCTGCCCGCTGGGATGTCCCGCGCCGAGCTGGAACGCCACGCCGGCGTCCGCGCAACGGCCGGCGACGAGCTCGTGCAGCCGGTCGTACTCGTACTCGGCCAGTGTGTGGAACTCGCCCGCGCTGCCGTTGGTGTAGATGCCGTGCGGGCCGGCCGCGATCAGCGCGTCCACCTCCAGTTCGAGGCGCCCGAAGTCGATCGTGTCGTCCTCGTTCAGCGGCAGCAGCGTGCTCGCCCACACTCCGTGCAGCTCCGCCGTCCCCAGTGCGCGCACCGCTCTCCCATCGAACCTGCCAGCACCTCTTGGCCAGACATCCTACGTCCTATGTCTGGCACGGTCCAGGGTCAGAGCAGCCCGCACCTGCCCTGCGTCCAGTGCGTCTGCACCTTGACCGCCTGCCGCGGCCAGCCCCGGTCGATCAGCAGGCGAAGCACCGCGCGGCAGGTCGCCGCCTCACCCGCGACATAGGCGACGCCGTGCGCCCTTGGCAGGTCCAGTCCCCGCACCGCGCGCACCAGCACCGGCGAGCCCGCCGCCGGCGTCCGTCCACGATGGACCCAGCCCAGCGTCCGCGCACCGGCCGGCGCGGGCGGCTCGGCCTCCGGCCCGGTGGTCTCCAGCACGCCGAACACCTCGGCGTCGGACGGCAGCGCGGCCAGCATGGCGAGCAGCGGCACCGAGCCGGTCTCCTCACCGGCGAAAACGTGGTACCGAGCGCCCGGGTCGAGCACGATCTTGTTGCGCGGCACGCCGATCCGGACCCGCGTCCCGGTGGTCACGCCGCCAGCCCAGCGGCTACCCGGCCCGCCGGGATGATGCAGTGCGACCCGCAGCGTCAGCGACGCGTCCGCGGGCCGGTGCGCCCACACCGAATAGGTCCTCAGCTCCGGTTCCCCGCCAGGGATCTCCACCGGGAGGTGCGCGCCCGGCTTCGACGCCACCATGCGCAATGCGGGACCGCGAAGGGTGATCTCCCGCATCTCGGGCGTGACGTCGTGCACCTCGGAGACCACCGCGTCCAGCATCCGGGCAGCACCGAACCGGTTGCCGTAGCGTGTGTTCCGTCCCGCTGTGGGCATCTGCACCGCCTTCGCCGGAGTGCGCCGATCCTCCCATACCGCCTATCGTCACTCCATGAGCCCTGAGCAGATCGCCGCCTTCGCACTCGACTTCCCGGAGGTCACCGAGGAACAGCCGTTCGGCCCCGGCGCGGACGTGTACAAGGTGGCCGGCAAGGTGTTCGTGATCCTGACCCCGAACGAGGATCCGCCGCGGGTCACCCTGAAATGCGAACCGAGCCTGGCGCTGCACCTGCGCGGGCAGTACGAAGCGGTCAGCGCCGGGTACCACGTGGACAAGAAGCACTGGAACACCGTGCTGCTGGACGGAACCGTGCCACCGGACCAGCTCGAGGAGATGGTGGAGCACTCCTACCTGCGGGTGGTCGCGGGCATGACCAAGGCGGCGCGCTCGCGCATCGAACTCGCCCTCACGGAGGGCTGAGAATGTCCGATTCCTGCAAGAATCCGGCCGGCCGGCGCACCTAGGCTGGCCAGATGGCACCTCGTTTCGATCTCATCGGCCTGGCGGTCAGCGACATGGCGACCTCACTCGCCTTCTACCGCCGCCTCGGCCTGGACATCCCCGCTGACGCAGACAAGGAACCCCACGTCGAGGTCACCCTGCCGGGTGGACTACGGCTCGCCTGGGACTCCGTCGCGGAAGTGCGGTCCTTCGATCCGGAATGGACGGCGAAGGAAGGAAACCGGGTCAGCCTTGCGTTCGCCTGCGACGATCCGGCCGACGTGGACAAGACCTACGAAAGCCTTGTGCGGGAAGGATACTCCGCGCACAAGGAGCCATGGGATGCCTTCTGGGGCCAGCGTTACGCGACGGTCCAAGACCCGGAC
The DNA here is from genome assembly GCF_000384315.1 of Amycolatopsis nigrescens CSC17Ta-90. Lineage (GTDB taxonomy): Bacteria > Actinomycetota > Actinomycetes > Mycobacteriales > Pseudonocardiaceae > Amycolatopsis > Amycolatopsis nigrescens. The sequence continues at coordinate 5,279,844 of NZ_ARVW01000001.1, read as the reverse complement.
GGCAATTCTGTGGACCTGTTCGCGCCGCTGTCCTAGTACTGCAGCTCGCTACGCTTACCCTGGCTAGCCGCCCACGACGCCAATAGGGCTAGACCGTCCGCGGTCGCCGTGCCAGCGGGCGCGGTGTAGACGGTCAGGTGCAGGCCGGGTTCGGCAGGCAACTCCATCGACTCGACGTCCAGGTCGAGCTGGCCCACTACCGGATGGTGCACACGCTTGCGTCCGGACCGGTGGAGCCGAACATCCTGAGATGCCCACCGCTGTCGAAATAGTTCACTGCGTGTTGATAACTCACCGACTAGGGCGATCAGCTCCTCGTCGTGCGGATTGCGGCCGGCTTCCATGCGTAGCTTCGCGGCCACATCGCAAGCGATTTGGTCATAGTCGACGAAGAAAGTTTCTGCCGATTCGGGATCTAGATACACGAACCGCGCAGTGTTCGCCGGCCGTCGCGTGTCGGCCAGCACCGGTGAATACAGCGCGCGGGCAAGTTGATTCATGGCCAGCACGTCATAACGGACGTTGCAAATCCACGCCGGCGCATCGGTGATGGCGTCAAGCACCTGCTGAAGCGCCGGACGCACCGTTACGGCGGGTCGCTGGCGGCGTGGACCGCTGGGCGCCCTGGACTGCCGCGCAAGGTGGAATAGGTGATCGCGCTCGGCCTCGTCAAGTTGCAAGGCAGAGGCCAACGCGTCGAGCACCCCGTCGGAGGCGCCGGCGAGGCTGCCGCGCTCCATACGCACGTAGTAGTCGACCGATACCCCTGCTAGTAGAGCTACCTCTTCGCGACGCAGACCTTTGACCCGGCGGTTGCCGCCGTAGGCGGGCAGCCCGGCCCGCTCGGGCGCGATCCGCGCGCGACGCGAGCCCAGGAATTCCTTGATCTCAGTGCGCAGATCGATCATGGCCACCCCTTCACCATAGGCCCTGTCCGCGGGCGAAGGGAGGTACTGCTGGTACCCCGTTGAGACCCGACGCCTAGGTACCCGATGCGGTCGTGGCGGTGCCGCCGTCGACCGGGACGATGGTGCCCGTCAGATAAGACCCGGCCCGGCTGGCGAGGAACACGGCGACACCTGCCATGTCGTCGTCGCGGCCGAGCCGGCGCAGAGGGGCCTTCGCCGCGATCGTGTCGCCGATGGCATCGATCGTGGCCGCCATCATCTGCGACGGGAACACTCCTGGGGCTACCGCGTTCACCGTGACGTGCTGCGGGCCCAGTTCCCTGGCAAGCACCCTGGTGAGTTGATGGAGTGCCGCTTTGCTGCTGGCGTACGAGTAGTTGGGCGCCTCGGCGACGTGGATGGCGGCAATACTGCCGATGTTGATGATCCGCGCGGGATCATCGGCGGTGCCCGCCCTGCGCAGTGCGGGCAGCAGCGCCTGCACCAGCCAGAACGGCGACTTGAGGTTGAGGTCGATCACTGCGTCCCATGCCTCGGCCGGGAACGTCTCCAGCGGCTCGCGCCACATCGCTCCCGCATTGTTGACGAGGATGTCCAGGCGTTCCGAGTCGGCCTTGACCAGATCAGCGAGGCGCTGGCACTCGTCGTACCTGGACAGGTCAGCGGGGATTGCTTGAACGTCGCCGAATTCGGACAGTAGATGCTGTGCCTCCGCGCACGCGTCTGCCTTGCGTGAGCTGACGACGACGCGGGCGCCCGCCTGCAGAAGGCCGCGCGCGATCATCATCCCAATTCCCCTGGTGCCGCCAGTGACAAGTGCACACTTCCCACTCAGATCGAAAAGTCCTGAGTGAGTGGTGAACTGGCTGTCCGCCATTTACTTCTCCTCGGTGTAGCTGGGAGCCGACTCAAACAGGTTGGCAGGCGTCCTGGACGTCTGGGAGACCCTGGCGATACAGGTACTGTGAGATCCCCTTGTCCGGTTCGGCACTACCAAGTGCCGATGCAGTACTAGTCCTAAGTGGTCAGCGCCCTGAGCGGCACCCCGGTCAGCACCTTGATGTCATGGGCGAGATGGCTCTGGTCGGCGTAACCGGCCGTCACCGCGACGGTCGCCAGCCCGACACCGCTGCGGGCGAGTTCCAGCGCCTGCCCGAGCCGCAGCACCTTGGCCAGTGTCTTGGGGCCGTAACCGAAAGCGGCCAGGCTGCGGCGATGCAGCTGCCGCTCGCTCAGCCCGGCGGCCCGCGCGGTGTCCGCGACGGTGCTGCCGCCCCGCAACGCGGTCACCACCGCGCCGCACAAGGGATCGGGTGGCGGGGCCGCACTCAGCCGCTCGGCGACCACCGCCTCGAGTGCGTTTTCCCGCTCCGGCGCGGCGGCGACCCGTTCGGCCAGCGGCCGGACCGTCCGCTCCGGCCAGAGCGCGGCCAGCGGCACCCGCTGGTTCCGCAGCTCGTGCGCCGGCACCCCGAGCACCGCGGGCGCGGTACCGGGAGCGAACCGCAGCCCCGTGTAGTGCGCACCTTCGGTCTCGGAGACGACATACGCCTGCGTATCGGGACCGGCCACCAGCAGTTCGCCGTTGTGCCACAGCAGATCCATGCACCCGTCGGGCAGCACGCGATTCCGGGTGGCCGCCGCGGTCGCCGCCCAGGACCACACCACCGCGCCGGGGATGCGCGAGCCACGTTCCCGGTACATGCCTCCAGCCTCCCTCGCGAGCAGCGGCTCGCGCAAATCACCGGTGGTGGAGCGGGCCATGCCGCTCCACCACCGGTGATCACCAGGTCGCCCTGCGCATCCAGGTGCTCGGCGGGCCGTCGTCGCCGGGGCGGCGGTCGGCCGGGTTCTCCGACACGGTGTTGTCCGGCGCGGGACTTTCCATCGCCGGACGCAGGATCGCCGGGCCGTTCTCGGTGCCCGCCGGCTCGGACACCACCGGCTTGTCCGACGCCTGGTCCTTGCTGGACGCAGTGGCCGCGCCTTCCGGGGTCGGGCGGAGCACGGCCGGGGTGTCCACCGGTGCAGGTCCAGCGGTGGCGGACAGGGTGATCCGACCGTCCCCCACCTCGGGCGCGGGCAGCAGGGTCGACGGCAGTTCGGTGATGACGCCCTCGTTCTGCAGCCCGGCGTAGGTGTCCCGGATCTGGTTCCGCGCGTGCGCCGCGGCGCACTGCACCACGGCGGTGATCGCGCGTGCCAGCTCAGCGGGCTGGGTGCCCTGCACCCGCGGTGCCAGCTCCAGGCCGGTGAGCATGCCGGTCTCGTCGACCGTGGCCCGGATCAGGCCGTCACCGGACGCCGCCGTGCCCTCGACCGCGGCGGTCTGCCGCTGCGCCCATTCCAGCGCCTGCTGCTTGCGAAGTGCCTGCTCGCGAATGCCTTCCGTGCGTGCTCGCAGGCGTGCGGCCCGATCGTCGAGGTCGCTGGCCTCAGGTCCGGCCATTACCGCGCCCGCTCACCGACCGGGCCCTGTTCCTCATACGCGTCCGGTCCGCGCTCCGGGTCCTTCAGCTTGGGCAGGCCGAACGGGCCGTCGAACTCCCACTGCTGGTCCGACGGGTCCTGGATGTAGTGATCGCGCTTCTCGTCATCGGCCTTGTCCGGTTCGGCCACCAGGTCGCCCTTGCCGACCCCCTTGCGGTCCTCCTTGGACTGGCCGTCCGGGTGGAAGCCCTCGGGGTCGAACTTCTCGTCGGTGATCAGCTGCGGCCGGTCCGGGCGCACCTGCTGCAGGTTGCTGCCCTTGACGTCGGTGACGAACGTGGTCACCTTGAACAGCGCCTGCTCCACCCTGCCCTTGGCCTCGATCGCGTCCTTGACGATCTTGTCGCCCTCTTCCAGCATGTTCGCGATCACCTCGCCCCGCGAGTTGCCGCCGACCGAGATCGCCTGCACCCCGGCGCCACCGGCGACCAGAGAAGCGCCGACGGCCGCCATCGCCGCACCCATGCTGGCGCCCGCGGTGGGTATCGCCGCCAGTGCCGCCCCCACGGTGACGCAGGCGGAGAGGATGGCGAGCTTCTTCCGCTCGCTGCGGGCTTCTTCCTCTTCCTTCACCTGGTCCAGCGCCGCCTGGGTCTGCTCGACCAGGTCGAGGATGTTGCCCCGGAACGCGACGGAGAAGTCGTGGTAAGCCTGGATCGCACCCTTGGCGGCCTCCAGGCAGTCCTGTTTCCGGTTCAGCGCATCCTTCATCTGGTTCAGGTATTCGCGGAAGTTGTCCGAGGCGTCGCCGGACCAGTCCTCCAGGTAGATGTCCATCCCGTCGAGGTGCTCGTGGAAGTTCTCCCGGATGTCCGAGATCGCGTTGCCGAGGCTTTCCACGGTCAGCTTGGCCTCGGACGGCTCGCCGGAGCAGAAGTCGGCGTACAGGTCCCGGATGCGGCCGTCCACCTCGTTCATCTTGTCTTCGAGCGTGGGGTCGTCGGTGTCGAAGCCCACCGGCGGGTTGTCCGTGCCGAACATCAGATAGCCGGCCCCGTACTGCTTCCAGATCGCCCGGAAGGTGCCGGAGTGCTCCTCCATGTCCTGTGTCCACGCGCTCATGACGGCATCCCCTCGACCCCGGCCCGCTCGGCCTCGACGTAACGTTCGGCGACCTCGTGCAACGCCTCCGCGGCAAGGGTCAGGTTCTCGATGTTGTCCAGGAAGACCCGGTTCAGATAGTGCCGGGCCTCCTCCCACCTCGGCTTGGTACTCGCGAACAGCTCGTCGCCGGCGGTGAACGCCACATCGTGCTGCGCGGTCGACTCGATCTTGCGCCTGGCCAGCTCCAGATCCTGGACCAGCCCGCCGAGATGCGTTTTCGCCGCGTTGTTGAGTTTTTCCGCTTGCACGGTATAGCCGTCGGCCATGTTCTTCCTTCCTCGCCGGCAAGTACTGGAGGGAAGGCTAACTGACGCGCTGCCAGCAACCGGCTCGGATCTGGATCTCCGTTGCACGTGCAACCCGGTGCCGGAGTGAGCTGGGTCACCGGCCGGAACCCGTTGCGGTTCAACGGAATCTCACGGTCCCAAGTGGCCTCATGCGCGCTTCGCGCTCAGGTCAGCCGCCGCCGGATCCAGCAGAAGGAGAGCAGCACGCAACCGGCCGCCAGCGCGAGGAACAGGCCGGCCTCGATGAGCTGCAGGAGCCAGAACCGGTCGCCTGGCTGCACCGGGTAGAGCCGGGTGAGCCCGGCCCGTTCGAGGACTTCGGACGGCTCGGTGCCCATGATCGACGGCCGGGGAAGGCCCGCGATCGCCATCGCCTCGTCGTACCCGTGCAGCACGCCCGCCGCGTCGCGGAACACCGGGTCGCCCGCCCGCAGCGCGCCGCCGGCGGTGTTCTCCAGCAGCACGGGGTCCAAATAGTACGGACGCAGCCAGTTCTTCACCACCACGAGCACCGGCAGGAACCCGGCCAGCGCCACCGCCATTCCCGGCAGGGTCCGGCGGAACACCGCGCCGGCGGCGACCCCGAGCACGAACCCGAACAGGCAGGTCGCCGGGAACGAGATCAACCCGAAGTCGAAGGTGTCGAACCGGCCCTCCGAGGTGACGGCCGGCGCGAACCACCAGGCGTAGGCGCCCGCGAAGACCTCGGCGAACACCAGCACGAAACCGCCGAGGAAGAGCAGCTTCGACCGCAGCCACCGGCTCCGCGCGACGTCCTGGGTCCACACGTAGCGGAAGGTGTGGTGCTCCAGCTCGGCCGCGACCAGCGGGGCGCCGAGGAACATGCCCACCACCGCGGGCAACAGGGAGATCAGCAGCTGGGCGTAGTTGTGCACGAAGTAGATCAGCGAAGGCCAGTCGCCGCAACGGGAATCGACCGCGCCACCGAAGCAGTGCGGCAGGTCCACCGCGGGCAGCGAGCCGCGCATGCCCAGCCCCATCGCCAGGTAGACCGCGGCGGCCGCGAAGAAGACCGCGCCGAGGCCGAAGAGCTTGAGCCGGTGCTGCCGCCAGGTCAGCCAGATCATGCGGGCACCTCCGCTCGCGCCGGTCGCACGGCCGCGCTGGATTCGGACAGGTAGTACAGGACGAGGTCCTCCAGGTTCACCCGCCTCGGCCGCCAGTGCTCCGGCAGCGGTCCCGGGTCCTGCCTGACCAGCAGGCAGGCGCGGTCCGCCCGGTGCTCGCGGTACAGCACCCGCCGTCCGGCCGCGACTTCGTCCACAGTAGACAGAGGTCCGACGAGCAGGCTGTGCTGCGCCAACAGGTCGTCGATGTCACCGGCCAGTTTCACCTGCCCGTGGTCGAGCACCACCAGGTAGTCGCACAGCCGTTCCAGTTCGGCCACCACGTGCGAGGACAGCACCACCGTGCAGTCCCATTCCGCCTTGGCCTCCATCAGCACCGACATGAGTTCCCTGCGGGCCAGGGGATCGAGGCTGGCGACCGGCTCGTCGAGCACCAGCAGCTCCGGCCGGGTCGCCAGCGCGATCGCGAGCGCCACCTGCGCCCGCTGCCCGCCGGAGAGCTTGCCGACCTTGCGTTCCAGCGGAATCTCCAGTGCGCGCAACCGTTCCAGCGCGATACCGGGATGCCAGCGGGTGTTCAGCCGGCGTCCCGCTTCGAGCATTTCGCCGACTCTGAACGTGTCGTAGAGGGAATGCCGCTGGTCGAGATAGGCGACCCGGTCCAGCACCTGGTTCGGACCGACCGGCTCGCCGAGCAGTTCGAGCTCGCCGGCGGAGGGCCGGAGCAGGCCCACCATCAGGTTCAGCAGGGTGGACTTGCCGGCGCCGTTCGGCCCGACCAGGCCCACCACGCGGCCGGCGTCGATGTCCAGCGTGCAGTCCCGCAGCCCCCAGCTGCGACCGTAGCGCTTGCCCAGCTCCCTGGTCGCGATCGCCGTTGCGGTCACTTGTTCTCCTTACCGAAGTCGTGCAGCGCGGACGCCACCAGTGCGGCGACGCCCTCGGCGTCCATGCCCGCCTCCCGCGCGGCGGCCAGCCAGTTCTCCAGCCCCGCGCGGAGTTCGGCCTGCTTCTCCGCGGCCAGCCCGTCCAGGCCGCGTTCGATGAAGGTGCCCTGGCCGGGCCGTCCGGCCACCAGGCCGCGGTGGTCCAGCTCGCGATAAGCCTTGAGCACCGTGTTCGGGTTGATCACCAGCTGCCTGGCGACCTCCTTCACGGTCGGCAGGCGGTCACCGATCCGCAGCTCCCCCAGCCGCAGCGCGTGCTCGACCTGGTGCACCAGCTGGAGGTACGGCGGAACGCCGGACCCGCCGTCGAACCGGAACTCGAACAACCGCCACACCCCCTAGACCTATTTACCTAGGATCATAGGTTAACTCGGCCGCCAACGAGCCGAAAAGCGGGTCGAGCCTGAAGGGCAAAAAGCCGGCTATTTGCCCGTCAGGCGGCGTGCCGGCCTTCGCCCATCGCGCGGCCGGTGCTGATCAGCCGCTCGGCGGTCTCGTCGACCACGGTGCGGAAGTCCAGGTCCTTGGTCTCCTCCAGGTCACCCAGCTTCTCCAGCAGCCAGATCCGCCAGCAGCCGACGAACCTGGCGATCAGCTCGGTGCCCTCGTGGGTGAACCGGTAGTGGCCGTCCGTCTCGGTGAGGTACCCGTCCGCCACGAGCCGGCTCGCGGTCGGCTCGAAGATCCCGGCGGGCACCTCGCGCCAGGAGGCAATCCGCTGCAGGGTGGCGTCGCCGCCGGCCAGGCCGGCCCGGAAGAACTGGCCGAGCAGCCATGCCTGCGCGAAGCTGATCGACAGCCCGGACCTGGCCAGTATCTCCGGGCCGGGATCGGCCTGCTGCCTGGCCACCACCGCGCCGATGATCTTCTCCAGCTCCCGTCGCGAGTCGTTCGTGGACGGTGCGGCGAACCCCTCGCCGAGCCCGCTGTTGCCGCTCGCCCCGGCCCGCGAGGTGTCCCGCAGCGGGACCTGCTTGAGCAGCAACGCAACCAGCAGCGCCAGCACGCCGACCGGCGCGGCGAGCAGGAACATCATCTGCAGGGTGTCCACATAGGCGCCGATGATCGGCGCGCGCACCGCCTCCGGCAGCGCGTGCAGCCCCTGCGGGCTCTGCGCCACCCTCGGGTCGACCCCGGCCGGCAGCGGGTTCGACGCCAGCGCGGCGGCAAGGTTGTCCGGCAGCGAACCGGCGTAGATCGTGCCGAAGATGGCCACCCCGAAGGAACTTCCCATCGTGCGCAGGAAGCTGACCCCCGACGTGGCGACCCCGAGGTCGCGGTAGTCGGCGGTGCTCTGCACCACGATCATCGGCACCTGCATGGTGCAGCCGACCCCAGCGCCGAGCACCAGCATGTACGCCGCGGCGAGCGGATAGCCGGTGTGAGCGTCCAAAAGGGACAGCAAGAGCAGGCCGCCGGTGATCAGGACCGAACCGACGATCGGGAAGATCCGGTAGATCCCGGTCCGGCTGACCACCGTGCCGGTGAACAGCGAGGACAGCAGCAGCCCGACCACCAGTGGCAGCATGGCCAGCCCGGACTCGGTCGCCGTGTCGCCCCGCACGTACTGCAGATAGGTCGGCAGGTACGTGATCCCGCCTAGCATGGCGAACCCGACGATGAAGCTGAGCACGCCGGACACGGTGAACACGCTGCCGCGGAACAGCCGCATCGGCAGCATCGGCTCCGCCGCGCGCAGTTCGACGAAGACGAACGCGACCAGCAGCAGCACCGAAATCCCGGCCATCCACAGAATGGTCGGCGAACCCCAGGCGTACTCGGTCCCGCCCCAGCTGGTGACCAGCGTCAGCCCGGTGGCCGCGAGCGCGATCAGCATGATGCCGAGGTAGTCGATGGTGACCCGCGCGCTCGCCCGCACGGTGGGCAGCGCGGCCGCGGCGATCACCAGCACCAGCACGCCGAGTGGGATGTTCACATAGAAGGCCCAGCGCCAGCTGAGGTGGTCCACGAACAACCCGCCGAGCAGCGGACCGACCACAGTGGACACACCGAAGACCGAGCCCATCACGCCCTGGTACTTGCCGCGTTCCCGCAGCGGCACCACGTCGGCGATCACCGCGGCCGCGGTGACCATCAGCCCGCCGGCGCCGAGGCCCTGCACCGCGCGGAAGACGATCAGGAAGGTCATCGAGTCGGCCCAGCCGGAGAAGAACGAGCCCACCAGGAACAGCACCACGCTGAGCATGAAGGTCTTCTTGCGCCCGTACAGGTCGCCGAACTTGCCGATCAGCGCGGTCATGATCGTCTCGGCGAGCAGGTAGGCGGTGACCACCCAGGACAGGTGGCTGCCGCCGCCGAGATCGCTGACGATGGTGGGCAGCGCGGTGGCCACGATGGTCTGGTCCAGCGCGGCCAGCAGCATGCCCAGCATGATCGCGGCGACAATCAGGTTGCGCCCGCGGACACTCAGCTCGGGCGGCGCGTCCGCCTGCCTCTCCGACTCGGCCATCCGGCACGCTCCCTTCGCCGCCCGGCGCGAGGGTAAGCCCGCCACCGGCCCGGCTGCGCGCCGATTCACCCGAGCGTGTCCGGCCCGGCAAGCGGGAAATATCGTTCGACCCCGGCCTTCCGCTCGTGCTATCCAGGTGGGGTGCCCGAGGAGCAGCCGCTGGCCGGTGCTGTCAACCAACTGGTGCGGATCGGGAACACGGTGCGGCGACCGACCGGGCACTGGACCCCGGCGGTGCACGCGCTGCTGGATCGGCTGGCCGCGGCCGGTTTCACCGGCAGTCCGCGTGCGCACGGCTTCGACGCCGAAGGCCGGGAAGTCCTCGACTTCCTGCCCGGCAACATCGCCAGGCACGAAGGCTTCTTCCGCGATGCGCTTGGCTGACCGGTCCGCCACGTTTGCCGTGCTTACCGTACTTTCAACAGCCCAGTTCACCACCACCCTCGAGTTCTCGGTCCTCTACATAGCGCTGCCGAGCATCGCCGCCGACCTGCGCCTCGAACCGGCGCTCGCGCAGTGGGTGGTCAGCGCCTACGCGGTGCTCTTCGCCGGCTTCCTCGTGGTGGGCGGCCGGCTGACCGACCGGTTCGGCGCCCGGCGCCTGTTCGTGCTCGCACTGGTCCTCTTCGGCACGGCCAGCGCGGCCGGCGCCGTGGCCGGCGACGGGGCCGTGCTGCTCACCGCGCGTGGCGCGCAGGGGTTCGCCGCGGCCCTGCTCCAGCCGGCCGTACTCGGCCTCATCGGCACCACGTTCCCCGCCGGGCCGCCGCGCGCCCGCGCGCTGGCGGTCTGGGGTTCGGTCGGCGCGTCCGGTCTCGCCGCCGGCGCCATCCTCGGCGGCCTGCTCACCGCGCTGTCGTGGCGGCTCACCTTCGCCGTCAACGTCCCGCTCGTCCTGCTGTGCGCCCTCGGCGCGGTCGTCTGGATCCGGCCGTCCCGCGACCGCGAACCGGCCGGCCGGATCCCGTTGCTCTCCTCGGTACTCGGCACCGGCACCGCGCTGGCGCTGGTCCTCGGCCTCACCCTCGGCCCGGAACAGGGCTGGGACTCCGCCGCGGCACTCGCCTGCCTCGGTCTCGCGCCGGCCTTGCTGCTCGCCTTCGTCCACCACGAGAAGACCGCGCGAGACGTACTGATCGAGCCCGTGCTGCGGCGCATCCGCGCGCTGCTCGTCGGTGCCGCGGCGACCGCGTGCTACATGGCGGGCGCCGGGTCCGCGTACTACCTGCTCACCCTGTTCCTGCAGTCCGCGCGGGGATATTCACCGTTACAGGCCGGACTCGCGTTTTTGCCGCTGGCGCTGATGGTGACGGTGGGCAGCGCGACGGCAGGCCGCGCCCTGCGACGGTTCGACCCCGCCGGTGTGCTCATCGCCGGTTTCGCCACCGCCGGGCTGGGGCTGCTCCTGCTCGCACTGGCGCCGGTCTCGCTGATCGGGCTGGTCATCAGCGGGCTCGGCAACGGGATCGTGTTCACGTCGATGTTCGTCCTCGGCACTCGTGACGTGCCGCCGGAGCACCACGGCACGGCGGGTGCGCTGCTGACCACGGCCCAGTACCTCGCGAGCGCGCTCGCCGTCGCCGTGCTGACGCTCGTACTCGGCCCCGCGCCGGCCGACGCGGACTTCCGAATCGCCTTCCTGCTCACCGCCGCGGCCGCGGCGGCCGGACTGCTGCTCGTCGCGACGCAGCGCCGCCGCCTCGCCGCACCCGGTCAATCCCGGCCGGGACGCAGGTAGCGCAGCGACACCATGCCCGTCCGGTACGGCTTGGCCTCGATCAGCTCGAGGCCGGCCGGGGCGTCGTCGAACAGCCGCCGGCCCCTGCCAAGCAGGACCGGGCACACCCGCAGCTGGATCTCGTCCACCAGCCCGGCCTGTAGCAGCGTCTGCGCCAGCGAGATGCTGCCCCAGACCATGATGTCCCCGCCGGGTTTCCGCTTGAGCGCGGCGATCTCGTCCGTGGCCGGGCCGCGCACGACTCGCGCCGCGGGCCACCGCCCCCACGGCGCACTGTCCATTGTGGAGGAGAAGACCAGCTTCGGGATGGCGTTCACCGACTTGGCGACCGGCTCGTCGTCCGCGGTCGGCCAGTACTCGACGAACAGCCGGTAGGTCTCGGCGCCGAGCACGATGGTGTCCACCTCCGCCAGTATCCGCAGGTTGTCCTGGTCCACCTCGCTGTAGTCGTCGACCGCGTCGAAGAAGCCCAGCTCGCCCTGCGGGCCGGCGGCGAATCCGTCCACCGAGACGATCTCCTGCAGAATCACCTTGCGCATGGCACCAGGAAAGCACAGGGCACCGACAGAACGGTCAGACCAGCGGGCGGCCCGCCTTGATCCGGCGGCGCAGGTCCCACATGCACAGGTTGTACGGGAACTGGCGGAGCACCCTTGGCTGCCACTGGACGAGCTTCGCGATCACCTTGGTCAGCCGGTCGAACCGCCGTTGCTGCCGCGGCGACCAGTCGAGCCGCATCTCGGCCCGGAACCGGGGCGGCAGGAAGCCGGTGGTGACGAACCGGTTGAACGGGCCGAGCGGCACGCTCAGGAAGCGGGGCAGGAACCGCAGCATGGTGAGGTCGTAGAGGTAGCGGCGGATCGCGTCGTCGATGGAAACCTCGGCCAGCGCGTCGTTCCAGTACTTCTCGAAGGCGTCGCGGTCGGCGGGCCAGCGCTCGGGTGGCACCTGCAGGGTGGTGCCGAGCGTCGCCGAAGCGCGGTACAGGGTGTCCACGGTCTCCTGGTCGGGCGGTCCAACGAAGGCGGTGAAGGTGTCCTCCACCCCGCGGTACAGGCAGGCGGCCACCCAGAGCTGCAGATCGCGGTCGAAGGCGTTGTACTGCACCGGGCTCGACTCGCGGGAGTAGACCTGCGCGTGCGCCTTGTTCACGCCGAGCCGGTACTGCTTCTTCTCCTCGTCGGTGCCCATCGTCGCGACCGCGAGATAGGTCAGCGTGGTGCGGGTCCGCTTGACCGGGTGCCGGAAGAGGCTGCCGCTGTGCACTCTGCTCTCGGCCACGCCGTAGCCGACCCCCGGCCTGGCCAGCTGCATGATCACGTTCGCGCCCCCGGCGAGCAGGGCGGCCCCGACCATCGCCTCGTCCAGAACGGCCTCCTGCTCCCGCACCGCGTCCATGGTCCGATCTCCTTTGATCCGAGTACATCTGCACACGCTCGTTAGCAGATATGCAACGCGACCGTCCGCCCGCTGTCAAGACCGCGGACGGTGCCCTACCTGGCGTGGATGCCGTTCTCCAGCGTGCGAGTCACCATCGGGACGATGCCGTGCCGGGGCAGTCTGCCCTTGTCGGCCTCCTCGCAGCCGGTGTAGACCAGCGCCCAGAGCACGTGCTGGATCCACTTCGCGCTCATCGCGGGATCGAACACCCCCGCCGCCTGGCCGCGCTCGATGAGCGCGAGCACCGGGTCGTCCGGCGCCGCGTCCTCGTCGGCGTCATGCCCTTCCAGGATCCGCGGATCGCCGAAGAGGAACATCAGCCGGTCCCCGACCGCGACCATCGCCGCGACCAGCCGGCGCATCGCCTCGGCCGGTGAGCCCTGCTCGATCTCCGCCTCGGCCACCGAATGCCCGATCACCTCGACCGAGTCGTCGATGGCCGCCGCGATCAGCGCCTTCCGGTCCGGGAAGTACCGGTGCAGGGTGGTCCGGCCGACCCCGGCCGCATCGGCGATGTCCGGGAGGGTCGCGTAATGGTCGCGGGCGAGCACCGAGGCGGCGGCGCTGAGAATGGCGCGCCTGGTGCGGCCGCGGGCGCCGGTCTCCGGAGTGGTGGCACTGCTCATGTCCCAAATTTACTATCCGATTTCCCAATCGGGCCCCCATGACACCGTACTGGAACTTTAACGTTCCATTAAGGTAGTATCCAGTTCCGGCGAGATGGGTGGCTCGGAGGAGGAGCGGATGCGGATTCTGGTGACCGGCGCGACCGGGAACGTGGGCAGGCTGGTGGTCGACCACCTGCTGGCAGCGGGGACAGCAGAGACGGCGGGGACGATCGAGGTGCGGGCGCTGACCACCAACCCGGCGAAGGCGGCGCTGCCGGACGGCGTCGAGGTCGTCCAGGGCTATCTCGGCCGGACCGAGACGATGCCGGCGGCGCTCGACGGGGTCGACCGGATGTACCTGGCGCCGCTGCCCGGCACCGCGCGCGAAGTGCTGGCACTGGCCGGAAAAGCCGGGGTGGACCGGGTCGTCGCGTTGTCCGGCGGGCAGGGCAGCTGGTGGTACGGAGTGCAGGAGGCGGTGAACGAGTCTGGCATCGACGCGACCCACCTCGAACCGGGCGAGTTCATGCTGAACTCGACGATGTGGGCGGAGCAGATCCGGACCACGGGCGTGGTCCGGGACGCCTACCCCGGCTCGGCGAACGCGCCGATCGACCTCGACGACATCGCCGCGGTGGCAGCCACCGTGCTGCTCGAAGACGGCCATCTCGGCCGGTCGTACGAGCTGACCGGCCCGGAGACGATCAGCCGGGCCGAGATGGTCCGCTGCATCGGCGCCGCGCTCGGCCGGGAGATCCCGTTCGAGGAGCTGACCCACGAGCAGGCGGTCGAGCTGCTCACCCCGAGCATGGGCGAATACGCCCGCTGGTACGTGGACGGAATGGCCGAACTGGCGGCACATCCGCAGCAGCCGACGGCCACCGTGCGGGAACTCACCGGACGCCCGGCCACCACCTTCGCGGCATGGGCGGTCCAGCACGCCGGCGAGTTCCGCTGACAGCACAGTAAAGTGTTGCCCGGTACCCCTAGTACACCGGGCAACACTCTCACTGACGGCCGATTACTTGGCCAGCGCCGGATTGGGGCCGTACGGGCCGGTCACCCATTCCTCACCGGGTGCGTTCGGCACGGTGAGCAGTTCCATGGCGTGCCCGTCGGGGTCCTCGAAATAGACCCCGCGGCCGCCGTTGTGGAAGTAGATCTCGCCCATCGCGGCCTTGTCGGGAGTGCCGTAGTAACGGGCGCCGGCCGCGGTGATCCTGGCGAAGGCCGCGTCGAACTCCGCTTCACTGACCAGAAAAGCGTAGTGCTGCCAGCCGAAGTTCTCGGCATCCATGAAGTCGAGCAGCACCCCGTGGTCGAGCTCGATCGGCACGAAGAAGTCATGCGCGCCGACTTCGAGGCCGAGGATGCCGGCGAGGAACTCGGCGGAGGCGTGCTTGTCGGTGGCCGGGACGATGGTGTGGTTCAGCTGCACGGACATGGTGGAACTCCTTTTCTGTAGGTGTTTCAGGCGGCATAAGGACGAACGGCGCGGGCGTCGCGAAGGGCGTGCGCCCACCAGCCGAGCTGGTCGAGCATTTTCTTCGCGGCGGATCCGACGCCCACCGCGTCCTTCGGCAGCCCGGTCTCGTCGAACAGGCGCTCGTAGGAATGGAAGCTGATGGTGTCGCGGACCGTGGTCGCGTGCACCTCGGCGAAAACCAGGCGCAGGTGCTCCACCGCCCGCAGGCCGCCACCGATCCCGCCGTAGGAGACGAAGGCGACCGGCTTGGCCTGCCATTCGTCGAAGAACCAGTCGATGGCGGTCTTCAGCGAAGCCGGGAAACTGTGGTTGTACTCCGGGGTCACCACCACGAACGCGTCCGCCGCAGCCACCCTGGCGGCCAGCGCCCGCACCTTCGCCGGGGGCTCCTCCTCGTCCGCGCCCAGCACCTCGGGCAGCTGGAGCTCGGCCAGGTCGATCACGTCGACGGTCATCTTCTCGTGCCGGCGGGCCTGGCCGATGAACCAGTCGGCCGCCACCGGACCGAACCGGCCCCTGCGGGTACTGCCCACGATCACCGCCAGCCGCAACGGGTTGTGCTCGGACATCAGGTGCTCCTCCGGGTCGTCGTTTCCGTTTCCCTTGCTGAGTTCCACCCTGCCGAGCGGCACTTACCGGGTACTGCCGATCGGCTTACGGTCGGCTTCCCGAGCACTGGAGGACTCGATACCGGTGGGACACAACGCGGAGGAGCACCGACGAGGGTGCATAGCGCTCCAGCCGCCTTAAACACTGCGTTACGGTGACGCCATGCGATTCGGAGTGCTGGGGGCGCTCGCGGTGTGGACGCGGGACGGCGATCCGGTCACCATTCCCGGCCTGAAGGTCCGCGCGCTGCTGGCCGACCTGCTCGCGCACGAGGGGAAGACGGTTTCCGCGGACCGGCTGGTCGAGGATCTGTGGGGCGACCGGCCGCCCGGCAATCCCGCCGGCGCGCTGCAGGCCAAGATCTCCCAGCTGCGCCGCGCGCTGGACGAGGCCGAACCGTCGGCGAGGCGGCTGGTGGTGTCCCGCGCGCCGGGCTATCTGCTGGAGGCCGGGCCCGAGGCGGTGGACTCCGGCCGGTTCACCGCACTGCTGACCCGCGCCGGCGAAACCGGCGACCCGCGTGCGAAAGCGGCCCTGCTGGCGGACGCGCTGGCGCTGTGGCGCGGCCCGGCGTTCGCCGACTTCGCCGACGAGGAGTTCGCCGGTCCGGTCATCTCGAAGCTGGAGGAACTGCGCCTTTCCGCGCTGGAGGAGCAGGCCGAGGCGCGGCTCGAACTCGGTGAACACGCCGTGCTGGTCGGTGAGCTCGGTGACCTGGTGGCCCGTTATCCGCTGCGGGAACGGCTGCGTGCCACCCAGCTGCGCGCCCTCTACCGGGCGGGACGGCAGAGCGAGGCGCTGCAGAGCTACACCGACCTGCGGGACCGGCTGCGCGACGAGCTCGGGCTCGACCCCGGTCCCGGCCTGGTCGCGTTGCACGGCGCGATCCTCGCCCAGGATCCGCGGCTGGACGCCACGCCCGCCGCACCGGCCAAGAGCCGGACGAACCTGCCGGCCGCGGTCACCGGACTGCTCGGCCGGGACGGCGCGGTGGCCGAGGTGCGCGCACTGCTCGAACGGGACCGGCTGGTCACCCTGACCGGCCCCGGCGGGGTCGGCAAGACCAGGCTGGCCATGGAAACGGCGGGCGAGCTGGTCGACGCCCATCCGGACGGGGTGTGGGTGGCCGAGCTGGCCGCCTTCGACCGCGGCCGGAACCTGAACTGCGCCAGCGTGGTGGACGTGGTGATGGCCGCGCTCGGCATCCGCGACGAGACCGCGTCCGGCCCGCTGCCGGCCGGGCGGCCGGTGAGCAGGACCGAACGGCTGAGCAGTGCCCTGCGCAGCAAGCGGATGCTGCTGGTGCTGGACAACTGCGAGCACGTGGTGGAGCCGGTGGCCGAGCTGGCCGGGCTGCTGCTGCGGGCCGCGCCGGAGCTGCGGCTGCTGGCGACCAGCCAGGAACCGCTCGGGCTGGCGGGTGAGGTGGTGTGGCCGGTGCCGCCGCTGGCGCTGCCCGGTCCCGGCGCGGAAACCGACCCCGCCGCGCTGCGCGAGTTCAGCTCGGTGCAGCTTTTCGTGACCAGGGCCGCCGCCGCGTCACCGGGCTTCACCCTGGACGAGGAGAACGCGGCGGCGGTGGCCGCGATCTGCCGGCGGCTGGACGGGATCCCGCTGGCGCTGGAGCTGGCCGCCACCCGGGTGCGCGCGCTGGGCGTGCACGAGCTGGACCGCCGGCTGGACGACCGGTTCCAGCTGCTCGCCGCCGGCCATCGCGGTGCACCGGCAAGGCAGCAGACGCTGCGCGCGATGATCGACTGGAGCTGGCAGCTGCTGACCGTGCCCGAGCGGGTGGTGCTGCGCCGGCTGGCCGTGCACGCCGACGGCTGCACGCTGGCGGCCGCCGAAGCGGTCTGCGCCGGGGACGGCGTGGCCACCGGGGACGTGCTCGACCTGCTGGCCAGGCTGGTGGACCGCTCACTGGTCGTGGTGGTGGACGGCTGCGGCGGGCACCGGTACCGGCTGCTCGAGTCCGTCGCGGCGTACTGCGTCGAACGGCTGCGCGACGAGGACGAGCTGGAACGGGTGCGGGACCGGCACAACCGCTACTACCTCGAACTGGCCGAGCAGGCCGAGCCGCAGCTGCGCGGGCGCGCGCAGCGGAAATGGCTGGAACGGCTGGACGCGGAGACCGCGAACCTGCGCGGCGCACTGGAGGGCGCGTTGCGCCGCGGCGAGCCGGCGGAGGCGCTGCGCCTGGTCAACGCGCTGGCGTGGTACTGGTTCCTGCGCGGACGGCTCGACGAGGGCGCCCGGTCGCTGGAGCTGGCGCTGGCGGGCGCCGACGCGGAACCCGGGGTCGCCGAGGCCACGGCCTGGCGGTCCGGGATCGGGCTGATGGGGCAGCGGCCAGGCCCGGCGGCGACGCCGGTCGCGTTCGAGCGGATCGCCGATCCCGGCCGCCGCGCCAGGGCCGAGTGGTTCGTCGGCGAGGTGCTGCTCGGCGCGGGTGACCTGTCCACCAGCGAGTGGCTGGTGAACAGGGCGCTGGCCAGGTTCCGCGAGCTGGACGACCGCTGGGGCGTGGCCGCGGCGTTGAGCGCCCGCGCGTCGCAGGCGTTGGTGCGCGGGGATCTCGTCGCGCTCGAACGCGACGGTGAGCGCAGCGGCGAGCTGTTCCGCGAGCTCGGCGACCGCTGGGGACAGCTGCGGGCCACCAACGTGCTCGGCTCGCTGGCCGAGATCACCGGCGACTACGAGCAGGCCGCGCGCCTGCAGCGGGACGGCCTGCGGATGGCCGAGGAGCTGGGACTCTGGCCGGCGGTGGCGGACAAACTCGCCGGGCTCGGCAGGCTCGCGCTGCTGGCCGGCGACCTCGGCCAGGCGCGGCTGCTGCACGAACGGGCCTCGCGGCTGTCCGCCGAGCAGAGCTACAAGGGCGGCGAGATCTTCGCCGAGGTCGGCCTCGGCCTCGGTGCCCGCCGGGAGGGCCGGCTCGACGACGCGGAAGCCCATGTGCGGCGCGGCCTCGAATGGAACCGCCAGGTGCATTACGAACCGGGAATCGCGCAGGCGCTCAACGAGCTCGGCTTCATCGCCGAACTGCGCGGTGACGCCGAAACCGCACGGGCCAGGCACCTCGAAGGACTGGAAACCGCCCGCGCCACCGGTGATCCCCGAGCCATCGCACTCGCCTTCGAAGGCATGGCCGGTGCCGCGGCACTCAGCGGCGACCACCGCCAAGCGGCCCGGCTGCTCGGCGCGGCCGCCGCCGCCAGGAACTCGGTGTCCGCCCCACTTCCCCCACGGGAACGCCTCGACGTCGACCGCATCACCGCCATCGCCCGAAAAGCCCTCGGCGAGGAGCTTTTCCAGTCCGAGTTCACCCACGGCACCGAGTCGTCCCCCTGACGTTCTGCTCACTCGTCGCGGGTGAACGCCTCGTGCAGCTCGGAGATCGGCGGCAGCTCGGCCACGAACCCGAACCTGCCCCCGCGCATCTGCCGCGCCGCGTCCATAAAGGACTTCAACGCGATCCTGGAGAGCGCGCCGCCGATGCTCACCCGCCGCACCCCGACCTCCGCCAGCTGCTCCAGCGTGATCGACGGATCCGCGAAGCCCATCACGACGTTGACGGGCTTGCCCACCGACGAGACCACCGTGCGCATGTCGGCCAGGGTGCGAAGTCCCGGCGCGTACAGCACGTCGGCGCCGGCTTCCTCGAATGCCTGCAACCGCCCGATCGTGTCGTCGAGATCGTTGACGCCGTGCAGCAGGTTCTCCGCCCTCGCGGTGAGCACGAAGGGCAGGGGCAGCGAGCGCGCCACCTCCACCGCCGCGCGCACCCGGTCGACGGCCAACCCGAAGTCGTAGATCGGCGTGCGACGGTCCCCCGTGTAGTCCTCGATGGACGCTCCGACCACGCCGGACGCACAGGCCGCCTCGATCATCTTCGCCGCGTCCACGGGGTCGTCGGCGAAGCCGTTCTCGAGATCGGCGTTCACCGGCAGTGGCGTCGCCTCGCTGAGCGTCCGGCAGTTGTCCAGAATCTCCTGCCGGCCGACGCGGGTGCGGCCTGCCAGGTTGGCCACGCCGAGGCTCGTGGTGGCGAGGGCTTCGAAACCGAGGCCGGCCAGCAGACGGGCGGTTCCGGCGTCCCAGGGATTCGGGAGCAGAAAGGGCTCCGGCCGTTCGTGCAAGGCGCGGAACCGCGCGGCTTTGGCTGCTTGATCGGTCATCGGACGAGGCCTCCCAGGGGTGCTGCGACAGGCTCACTGTGCTCGCGGTCCGTCCGTCATGCAAATGCATAGTGCTGACGATTCTCATCAGGAATGCTGATGGCATGACGTTCGACGAGATCGAAGCCTTCGTCTGCATCGCCGAGGTGGGCGGGTTCACCGAGGCATCCCGGCGGCTGCACCGTTCCCAGCCCGCGATCAGCCGGCGGATACACGAACTGGAGCGCACCCTCGACGCGGTGCTGTTCGAGCGGGTCGGCCGCCGGGTAACGCTCACCGCCGCGGGGCGCGCCCTGCTGCCGCACGCCGAGGCCGCACTGGCCGCGATCCGCGACGGTGCGCGGGCCGTCCGGGACCGCCCCGGCGACGCGCTGCCCTTCCGCCTTGCCATCGTCGGCACACTGGCCGACTCGCACATCGTCGACGCGCTGCGCGAGTTCACGTCGAAGTCCGAGGTCCCGGTCGATCTGCGCACCGCGACCAGCCGCGAGGTGAGCGCGCTGGTCCGCAGCGGCGATGCGGACCTCGGCCTGCGCTACCACCCCGATGCCGACCCCAAACTGGAGTCGATCCCGCTCGGCGAGGAGAAGCTCTACGTCGTGGTGCCCGCCTCGCACCGGATCACCGCCCGTCGGCTGCCGGACCTGCGCCCGCTGGCGGACGAGAAGTGGCTCGGCTTTCCGGCGGAACGCGGCCGCCATGACTCGTTCCGCCGGCTTCTCGAACGCCAGTTGACCGATTCCGATGCGGCGCCCCCGTCGATCACCACGGTGGACAGCCTCACCGCGCAGAAGCGACTGGTCGAGGCCGGGCTCGGCGTCGCGCTCATGCCCGTCAGCAGTGTCCGGGAGGAGCTGCGAATCGGCAGCCTTCGCACGATCGATGTGCCCAGCATGAACGCGCGCATACCGGTCGTCGCCGTCCGCCGGACCGCCGGCCACCAGAGCCAGGCGGCGGCGGAGTTCCTGAAGGTGCTGGCCAACCACACACCGGACCTACTGGGTTCCTAGCACCTCGACACGCTCTTTGCTCCTCCGTGACATCGGCGGAACAGGGAAACTCCAGGAACCAGCATCGCACTCGACGGCGCGCGGCCGCCACCGGCCGAATATCCGGACGTAACGAACGGACAACTCGCCGCGAGAAAGCGCTTCGAGAATGCTTCTGAGTTCGGAAAGATCACGGTTGTTCCGCGCGTCGATCTCGATGGCAGGCAGTTCGCCGATGAAAAAATCCGCCACCGAACCGGTGACCCGCAGCTCGAGTGCGGGCGCCTGACCGAGCGGAGCCACCTTGAGCACGTGCCGATCGGGCCCGGTCACCTCGTGGCCGACCCTGGCGACCTCCTCCGGCTGATGCGCGGAAACATAATCCATGAGCACCGCCACCAAGGGGTTGTCGAACACACGGTCACGCCCAAATGCCCTCAACGCCGCCAGCTTCCCACCCGAACCACGACGCGACCAAAACCAGCTTTGGCGCCGAACGGGAGTTGATCGATCCCACCGAGACATCCATCGGAACCGTCAGGTGGCCGTTACAGCACCTCACAACAGCACCCGGTCGGTTATCCAACCGTGATTCCAACCGCCATGAACCAGACTTTGTGGTCGCACAACCATTCTTCGGGTCCGCTAGGGTTCCTCGACCCCGTCGGGCAATCGGTGACAGAAAACAGGAGAAACGTGACAGGCTCCTCAGTGGTGCGGCCATCCCGGCGCACACCGGCGGTTCTGCTGTACCTGCTCGCGGTGTGCCCGCTGTTCCTGGCGCTGCTGCTCGCCCTGCGCGCGCCCCGCATGCACGTCCTGCTCGACTACTGGCATGTGCTGGCGAAGATCACCGGCGACGACGGCTCGCTGCTGCCGGGGATGGTCTTCGGCTATCACCTCGACCAGCCGTTCGTGCTGCCGTCCCTGCTGTTCTGGGCGGACGCGGCCTGGTTCGGCGGCGACAACCGCGTGCTGACCGTGCTCACCGTCGCCATGGTCGCGGCGGTCGTGGTGCTGCTCCACCTGATGCTGCCCGCCACCACGGCCCCGGTGCGCAAGGCCGCGCTCACCGCGGGTTTCGCCTTCCTGCTGCTGTCCTCGCATGCGGCCGAGCTCTGGTCGCAGGGCACCAACGGCATCAGCTGGGTCCCCGCGGTGCTGCTCAGCGTGCTGGCCATCGCGCTGGCGCACCGCGGCCGGTTCTGGCCCGCGGTGCTGGCCGCGGCGTTCGGCTGCCTGAGTTTCAGCGCCGCGTTCGGGGCCTGGTTCGCGCTGGCGCTGATCTTCTGGCTGCGGCGCGACGCCCGGTACAAGGTGCTGGTGCCCCCCGTCGCGGGGGTGCTCGTGCTGGCCTTCTGGTTCCTCACCAAACCTTCGGGGCAGCAGTCGCTGGCCACGTCCGCGTTCGACCCCGACGGGCGGCTTTCCGTGGTCCTCGCCGCCATCGGCGGTCTGTGGTCGGCCGACGTCGCGGTCGTCGCGGTACTGGCCGGTGGCCTCACCCTCGCCCTGCTGGTGCTGCCGGGCCGGTCCGCGGTGCTCCGCCGGGTGCACGGCGAACCGCTCCGCACCAACGATTCCGGCTGGATCGGGCTGGCAGCCTACGCCGTCGCGCTGGCGGTGATGCTCGGGCTCGGCCGCACCACGGCGGAGGCGCCGTCCGGCAACGCCGGCCTGATCAGCCGGTACGTACTGGTCGCCGCGCTGGCCACCTGCGCCCTGCTCGCCCTCGCCGCGCTGCACCGTCCGGCGGTACCCACCAGGTACGTGGTCATCGCGGTGGTGGCGGTCGGCCTGGTCACCCACGCCATCGGCGGCACCAAGGCCGACGCGGTGCGGCGCGCCTACGAGCCACTTCGGACCGCGGCCGTCGCACTGCGCCTCGAAGCACCGGAAGCCCTTGCCGCACTGCACATCCAGCCGTCGGTCATCCCCGCCGCACGGGCACTCGGCGGGTACCCCTTCACCGACGACTTCACCCTCGGCTGCCACGGGCTCGAACTCGGCGGCCACGTCGAGCTCGCACAGGCCTGGCCGTCGAAGGGTGCCGTGGAATCCGATGGCGCGCTGCTCACCGGCTGGGCCACCGTTTCCGGCTCCGATGTGGACTGCGTGCTCGTCACCGACGAGCACGGGACCGTGGTCGGTGGCGGCGTCACCGGGCTGACCCGGCCCGGCGCGCCCGGCGGCGCCGGCTGGCAGGCGGTCGCCGCACCTGGCACCGCGCGCCCCCAGGTCCTCGTCTCCGCCGGAGGCGCGCTCTACCGGGTCGCCGGTGACCCGGTCAGGGGCTGACGGCGAGGAAGACGAAGCCGGCGAACAGCGCCAGGTGCACCCCGCCCTGCAGCACGGTCGCCCGGCCTGGCACCACGGTCAGCACGCCGACCACCATGGTCAGCGCCAGCATCACCATGTGCGTGGCGCCAAGGCCGAGCGTCAGCGGACCCTGCAGCCACACCGACGCGACCGCGATCGCCGGAATGGTCAGCCCGATGCTGGCCATCGCCGAGCCGAGCGCCAGGTTGAGGCTGGTCTGGATCCGGTCGCGCTTGGCCGCGCGCACCGCGGCGAGGGTCTCCGGCAGCAGCACCAGCAGCGCGATCACCACACCGACCACGGACGGCGGCAGCCCGGCCGCGGCCACGCCCGACTCGATCGCGGGTGAGACCGCCTTCGCGTTGCCCACCACCGCGACCAGCGCCACCACCAGCAGCCCGAGGCTCATCAGGGTGACGCCCGTGCTCGGCGGGGCGGCGTGCTCCTCGCTGTCGATCACGTCGCCGTCGTCGTTCACCGGGAGGAAGTAGTCGCGGTGCCGCACGGTCTGCATGGCGACGAACAGCCCGTACAGGCACAGCGACGCGACCGCCGCGAAGGCCAGCTGCCCGGCCGAGAACTCCGGGCCTGGCCTGCTGGTGGTGAACGTGGGCAGCACCAGGCTCAGCACGGCCAGCGTGGCCACCGTGGCCAGCGCGCCGCCGGTGCCCTCGGCGTTGAACACCACCACCCGGTGCCGCAGGGCGCCGACCAGCAGGGCAAGCCCCACGATGCCGTTGCAGGTGATCATCACGGCGGCGAACACGGTGTCGCGGGCCAGCGACGCGGACTTCGGCCCGCCGTCGACCATCAGGGTGACGATCAGCGCCACCTCGATCACCGTCACCGCCACCGCGAGGACCAGCGAGCCGAACGGCTCCCCGACCCGGTGCGCGACCACCTCGGCATGGTGCACGGCGGCCAGCACCGCACCCGCCAGGCAGATCGCGACCAGCACCACGGCGAACGCCGGCAAGGTGCGACCCCAGGACAGCAACAACGCCACCACCGCGACCAGCGGTACCCAGGTGGTCCACTGCCGCATCGAGACTCGGATCGGCTTGGTCATGACCACACGCTGCCAGATGGGTACCGAAACCGCCTGGTCAGCGGTGGCCGTTCGTGACCACGGTGACAGTAACAAGTTGGTCACAGCGCGCCGATGACGGTTCTATCCAATACATGGAAACCGATTATTCTTTCGGGTGAAATTGCGGGGCTTGTTTTTGCTTCGCGGTATTATTGAGGTGTTGGTCCGATACTTTTCAGGGGGTTTTCATGTTACGTCGTTTGGGACCGGAGCCGGGTGATGAGACGTTGTCGCCGTCTCGATTTTTCGGGTTGTCCGCGGAGGCGATCGACGGGTTCGATGACGCTGGGTCGGTGGCTGCCGTGGTGGCTTCTCGCCGGTTGCGGTGTCAGTTGGATGCGGTGGAAGTTCGTTTTATCGCGCGGTTTTCCGCGCTGCGGGGTGGGGTGCGATCCGTTGTCGATGAGCTGGCGCCGGAGCTGCGGTTGTCGCGTGAAGCTACTGCGACTCGGGTGGCTTTGTCGGTGGCGTTGGTGAGCCGGTTGCCGTGTTTGTTGGCGGCGATGGAGGCGGGTGAGCTGGATATCGGTAAGGCCCGCCAGGCGTTCGATGGTATCGCTGTTCTGCCGGATGAGTTGGTGGGTGAGGCGGATCGTTTGCTGGCGGAGCGGATTGGTCAGAAGAGTCCGTCGAATTGGCGTAAGGCGGTGACGCATGTGGTGGCTGGGTTGGATCCTGAGGGGCAGAAGTCTCGTGCTGCGGCTCGTCGGCTGGATCGGAAGGTGGAGTTGATCCACGAGCCGGATGCGATGGCGTCGCTGTGGGCGTATCTTCCGGCCGAGATCGCCGCGGCGGTGTATGCGCGGGTGGATGCTCTGGCCCGCAAGCTCCACACCCGGGATGAGTCGCGCACGATGGATCAGCTTCGCGCGGATGTGTGCACCGAGTTGCTGCTGGGTCAGCATGGCGGTATCGATGGTGTGGCCGCTCAGGTGTTCATCCACATCCCGCTCGACACCGCCCTCGGCCTCCGAGAAGACGGCTGCGAGCTGGTCGGTCACGGCCCCATCCCAGGCGAGATCGGCCGCCACCTCATGAACCAGCCCGACTCGATCTGGCGGAAGGTTCTCACTGATCCGGTGTCCGGCACCGTCCGGGATGTCGGCCGGACTCGCTACCGGCCACCCGCCGACCTGGCCGAGTTGGTCCAAGTCCGCGACCGCACCTGCCGCGCCCCCGGCTGCAACCGCCCCGCGCAGCGGTGCGATACCGACCACTGCACCGCCTGGTCCGCCGATGGCCAGACCTGCGAGCACAATCTCTGCTGCCTATGCCGCTACCACCACCGGCTGAAAGACCAACCCGGCTGGACCTTCGACTTCGACCCGGACACCGCCGACCTCACCGTCACGACTCCGACCGGCCGCACCTACACAACCCGCCCCGAACCTCTCGTCGATCCAGCGGTGCCGTCGTCGAAAAACGACGACGAACCCCCACCCTTCTAACCATCCGGGTTCGAGGGTGGGTGGTCGCCTTGCAGGCGACGCGAGGCAAAATTTCGCTCCCCGCATCACCTTCCGCCGCTGGTCACCAGCGAAATTTCACCCCGCACCGGAAAGATCAGGTCCCGCGGGCAGCCACTCCCGCTGCGAAGGCCCTAATGCGAGTTCTGTTCGGAGGTTCCTGTCGTCGAAAAACACCGACGAGCCCGAACGTGGAACTCGCCCACCCCCAACGTTCGACTCGCCCCGCGCGAACGCAGAACTGCGCGAGTCCCACCTTCCAGCAGCGCGAGTCCCACGTTCGCCTCCCGCGAGTTCCACGTTCCGGCAGTGCGAGTCCTGCGTTCGAGACGTCGTCGAAAAACGACGACGAGCCTCCGCCCTTCTAGCCATCCGGCATCGAGGGTGGTGGTCGCCTTGCAGGCGACGCGAGGCAAAATTTCGCTCCCCGCATCACCTTCCGCCGCTGGTCACCAGCGAAATTTCACCCCGCACCGGAAAGATCAGGTCCCGCGGGCAGCCGTTCCTGTCGTCGAAGAACACCGACGGGCCCGAACGTGGAACTCGCCCACCCCCAACGTTCGACTCGCCCCGCGCGAACGCAGAACTGCGCGAGTCCCACGTTCGCGTCGCGCGAGTTCTACGTTCCGGCAGTGCGAGTTCCGCGTTCGAGACGTCGTTGAAAGCGGGCTAAGGGGAATCTGGGGGGACGGCGTGTAGGCGGCGCGCGCGTGGTGGTTCGTCTTCGGGGGGCTGGACCATGCGGATGAGGTCGGCGCGGGCCCTGGCGACCCGGGAGCGAATGGTGCCGATCGCGCAGTCGCAGTGCGCGGCGGTTTCGGCGTAGGACAGGCCGAACAGCTGGGTCAGCACGAAGGCGTCGCGGCGATCCGCGTCCAGGGCGTCCAGCAGTTCGTCCAGCACGACGCCGTCATCGAAACCGGGCAGGCCACGCGGCTGGGCCCATTCGACCAGCTGCTGCCAGTCGTCCCGCAGCACCTGCCGGGGACGCACCCGCACCGCGCGGATCTGGTCCACCGCGACGCGGCGGGCGATGGCGAACAGCCAGGTTCGCGCCGAGGAACGGCCGGCGAACCGGGGCAGCCCGGTGAGCGCCCGCAGGTAGGTCTCCTGGGTGAGGTCGTCCGCCACCGCAGCGCCGGCGAGCCGGGCGTTGAACCGCCACAGGTCACGCCGGGTGGCACGGACGAACTCCGCACGCGCCAGGTCGTCGCCGTCCCGCGCGGCCAGCGCCAAGGCGGTCACCCGCAGTTCACCCTCGCTCGTCATGAAACGGCAACTTAGCGCCGTCAGATGACCGTTCCGGTACCCGTCGCACACTGTGGGATTACCGCCGGATCCCGCACGCACCGGCCGGGCGGTGCGATTCTGTTCACCTCACCGACACAGCCTGATTTCAACGTGGCAGCTTCACCACGGTGACGAAGAAATCGTCGATCTGACGCACCACTTCGACGAAACGCTCGAAGTCGACCGGCTTGGCCACATAGGCGTTCGCGTGCAGATCGTAACTGCGCAGGATGTCCTCTTCCGCCTCCGACGTGGTGAGCACGACCACCGGAATCGTCCGCAGGTCCGCGGTGGCCTTGATCTCGGCCAGCACCTCGCGGCCGTCCTTGCGCGGCAGGTTCAGATCGAGCAGGACCAGCCCCGGCCTCGGCGCGTCCTCGTACGGGGCCTCCCGGCGCAGGAACTGCAGCGCCTCCACGCCATCGCTCACCACGTGCAGCGAGTTGCGGATCTTGTGGTGCTCGAAGGCCTCCTTCGTCATCAGCACGTCGCCTGGGTCGTCCTCGACGAGCAGGATGTCGATGGAGCTCAGCTGGTCGTTCATGCTTCCTCGTTTTCGTTCTCGCTGACGGGCAGGGTGAAGCAGAAGCGGGTGGGTTCCCCGGAGTCGGTGCTGTCCAGCCAGATCCGTCCGCCGTGGTACTCCACGATCCTGCGGCACAGGGCCAGCCCGATCCCGGTGCCCGGGTAGGCGCTCTTGGCGTGCAGCCGCTGGAAGATCACGAAGATCCGCTCCGCGTACTCCGGTTCGATGCCGATTCCGTTGTCCGTCACCGAGAACTTCCACTCAGTGTCCTCGCGCCGGACGCCGATGTGCACCTCGGGCACCCGTTCGCCGCGGAACTTGAGCGCGTTGTTGACCAGGTTCTGGAACACCGCGGTCAGCAGGGTCACCTCGCCGCGCACCCTGGGCAGCTCGTCGTGGGTGACGGTGGCCCCGGACTCCTCGATCACCTGCTCCAGGTTGCCGATCGCGGTCTCGGCCAGCTCGTCCGCGTCGACCACCCGGAACTCGCCGGACCGGCGGCCCACCCTGGAGAACGAGAGCAGGTCGTTGATCAGCGCCTGCATCCGCTTGGCACCGTCCACCGCGAACTCGATGTACTGCTCGCCCCGCTCGTCCAGCTGCCCCTGGTAACGGCGTTGCAGGAGCTGGCAGAAGCTGGCCACCTTGCGCAGCGGCTCCTGCAGGTCGTGCGAGGCCACGTAGGCGAACTGCTCCAGATCCGAATTGGACCGCTGCAGCTCCTGGGTACGGGTGTCCAGCAGCTCGTGCGCGTCGTGCAGCTCGCTCACCTCGGCGACGATCCGGCGGCGCATGGCCTCGATGTCCGCGGCCAGCTCCATCAGCTCACGTGGCCCGCCGCCCTCGACCTGCCGGTGGATGTCGTGGTCGGTGACCGCCCTGACCTCACCGGCCAGGTGCAGCAGCGGTCGCGCGACGGTGCGCCGGAAGCCGAAGTAGAGCAGTACGTAGAGGATCGCCAGCAGGGCGGCGATCACCACCAGCATCGTGGTCAGATAGGTCTCGGCGCCGTAGAGATTGCCCTTCGCCTCGTCCCTGGCCAGCTCCAGGTTCACCCGCTGGGTGTCCAACGCGGACCGCACCGCGTCGAACAGCACCTTGCCGTTGTCCACCTGCTCGGCACCCGGCAGCGGACCGCCGGCCACCGTCCACACCTCGGTCATGCCCTGCCAGCCGTCCGCCGCCCGGAGCACCCGGTCCAGGTCGGTTCCGGCCACGGTGCCCTCGGTCGCGCCGAGCCGCCGCAGCTCGGCCACCGCCCGCTGCTGCTGCGCCTTGCCCCGCTCGTACGGTTCGAGGAAATCCTGGCGGCCGGTCAGCATGTACCCGCGGACCCCGGTCTCCTGGTTCAGCAGCCCGGTGGACAGCTCGTTCGCCGTGGACAGCTGCGGATCGATCTGCTCGACCAGCCGGAACCTGGCTTCACGCAACCCGTCGAGCGCGATCACCCCGCCACCGATCGCGACGGCCAGCAAGGTCGCCTCCAGCACCGCGAGCAGCGTCATCCAACGGCGCAACGGCCAGCGGGCGGCCGCGGCCAGGTGGCGCCGCGCGGGAGTGGCCCCAGACTTCACGGTGTCTTACTCGAATGAGTGTCATGCACGCTCACCGGTGCACCCGCCGTCCATGCGTCACCCGCATCCAGCCGCCGCGAGCCACCCTCCGGGCGGCCCCCGTCAACTGGATAGTGCATGCCCCTCACCGGCCGCCCCGGCTCAGCAGCGCGATCGCGATGTCGTCGTCCAGCCTGCCCCGGTTGAGCCGTTCCACCGAGCCGATCAGCTGGTCCAGCACGGCGCCCTGGTTCCGCCGCCAACCGGGGTCCGCCCGCAGGATGTCCAGCACCAGCGCGGCCATGTTCTCGTGGCCGAGCCGTTCGTCCCCGGCACCGACCCTGCCCTCGAACAACCCGTCGGTGTAGAGCAGCAGCGACCAGTCCGGCTCCAGCGCCACCTCCAGCGGCTGCCAGCCGGCGTCGTCGACCACCCCGAGCGGCACGCCGAGCCGGTCACCCGGCAGCAGCCGCCCCCGCTCGCCGTTGATCAGCAGCGGCGGCGGATGACCGGCCAGCCACATCCGCAGCGAACTCCGGTCAGCGGCGATGCCGACCATGCACAGGGTGGCGAAGATCGGCTCGATCCGCTCGTGCACCAGAACCCGCTGGACCGTGGCCAGCACCTCGCGGGTCGGCAGGCCGGCCAGCACCAGCGACCGCCAGGCGATCCGCAGGGCCACTCCCAGCGCGGCCTCGTCCGGGCCGTGCCCACAGACGTCGCCGACCATCATCTGGACGGTGCCGTCCGGCAGTTCCACCGCGTCGTAGAAGTCGCCGCCGAGCTGCGAGCCGTCCCGGCCGGGCCGGTACCGGGTGGCCAGGGTCAGTCCGGGGTCGGTCAGCAGCGGGGTGGGCAGCAGGCCGCGTTCCAGCCTGGCGTTCTCCCTGGCCAGCAGTTGCTGCTCGCGAAGCTCGTGGCCGACCTCCTCGGCGCGCTTGCGCTCCCAGGCGTACCGCAGGGCCTTGATCAACAGCGGGCCGTCCACCTGGTCCTTGACCAGATAGTCCTGGGCGCCGGAGGCCACCGCGGCGACCCCGGTCAACTCGTCGCGCTGCCCGGTCAGCACCACCACCGCGGTGCTCGGCGCGTGCCGGCGCAGCCTGCCGAGCCCGGTCAGCCCGACCGCGTCGGGAAGTTGCAGGTCGAGCAGCACGCAGTCGGCACGGACCGGGCCGCTGAGCGCCTCGGCCATGGTGCGCATCCGCTCGAGCGTCACCGGGGTGCCGACTTCCTCGAGCATCTCCTGCACCAGCAGCGCGTCGCCGTCGTCGTCCTCGACCAGCAGCACCCGCAGCCGGTGGCCAGGGGCCATCCTCGGCACGGCGGCCGACATGTCGATCTTGACCCCGGTGGGCACCGCCGATGGCGTCGCCCGTGCGGTGTCGTCCTCTTCCATCGCGGCTGCGTCCACGGACAAACCCTACTTCCGACCGCCCGCGGGTCCGGTGACGCGTATAGCAAATCAGTGGGCACCCGCGCACCCCCAAGATCTGGGGATGGGGACTGGCGGCGGTCTGGCACATCCTGGAGCACAGAGAAGGTCCGGAGGGGGAGCTTGTCTGTGAATGAAACCGTTTGCGCCTTGGAAAGGGTGCGGACGCCCGATGAACAGGGCCGCCCGCCGGGCGGCCCCGGCCGGCGGGTGATCCGCGGCCGGGTCATGCGCCAGGACGGCGCGGGCCTGGCCGGGGTGCCGGTCAGGATCGGCCTTGGACGGCCGCAGGCCGGAGTTCCGCTCGGTGAAACGAGAACGGACGAACAGGGCCGGTACGAACTCGCCTACACCGCCGTCGACCGAGCCGGGCTTCTCGTGCGGGCCAATTTGGACGCGCACCACACGATCGAGGTACTGGTGCCGCCGTCGGCGCAGACCGTGGACCTGACCGTCCTGACCGTTCCGGGCGAGCGGCGGAGCGAGTACGAAGAGCTGCTCGCGGACATCGTGCCCCTGCTGGGCACCGCCACCCTGGCCGAGCGCCGGGCGCACCGCGACCTCGGCGAGCTGGCCGGCGCGAGCGGCCGCGACCTGACCCAGGTGGGCTGCCTCGCGCTGGCGCACCGATACGCCACCGACACCGGCCTGCCGGCCGAGCTGTTCTACGGCCTGCTGCGCCAGTGCCTGCCCGCCCGCCTGCCCGAACTGGCCGGGCTGACCGCCGCCGAGCTCCGCTGGGCGCTGGGCACGGCGGCAGACCAGAACGTGATCAGCGCGACGAGCCCCGGCGAAGCCGTCGACTTCGTGGCGCGGCTGCGGATCTTCAGGTTGCGAACCCGCGACTGATTCGAGAAACGAGGTGACATGTACTGGCTCGACTACTCCAGGACCACACTGTCCGGCGCGACGATCAAGGCGGCCGGATACGGCGGGGTGATCCGCTACATCGACGCTCCCAACAAGCTCCGGCACAAGCACACCACGCTCGCGGAGTACCGCGACCACAAAGCACATGGGCTCGGCGTGCTGCTGGTCATGCAGAACGACGTGGACGACGCGGACCGGGGCTGGGACGGTGGCGTGAGCAACGCCAGGCGCGCCAAGGCCGGTGCGGACATGCTCGGCTACACCGGGCCGATCTTCTTCACCAACGACCGCACCACCGTGCACAACGCGAACGCATGGAAGTCCTATTTGGACGGTGCGGCTTCGGTGCTCGGCCCCGGCCGGATCGGCGCGTACGGGTTCGGCAACGCGATGGACCTGGCCCGCGGGCATGCGACCTACTTCTGGCAGGCGGGCCGCCGGGCCGACGTCCGTGGCCATACGCATGTCTGGCAGGACAACAACACGCAGGTGCACGTGGGCGGTGTGCTCTGCGACCGGAACTTGTTCTTCAAGCCCATCGACTCGAGTTGGTCCGAACAGGAGGAAATAATGAAGGACGACGAACGCAACGCGGTGATCAGTACCTGGGGCGCGATGTTCCTCGGCGGCGGGGAGAACCCGCTCAAGGCCGGCCTGGTGTACGAGATCGCGACCATCAAGGACCTGCTCAGCCAGCTGGTGGCCAGGCCGAACCAGGCACCCGTGCTGGAGATCGACAACGAGCAGCGGGCCAAGCTGGCCCAGGAGATCATGGACGCACTACCGACCGACCTCGCCCAGCGGATCGTGGACGAGCAGGCGGAACGCTTGAAGCAGGAGGACAAGGTTCCGCAGTAGGACTGGGGGTGTGACCGGGCCGCCACCGCGGCGGCCCGGTCGCTCCTCAGGCGCTGACCACCGCGACGAACTCGTCACGGCCGTGGGTGCCCGTCTTGCGGAACAGTGCCTTCAGGTAGTCGTTGACGGTGTAGACGGAAAGGTTCAGCCGGCGCGCGATCTGCTTCGGCGCCAGCCCTTCGTAGACGTACTTCGCCACCACCTGTTCGCGGGCGGTGATGCCGTACCAGGGTGCGACCATGGACAGCAGCAGCTCCCCGCCCGCCGCCTGCACGATCACCGCGACGTCCCCGCTGTCGTCGCCGAGCACCGGCTGGGCGTGCACGGCCAGCCACTGCCCGACATACGAGGTGGGCACGCCGACCAGCGCACTGGTGGAGCGGCCCTCGGCCGCGGCCCGTCGTGCCGCCAACGCCACCTGCGTGGTGAGCGTGCCGGCCAGCTGGTCCGGCCGAGGCTGCCGCAACCGCTCGAGCCAGTCCCGCGCCTCCTGGGTGAGCGCCCGCACCCGGTGGTCGGCGCCGACCATGAGCACCCCCGGCGGCGGGTTCGGCGTGGTCACCCGCACTGGCGCCGCGGTCACGTACGACCGCAGGGTGCCCAGCAGGGGCTTCGTCAGCGCGGCCGCCCGCTCGGCATCTGCCCGGCCGAACGGCGCGCGGCCCACCTCCCGCAGCAGGGCCAGCATTCCCCAGACTCCGGTCGAATCGCGCAGCAGCAGTCGCAATTCGCTGCCGAGCCCGTGCCCGGACAGTATTTCCTGCGCGCGGGTGGCGGGCCGGCCGTTCTTCGCCGGCTCGACGGTGATCCCGACCGGGGTCGGCAGCCGGGCGAGATTCGCCGGCTCGCACGGGTCGTCGCCGGCATATCCGCCGACCAGCTGCGCGAAACCAAGATCGGCTTGATAGTGGTGGCGGAAATCGAAAGCGGTCAGGCCCAAATCGGGATTCATCCCGGTCAGCCGCAGGCAGTCGTGCGGTATCGAACCGCCGATACTGGCCGAAACCAGTTCACCTATCTCATCCGGTGCCAGGTTTCCCTTTGGCAACTCCGGCAGATCACGGCCAAGCCGCTCCGGATTCAGAATCATGACTGGCGCCGGCGTCTTCGGGCATGTTCGAACATGACAGACTCCCCTCCGTACCGCTCAACACCCGCCATAACACGAGCGCCTTGCTCTCCCCACCGCCATTCTGCCCAGCGCGCATACAAACCACTTACAGCAATGGCGGAATCTTCGTAGGCTGACCGGGTGCTGTTCTGCAGGGTGCTCGGACCCACCGAGGTCGAGACGGACGGCCGCCGGATCGCCTTCGGCGGCCGCCTGCCGAGGCGGCTGCTCACCGCGCTGATCGCCGCGGACGGCCAGGTGGTCACCAGCGACCGGCTGGCCGACGAGATCTGGGGCGAAAACCCGCCGCCGGGAGCGGGCGGCACCCTTCAGGTTTACATTTCCCGGTTGCGCCGCGCTTTGGGGCAGCCGACGGCGGCACTGCTGGAACGCAGCGGCGCCGGTTATCGGTTCAGGGTGGACGCGGAATCCACGGATGCCGGGCTTTTCACTCGTTTGGGCGAAGAAGGCCGGCGGCTTTTCGCGAACGGACGGGCCGGCGAAGCGGTCGACGTGCTCACCGAAGCGCTGGACCTGTGGCGCGGGCCCGCCTACGCGGACGGTTCCGACTCGCCTGCGGTGTCCGCGCTCCGCGCCAGGCTGGAGGAGTTCCGACAGGCGGTGGTCGAGGAGCGGCTGGCCGCCCTGCTCGGTGTCGGCGACACCGCACGGGCGGTCGCGGACCTGGAAGAGGCGGTGCTGGCCGCGCCGTACCGCGAGCGCCGGTGGGAGCTGCTGGTACTCGCCCTGCAGCAGGCCGGACGGCAGGCCGAGGCGCTGGCCGCACTGGACCGGGTGCGCGAGCTGCTCGCCCGTGAGCTCGGCACCGAGCCGGGACCGGCCCTGCTCCGGCTGGCCAAGTGGATCCGCACGCCCACCGCGGGGAATCACGCGCCAAGGAGGCCGCCGCGGAAGGAGCGAGGTCGCAGTTTCGGCAAACCGCCGTCCACCCTCTTCGGCCGGGACGGACTGCTCGCCGAAATCGGCGAAGTCACCGCGAAGCATCGGCTGGTGACCCTCTTCGGGCCCGCCGGGGTCGGCAAGAGCCGGGTCGCCGTGGAGCACCTGGTGACCAGGCGGGACCAGGACGGACCCTGGCTGGCCAGGCTGGCCGACGTGCAGAAGCCGGCGGACCTGGCACTCGCGGTCGCCGACGCGGCCGGCCTGGCCGAAGTGACCGGTGATCCGCTGCACGCGGTCACCTCGGCGCTGGCGCAACGCTGCGGGCTGCTGGTGCTGGACAACTGCGAGCACCTGGTGAACCCGGTCGCCGAGCTGTGTGCCGGGCTGTTGGAGAACTGCCAGGAGCTGCACATCCTGACCACCAGCAGGCAGCAGCTCCAGGTGGACGGCGAACATCTGCTCGCGGTACCGCCGCTGCCGGTGCGGACCGAGGCCGGGCTGGACGGTCCCGCGGTCGGCCTGCTGCTGGACCGGGTCCGCGCGGTCCGGCCCGGCTGGCATCCCACGGAGGCCGAACTCGGTGACGCGCGGCGGATCTGTGCCGCGGTGGACGGTTTGCCGCTGGCGCTGGAGCTGGCCGGCGGCCGCGCGCACGCGATGGGGCTCGGTGAGATCGCCGGCCGGCTGCACGACCGGTTCACCCTGCTGGGCCCGGTGCCGCGCGGTTCGGTGACCCCGCACGCCACGCTGACCGCCGCCATCTCGTGGAGCGTGGACCTGCTCGACGACGCCGACCGCCGCGCACTGCTGCGGCTTTGGCCGTTCGAGGGCGGGTTCGAGCTGGACGCGGCGGACGCCGTGCTGAACCACGGCCGGGCGCCCGGCGACAGGGTGTTCGCGCTCCAGGTGCTGTCCTCGCTGGTGAGCCGGTCGCTGCTGATCGCGGACACCGCGGTGACGCCGACCCGCTACCGCCTGCTGGAAACCGTGCGCGCGTACTGCAGGGCGAACGACGAGGATCCGGCGGCGTCCCGTGCGGCCGCGCTCGCCTGGGTGCACCGGCTGGTGGAGCGCTGCGCGGACGAGCTGGCCAGTGACCACGCGGGCCGGGCCGGGCGAGTGCTGCGACGGGAGCTGCCGAACCTTCGTGCCGCTTTCGCGCACGATCTGGTGCACCGCCCCGAAGCCGCGTTGCGGGGCGCAGGTCTGCTGGATTGGTTCTGGACCAGGTCCGGTCATATCGCCGAGGGACAAGACCTGCTGGAGAAGGCGCTTCAGCGCGCCCCCCACGCGCCGGGGATGGACCGCGCCCGCGCGCAGCTGGCACTGGGCTGCCTTTCCTACGCCAGCGGTTCGCTGCGCAAGGCGGCCGGCCTGCTCGACCAGGCGGCCGCGATCCTGGACAAGCCCGGCGGCCACACCCGCGCGCTGCTGTACGGCCTGCTGATGTGCTACCACGCGATTCAGGAGTCCGGCACCGGTGAAATCGACCTCGCGGTGCGGAGTGCGAGCCGTTCGCTGGCGGCCGGGCGGGAGACCGGGGTGGACTGGCTCATCGCGTGCGGGCACATGGCGCTGGGCACCGCG
Organism: Amycolatopsis nigrescens CSC17Ta-90; assembly: GCF_000384315.1. Lineage (GTDB taxonomy): Bacteria > Actinomycetota > Actinomycetes > Mycobacteriales > Pseudonocardiaceae > Amycolatopsis > Amycolatopsis nigrescens. The sequence goes on along the minus strand of NZ_ARVW01000001.1, from coordinate 5,244,494 downwards.
CTGGTGCTGCGCGGCCAGATTCCCGAAGGCGAGGAGCAGCTCCGGCTGGGCGCCGAACTCGGTGCCCGGTGCGGACATGTGGAAGCCGAAGGGCTTTCCGAGGTGATGCTCGCAGAGGTACAGCTCCACCGGGCCTTAGCTGACCAGACGGGGCAGGACCGCACCAAGCTGGCCGCCGAGGCGATCAACGGGCTGCGGCGCGCGCTGCGGCCGTTCCGCCGCGCCGAAGCGCATACCGGCGCGCTCGTCGTGCTCCAGATCGCCACCATCGCCTTCGACGCCGCCGGGCAGCCCCGCCGCGCGGCGATGCTGCGCGCGGCGGTGCGGCGGCACGCGGAACGCCTCGGCATGCACCCGGAGCGCATTTTCCGGCCGGGCAGGGCGGAACTCGACGCGCACGCCGCCGGGTCGGGCTCAGCACCGGCGGCGGCCGAGCCCGACCCGGCGGCCCGGGCCGCGGGTGAACGGCTGAGCTGGACCGAGATGGCCGACCTGCTGGCGCTACCCGACGCCGTGCCGGGCGGACCGGAGCCGGAAAGTTTTCGGTGATTTCCATGATTTTTTCCCGCACGGCCGAAGCTGCCGGTCCCGGCGCGGAACCGTCACTTTTGACCCGCACCCCCGGCCCGGCCGCCCGGGTCCCTTCAATTCTTCGACCGGACCGGCCTGGCGCCGCGCGAGCCCGACCGACGCCGCCGGCGGTGGGCGGCACGACGGCCACCGCCGTCCGCCCGGTGCCGCGGTGACCGCGAAAGCCACCCCGGATTCCTCGTTCCCGGTTCAATTCCGTACCGGGAACGCCGGTTTTCCCGGCCCGGAGTTCAGTTCGAATTCCGGCAGGTCCGAAGATTCAAGAAGATCGGCGGAAACAGCGTGTTCAGCGGGCTGTTCCGCGCTCTCGACGGCGTTGCGGGACACCAGGAAAGGGGACAAACTCGAAGCATCGCAAGGAAAACCCGAAAGGAGAAACTCGTGGGTTTCGAGATCAGGGTCTGCGCCGACTGCACACTCCCGGTCAGATTCCGGCACGCCCAGATCGCCGTGGTAGTGGTCATCTTGGTCCTGTTCGTGCTGAAGTCCGCGGAGCCGCCGTTGCTCGACGCACTGCTCGGCTGACCCGGTGAAGGACGCCTCGGGGGTTCGAGGCGTCCTTCGTCACGACCGCGGTTCAGAACACCAGCACGCGGCGGAAGTGTCCGGCCCGCGGCTCGCCGGGACGCAGCACCGGGCAGCCGCCGGCTTCGACCCAGGCGTGGAAGCGGTACGGATCGTCCGCGATGCCCACCGCCCAGCCGGCCCGCCGCCGGAGCAGCGCCATCGTGACCACCGCGGCCACGGACAGTTCCAGGCAGGCGGCCCGGCCGGGATAACGCCGGGCCACCGCGTCCACCGCGGCCAGCGTGGCCCTCAGTTGCGCGACGGTCGCCGTCTCCCGGCACCGCACGCGGCCGAGCCACGACACGAACCGCACGGTCCGGCGGAACGGCAGCCGCAGCACCACCATGGTGAGCAGAAACCCGGTGCACGCGGCGAGCCGCAACCGCCACCCGGACGGCACCCCGTCCCGTGAGACGGGGATTTCCGGTACGCCCCAAGGGATCGCCGGGGACACGTCGGCGGCCCCTTCGCTGATCAGGCCACGGGCCACCAGTTCCGCCAGCAGCCGCTCGGCGTCGGCCCGCAGCCGCGCGGCGTGCTCCGGCCGGTATCCCAGGGACACGGTGCGCACCGCGTCCTCGAAATCGCCGGTGCGATGCCACTCCCGCCAGAGCGCGAACGCCGTGGCGTTCAGCGCGTACCACTGGCCGGAGCGCCAGTTCAGCAGCACGGTACCGCCGTGCGCTCCGGCGCTGACGTGTACGTGGGCGGGGATGCGCAGACCGGCCATGGATCGTTCTCCTCGAAGGTGTGCAGCCAGAGTTCGGTGGCGATCAGCCGGTTCAGCGCGGGAAACGGCGCCCGGCCGCCGGCCAGCCCGCGTTCGAGCGAGGCGAGCACCGCCGCCGGTTCGAGCACGCCGAGCCCGGCCAGCCGGGAACCGGTGATCAGCGCCCGCAGCCCGGCCGCGTTCCGCCGCGCGCCCCGGTATTCCTCGGCCGCGTAGTCGCCCTTGGTGCGCCGGGCCAGCACCGGCGCCGGTACCAGCCCGGCCAGTGCCCTCCCGAGCAACGGCTTGTAGCCGCCGGGTTCCGCGCGCCGGTGCGCCGGCACCCGCAGGCAGGCGCGCACGACGTCGTTGTCCAGAAAGGGCGCGTGCGGCCAGACCCGGTATGGCCTGGCGGTCTCGATCAGATGTCGTTGCACGGTGGCCGAAGCGCGGAGTTCACCCAGTGCCGCGAAATCCCCGACGCCGAGTCCGTCGGTGAGATCCGGGTTCGCGCTCTCGGCGAGCCCGGCCAGTTCGACCCGCGTCCGCCGGGTCAGCCAGGTCGCCTCCACGCCGGGTTCCGGCCACCAGGCGATCGCGTCCAGCCAGCGCCGATCCCGTTCGGCCGGCGCGGCCAGTGTGCCGGCGAGCCCACGCAATGCCTTGGTGTACGAGGTCCGGGAAAGCCGGACGGCCTTGGCGAACACGGCGGCCGGCGACTCGTGCCGCTGCCCGGCAAGCACCCGGCAGTGCCTGCCCAACTCGGCACGCCGGGGCAGATCGGCGAGATAGCCGGGCGGGGCGACGAGCAGGGCGTCCGCACCTTCACCGCCGAGGTGCACCCCGGCGCCGAGCCCGGCCGCTGCGTCCAGCCGCAGCCGCGACCGGGCCACCGCCACCGCGGCCGGGTCTGGCCCGTCACCGGCGGGCACCCGGCCGAGATCCTGATAGCTCAGCGTTTGTTCGGTGCCGAGCACCAGATGCCGGCGCAGCCGCCGGTCCAGCGACGCGAACCGCTCGGCGTGCTCCAGGTCGGCGGCCGGGGCCCCCGGATGGTGGTAGGTGCACACCGGCAGCGGAGCCGCCAGGTGCCCGGCCGCGAGAAAGGCCAGCGAGCTGGAATCCAGCCCACCGCTGAAGTCCGCGGTCAGCCGGGTGCCCATCGCGGTCCTGGCCCGGACGGCGTCGTCCAGCGACGCGCGAAGTTCTTCCCCTGCTTCGGCTAAAGAAGCGGCCGGGTCGGGCCGGAGCGGCTGGTAGGTCCACACGGTGCAGCGCCCCGACTCGGTCACCCTGATCGCCTGGCCGCCGCCGAGCCGGCGCACCCCGTCGAGCACCGACCGGTCGCCGGTCAGGGCGGGCACATCCGGGCAGACGATATTGGCGGCGAGCACCCGCGTATCCGGCCGCCGCGGCACCCCGGCCGCCGCGGCGGTGGCCGCGGCCTGGGTGCCGAACGCGGTGCGGCCGGCAGTTTGCCGGTAGTACAACGGAAACTGGCCGGCCAGGTCGACGAACGCGGTGAGCTCCCGGTCCCGGAACACCAGGGTGAGATAGCTGCCCGGCCATTCGGTCAGCGTCTCCAGCCTGCCGGTTTCCAGTGCCCGCAGGAAGTCGGCGCGCAGCCGCCACTCGTCCACCAGGCACTGCCCGAGCACGATCAGCCGCGCTCCGCCGCAGCGCAGCCCGCGGATTTCACCGGGATGGCCGCCGCCCCAGCTTCGCAGCTCGGCGGTGGACGGGAACACACCGGCCAGTCCGGCCGACCACGACTCGGGTTTCACCGGATCCGGCCGGTCTCACCAGTAGTACTGCGAATTCGCGTCGGCGCTGCCGCTGGACGAACTGCCGAGGGTGACGTCCCGGACATGCCCGAGGTCGATCAGCAACGGCGATTCGTAGTCGGGCTCGTCCCCCGCGGTAATCGCATGCGGCCTGACCGGCTTGTCCTGGAGTACCTGGGCAAAGTTCATGGCTGCGCCTCAAAGGTCGATGGTCGTCATGCTACCGGGCCGCCGCGCGATTTGCGGTGCTCACCGCGGCAGGAGAGCGAAACCCTAGCGTACCGCTTTCCGGCGTGGCGAAGCGCCACCAAATGCGGCATTCGAGAAGTGCCGCCGAAGTTTATTCGGATTCGTCACGTCTCTATCTATTCGAACAATGTCCGGCGGGAAAACGCGGATGGCCGCTTCAACTCGATGAGACGCCGCTGCCCACGGCCCTGTTGACCGTTCGGCCGCCCTCGTCGCCGTGGCAGGAACGGAGGCCGAGGATCAGCGCGCCCTGCGCCTCGGCCAGCGCGCCGAGCTGGCTGAGCCGCAGCACGAACCCCTCCGCCGGGTTCACCGCCCCGGCCAGCGCGTACCGCTGCAGCTCCTGCCGGCACGGACCGAGGATCAGCTCGCGGCCGGTGGCCAGCTCACCACCGAGCACCACCAGGTGCGGGTTGAACAGATTGCACAACTGGGCCAGCGCCAGCCCGATCGTGCGGCCGGCGTCCTTGAGCACCCGCGCGCACACGGCGTCTCCCGCGTGCGCCTTCTCGATCAGCGAAGCCAGCGTGACCGGCACGTCGATGGTGTTGCCGCGCAGCGCCTGCCGGACCTCGGCGATCAGCGACTCCGCGCCCACGATGCTGTCCAGGCAGCCGCGCCCGCCGCACTGGCACACCTCGCCGTAGCGGTCCATGGTGAGGTGGCCGATCTCGCCAGCCATGCCGCGCTGCCCGCGCAGCAGCTTGTCGCCGATCATGATGCCGACGCCGACGCCGGTGGTGGCCTTCACGTAGACCACGGTCTCCGCGGGCTCGTCCATCCCGTAGGTCTGCTCGGCCATCGCGCCGAGGTTCGCGTCGTTGTCGATCGCGAAGTGCACGCCAAGCAACCGGCCCAGTTCTTCAGCGGGCTGGTCGTGCTCGGTCCACGGCGGCAGCACCGGGGTGGTGAACCGGCCGGTCCTCGGGTCGATCATCCGGGGCACCGAGATACCGGCGGCGACCACGTCGTCCAGCGTCTGCCCGGTTTCCTCCACCGCGTCGCCGATCATGCCGACGATCGACGGCAGCAGCCGCCGCAGCCCGCCGTGCGCGCCGTCCTGGCGCTGCTGCACCCGGATCCGGTCGAAGTGCTGGTCCACCCGCCTGGCCACCACGGTCACGTGGTCGTGGCTGAGGTCCACCCCGACCGCCACCCCGCGGACCGGCCGCAGCCGCACCTGCGCACTGCGGCCGCGCCCCCTGACCTCGGTGCCCTTCTCCGCCTCGACGATGCCCGCCTCCGCCAGTTCCTGCACGGCGGTGGAGACCGATGCCTGGGACAGTCCGCTGCGCCGGGCGATCCGCGACTGCCGGTCCGCCTTGATCATGATCTCGATGATCATTTTCTTGCGGTTCAGCTCACGGGTCCCGGTGGCGGGACCGAGCAGATCACGCGCTTCGAGCATGCGAAGAAGATTAGCACGCGATTTCTTCAAATTTAAGCCGGACCGCATTCAGTGAGACCGATTGTTTCTGATTTGCAACGGTTTCCCGCTAATGAAAACAATGTCACCCGATCAGGCCATCAAAGCATCGACAGATATAGCCGCAGGTAGTCCGCGAGCTCGCGGTCGGCGAGGAACTCCGCCTCGCACCTTTCCCGCGCGGCCGCGCCGAGCCTGGCCGCGGTCGCCGGGTCGGTGAGCAGCCCGGTCACCGCGGCGCCGAAACCGGCCAGGTCCGCCGGCTCCACCAGCAACCCGTGCACCTGATCGGTGAGCTGCGCGGTCAACCCGCCCGTCCGCGCGGCAACGATCGGCCGCGCCTTCCACATCGCTTCGGTCGCGGTCAGGCCGAAACCCTCTTCCAGGCTCTTCTGCACCACGACGGTGGCACGGCGCTGAATGGCGTTGACCACCAGGCCGTTGAGCTCGAAATCGCCGAGGGACAACACGATCAGGTGTACCCGGCGGCGGATGTCCTCGGGCAGCAGCTCACGCTGACGCCGCACCTCGGCGAAGATTCGCGCACCTTCCGGGTCGTCCGGGATGTCCGCCGGATCCGGCCCGGCCAGCAGGAGATGCGCGCCGGTCACCGGTGCGACGTGATCGGCGAAGGCACGCAGCACCCCGCCCATGTCCTTCAGCGGATCCCACCGCGACACCTGCACCACGGCCGGTGCATCGGACGGCAGGAAGTCGCTCTGCAGCGTACTTCCTACCGGGTTCCCGGCGGCCCCTGGCGCGGTCAGCCCCACGGCGGCGAGCAGTTCCTGCTGCCGGGACGGCGCCAGCTCGCGGTTCTTCGCCGCGAAGGGATCGATCGACGGGCGGATGACGACCACCTGTGCGGGTGAGAGATACGAGGGCACGTACTCCTTCATGGTGAAAACGCACTGCGGCACCCGTTCGGCGTAGGGCCGCAGCAGCTCCCAGGTCTCCTCGGCCGCCGGGCTGTCCGACCAGGTGCCGATATGGCATCGCCAAGCCACCCGCCGCCCCGCGGCCAGCAGGTGCCCGGCGGTGCCGAGGGTCTGCGGATCGTGCAGCACCACCAGGTCTTCGGGGCCCAGCACGGCGAGCAGCCGCCGGGCGGCCCGCTCGGTCACCGCGCGGTAGAACTCGCGGTCGGCGGCGGTGAACCCGCCCGCGCTGTGCCTGCCGTGCAGGCCGTGGTGGATCCGTTTGGTGAGCTGGAAGAACTCCGGTGCCTCATCCGCGACCAGCCAGTCCGCCGGCAGGCCGAGCAACCGCTGACGGCCGATCGAGCCGCGCAGCAGTTCCGCCACCCCGCCACCGGTCGCGGTACTGCTCACGTGCCGGATCCTGGCGGCACCGAGCCGCTCCCGCACCGACCCTGCCAGGCCCGCCGGCCCGGCGCCGACGGTGACCCCCGGCGCGGTCTCCACCTCGACCAGGCTGACTGGGAACCCGGTACCCACCACGTCCATCACGTCCTCGCAGCTTCCTCGTGCGCAGAGTCGCGGATACCTTCGCATGATTCGGCGACCCCAGCCGCCCGGGCAGTGTCAGTTCCCGCGCTGTCAGTTCCCGCGCTCGCCTCGGGCCGCCGGGTATTGAGCGAGCAGGGCACGCAGCTCCGCCGCGATGCGCAAGGACTCGTCGTGCGGCCACTGCCAGATGTTGCGGCCGAAGATGAGCCCGGCGGCACCGGCATCCATCGCCTGCTTCGCCCGGTCGAAGACCTCGTCGAGATCCGTTTTCGCACCGCCGGAAAGCAGCACCAGCGCCCGCCCGGCCGAGCGGACCAACGCCGGCAGCATCTGCTGCTCGGTGAAGTCCCTTTCGTATTCGGGCCGGACCTGTTCGGTCCGCGAGACCGGCCAGGTCAGCTTCACCACGTCCGCGCCGAGTTCGGCGGCGACACGGGCGGCGTAGTCCACCGCGTAGAAGGAGTCACGGCCACCTTTCGCGGCGACCGCGGAACCACGCGGATAGGCCCACACGATCACCGGCATGCCGTAGCGCTCCGCGTCCCCGCGAACGCCGCGGAACTGCACGAAGTCCTCGGCCTGCCGGGGCGAGCCGACGTAGAGCGTGTAGCCGACCGCGTCGGCACCGAGCGCCACGGCGTCGGCCACGGTGGCGTTCAGCGGGGAGATCGGATCGCCGTCCGGCGGCAGCTCGGTCTTGCCGTTCAGCTTGAGCACCAGCGGCACCTCACCGGCGAACTCCCAGTAGAACTTCCTGGCGTTGCCGATCTGCAGCACCACCCCGTTGAACCCGCCCTCGACGGCGAGCCGCACCAGGTAAGCCGGGTCGGCCGCGTCCTGGTTCACGAAGAAGTCGCGCGGGCCGTGCTCCAGGCCGTGGTCGTACGGCAGGAACAGGCCGGTGCCGTTCCCGGCGCCGTGCTGGTAGAGGATCCGGTGCAGCCTGGCCTTCTTCCCGGTGCCGAGGCCGAGCCCGTGCAGCGACGGTGGCATCGCTAACCGCCCGCGATCTGCGCGAACAGGAACAGTTCGTCGCCGGGCCGGAGCCGGCCCGGTCCTTCCCGGCGCGAGGCCACCACATCGTTGACCGCGACCAGGAAACCGGGGCGCAGCCGCCCCGCCCCATCGAAGACGTGCTCACCGAGACGCTCACACCGGCTTCGGAGTTGAGCCACCGCTTCGGGCCAGTTGTTCGCGTCGATGGTCAGCGAGCAGTGCGCCGGCATCCCGGCTCTTTCCCGTTCGGGCAGAAAACCGGCGAGTGAAGCCGCCAGGGTGAAGGTGACCACGTGCACCTGCCTTTCAGTCGAACCTGCCGCGGGCCAAGCGGAATCCGAGGTCCGGCGCGGAGTAGTCGGCCGGATCGTGCAGCCGGTACCGGGTCCGGCACATTTCGGTGAGGGCCAGGAAGCCGCCGCCGCGTGAGACCTTGTGCGTCTCGGTGTGCTCGGTGGCCTCGGTGCCGGCCACCGGGTCGCGGCTCGGCGACCTGGCGTAGAAGTCCGCGAGATAGTCGTCCTGGCACCATTCCCAGACGTTGCCGTGCAGGTCGAACAGGCCGAGCGAGTTGGCCTGCTTGGTGCCGACCGGATGCGCGTACCGTTCGGAGTTCTCGCTGTACCAGGCATACCGGCCGAGTTCTTCCTCCGGACAGCACCACTGCCCGTCGCCGCCGGCCCCGCAGGCGAACTCCCACTCCGCCTCGGTGGGCAGCCGGCAGCCCATCCACCTGGCGAACACCGCGGCGTCGAACCAGGTGACGTCCACCGCGGGCACCACCGCACCCTGCCCGGACAGCTCCAGCCTGCCGGGTTCGAACAGCGCGAACAGCTCGTTGGTGACCGCGACCGCGGACAGCAGGAAACGGGACAGTTCGACGTGGTGGCAAGGGGTTTCGCCGCAGAAGTGCCGGGCGTCGGCGGGGTCGGTGCCCATCAGGAACGCGCGGCCGCCCAGTTCGCGCATGTCTCGCTCGACGAACCGGTGGTAGCGCTCGTCGGCCCCGGCCAGGAACCCTTCGGCGACCAGCTCCTGGAACGGCCCTTGATCTTCGGCCCGCTCCAGCGCCCGCAGCGCGGCGAAGATGCGGCCGGAGTCGTCGCAGACCGGGAAGCCGGCCCTGTCCAGCGCGAGCACCTCGCGCGCCTCCTCGATCACGCGGTCCTTGGCCTGCCGCGGCCGGCGGCGGTCACCGCCCCTGCCGATCTGCACGTGCAGTTCGCGGACCCCGTGCTCGGACACCGCGAACGCCCGCGCCTGCGGCTGCCGCACGTTGCGCAGCGAGATGATCAGGTGCCAGCTGTGCCGGAATCGGCCGAGATGCAGGTCGTAGTCGATCTCGGAAAACCCGCCTGGATGCCGCCGGTGGGTGTGGAACAGGGCGACCTCGGCCAGGTTCCGCTTCCGCAGGTACTTCTGCACCCGCCAGGACTCGGCCGGGGTGGCCACGAACCCGGCGTCCGGATGGTCGACGAAGTAGCGGCCTCGCGACTCGAACTCGTCGCGCCATGCCTCGTCGTTGCGGATGTTCTCCTCGAACAGCACGAACTCCGTCGGCGCGTCCACCGCCCGCGGCGAGGCGAGGTAACCGAAGGACTTCCGCGGGTAGCGCCGGATGACGCTGTCTATCAGGCACTCGTACAGCTCGGCCGGCAACAGGATCCGGTTCAGCTCCTCCGGCCCGCCCTTGTCTGTGTTGTTCATGCGGTACTCGAACCGGGCGTCCCGCGGGTTGCCGCCGCCCGCCGGCACTGCCACCACCCGGTCCTCGTTCGCGGCCAACCGGACGAGCAGCTTGTAGACCAGCTCCACCCGCGCGGGCTGCCCGATCGCGTCTGCCAGCTCCCCGGCGGTCCGCGCGGAGTCCTCGGCGGCCAGCCGGTCCAGCACCTGCCGCCGCAGGGCCGGCACCGGCTCCGCGGCGTACTTGTCGACCCCCGGCTGGTGGTAGGCGTTCACGTCGATCAGCTCGGCGTACAGCCCGACCGCCCGTTCGTAGAGCGCGACGAGCGCACCCAGCGAACGCGCGCCGCTGTCCGGAACGGTCACCGTGATCGAGTCGCGACCACGTTCGCTGAGCGCCTCGCGGGTGCCCTCCATACCGCCGAACAGGTGGTCACCGAGGGTGCTACCGGTTTCGAGTTCGGCCGGGCAGTCACGCCTTTCCCGCTGTACCCGGACGAAGGTGATGAAGCTGTCCGCGGTCCCGTCGCGCAGCTGCTGCAGATAGGCGTGCTGGTCGCTGGATCCCTTGTACCCGTAGACGGTGAGGCCCTGATGCACGGTGCGGCCCGCCCGGTCGAGGCGTTTGCCCAGCGACTCCATCACCAGCTGCTGCACCCACCGCGGCAGGCCGGCCAGCCGGTCCTGGTACGGCAGCAGCACCATGTTCTTCTCGCCGCGGCCCTCGCCGAGCCAGTGCCACATCAGCGCGAGCAGCGCGGCCGGGTTCTGCCGCACCGAGCGGATCCTGGTGTGCCGGTCCATCGCCGCCGCACCGTCGAGGAACGCGCCGACGTCCGCGCCGAGCATCGCGGCGGGCAGCAGCCCGACCGCCGAGGTGACCGAAGTGCGACCGCCTACCCAGTCCCAGAGCGGAAACCTGGCCAGCCAGCCCTGTTCGACGGCCCGGCGGTCCAGCTTGCCGCCCTCGACCGTGGTGGCCACCGCGTGCCGGGCGAAGTCGAGGCCCGCCCGGCGGTAGGCGGCCTCGAGCTCGAGCAGCACGTGCCAAGGCGTCGGCGTGACCCCGGACTTGGACACCACCGAGACCAGGGTCCGCCCGAGCCTGCCGTGCAGCCGGTCGAGCAGCCGTTCCAACCCGTCCGGGTCGGAGTTGTCCAGGAAGTGCACGGCGATCGGGTCGGTGGCGCCGTGCCATGCCTCGTGCAGGAGCTGCGGGCCGACCGCGGACCCGCCGATGCCGACGTGCACGAAGTCGGTGCAGGACCCGTGCGCGCAAACGATTTCACCACGACGGATCTGGCCAGCGAAGCGGATCACGGCCAGCTGCGCGGCGCGGATCTCGGCCCCGATCACCTCGTCCGGCGCCAGCCCCGGGTCGCGAAGCCAGTAGTGGCCGACCATCCTGTCTTCGTCGCGGTTGGCCGACGCGCCCGCCTCCAGTGCCGCCATCGCGTCGAACGCACCGGCCATCGGGGCGGCCATCTTCGCGAGAAAGCCTTCGTCGAAACGCACTCTGCTGATGTCCAGCGACAGGCCGAGATCGCCGGCCAGGTAGAAGTACTCGCAGTACCGATCCCAGTCGGAGGCCCCCCGCCGCGCCATCTCAGGCTGCCCCCGCGAAACGTGGATCCCGATGCCGTCGCTGCACGTTCATGGCGCTCCCCTGGCTGAGAACGGTCCGAAAGCAAGCTACTACTTTATGTGCACCGAGCTATCCCGCACCAGCGGCCGAACGGGCCCCGGGATTCCCGCGTCCGCGACTTTCGAATGCCCCATTTCGTCCGGATGTTCGTGAAAATGCATGTGCGCGGGCGCATTCAGGTGATGTGCAGCCCGGGACGCGCAGCGGAAACGGGGGTCGCGCCGAGATCGGCCCGCCTGCCCGCGAGATGGCCGTCGAGGTAGCCGCCGCCGGAGAGCCGCCGACGGCGCATGACGTGCAGGTCCCCGTATTCCTGTTGGTACGCCTCATCGACCATGTCCACCCGGTCGCGCAGCACCAGCTCGGTGGACCGGCCGGCGGTGGTGGTACTGCCGTGCTCCACGGCGGCCCGCTGCTCGGCACTGGTCAGCCGCTGCTGTACCGCGGTGGCGAAACCGTGCAGCCAGGTCCGCCGGTACGCGGCGACCGACTGCCACGGCACCTCGGGCCGCACCCGGCCGAGCTGGGTGGTCGCCTGCAGCAGCAGGCTCGTGTACAGCAGCTGGGCCCGCTCGAGGTCGGAACGGAAACCGAACACGGTCACCGCGTAGACGAAATTGCCAGCTCGCAGGAAGATCGCGCGGCACCGGAGCGGGTGGGCGACCTTGGCGAGCAGGCTCGCCTTGTCCCGGCTGTACGGGTTCTCCACCGAAATCCGCACGCTGGTGATCTCGTCCGCGTCGCGGTCTTCCGCGGCCAGCATCGCGTTGTCGATGCCGTGCCGCGCGATCAGCTCGGCCGCCTTGGTGTTGTAGAGCTCGGCCTCCGCTTCGGTGACGGCCGGATCCTCCGCTTTGGCCAGTAGTTTTCGCACCCTGGCGAGCAGTGCGTCCTGATCGGGCATGGGTCCCCCGTCTCCGCGAATGTGACTGATCTTTGCCGCCGAGCCTACGGACGGACTCCGACAGAAAGGCGCCTCCCGGGTCCCGGCCGGCCCGGATCACCCACTATCGAGTGAGTTCACGAAGCCCTTCCGCCGCCCGCAGCACGTCGGAGTACCGGGTGTACATAGCCGCGAGGCCGAACCGCATTACGTTGGGAGGGCGGAAATCCCCGATGACTCCACGGTCGATCAACGCCGCCGTCGCCCGCTCCGCGTCCGGCCAGGCCACCGAGATCTGGTTGCCGCGGGCGTGGTCGCGCGGCGTCAGCACCCGCACACCCGGCACCAGTTCGTCCAAACAGGACAGAAAGAAATCACCCAGCGCCAGCGCTTTTCGCCGGACCTCCGCCAACGTGCCGGTTTCCCACACGTCCAGCGCGGCGTCAAGTGCCAGCATGGACAGGATGTCCGGGGTGCCGGTGCGCACCTTGGTGATCCCCTGGCCGCCGGTGTAGTCCGCACTCATCGCGAACGGCTCGCGGTGACCGGCCCAGCCGGGCAGCGGCTGCGCGAAGTCGTCCTGCCATTTCCTTGCCACGTAGACGAAAGCGGGCGAACCGGGGCCACCGTTGAGGAACTTGTAGGTGCAGCCGACGGCCAGGTCCACCCCGGCCTCGTCCAGGTACGACGGCACCGCGCCCACGCTGTGGCACAGGTCCCAGACCGCCAGCGCGCCGGAGCGGTGCAGCGCCGCGGTGATCGAAGGCAGATCGTGCAGCGCGCCCGTCACGTAGTCCACGTGGTTCACCAGCGCGACGGCCGTCCGCTCGGTCACCGCACCGGCCAGTTCCCCGGCCGGCACCCGGCGCACGGTGTGCCCGGTCAGCCCGGCCACCCCTTCGGCGACGTACCCGTCGGTGGGGAAAGTGTTGCCGTCCACCAGAATCTCGTCCCGGCCTGGCCGCAGCCGGACCGCCGCGGCCAGCACCTTGAACAGGTTCACGCTGGTCGAGTCGCCGACCACGAGCTGGCCCGGCGCCGCGCCGACCAGCGGCGCGATCCGGTCGCCGATCCGCTCCGGCGCCTCCCACCAGCCCTCGCCCCACGACCGGATGAGCCTGCCGCCCCACTGCCGCCGGACCACGTCGGCCACCCGCTCGGCGACCACCCTCGGCGGCGCGCCGAGCGAGTTCCCGTCCAAATAGGACAGCTCGGGGTCGAGGTCGAACTCGGCGCGCTTACCGGCGAGGGGATCGAGGGCGTCCAGTTCGGCGGCTCGTTCCGACAGCGACATGACCCTCCGCTCCACACGCGCCGAGGCCCGGCGCCGGCCGATGGTAGCGGCACCGGCGGGCGGCCCGCGCAACCGGCCGCGACTACCGACGACGCACTCTTTGCCGCGGAGGAGCCAGGAGCACTTCCGAACTCGTCTCTTCGGGTGAACTAGTACCCCTCTTCGGCTACCACCGGGAGGGGCTTTCTAACTTGTAGCCCTCGGGTGGGATCCTCTCCATCCCACCGGGCAGCGCCAGAAGGGAACAACGTGATCAGGAAGCCGGCGTCCGGCCGCTGGCTGTGGTCCGGCTACCTGGCCGGCGGTCTGCTCACCATGGCCGCGTACTACGTCACCGTCGCGGCCGGCGCGCCGGCCGCGGTCCGGGTCGGGCTGTACTGCGCGGTGAGCATCTCGGCCGCGGTCGCCGTGCTCTACGGCTGCCTGCGGAACCGGCCCGCCGCGCCGCTGCCGTGGATCCTGCTCGGCGCCAGCCAGCTGATCTACTCGACCGCCGACACCGGCTTCTACGTCTCGCACTTCGTACTCGGCGACACCTCCTTCCCGGCTCCGGCCGACGTCCTCTACCTGTCGCACTACCCGCTGGTGGTGGCCGGCCTGGTCGCGCTGATCCGGCTGCGCTCCCCTGGCCGCGACCTGCCGGGGCTGCTCGACGCCGCACTGCTCGCGGTGGTCGCCGGGATGCTGTCCTGGCTCTACCTGATCGCGCCGCAGGCGCAGGCCGACTCACCCGCGCTGGTGAAGATCGTGTCGGTCGGCTATCCGATGATGGACCTGGCCATGTTCGCCGTGGCCCTGCGGCTGATCCTCGGCACCGGGCCGCGGCCGGTGCCGTTCTTCCTGCTGTCCACGAACCTGCTCGCGTTCCTCGCCGCGGACAGCATCTATGTCTTCCAGCAGCTCAACGGCACCTACGGCGCGGGCAACTTCCTGGACGCGATCTGGCTTTCCGGCAACCTGGCGCTCGGTGCGGCCGCGCTGCACCCGGCGATGGGCAAGATCGCCGAACAGGCTGAAGAAGCCGCGCCCGCGCCGGGCCCCGGCCGGATCGCCGGGCTCTGCGCGGCCGCGCTGATCGCCCCCGCGGTCCTGCTCATCCAGTACGCCAACGGTTCCTACCCGGACATCCCGGTCGCCGCCTGCGCCTGCGCGGTGCTGTTCGTGCTCACCATCGCGCGGCTGGCCGGGCTGGTCAGCGAACAGCGCCGGCTCGCCATCACCGACGCGCTGACCGGCCTGCGCACCCGCCGCCATTTCGAGCACCAGCTCGCCGTGGAGGTCACCAGGGCGCACCGCGCGCACGGCGGGCTGGCCGTGCTGATCGCGGACGTGGACCGCTTCAAGTCGGTCAACGACCGCTACGGCCACCCGGCCGGCGACAAGGTGCTGACCGAGATCGCGGAGCGGCTGAAGGAGGCAACCCGCGACAGCGACCTGCTGGCCCGCTACGGCGGTGAGGAGTTCGCCGTGCTGATCCGCGACATCGGCCGCGACGAACCGGCGCTGATCGCCGAACGGCTGCGCCGCCAGGTCGCCGAACGGCCGATCGTGGTCTCCGGCGACACCTGGCTGGACGTCACCATCTCGCTGGGCACGGCGAGCTATCCGTTGCACGGCAGCACTCCCGCCGAACTGGTCACCGCCGCCGACCGCGCGCTGTACGCGGCCAAGGCGCACGGCCGCGACCAGGTCGTGCCGGCGAAGGGGCAGCACGGCGAGCTGCCGGAGCCGTCACTGGACCTGGTCGCGCTGGCCGACGAGGTGGACTCGTGGGTGTCCGGGCACGAGCACAGCCGGGCGGTGGGGCGCTGGGCCGGGCAGGTGGCCCGTTCGCTCGGCCTCGACCCGACGGCCGCGCGGCGGGCGGAGCTGGCCGGCCGGCTGCACGACGTGGGCAAGGCGCTGATCCCGGCCGGGGTCTGGACCAAACCGGGCGCACTGTCCGAACCGGAATGGGAGCTGGTCCGCCGCCATCCCGGCCACGGCGCCGCGCTGGTCGGCTCGGTGCCGGGGCTCGGCGAGGTCGCCGAGGTGGTCCGGCAGCACCACGAACGGTTCGACGGCACCGGCTACCCGGACGGGATCGCCGGCACCGGCATCCGGATCGAAGCGCGCATCGTGGCCGTCTGCGACTCCTGGGCCGCGATGCTGGCCGACCGCGTCTACCAGCCCGCCATGGCGGAGGAGGACGCCGCGCGCGAACTGCGGACCGGCCGCGGCTCGCGGTACGACCCGGACGTCGTCACCGCCTTCCTCGCCCTGCACGCCCGCGGCCACCTCGGCCCACTCCCCAACCTCAACGTGCCGTGATCAAGCGTCGGCGAGGGTGTTCCAGAAGAGCAGTTCGTAGTCCTGGAAGAGGCGGGCGTAACGGCGGGCTTCGGCGGTCAGCCTGCCTGCCTCGATCCCGGCCTGCACCGCGGCGACGGCCTGCTCGTCGGCGCCCGGCACCGGGGTGGCGAAGAAGTCGAAGAAACCACAGGCATCGTCGTCGAACCCGTAGTGCTCGCGCATCGCACCGGCGATCGTCGCGCAGTAGGAGCCCCAGGCCGCGAAGTTCGCGGTGAGCGCGACCAGCACGTCCGCCGGCTCGCCGTTGAGCGCCATCCAGGCCAGGAACGACGGATAGGCCTGGCAGCCGGAAAGCGGCTCGTAGGCCCGCAGTTGCACGTCGTCCATCCCGGTCGCCGTGGCCAATGTGGACAGTCGGTTGAGCGCCTCGCCTTCGCCAGCGGCCAGCCCGGCGAAGAACTCTCGCGCGCCGCGTTCCTCGGACCTGGCCGCGAGGTGCAGGAAGCTCCGCCAGTCGCTCGGCACGATCCGGTGCTCCTCGGCGGCGATCAGCCCGAACACCGACCGCGACGCGGCGCCCGACGCGATCAGCGACACCAGCCGGTTGCCGTCCTCCTGCGGCGCCAGTTCTTCCTGCACTTCGGACAGCAGTTCACGTGCCGAGCCGGTCATCGGGTGCGACTTCCCTTCCGTTTCGTCGATCCGTGCGGAAAGCCTAACGCCCGGATACGCGCGCGGGCAGCGCCCGAACGGCGGCGGATCGGGACATTTCCACCGGTCACGCCGGAACCGGGTGACGATTTGGCGGCCATACCGGTGGCCTCGATTCTCTATCCCGAACGAGCGGGAGCGCTTAGGGTGGCCGGACCAGCGAGCGTTTAGGAGGCCTAAGGTGACCAGCCGAACGTCCATCGCGAGTGAGACCGAAGGACTGACCATTCCCAAGCTCCTGCAGCGCAACGCGGAGGAGTACGGGGACCTTCCGGCATTGACCTCGCTCGACGCCGAGGGCATGCCGACGCTGAGCTGGCGGGAGCTCCGGGACGAGATCGCCGCACTGTCCCGTGGCCTCGCCGGGCTCGGCCTCCGCCCCGGCAACCGAATGCTGATCATGGGTGCGAGCAGGCCGGAGCATTTCGTCGCCGATCTGGCGGCCACCCATCTCGCGGTCATTTCCTGCACCGCGTACAGCACGCTCAGCCCGGACCAGATCCGCTTCGTCGCCCGGCACAGCGCGGCGCCGGTCGTGGTGCTCGAAGGTGCCGCCGAAGTTGCCCGCTGGCTGCCGGTGCTGGACGATCTGCCCGCGCTGAAATGGATCGTGGTGATGGAGGCGGACGCCATTCCAGCCGGCGACGACCGTTTCCTCAGTTACGCCGACGTCCTCGCGAAGGGCGCCGCCGCGCATACCGCCGACCCCGAGGCCTTCCACCGCGCCTGGGCCGGCATCCTGCCGGACGACCCGCTGGCGATGATCTACACCTCGGGCACCACCGGCGACCCGAAGGGCGTGGTGCTCTCCCACCGCAGCGTGATCCACGAAGCGATGGCGGTGCACGGCGTGCACGGCAGCCCATGGCACACCACCAGCATCGCCTACCTGCCGCTGGCGCACATCGCCGAACGCGAGCTGTCCATCTACATCCCGATCGTGTACGCCTCGCACGTGCACACCCTGGCCGACCCGACCGCGGTGGTCGGCGCGCTCGGCCGGGTGCACCCGCAGGTCTTCTTCGGCGTGCCACGGGTGTGGGAAAAGATGGTGGCCGGGCTGAAGAACATGCTCGGCGGGCTGCCGGAGGAACGGCGGGAAGCGCTGCTCGGCGCGAACCAGCTGCTCCAGGAGGGCTACAAGCTGCGCAGTGCGGGCGAGGAGGTGCCGGCCGAGCTGGCGGCGCGGATCGCCGAGACGGACGAGAAGGTGCTCGCCCCGGTGCGTGCGCTGCTCGGGCTGGACAAGCTGGCGCTGGCCTCCAGCGGGGCCGCCGCGCTGCCGGTCGAGGTGCTGTACTTCATCGCCGGGCTCGGGGTGGAGATCCAGGAGGTCTGGGGCCTTTCCGAGACCACCGGCGCGGTCACCTCGAACACCGCGTCGGCCTTCAAGGCGGGCACCGTCGGACGGCCGCTGGCCGATCTGGAGGTCAAGACCGGCGAGGACGGCGAGCTGCTCGTGCGCGGCCCGATCGTCTTCCTCGGCTACCTGCAGGAGGACGGTTCGATCAAGTCGGTCACCGACCAGGACGGCTGGCTGGCCACCGGGGACATCGGCACCATCGACGAGGACGGCTTCGTCACGATCACCGACCGCAAGAAGGAGCTGATCATCACCTCCGGCGGCAAGAACATCGCGCCGACCAGGATCGAGGGCCTGCTCAAGGAGCACGCGCTGGTCGGGCAGGCGGTGGCGATCGGGGACAACCGGCCCTACATCACCGCGCTGATCGTGCTGGACGACGAGATCGCGCCCGGCTGGGCGGCGGCGAACGGGATCGAGGCCGGGGACGTGGCCGAGCTCGCCGAGCACCCGGAGATCCGCGCCGAGATCGACCGTGCGGTGGAGTCCGCGAACAGCAGGCTGGCGCGGGTGGAGCAGATCAAGCGCTACCACCTGCTCCCGAAGGCGTGGACCCCGGAGAGCGGCGAGCTCACCCCCACCCTGAAGCTCAAGCGCCGGGTGATCGCCGAGCGCTACCAGCCGCGGATCAGCTCGCTCTACGAACCCGCCACCAACCCAACCGGCAAATAGCCGACTATTTGCCCCGGCACGCCCGGCCCAACGTGACGTTTGGCTCGTTCTAGGGACCGAACGTCACGTTGGGCCGGTCCCCCTCAGGCGCTGCGCAGGGGCGGAGCCGAAGGGCTCTCGGTCCACTTGCGCAGTCGTGGCGGTACCCGTTTCTCCAGCCCGTAAGGCTCCAGATGCGCGCTGAACACCTCGTCGAAGGCGCGCTGCACGCTTTCGGTGTCCCAGGTCGCCCGCTCCAGGATGGGTGCCTTCAGGTACGGCTGGCCGACGATGTGCAGCTGCGGCCCGTTGCACCGGATCAGCTGGCCGGTGATGCCCTCGGAGCCGGCGCCGAGCAGGAACAGCACCAGCGGCGCGATCCGGGACGGGGTCCGGTCCGGCGGGCAGTTGCGCAGCGAACGTTCGGACTTCCAGACCATCCTGGTGTGCGCCAGCGGGCAGACCGCGTTGACCCGGATGCCGACCTCTTCCATGTCCAGCGCCCAGGAATAAGTCAGCGACGCGACCGCGCCCTTGCTCGCGGCGTACGCGGCGAGCTTGCGCTGGCCGAGCGACGCGCCGGAGGAGACGTTCACGATCGACCCGCCGGAACCGGCGGCCACCATCGCCTTCGCGGCCGCGGTGCCGGTGTACAGCACGCCGAGCAGGTTCACCTCGACCAGTTCCCGCATCTGGTCCGGCTCGTCCTCCCACGGCAGCGCCTCGTAGTTCACCCCGGCGTTGTTGACCAGCCCGTCGAGCTTGCCGAACTCCGCGACGCACTCGTCGACGATCGCCTGCGCGCCGGCCGGGTCGGTCACCGAGTGACCGTTGGCCACCGCACGGCCGCCGTGCTGCCGGATACCGGCCGCGGTGCGCTCGGCGAGCTCGGCGTCCACGTCGTTGACCACCACCGCGGCACCGGCGTGCGCCACGTGCACCGCGAACGCCTCACCGAGTCCTCGTCCGGCGCCGGTCACCACCACTGCCTTGTCCTGCAAGAGCCTGTCCATCGCACGTCACTCCCACCGCCAGCCCCGACACAGCCCCGTTCATCGCTGCTGCTGGCTCCTGCGTCCAGTGTTGACGGGGATGGGCGATCGGCCGCCCCCGATGGCGACGAGCGGTTACCTCGATGCGCCGAACGAGTGAGATCTGATCGGCGCGGTGGTACCCCCGCGCGGGTCGGCACGGGCCGAACCGACGCGGTCACCGATCGTGACCCAACTACCGCACTAGGCCGATACGGTCGAGGTTGGCTGTTCGTCTCCGTGTAGCCGAAGGCATACTTACCGTTGATTGCCGAAGGGGTTAGGTGAGTCCGGTCACGACTAGTACGACGATGATCGACACAATGTAGGGGCACGGGCACGTTCACCCGATCGGGGGGAAGTGGACAGAAGGTGAAGACCAACACGCGACCGCCCATGAGTGCCGCACTCGGCAACACCGAGTTCCGCGCCCTGTGGTTCGCCGAAGCGCAGTCCCTGATCGGGGACCAGCTCACCACGGTCGCACTGGCGATCATGGTCTACAGCCAGACCGGCTCCGCCCTCTGGTCCGCGGTGGTGTACTCGCTGACCTTCCTGCCCGCGCTGGCCGGCGGGCTCGGGCTCGCCCAGCTCGCGGACCGCTTCCCGCGGCGAACCGTGCTCAGCCTCTCCGCGGTGATCCAGGCGGTGCTGATCGGCGCGATGGCGATTCCGGGCACGCCGCTGCCGGTGCTGTGCATAATCGTGGTGCTCGCCCGGCTGGTCGGCGCTCCCGGCAATGCCGCGCAGAACGCGCTGACCAGGGAGGTTTTCACCGATGACGATCTCTACCTGCGCAGTCAGGACATCCGGGGAATCACCACCAACACGGCGATGCTGCTCGGGCTCGCCGGCGGTGGGCTGCTGGTCGCACAGCTCGGCACCTCATGGGCACTAGCCATCGACGCGGTCAGCTTCCTGGTCAGCGCGCTGGTGGTGCGCCGGTGGGTGCGGCGGCGGCCGGCGGCGGGGAACCCCGGCGACGGCTGGTTCGGCGCGATCCGCTGGGTGGCCCGGCAGCGCCGGCTCCGGGTATTAATCGGGCTTTCCTGGCTGGTCGGCCTGGCGGTCATCCCGGAGGGCCTGGCGGCTCCGCTGGCCCATCAGATCGGCGCCTCGGACGGCGCGGTCGGCTGGCTGCTGGCCGCCGACCCGCTGGGGTTCGTGGTCGGCGCCTTCGTGCTCTCCAGGTACCTCTCGGCGGCCGCCCGTCGCCGGATCCTCGGCGTGCTGGCGATCGCGCCACTGCTGACGCTGGTTGCCTTCATCTTCCAGCCCAACCTCGCGCTCGCGCTGGTACTGCTGGCACTCGCGGGAGCCACCGGCGCCTACCTGATCACGGTCAGCGCCACGTTCATCACCTGGGTGCCGAACGAACTTCGCGGCGGGGCTGGGGGTCTGTACCGGACCGGACTCCGGGTGGCACAGGGCATCGGGGTCGCTCTAGGCGGAATAATCGCGCAGCTGGCCGGGTCCGCCACCACGGCGATCGCCATCGCGGGCGGGATCGGCGTGCTGCTGGCCATCCCGGTCGCGATCTCCTGGTCCCGGGTGAACGCCGCGAACAGCGAAACAGCCGAGTAAGTCATGTCGCACCGCTTACCGCGCGTATCGGGCGGGCGACTCGAATTGCCGAGTCTTGGGTTGGAACCAGATCAGAAGTCACGGGCCGTCACCGAAAGCACCTCCCTGTGGGCCGGTTCGAAAACTTGTTCGGTTGCCGGATCAGAAATCACGAGCGGACACGGTGGGCACCTCTCTCACAACGGGGCGGAACACGTTCACCGACGAGCGACGGATCAGAAATCACGAGCCTGCACGCTCAACACCTCCTGCGCAACGCGAGACGACGGGATTGGGCCATCCGGCGAGATCAGAAATCACGAGCAGCCACGCGGAACACCTCTTCTCGCAATGGGGCGGAACAACTTCGACGCAGCAGGGGATCAGAAATCGCGAGCCGACACGGGAAGCACCTCCGATCGGTACACACGGTCCAAGGAAGCGGCCTCCGCAGTTCGGGCTACGTCCTCGCCTACACACACATCCGGTGCGATGAGATGATACCGGTCGCAGAAAGCGAACGGCGGTCGAGCGGGTACCAGGGAGATTACTCAACCGCGGCGGCGGATGTCGAAAGGAGGTAGCCGAGTGGCACTCGTACCCCGCGACCGACCGCCGCCCCCTCCGCCCGGCGACGCGACGCCTGAGAGTGAGGACACCGTTACCGAACCGCAGGTCACGTCCGCCCATTCGGAGCAGGGGCCGCCGGATTCGGTGAGTGACGAACCGAGTGTCGAGCGCGCACAGCCGACCGGCATCCGCGGCTGGGCGCTGTGGCGGCGGCCGAAGCCGTTCATCGTCTTTCTGCTGCTGATGGAAGCCCTCTCAATCCCGGGTTTCGCGCTCGCGTTCGCCGGCTCCGGACTGCCGAACCGGTTGGAATGGTTCGGTTTCGCGATTTTGACCGCGGGGGCAACCGCACATATCCAGCTAACCCAGCGACAGGAAGAGCGGCGGCGCAGCCGGACCCGCACGGTGCTTATCGATCTCACCGCGGTCTGGGTCTTCCCCGCGGTATTGATCATTCCGGCGGAACTCACCGTACTGCTGATCCTGATCATCAGGGCACAACGCTGGTTCACCGCCCGCCGGCCGGCGCACAACTTCATCTACTCCACCGTCTCCCACTGTCTGGCAGCATCGCTGGCGCACCTGACATTCGACTCCCTCGGCCCGCACGTCTGGTCCTCGCTCACCCTATTGGGCTCCCTTCGGGAATTCGCGGCATTAATCATCACCGCGCTGGTTTACGAGGCCGTGCAAATCGTTTACGTGGGCGGCATCCTCTCATTGGCGGGCCCATCGAGGCCGACCCTGTCCAGCATCCTGGGAAGCAAGGCGGACAACCTTCTCGAAGCGATCACCACCGGGCTCGGCGCGGTGACCGCGATCCTGCTGATCACCATGCCGCCGGCGGTCGCGATCATGGCCGTGGTGACCGTCGTGTTCAACCGGCTCGCCGAACTTGACCAGTTGCAGAACGACGCGCGCACCGACCCCAAGACCGCGGTCTACAACATGCGGGGCTGGAGCGAGTCCGCCGAGCGGGCCTTCGGCAGGGCGACCAGATCGCGCGGCAACCTCGCCCTGCTGATGATCGACCTCGACCACTTCAAGTGGATCAACGACTCGCACGGCCACCCCGCCGGGGACGACGTGCTGCGCCGGGTGGCGCAGGCGATAGACGAGGCGACCAGGCCGACGGACGTGGTCGGCCGGTACGGCGGCGAGGAGTTCCTGGTGCTGCTGCCGGACACCGACGAGATCACCGCGGCCGGCGCGGCGGAGCGAATCCGCGGCACCATCGCCGAGCTGCGCATAGTCACCACGGACAAGCGCGGCGCGCAGACCACCATCGCCGGGCGCACCACTTCGATCGGCGTCGCGGTCTATCCGGACCACGGCGACACTTTGGACATCCTGATGCAGGCCGCCGACGCGGCGGTCTACGAAGCCAAGGAGAACGGCCGCAACCAGGTGCGGATAGCGGCCGAGAAGCTGGCGGACACTCCGGACAGCCCGTGACACAACCGGGGGATATCCGGATGTCCGGTCGTGATCCGGCCTGGGACCCTGGAGAGCATGACCGCCACCGCAGAGACCCTTCCGCGCGTCCGGCGGCCACTGTGGACCTCGGCCTGGATGCTGTTGCTCGCACTGGTCGTGATCGGGTTCGGCCTGGTCGCGTCCCGTTCCGCGGCCCCGATTGAGCACGGCCCGCTGACCGGCGGGCCGGCCGCCGCCCAGCGCGCGGTGGACGCACTGCTGAACCCCGGGCCTTCGGCCGAGGCGCTGAACGAGCTGCCCGCCGACTTCACCCAGGTGACCGGCGTCACACCGAGTGCGATGTCGGCCAGGGACGGCACGGTGCGCGCGGTGCACACGGACGGCGGCTGCTCCACGCCGTGGGGTGAGGACAACAGCAAGTGGGACTACGCGGTGCCGTGCAAGGCGCACGACCTCGGCTACGACCTGCTCCGGTACGCGGAAAAGCAGGGCCAGCCGCTGGGTCAGCAGGTCAGGGCCGCGTTGGACGATCGGCTGTCCGCGGACATGCACGCGATGTGCTCGATCAATCCGATGGACTCGGCGAAGACCTGCGGGATGGTCGCGTCGCTCTACACCGCCGGGCTGGTGGTGAACTCCTGGCACCAGCGCTGGGGCCCGCCGGTCGGCGAGCCGGTCGGCCCGATGCTGGCCGGAGTGGTCGTGATCGGCTGCCTGCTGGTCTTCCGGCTGCGTGACTGGCTGCGCGCCAGGCGTGTCCGCCCGGCACCGCAGCCGTGGGCAGCGCGGACAGTGCGGACAGCGGGAACCGCCGCCGAAACCGCCGCTGCCCGGCCGCTCACGCCGTGGGCGATGCTCGGTGCGGCCAGCATGGTGCTGCTGGTGCTCGGCGAGTCCGCGATCGCGCTGGCCAACTGGGCCGGGGCTGGCCACGAGTGGCTGTGGCCGCTGACCTGGCTGGCCCAGCTCGCGCCGCTGTTCTTCTTCGCCTGCGGCCGGGCCAACGCGGCGGGCTGGCAGGCCGAGCTGGACGCGGGCGGTGGTTATCGCCAGTACCTGGCGCACCGGGCGAGCCGGCTGCTGCGTCCCGCGCTGATCTTCGTGGTGGTGGCGCTGGTGGTGCCGCTCGCGCTGGAGCTGCTTGGCATTCCGGCCGGCACCAACGCGACCGTGATGCGGATCGCGCTGCACCCGCTCTGGCTGATCGGCGTCTACCTGCTGACCATGGTGGCCGCGCCGGCGCTGCTCAAACTGCACCGGCTGGCCCCGAGGAGCACCCTGGCCGCGCTGCTCGGCCTGGTGGTGCTGGCCGAGTTCGGCGCGGGCTGGCTCGACTCTTCGCTGCCCCGCCACGCCGGGGCGTTCGGGCTGGCGCTGCTGGCCCAGCAACTCGCCTTCTGGCAGGCCGGGCGCGGGGTGCGGACCGGCTGGCTGGTGACGGGCACGGCCGCCGGTGCCGCCGGGCTGGTCCTGCTGAGCGTGACCGGGACCGGCCCGCCGACCCTGCTCGGCGACCCCGCCGCGGCACCCGCGCTGTCCGCGGCCACGCTGCCGGTGCTGCTGCTCGGCGCGGTGCAGCTCGGCCTGACCGGTCTCTTCGCGCGCCGCCTCGCCACGCTGGCCGGACGGCCGCGTCTGATCGTGGCGGTCCGGCTGGTGGTGCGCGCCCCGATGAGCCTGTACCTCGGTTTCCTGGCCGCCATGCTGCTGCTGGTCGCGCTGGTCTACCTGCCGGGACGGCTGATGGACGTGCTCACCTGGCTCACCGAGCCGCGGCCGCTGGTCGCGCTGGCGCTGCTGGCCGGGCCGGCCGCACTGGTGTTCTGGTGGTTCGAACGGCACGCCGCCAGCCCTGGCCCGTCGCTCATCGGCGCGCAGCCGGCCGGGCGGCTGGGCGCACTGCTCGCGCACGCCGGGGTCGTGCTGGGCATCGGCTACGCCACCATCGGGGTGTTCGGATTCGCGCTGACCAGGTTCGGCGGCGAGACCGGGGCCACCATGCTCGGCCTGCAGCTGGACCCGATCCAGAACCTGGTGCAGTTGCTGCTCGGCGTCTTCCTGCTGCACGCGGTGCGGATCGGCAACGGCGCGGCGCCCAGCACCTGGGTGGTCACCGCGCTGGCCTGTGTGCCACCGTTGTTGTCAGCTACCAGCGGACCTGTGCCAGATCAGGTGGCACTCGCGGTGCACGGGCTGACCGCGCTGTTCGCCGTCGCGGCCGCGGTGAGCGCCGGCCTGCAGACCAGAGCGGTGGCCGTGAACGCCGGGTGAGCACGTCGCCCGGCTGCGTGGTCGCGCAGCTCGGGAGGGTGTTGTCGGGCACACTCGGAGATCGATATGCGACGCTACGGCAACCCGAGCGCGGGACCATACGTCCGGACTGTTGGGCCGGGTGCTGCCCTGATTGGGTTAACCCGGCCGACCGTACGTGTGCGAGAGAGGAGACGCCGGCATGGACTACCCGCCACGGAATGAGCGCGGGAACCGTCCCGCGCGCCCGTGGCAGGAGGGTTCGGCCGGACCGATCCGGGAGACCCGGCCGAGGCCAGCCGGCCCGCGCGGTGCGCCGCAGGACGCCCGGCGCTCCGGTCCGCCGCCCGGTCAACCGCCGCGAAGGCGGCCCATGCCGACGCCACCGAGGCGCCGCCCGGCGCGCGGCCCGAAGATCGCCCTCGCGATCGTCTCACTGCTCGTGATGAGCCTCACCGGCTACGCCTGGGCGGCCATGCAGGGCCTGGTGAGCGGACTGAGCTTCACCGACGTGATCGGCCAGGGCGCCGGCGGCGACAAGCCCGCCGACGGCGCCAGGGACATCCTGCTGGTCGGCCTGGACAGCCGCACCGACGCGCAGGGCAACCCGCTGTCCAAGGAGCTGCTCGCCCAGCTGCGCGCCGGGGTCTCCGACGGCGAGCTGAACACCGACACGCTGATCTTCGTGCACATTCCGAACGACGGCGGCAAGGCGGTGGCCATCTCGCTGCCCCGGGACTCCTACGTGGACATTCCCGGCGGCTACGGCAAGCACAAGATCAACTCCGCGTACGCGCGCGCCAAGACCTCCGCGGCCAAGGACCTGCAGGAGCAGGGCGTCACCGATGCCAAGGAGATCGAGCTCAAGAGCAACCAGGCCGGGGCGAAGACGCTGATCGCGACCGTGGAGAAGCTCACCGGCTCGACCATCGACAACTACGCCGCGATCAACCTGCTCGGCTTCAGCGAGATCACCCAGGCGATCGGCGGCGTGGACGTCTGCCTGAACAAGGCGGTCAGAGACACCTACTCCGGGGCCGACTTCAAGGCGGGCAAGCAGACCGTGTCCGGCGCGGACGCGCTGGCCTTCGTCCGGCAGCGGCACGGCCTGCCGAACGGCGACCTCGACCGAGTGGTCCGCCAGCAGGTGTTCATGGCCGGGCTGGCCGGCAAGGTGCTCTCCGCGGGCACGCTCACCGACCCCGGCAAGCTGACCGGCCTGATCGACGCGATCAAGAAGTCCGTGGTGCTCAACCAGGGCTGGGACATCTTCGGCTTCGCCCAGCAGCTCAAGGGCCTCACCGGCGGGCAGCTGGAGTTCCGCACGATCCCGGTGGTCAACATGGACTACAAGACCCCGGACGGCGAGTCGGCCATCCAGGTCGACCCGAAGCAGGTGTCCGCCTTCGTGCAGGGTCTCGCCCCGCAGCCGGCAGCGGCGCAGCCGCCGCCCGCCCAGGACAACAAGGCGACCACTGTGGACGTGCGCAACTCCTCCGGCAAGACCGGGCTGGCCGCGAACGTGGCGCAGACACTGGCCGGTCAGGGTTTCACCCCCGGTGAGACGGCGAACTCCGCACCGAGGAAGACGAGCACGGTGCGCTACGGCGGGGACGGCAAGGCGGCCGCGCAGGCCGTGGCCGAGTCGCTCGGCGGGCTCGCCGTGGAGGCGGACCCGACGGTCGCGAAGGGCCACGTCACGGTCTACCTCGGCTCGGACTACAGCGGCGGGACCTCGAACGCCGGCCAGTCCTCGCCGCCGTCATCGGCTTCGTCGCAGTCGGGGTCACAGTCGCAGGAAGCCCCCGCGCAGTCCCCCACCGGTGACCAGCCGATCACCGCGGACGGGGTCACCTGCGTCAACTGACGCCGTTCAGCCCCGTCTCATTAGCCCGATCGGCGTAGTATTCCTTTTTGTCCTCAAACTCTCGGCCGAAGTTGCGTAAGAGCCGCGTACCTAGCGACTTTCATAGTCGTGAAGACGACTCGCGTAGCGGTGCAGGGGTGCGACACGACGCATAGTCGAGGCAGGGGACGAGGAGTGCGGTTCGACGGCGATACCTATCAACGAGTTCTCGGCGAAGAGCTCCGCAAACTACGCAGGCGGCGCGGCTGGACGCGCAAGGAGCTGAACCAGCACCTGCAGAGCGAGATCTCGCTGCAGACGCTGGCCACCTACGAACTGGGCACCCGGCAGTGCTCGGTGGTGCGCCTGGTCGAGCTGTGCCTGGCGATGGACGAGCTGCCGCAGGACCTGCTCGCGAAGGTGCACCGCCGGGTGTTCACCGACGAGCCCGGCCGGGTCCGGCTGGACCTGACCAGAGTGATCGCGGACAGCCAGCCCGAGCTGCTGCCGCTGCGGCGGTGGGCCGAAGGCAGGCTCGCCCAGACCGGCGAGCAGGCGTCCGCGGAGATCCAGCTCGACCTGGCCGCGGTGGAGCGGATGGCCGAGCTGTGCGGCATCCCCACGGTGGACCTGCTGGCCAGGCTGCGCGCACTGGCCGGCCCGGCCGCCTGAAAACCACCGGCGCGGTGGTCCCCGCCCCCGATGACCGCGCCGGTCCTCCCTTCCCCTCGCACCCCTGCTCGTCCGTGAAGGGCACCTTGCCTACGTTGAAGGTAGGCAAGGTGCCCTTCACGGACAGCGGGTTAGGAGTTAACGCGAGCGCGGTCGGCGGAGCCGACGAGCTGGAAGTCCGCGGCGGTGATCCGCCGGGTGTTCAGCCAGTAGCGCCAGGTGAATCCGGGCCAGATGGTCCGGTTCACCCCCTTCGCATCCAGGTACCAGCTCTTGCAGCCGCCCTGCGTCCAGATGCCCTTGTCGAGCTTCCGCTGGATGTCCACATTGAACTTCTCCTGCGCCTCCGCGCGCGGGTCGATCGCGGCGGCCGATGACTTCTCCACCAGCCGGATAGCGTCCGCCACATAACGGATCTGGGATTCGATCATGAACACCACCGAGTTGTGCCCGAGCCCGGTGTTCGGTCCCAGCAGGAAGAACAGGTTCGGGAACCCGGACACGTTGATGCCGAGATGGGTCCGCATGCCCTCGGTGGCCCACTCCTTGCCGAGGTTGCGGCCGTCCACCCCGGTCAGGTCCAGGTCGTCGAAGGCGTCGGTGACGTGGAAACCGGTGCCGTAGATGATCGCGTCCACCTCGTGCTCCACCCCGGCGGTGTCCACAATGCTGTGTTCCTTGACCTCCGCCACGCCGTCGGTGACCACGTCCACGTTGTCCCTGTTCAGCGCCGGGTAGTAGTCGTTGGAGATGAGCACCCGCTTGCAGCCCATGACGTAGTCCGGGGTGAGCTTGGCCCGCAGCCCGGGGTCCTTGACGCTCTTGTCGATGTTCCGCTTCGCGAGCTTCTGCCCCAGCTTCATCAGGCCGGGGTGGCCGTTGAAGCCGATCGCGCGGGCTTCCAGCATCCAGTACAGCGCGCTCCGGTAGGCCCGCTGGGTGCCGGGCACTTTGGCGAACAGCTTCCTCGCCCAGCCCGGCATCGCGTGGTCCGGTTTCGGCATGATCCACGGCGGGGTGCGCTGGAACAGGTGCAGGCTCCGCACGTCCTTGGCGATCTGCGGCACGAACTGGACCGCGCTGGCGCCGGTGCCGATCACGGCCACCCGCTTGCCGCGCAGGTCGTAGTCGTGGTCCCACTCCGCGGAGTGGAAGGACCGGCCGGCGAACCGCTCGATGCCCGGCAGCGCGGGGATCTGCGGAAGGTGCAGCGCGCCGACCCCGGCCACCAGGAACTGGCCGACGAACTCGTCGCCGCCCTTGGTGGCCACGTGCCAGCGGTTCTCGTCGGCGTCCCAGCGCGCCCCGGTCATCTCCTGGCCGAACCGCACGTGGGAGTAGATGTCGTACTTCTCCGCGACTCGGCGCAGGTAGTCCCAGATCTCCGGCTGCGGGGAGAACGACCTGCTCCAGTCCGGGTTCTGCTCGAAGGAGAACGAGTACATGTGCGACTGGATGTCGCAGGCACAGCCTGGGTACGTGTTGTCCCGCCAGGTGCCGCCGACGTCGTCGGCCTTCTCCAGGATCACGAAGTCCGTACGGCCTTCCTTGCGGAGCTGGATCGCCATGCCGAGCCCGGAAAAGCCGGTCCCGACGATCACCACGCCCGTCTCGGTGCGCTTGCCCATCTGCCCGTCCTCCATGACGTCACTGCTGGTCCCGGGGCTTTTCGGCCCGCAGGTTTACTGTTACCCGGAGTCCATCTTACTCATAGTAGGTTACTTCCGGTAGAGTAGCTTCGTGACCGCCTCCCCGAAGCCCACCGCCGAAGGTGTCCCGGCGCGCCGCAAGCGCATGCCCAGGGCCGAGCGGGAGCGGCAGATGATCGAAATCGCCGAGGCGGTCTTCTCCGAGCGCGGCTACGTGTCGGCGTCGATGGACGAGATCGCGGAGCGGGTCGGCGTCTCGAAGCCGATGCTCTACGAGTACTTCAACTCCAAGGAAGGCCTGCTCGTGGCCTGTATCGCGGAGTCGCGCTCGGAGCTGCGCAAGGTCACCGAACAGGCCGTGACGGGCGCGGCCGGCGCCGAGGACGCGCTGCGCAGGGGGCTGCACGCGTTCTTCGTGTTCATCCGCGAGCACCGCCAGTCCTGGTCGCTGCTGCGACACGAGATGGCGTTGATCGGCACCAGCGCGGCGGACGCGATCGAGCAGACCCGGCAGCAGCAGACCGACCTCATCGGCGCGCTGATGAGCGGCTATTTCGACGCCGACTCGAGCCAGCAGGTGGAGGCGTCCGCGGAGATCGTGGTCGGCGCCTGCGAGCGGCTCGCGATCTGGTGCGAGCGCAACGACGAAATCACTCCGGAGCTGGCGACCGGGTACGCGATGGACATGCTGTGGGGCGGACTGGCCCGCCGAGCCGGCACGAGCGACCCGGATTAGGCCATCTGGTCGTCACGCACAGCACATTCTCTTCGGTCACTTGTGACACAGAGTCGTGTTGATGTATCGATATACCAGGTGGGAAGTTCGACAAAACGGCGGCGTTGGCACGCCCGATCGGGTTAACTGCCAGTTGCCGTCATGAAGTGGCGGTGAGGTAGTCCCCGTAGATGGAGCATCCAGCAGGGAGGGGTGAGACCCGATGATGGAACCGATCACCGCCGTCTATGTGCAGGAAGACGAGGACTGGACGATCACGGTCACCGGCTTCGGCAAGACGATGACCGCGCGTGCGCCCGGAATAATCGCCGCACGGGACAGGACCGACCAGCTGGTCGAGAAGCTGAACACGGCGGGTAAGGACGCGACCGTGGTGCACCTGCTGAACGGCAGCGCCCTCGAGTTCACCACCGTGTACATGACCGCCAGGTTGACCCGCCCTGAGACCGCTGCGGCCCCGGAGGCTCCGGAGGCCCCTGAAGCGGCTGAGACGGCTGAAACATCCGAGGCGTCCGGAAAGGAGCCCGCCGGGTCCGGCAGCGACTCCACGACGCCGGCCACGGAGAGCGCCGCGTCGGCGGACGAGGTGGCCGAACCGGTCAAGGAGAAGCCGAAGGGCCCGAACGTGGACCTGTCCAACGGCAAGATGGCGCCGATCGCGGACGCGCTGAACACCACGAAGGGCGCCAAGCCGGTGAAGTCACCGGGGCCGGTCGCCGGTTCGGTGACCGTCGGCGGCTCGGTGACCCCACCGGTGGCTCGGGCCTAGCGGAACAGTTTGCGCAGTAGCAGAAAGCCGATCAGCGCACCGATGCCGATCAGCGGGAACTTCACCTTGGGCTCGTCCAGCTTCGACCGCACACTGGTCTTGGCCGAGTCGGCGAGCCGCTTCGGACTGGCCTTGGTGCCGAGCTGATCCAAGGTCGATGCCAGCGCGTCGCGCGCCTTCTCGATCTCACGCTCGATGGTCTCCGGGTCGCGGGCCACGGGTCCTCCTTGCCAGGCAAGCGTTCGCAGAGGCACCACGGTAGATCACCCGCGCCCCGCCCGTCGCACCGGCCACGCCGAGCAAGGCCGGTTCCCGGCCAGCTAGGCTTGTCCGGTCGGGGCCCGTAGCCCAATTGGCAGAGGCACACGGTTTAGGTCCGTGCCAGTGTGAGTTCGAGTCTCACCGGGCCCACTCCGACCCTGACCTGCGGCGCAGTCCCTTTCAGTTCCCGGTGAGCGGGAACGAGTGGTGTTCGTGGGCGACCACCCAGCGGCCCTGTTCCTTGCGCAGGCCGAGCGTCAGCCGCAGGCGGTTGTCCGGGTTCTCGGCGAACTCCTTCGAGGTTCCACAGCGCAACAGGGCCTGGGCGTAGGCGACGTCCGACCCGGCGGTGATGTCGAGGGACTCGATGTCGAAGGTGGCGCCCTGCGCCTGCCATTCGAAGAACGGCGGCCAGCATTCGCGGTACCCGTCGATACCGCGAATGCCCTGGTAAGGCGGTGGGACGTCGAACATCACGATGTCGTCGGCGTGGCCGGTCAGCACACCGGGCAGGTCTCCCCGGTGCACCGCGGCGGCCCATTGTTCGATCAGGGTGCGGATCTGCTGTTCGTCGGTAGTCATGTCACTGGTACCCGTGCCGAGGCGGGAACTCATCGCCGCCGCCGGAAATTTGTCGGTGCCGGCTGCCACACTCCTGGTTCCCGGACCGGAAGGCAGCCCATGACCAGCGTCCCCGTTCCCCACCACTACGCGCCGAAGTGGGCCGCGGACACCCGCGCCACCCCACCGGCGGTCGGCGACGAGCGCGAAACCCTGACCGCCTACCTGGACTGGCACCGCCAGACCTTCGAGCTCAAGTGCGCCGGCGTCCCGCCGGAGCGGCTCTCCGAACGGGCCGTGCCGCCGTCTTCCCTTTCCCTGCACGGTTTGCTGCGGCATCTGGCCGGGACGGAGCGCTGGTGGTTCCGGATCCAGTTCGCCGGCGAGGACGTGCCGATGCTCTACTACACCGACGACGACCCCGAACAGGACTTCGAAGCGCTGGACGGGGATCCCGGCGAGGCACTCGAGGTGTGGCGGGCGGAATGCCGCCGCGCCAACGAGATCCTGGCCGCGGCTTCGCTGGACGACACCGGCGTCCAGCTGAGCACCGGCGAGCCGGTCTCGCTGCGCCGGATCGTGGTGAGCATGATCGCCGAGTACGCCAGGCACAACGGCCACGCGGACCTGCTCCGGGAGCGGATCGACGGGGCGACCGGCATGTAGCCCGCCGGATCGCTCAGCGCAGGTGCTCGTCGAAGAAGGCGGAAAGCCTCGGCACCACCACGTCGGCGCGGCAGGCGCCGACGTGGTCCTCGCCGGGCACGATGTCGACCTCCCAGCCGAGCGACTCCAGCTCGTCCCGCCGCCCGGCGACGGTGTCACCGAGGTGCGTGATGAACTCGCCGCCAAGGCTCAGTTCGTCCGCCCCGCCGACGAAGCACAGTTTCGGGCAGGACACGTCGCGCTGCGCGGCGCGGTCGTCGAAGCCCTGAAGCCCTTCGTAGTACTTGACGAACTGCGGGTACTGGACGGCCAGCTCCGCCGGAATCCCGAGCGCGGCCGGATCGGCAGCGGCGATGACCCGGCTGCAGTGCAGCATCTCCGAATAGGGCCCGTCCACCGGCGGGAAACCGGTCATCGCCAGCGCGGTCAGCCGGTCAGTGCGGATCGCCAGCTGCAGCCCGATGACACCGCCCCACGAGTACCCCCACCAGGCGAACCGGTCCGCCCCCGCGGCGTCCGCGACAGCGAGCAGATCGGTGGTCACGGTCTCCGGGGTGAGGCTGTCGTCCTTCGGCTTGCCCGGATAGCTCAGCAGCACCACCCGGTAGCGGCCGGACAGCTCTTCGACGAGCGCCTCGCGCAGCCCGGTCGCCTGCGCCTTCAGCGGATGCTCCGGCACCCGCGGGTCAGCGTTGTAGAGCAGCACGACCGGGCCCTCCCCGTGCGCCTCGAAGTAGATCTCGTCCCCGTTGTGCGCGGCGGTGCTCGGCATCGCAGCTCCTCCCAACTCTCGTAGACCGTACTAGGGCGGCGACACGCACGGCCGCTCGCCCGGCCGTGTGCCGGCGCGGTCGTACTGTGGCACCGTTGGAGATCCGCCCGCACCGCTTGGAGGCCCGGCCATGGCTCGCAACCCCATCCGGTGGCTGCTGCACTGGGTGGACTGGTTCGAGATGCGCGGCGTCTACGTGCCCGGCGAGGACAACCGGACCATCGATCCGTGGCGTGACTTCGGCTGGCTCATCGTGGTGTGGCTGGTCGGGCTCGCCGTCTTCATCCTGTTCTTCGCGCTCGCCGCCTGAAAAGACGGTTAAACGGCAGAACCCTCACCCGTCGTGCCAATCCGATCACGGATCGGACACAGGCTTACACCAGCTCCGCGTCAACCCGGTCAGGTAGCTCGCACGCGCGCCCGGCTGAGTCCACAGTGGGTCGGGTTCGGCAGAAGTACCTACCCCGAACGGACCCAAGCTTCCGCCGGTTGGAGTAAAGGAGTGGCGCCTGTGCGCACCCCCAGGCACGTGCTCGCCGCCTGCGCGCTGCTCGCGTCGCTCGCCTGCGGAGCCTGCGCGGCGGCGGTGGAAGGCGGCGAGACCAACGCGGCGCTCGGGGTCAACCCGGTGGCCCGCGGCGCGGTCGCGCCGGTGAAGGCGACGGTGACCTTCGGCGGGGACTACCGGTTCGACAACGGGGTGGTGGTCTCGGTGTCCACCCCGAAGTCCTTCCGCCCCAGCGCCACCGCGTACCCGCAGAGCGAAAGGGCAGCCGCCTTCGAAATCGTGGTCCGTAATGATGGCGCACAACCATACCGGTTGTCCGGTTTTTCCGTGGTCGCCACCGTCGCGGGCACCCAGGCCAAGCAGGTGGTCGACGCCACCCAGGGCTTCAGCGGCATCGTAGAGGCCGGCAAGGACGTTCCGCCGGCCCGCAACGTCAGGATGAACCTCGCCTTCGCGGTCACCCCCGAGCCGGCCGACCTGGAACTGACCATCCGGCCGGAGGCCACCAGCCCGGTGGTCGTGACCTACTCCGGTCCGGCCTGAGGTTCCCCTCCGGATACGCTCACCGCATGAGTGAGCAGCAACGGCTTTCCGCCGGCGACAAGGCACCCGGGTTCACCCTGCCGGACAGCGAAGGCAACGACGTCTCGCTGTCCGACTTCCGCGGCAAGCACGTCGTCGTCTACTTCTACCCGGCGGCCGGCACACCCGGCTGCACCAAGCAGGCCTGCGACTTCCGCGACAGCCTCGCCCAGCTCAACGGCGCCGGCTACCAGGTGCTCGGCATTTCGCCGGACAAGCCCGCGAAGCTGGCCAAGTTCGTCGAAGCCGAGCAGCTGACCTTCCCGCTGCTGAGCGACCCGGAGAAGACCGTGCTCACCGAGTGGGGCGCGTTCGGCGAGAAGAAGAACTACGGCCGCGTGGTGCAGGGCGTCATCCGGTCCACCTTCGTGGTCGACCCGGAGGGCGAGATCGCGGTCGCGCAGTACAACGTCCGCGCCACCGGGCACGTGGCCAAGCTGCTCAAGGACCTCAAACTCACCGCCTGACCTCGTCGGCCAGCTCGCGTAGGTGGGGAAGCAGGGCGCGCAGGGCGATGCCGCGGTGGGACAGCGCGTCCTTTTCCGCCGGGTCCAGTTCGGCGGAGGTGCGCTCCTCATCGTCCGGCACGAAGATCGGGTCGTAGCCGAAACCGTTGGTACCGCTGGGTTTCCTGGCCAGAGTGCCACCCCAGTCGCCGTGCACGACGACCTCGTCGCCGTCCGGATCGACCAGCGCGGCGGCGCACACGAAGCCGGCGCCGCGGCGTTCGTCCGGCACGTCGGCGAGCTGGGCGAGCACCAGCTCCAGGTTGGCCTGGTCGTCACCGTGCCGGCCGGACCAGCGCGCGGAGAGCACGCCGGGCATCCCGTTCAGCGCGTCCACGCTCAGCCCGGAGTCGTCCGCGATCGACGGCAGGCCGGTCGCCTCCGCCGCATCCCTGGCCTTGGCGAGCGCGTTCTCCTCGAAGGTGGCACCGATCTCGGGCGCCTCTTCGAACTCGTCCACATCGACCAGGCCGACCACCTCGAGCCCTTCGATCCCCTCGGCGGCCAGTATCCGGCGCAGCTCTTCCAGCTTCTTGGCGTTGCGGGTGGCCAGCAGGAGGCGGGTCATTTCGAGCCCTTCGACTTCTTGTCCGGACGCGGTTCGGGCAGCTCGCCGGGATACGGGGCGGCCAACGCCGCCACCTGCTGCCGGGTGAGCTCGGCGCAGCCCGCCAGCGCCATGTCCAGCATGGTGTCCAAAGTGGACCGCGCGAAGGTGGCGCCCTCGCCGGTGCCCTGCACCTCGATCAGCGTGCCGGCGTCGGTGGCGACAACGTTCATGTCCACCTCGGCCCGCGAGTCCTCTTCGTACGGCAGGTCCAGCCGGACCCGGCCGTCCACCACGCCGACGCTGATCGCGGCCACCGACGAGGACAGCGGCTGCGGATCCGCGAGCCGGTTGGCGGCGCCGAGCCAGGTGACCGCGTCGGCGAGTGCGACATAGCCGCCGGTGATCGCCGCGGTCCTGGTGCCGCCGTCGGCCTGGATCACGTCGCAGTCGATCACGATGGTGTTCTCGCCGAGCGCGGCGAGGTCGATGCAGGCCCGCAGGGAACGCCCGATCAGCCGGGAGATCTCGTGCGTGCGGCCGCCGATCCGGCCCTTCACCGACTCGCGGTCGCTCCGCGTGTTGGTCGCCGAGGGCAGCATCGCGTACTCCGCGGTGACCCAGCCGAGGCCGGAGCCGGAACGCCAGCGCGGCACCCCCTCGGTAACGCTGGCCGCGCACAGCACGCGCGTGTTGCCGAACTCGATCAGCACCGAACCGGCCGGCCACTGCTGGTATCCGCGCGTGATCTTCACGTCCCGGAGCTGGTCGTCGTTCCTGCCATCTTTTCTCGCCACGGCTGCACTCTAGAACCCTCCCGGAAGGCGCCGGGTAGCGGTCGCGCCAAGAGCTTGTTGACATCGAGCCAACACGCTAGGGTGCCGAATGTGATCTACGACACTGGGGCGAATGATGACACGAGCGCGGTCCGCCGTTGCCACTTTCCTGGTCTCCGTGCTGCTTTGCGCCTTCGCACCGGCGCTCGCCGCAGCAGCAGAGCACCGCACGCCCGCCCAGTGCGCGGCGAGCCTGGACTGCGGCGCCGAGGAGATCAACCGGATGACCATGCCGGAACGGCTGGAGCTGGTCCGCACGCTCTCCGCGGGCCCGGCGGCCGAGCTCGTCCCCGGCTACCTCCCGCGCTGGCGCAACATCGAGGGCATCATCCAGTTCTTCCACGACAACCGGATGGGCGAGCCGGGCAGCTGGGTGTCCTATGTGGACTCCGGAATCGTGGAGGGTATCGAGCGCGGGATCGCGATCGCGCTCGGCCGCTCCGCCGACACCTTCGGCAACCCCGGGTCACTTCGCTGGGCGAGCTACCTGACCGAACTGGGTGCCGGACGGCTGACCGCCCGCTCGGCGCACGACAAGGCATGGAGCGAGGCCGAGCAGGCGTCCACCGAGCACGGGGTCGCGCTGGCCGAGCGGACGCACGGCCTCGAAGCCACCGGCGTGGAACAGCGCTTCTACCAGTTCTCCGAGCTGTACCGGCTGACCCTGCGCAACAGGCCGCCGCTGACCGACCTGATCTCCGTGCCGGCCGGTCCCGGCCAGCCGCGCCAGATCACGATCCTCGACTGGTTCACCGACGTCGGCAACGCGACGCCGAGCCGGAAGGGCGCCGAGCTGGCCTACCACATGGCCGAGTTCGACCTGCCCGGCAGCGCACTGGGCGGGCAGGCGCTGCTGAACGCCTACCTCACCGAGTTGCTGGACTCCTACCTCGCGGAGACCGCGGCCGGCTGACCCTCCGGCTGTATTTCAACACACGTTGACAAGGTATCCGCGGCGCGCATAATTCATCGTAAGATGAAATTAGGGGTGCGCCATGGACAGACGACGCCGCAAGGTGCTCCAGACGCTGGGTGTGCTCGTGGTGGCGGCCCTGATGGTGCTGACCCTGCGCGACCGGATCCCGGCCCCGGCGGAGGTGCTGCGCGCCCTGCGCCTCGCCGACCCGCGCTGGTTGCTGGCGGGCGCGGTCGCCGAGTTCGTCTCGATGGCCCTGTTCGCCCGCCAGCAACGCCGGCTGCTGATCGCGTTCGGCGTCACCATGCCCAGGGCCAGGATGCTCGCGCTGTCCTACAGCCGCTCGGCCATCTCGATCAGCCTGCCCGCCGGTTCCGCGATCTCCGCCGGCTACGCCTTCCGCCAGTTCCGGGCCGGCGGCGCGGACCGCACCTCGGCGACCACGGTGATGGTGCTGTCCGGGTTGCTCTCCCTGCTCGGCCTGGTGCTGCTCTACCTGACCGGCGCGCTCACCTCGGGCGTGCTGCGGGTGTCCGAGGCGTGGCACACCCACCCCGCGCTGACCGGGCTGGCCTGCTTGGCCGCAGCGGCCGTGCTCGGATCGCTGGTGCGCCGGGCGCGGCACACCAGGCGCCCGCCGCGCGGTGACCCGCTGGCGAGGCTTTCCGCGCGGCGGCCCCGGCTCGCCTCGCTGCTGCGGCCGCTGGTGGACGCGGTGCTCCGGTCCAGGGCGGTGCCGCCCCGGCACTGGGCGCTGGCGCTGGCCTCGGCGGCCGGGAACTGGCTGACCGACCTGCTCTGCCTGTACGCCGCGACCAGGGCCTTCGGCCTCGACCTCGGCGTTGCCGAGCTGGCCGGGGTCTACCTCACCGTGCAGATCGTCCGGCAGCTCCCGCTCACCCCTGGCGGCATCGGCGTGATCGAGCTGAGCCTGCTCGCCGGGCTGGTCTCGGCCGGCGCGGCCGAGTCGCCCGCCACCGCCGCGGTGCTGGCCTACCGGCTGCTGTCCTGCTGGCTGATCATCCCGGTCGGCCTGCTCGCCTGGCTGCTGCTACGCCGGGCCGAGGTCGTAAACCGCACCCTGCTCGGCGAGCTCGGCCCCGGGGAAGAAGACCTTGGCCTCGGCCAGCACGGCTTCCCGGTCGGTCCAGGGCGCGACGTGGGTGAGCAGCAACCGCTTGGGCGCGGCACGGGCCGCGATCGCGCCCGCCTCCCGGCCGGATAGGTGCACCCCCGGCGGACGGTCCGCCGCGTCGGTCCAGGACGCCTCGCAGAGCAGCACGTCGGCCTCGCGCGACAGCTCTTCGAGCACCGGGCACATGCCGGTGTCCCCGCTGTAGGCCACGGTCCTGCCGCCGTGGCTGATCCGCAGCCCGAACGCCGGCGTCGGATGTTCCACCGGGAACGCGGTGACCTCGAACGGGCCGATCCGCTGCGGCTGTTCGCCGAACGTGTGGAACTCGTACACGTCGGAGAGGTCGGTCTGCAGCCGTTCGGCCTCGTTGGCCGCGAACGCGTTGACCAGCCGCTGAGGCGCGTCCTCCGGCCCGTACACCGGCAGCCTTCGCGGACGCGTCTCGTACGGCGGCGCCGGATGGTAGCGGCGCAGCACGGTCAGCGCGCTGAAGTCGGCGCAGTGGTCCGGATGCAGATGGGACAGCAGGAGCGCGTCCAGGTCGAAAGGGTCGCGCTCGGCCTGGAGTCTGGCCAGGGCACCGTTGCCGAGCTCCAGTCCGAGCAGGAAGCCGTCCGCTTCGAGCAGATAGCCCGACGCGGCCGCGTCCGGCCCGGGGATGCTGCCCGAACAACCGAGAATGATCAGTCGCACGCAGCACACCTTATGCTGAACCGCCGCAAATCAGGAGACCGTGGGAGCGAGCACACCCGGTGCGAAGCCCATGAAGCGCCGGGCGAGCCTGGCGAACGGCTCCGCCGAACCGGTCGCCACGAACTCGTGTGCAGGCGTTTCGCCCCGATCCGCGAGCAGATCGAGCTCGGTGAGCACCCGCACCACGTCTTTCGCACTTTCTTCCGCGCTGGACACCAAAGTGACCTGCTGCCCCATCACGATCTGCAGCACGCCGGTGAGCAACGGATAGTGCGTGCAGCCGAGCACCATGGTGTCCACCTCGGCACGCAGCAGCGGCTCGAGGTAGCCCTGTGCCAGGCCGAGCACCTGCCGGCCCGAGGTGATCCCGCGCTCGACGAAATCGACGAACCGCGGGCAGGCCACGCTG
Organism: Amycolatopsis nigrescens CSC17Ta-90; assembly: GCF_000384315.1. Taxonomy (GTDB): domain Bacteria; phylum Actinomycetota; class Actinomycetes; order Mycobacteriales; family Pseudonocardiaceae; genus Amycolatopsis; species Amycolatopsis nigrescens. The sequence continues at coordinate 5,205,263 of NZ_ARVW01000001.1, read as the reverse complement.
GTCACCGTCACCCCGGTGGCGGCCGCGAAGGCGTCCTCGTAGGCCCGCGAACGCACCGTGCCCTCGGTGCCGATCACGCCGATCCGGCCGCTGTGCGTACTGGCCACGGCCCGTCGGACGGCGGGCAGCACCACCTCGACCACCGGCACGTCGTAGCGTTCCCTGGCGTCGCGCAGGCAAGCCGCGGACGCCGTGTTGCAGGCGATCACCAGCGCCTTGACCCCGCCGTCGACCAGTTCGTCCAACGCGGCCAGCGCCAGCTCGCGGGCCCTCGCGATGGGCAGCGGGCCGTACGGGTTGTGCGCGGTGTCGCCGACGTAGCGCAGCCGCTCGGCGGGCAGCTGGTCCACGATGGCGCGAGCGACGGTGAGCCCGCCCACCCCCGAGTCGAAAACCCCGATCGGTGCGTTCTGGCTTGGTCCGCGGGTCACACCCCGAGGCTACCGGGCGCCGGAGGGCTCGCCTTGGCCGCGCGGGAACGGTCCGCCTTGGCCGCGATCCAGGCCGCCAGCACCCCGGCCAGCGCGCCGAACAGGTGCCCCTGCCAGGAGATTCCCGGGTTGCCCGGCAACACGCCCCACAGCATGCCGCCCCAGACGAACAGCAGCACCACGGCCACCACGAGCTGTCCCATGCTGCGGTTGAAGATCCCGCGCACCAGCAGGTAAGCCAGCCAGCCGAAGGCCAGCCCGGAAGCGCCGACGGTGGCGCCGATGCTCGGCCCGGTCAGCCAGACGCCGAGCCCGCCGATGATCCAGATGGT